>JAHBSF010000019.1 GCA_019639255.1 Acidobacteriota bacterium | reverse complement strand
GATCACGATAAGCATAAAGGGCCTTGGCCTCCTAGGCCAGTTGATTCCAACTCTCGCAAGCCGAGCAGGCCTAACCCTTGTCCAGATCCTGACTGTAGGCGACGGTGGCCGCGTATCGAACCAAGAGATTGAGAAAGATGAAAGACAAACTCTATGAAAAGAAAGTCCTTCGAAATACTCCAAAAGCAAGCGAGCATAGGTGACCCGCAAGCAGAATATGAATTGGCTAATTATCTTGCTTTGCAAGAAGACGCCGAGAATCATAGAAAGCAGTGTGTGATGTTGTTGCGGAGAGCTTCAGATAATAACAACCCTTCTGCACAATATGCCCTCGGTAACTGGTATATTCATGGGATAGGAGTACGCAAGAATTATAAAAAAGCATATGAGTATTTTCTGAAAGCAGCAAAACAAGGGCATCCTGATGCACAGTATGAGGTAGGTATCTGCTTGAGAAAAGGCCATGGAGTAGAAAAAGATGCTAAGCGTGCAATTAGATGGCATAAATTAGCTGCAGACCAAGGAGTTACTGAAGCACTAGAAATACTAGGGGCGCATTATTTCTATGGCATTGATGTAAACAAGAATTATAAGATAGCTATTCATATGTACAGAAAAGCAGCGCGCAAAGGTAGTATTGAAGCTCAGTATGTGATTGGATACTGTTACGAAATAGGATTAGGTGTAAAGCAGAATGTCAGGTTAGCGGTCAAATGGTATAGAAAAGCTGCAGAGATGGGGCATTTAGATGCGCAGAAAGCAATAAGAGATTTGGAGAATGTTTGAGACATATAGACCTACGCATAAATAATTGAACAAATCCTCTGAGAAGGTACCCTGCTCCTAAAAAAGGGAGGGTGCCGATGGGTCGATATTGTCGAGGATTGCAATTGTCCCCAAGCTCTGTGCGCGACTTGAAAGAGCTTTCGGCGGAAGCGAAGAAAGCGGGAGCCTGCGACACAGTACTTCGTATTCGAGGTTTGATTATGGTTTCGCGCAACCACAGTTAGCGTGAAGTCGGAGCCTGCCTGGGCGTAGCCTTCAGCACGGTGTCGAATTGGGTCAACAATTATCTTGATGACGGTTATGAAGCGTTGATGACCAAGCCGCATCCGGGGCGTCCGGCAGAAATGAGTGAAGAAGAGTTCTCGCTGTTGGACGACTTGGTCGATGCCGGCGCAGTCGCTTCCGGATTCCCCAACAACGTGTGGGATGCGCGACGGGTGGCAATGATCATCCGGTCTCACTTCGGCGTCAGATACCACCCGAACCACGTCGCCAAGATTTTGCACGCTAGAGGTTTTAGCGTTCAAAAGCCACAAAGGATATTGGCGCTGGCTGATGCGGCGGCGCAATATCACTGGGAAACCACGACCAGACGGGAGATTGCGCACCTGGCACGGACAACACACGCGCAGATCTTTTTTGAGGATGAAATGAGTCTGGCGACTCAAGGCACAGTTCATCAAACTTGGGCGCGCATCGCCCAAACGCCGACTGCCCCCACCTTCGGACGACACAAAGGTGTAAAAACTTTTGGCCTGATCTCGAGCTGCTCTTTCCGCTATCGCGTGCAGACAGCCTATTTCACCCAAAACACCTTTCTCGCTTTTTTGCGCGACTTTCGCTCGGCGATCGACGGCTTTCTGATCGTGATTATGGATGGCGCACCTTATCATAAAGGAGCGGTTGTAACCGACTTCCTGGAAACTCATCGCGACAACTTCGCCCTCTACTACTTGCCGAGTTATAGCCCGCAGCTCAATCCGCAGGGGCATGTCTGGAGAGTTTTCCGAAAACAAGAGAGTCATAATCGCTCATTCACCAGTACCACGGAGTTACTAAATGCGGCACGTAGCGGCTTTAGATCGCTTCAGCGTTCAACCGCGCTTCAAGGTGTTTATGCCGAGTGCTCCAAATATTTTTTGTTCAATTAATTATGCGTAGATCTATAATTGCCAGAGAGAAGATTCGGCAATGTCTATCATCTCGGCCGACTTGTGCGAGTCGATGAACCGGACGGCGGCGGCAACCTCGGCACTGTGACCTCGCCCGCGCAGCCGACCAATTACACCTACAACGCGCTCGGCAACCTGACGCAGACCTCGCAGACGGGAGTGCCGAACGGCGGCGGATCGTCGATCACCCAGACGCGGACGTTCAACTACAGCAGCCTCGGGCGGTTGACATCGGCCGTCAATCCCGAGAGCGGAACGATCAGCTTTCAGTACGACGCCAACGGCAACCTGACGAAGAAGACCGATGCGCGAGGCGTCTTCATAAGTATGGCGAAAAGTTGCTGGCTTAAATCACGCCACACCTTCGGGACAAAAAAAGAGAGATAACGGAACAAACGAAATAAGACGGAAACTACGAACATATTCGACTATTCCGTTCTTTTCGTTTCATTTCGTTTGTTCCGTTATCTCTCTTGCTGTCTCCCGCTTTGTACCAATCCTCTGTGGATTGATTTAATTCAATGCCGTTGCCCGGCCGGGTCGATAGATGGCCGCCCCGTCAGGGCTCGGACGTACTTTTCAAGTTGACCTGGGGCCAAGCTACAGATATCGTGCCGCTTATGCGGCCGAGGAATACAAGAAACTTTGTTACCGGATTACCCAGGGCTTTCCATGAACGTAGCCATCATTCCAGCCGCCGGCAGCGGCGTCCGTCTCGGCGGTTCGATTCCGAAACAGTTCATCGAACTCTCAGGCGCCCCCATCCTGATCCATACGCTGCTGCGTTTCGATCTTTGCCCGGATATAGATGCGCTCGTAGTCGCGCTCACACCGGATCGAATTTCATCATTTCCCGATGAAGCTTGCAGCCGCGGAATATGCAAGCCGCTGATCGTCGCCGAAGGCGGCAGCGAGCGCAGCGAATCCATCCGGCGCGCACTCGATGCGGCAGCACGCCTGCAGCCGAAGATCGTCGCCGTACACGATGCAGTGCGCCCATTCGTTACTACCGCACAGATTTCAGCCGTCATCCGGCGCGCAAGCGATGTCGGCGCCGCGATCCTTGCGCTTCCCGCCACAGACACAATCAAGCAGGTCGAAGACGGCTATATAAGACAAACCCTCGACCGACGGAGAATATACCGTGCGCAAACGCCCCAGGCATTCAGATTCGAGTTGCTGCGCCGCGCAAACGATGAAATGATCGCACGGGCGCTCTCGCCCGAGACGTTTACAGACGATGCAATGCTCGTAGAATATCTGGGCGAACGCGTAGCGGTTGTGGAAGGATCGGCGCGCAACATAAAGATCACCACGCGGGATGATCTCGCGCTCGCCGAACATCTGTTCGCATCTTTCGCATCCATTGATGCGGAGGATAAAGGAAACGGAGAATTGTAAGGGGAATGCACCGCATCGGCATAGGATCTGACATTCACCGGCTGGTCGAGGGAAGGCGGCTTGTGCTCGGCGGCGTCGAGATTTCACACGAACGGGGATTGCTCGGACATTCCGACGGCGACAGCCTTACGCACGCACTTTGCGACGCCCTTCTCGGCGCCGCCGGTCTTGGCGACATAGGTTCGCATTTTTCCGACCGCGATCCTGAGTACGCGGGCGTCGACAGTATGGCGCTGCTTGGAAGAGTGATGGAAATGCTCGCAGAGCGCGGCTACCGCGTCGAAAACGCAGACGCTACGATACACGCCGAACGCCCGAGAATGAAGCCTTACATCCCGGCTATGCGCGCGCGATTGGCCGAAGCCCTGGGCATCGAACCCGAGCGAGTCAATCTCAAAGCGAAAACCGCCGAGGGACTTGGTGCGGTAGGGCGGGGCGAGGCGATTGCTGCAGATGCCGTGGTACTGATTGCAGCATCGACTGCGGAGTAATTTCAACGGAATTTACAACGGAATTTACAGCGGAGTCTTCAGCGGAATCTTTTATGCGTCCACAGGATTTGATAGAGAAAAAGCGCGACGGGTTTGTACACACGCCCGAAGAAATAGCGTTTCTGATCCGCGGCTACACGCACGATGAGATTCCGGATTACCAGATGTCCGCCTGGCTGATGGCCGCATTCCTGCGCGGTCTGGATGAAAACGAAACGCGGGCGCTTGTGGAGGAAATGCTCCATTCCGGCGAAGTGCTTGCTCATCCCGATGTGCCGCTGCCGAAAGTAGATAAACATTCCACGGGCGGCGTGGGCGACAAAACTTCGCTCGTCATTGCGCCGGCTGCGGCGGCCTGCGGCGTAGCGGTTCCGATGATTTCGGGCCGCGCGCTTGCCCACACGGGCGGCACGCTCGACAAACTCGAATCCATTCCCGGTTTCCGCACGGCCCTTTCGCTCGACGAATTTCGCAGCGTGCTGAAACGTTGCGGTCTGGCGCTCATAGGTCAAACGCGCGAGATTGCTCCCGCAGATCGAAAGCTTTATGCCCTGCGCGATCTCACCGCTACCGTACCTCATCCGTCGTTTATGTGCGCGTCGATTATGTCCAAGAAAATGGCCGAGGGCATCGACGGACTGGTACTGGATGTAAAGTTCGGCGCGGGCGCATTTATGAAGGAGTTCGACGACGCGCGCTCGCTTGCAGCTACGATGATCGATGTGGGCCGAAAACTCGGCAAACGGGTATCGGCGCTCCTGACCGATATGAACCAACCGCTGGGCCGCTGGGTGGGCAATGCCGTGGAAACGCGCGAGGCTATCTCCGTGCTGCACGGGAATCTCAAGGGCGATTTCGCCGAACTGTGCATAGAGCTATCGGCGCATATGCTCGTCGTGGGCGGAGTGACCCAAGACCCGGATAATGCAAGGCGCAGCATTAGGGGCGCGATTGAATCGGGCGAAGCGTTGGAGCGTTTCAGACGTGTTATAAAGGCGCAGGGCGGAGATGCCGGCGTGTGCGATGAACCCGATAGACTGCCGGGAGCGAAACATTCCCGCGTAATAATCGCAGAACGTTCGGGCTATGTTGATGAAATCGCAGCCGACGAAATCGGCCGGATCGTGATGGACTGGGGCGGCGGACGGCGCAGGCTCGAAGACGCAATCGATTACGGCGCGGGCGTCGAACTGCACGCAAAACGCGGCGATCGCGTAGACCGCGGAGAGCCGCTTGCAACCGCTTACTACAACGATGAGGGACCGGCCGACGCTTTGTGCAACCGGTTACAGGCTGCTTACAGGATTGCGGAAGATGAGCCTGTTGCACGGCCGCTCGTCAGGGAGGTGTTATGACAAGCCATAAGATCGGCATCGGCCTTGCAGCGGCAGTTATATGTATAACCCTCGGCGGTTGTGGATTGAGCCGCGCGGGGGAATCCGACGACGGGTTGACCAGGGTAGGGATCGTATTCGACATCGGAGGCAAGGACGACAGATCGTTCAACGCGGCGGCTTATCAGGGCGTGTTGCGCGCGAAGCGGGAGCTTCCCATTACGCTGCGTGACGTAGAACCCGGCGATCCGACCTCGATCGAACCGGCTCTTCGCGCCTTTGCGCAATACGGCTACAGCACCACGATCGGCGTAGGGTTCGCCCAGGGGCCGATTCTGAAGCAGGTTGCCTCCGATTATCCTCAACTGCACTTCGTCATCATCGATTCGGTCGCGGATCTTCCGAACGTTGCAAGCCTGCTGTTCAAGGAACACGAAGGATCGTTTCTCGTGGGCATGATCGCAGCCTATACTTCAAAAACGGGGATTCTGGGGTTTGTCGGCGGAATGGACATACCGCTCATTCACAAATTCGCTACGGGTTATGAAGAGGGAGCGCGATACGTGAATCCGAAAATCCGCGTGATCAGGAATTTTGTCGGCATAACGGACGCCGCGTGGAACAATCCCGGCAAGGGAAGGGAACTGGCCAATGCTCAATACGAGCAGGGCGCCGACATCATTTTTCAGGCGGCAGGCAATTCGGGGCTCGGCGTATTCGACGCGGCCGAGGCATACGGGAAGTTCGCCATCGGCGTCGATGCAAACCAGAACTGGATCAAGCCCGGGTACGTTCTGACGAGCATGATCAAGCGAATAGACAATGCCGTATTCAGCGTCATCAAGGAAGAAGTCGAGGGTAATTTCCGCGGCGGCGTTCACGTATACGGCCTGGAAAACGACGGAGTCGGTTATGCGCTCGACGAGTACAACAAACCACTCATACCCGATGAGGTGATCGAAAAGGTCGAGGCGGCCAAACGCGAGATAATCGCGGGCCGGATAAAGGTGACCGACGCGATGGCGAAATAGGGATTGCTGAGTGATGGAAGAGAGATGACGGAACAAACGAAATGAAACGAAAATCACGGAAAAGTTGAATATTTCCGTAGTTTCCGTCTTATTTCGTATGTTCCGTCATCTCTCTTCTTCCCCGGCGTGGGGGCGTATGAACATCATCGAGATGCGAGGCATCACCAAGCGGTTCGGCGCGGTGACGGCGAACGACGGAATCGATCTTGCAATTCCGGCGCAGACCATACACGCCGTAGTGGGCGAAAACGGCGCCGGAAAGTCTACGATCATGAAGATCCTTTACGGCTTTTACCGGGCCGATGAAGGAGAAATCTATCTCGACGGCAAGCACGCCGACATCGGCTCGCCCCACGATGCAATCGCCATGGGACTCGGCATGGTGCATCAGCATTTCATGCTCGTTCCGCCGATGACCGTGCTCGAAAACATAGTGCTGGGCGCCGAACCCGGAACCCCGGCGCGCATCGACTACCGCAAGGCCGAGGAACAGGTGCGCCGATTGTCGAACGATTTCGGCTTCGATCTGGATCCTCATCGCCGCGTAGAGGATCTGTCGGTAGGGCAGCAGCAGCGCGTCGAAGTATTGAAGGCGCTTTATCGCGGTGCGCGCATACTGATCCTCGATGAACCTACCGCGGTGCTCACGCCGCAGGAGGTCGAAGAATTTTTCCGCATACTCCGCTCGATGCGCGAACAGGGCAAGACCATAATCATCATCACACACAAACTGAGCGAGGTGCTGGCGCTTTCGGACAACGTAACGATTATGCGCGACGGGCGCGTGGTCGGACACCGGGTTACGGCGGAAACCGATGCGGCGGAACTTGCGCGCCTGATGGTCGGCCGCGACGTGTTGTTGCGAGTGGAAAAACAGCGGGCCGAACCCGGGGAAGCGGTGCTTGCCGTACGCAACCTGCGGCTTGTTGGAGGCAAAGACGGTCCTTCACGCGATACGTTGTCAGGCATTTCATTCGATGTGCACGCGGGTGAAATCGTCGGCATCGCGGGAGTCGAGGGCAACGGACAGACCGAGCTGATGGAGATACTCGCCGGTTTGCGCGCGGCTACGGCGGGAAACATCAGCCTGAAGGGGCGCGAGCTTCGCGGGCTGGATGCGCGTCAGGTAAAGGAACTCGGTGTGGCGCATATTCCGGAAGACAGGCACCGAAGGGGATTGCTGCTGGAGTTCGATCTGGCGGACAACGCCATACTCGGCGCTCATTATCGAGCGCCCGTAGCTCCGACGCGCTGGGGATTGCTCGATGACGCCGCAATCGAGGGCAAGGCCAAACGTCTGATTCGGGATTTCGACGTGCGTCCGCCCGATCCGGATCTGCCGGCGCGAGCGCTTTCGGGCGGCAATCAGCAGAAACTGATCATCGGGCGCGAGTTCGATCTCAAACCCAAACTTCTGCTTGTATCGCAACCCACGCGCGGAGTCGATATAGGCGCGATTGAATTCATCCACAGAAAACTGATCGAACTTCGGGACGGGGGCGCGGCAATTCTGCTCATATCGGCGGAACTCGAAGAGGTGCTTTCGCTCGCCGATCGCGTGCTGGTTATGTATCAGGGGCGCGTGGTCGGCGAGGTCGATCCTTCAAGCAGGGACGCCGAGCGGATCGGGCTGCTGATGACCGGCGGTTAGCTGAATATTTCCGTCTTTTCCGTCTAAATCAATCCACAGCAGAATGGTACACACAACGGAGTCGGCAACTGGGTACGCACGCGCCCTCGCGTGCTTGTATTCGCCGCCGAAAGCACGCGAGGGCGCGTGCGTACCCAGTGATGTGTCCCAATGTTTCGTGGTCTGATTTAGTTTCGTTTGTTCCGTTATCTCTGTTTTATGTCCCGAAGTCGTTTGGAATGATTTGAACCGGGATTGGCGGGTTTCGCCGATTCCGTCGTTGCTCCTGCTCGTCAGCGGAAGGAGATGATTGTATCGGTCAGGCGCTCGATCGCCGTTATGAGCGATTTGCCCGCATCGTCATATCGCCCTGCGGTTGCAAGCCTTTCCGCATTCGCTACGGCGTCCGCGGCCGATGTCAGTTTCAGATACTGAACCTGCAGCCTGGATTCCGCCTGCAGGCGTTCTCCGGCCTTGACGATTCCGGCGCGCAAGCCCTGTATGTTTGCAACAATGCCTTCCCGGGTTTTCTGATTTCTGGTCGCAATTTCCGGCGTCGCCTCGCCGCGCTTGTCCTGTTGCTCGGCAAATTCGATGCCGTTTACGATCTTGCCGTAGACATAAATGAACTGCGACAGGTTTTTGAGCTGATCGGCGACGGGCGCGGCCTCGGCCGCCATGTCAATGGGCGGCGGTTGCGGAGCGGGTGCGGGCCGCCGCGTTGCGGGCGTTCTCCTTCTCTGGGCTTCACCGATTGTGGGAATGACGAGGCACAGAATGATCGCCAGTCCCGCAATTCTTGCCGTAGTTGCCTTGATGTCCATCCTTCCCCCATTCATTGCGTATGTTCCGCTATTTCGGAACCCTGCTCCGGTAGCGCATCGCATCGTCTGTTCTGCCCCAGGCTTCATAAAGACCCACCAGACGCCTGAGCGCGAGCAATGTGAGATTGTCGCGTTCTCCGCGCCCGGCCGTCAATGCGGCGTGGCCCGATAGCAACAATGTTTCCGCTTCCGCGAATCTGCCCAGCGCCGACAGGCACGCCCCGTACGCGCTCTCGGCTTCGGCTGTCCGCCAGTCGTTGCCTACAAATGCCTTGCGGCGTATCTCCACGCCCTCGCGCAACAACGGCTCCGCGTCCTGCGCGTTTCCCTTGTCGGTCAGCAACTGCCCAAGACCTACGAGCGAGTGTGCTATGTCGGGATGTCCGGCCCGCAGCTTCTTCCGGCGAATTTCGAGGTACTCGACGAATATTGATTCCGCCGCATCATAGTCCTGTTTGCCGTGCAGCGTGCGCGCCAGGTTCGTCATAACGAACGCCACGCTCGGATGTTCGCCGCCCAAACGTTTGCGGAAGATCTCCGCCGCTTCGCGGTAAAGCGGTTCGGCCGCAGCATAATCGCCGCGTGCGATCCGTATGGCAGCCATGTTGTTGAGACACGTAGCCACATCCGGATGCTCGTTTCCAAGCACCTTGCGAAAGATCCCGAGCGCCTCGCCGTAAAGCGGTTCGGCGCCCGCAAGATCCCCCTTGCTGTAAAGCACGATCGCCAGATTGTCGAGGCTGATCGCAAGAGTCGGATGGTCGGGGGCAAGCAACCTGCGGCGCATTGCGAGCGCCTCGCGATGAAGCGGTTCGGCGCCCGCAAGATCTCCCTTCTTGCGCAGCAGTTCGGCGAGATTGTTCAGACTTTCGGCGACTTTTTCGTGCTCGACGCCCAGCAGTTTGCGCCGCATTGCGAGCGCTTCGCGGTAAAGCGGTTCGGCTTCGCCGTAGTGGCCCTGCGCCTCCATTACGATCGCCAGATTGTCCAGCACCTCAGCCACCTCGGCGTGTTCGGCGCCGAGCAGTCGGCGCTTTATGGTGAGCGCTTCACGAAAAAGCTCTGCGGCATCGTCTGCGTGCCCGGTTCTGCGCCTGACTTCCGCAAGATTGTTCAGGCTCTGCGCAACCTCTATATTCGCACCGCCGTGGTCGCCCCTGCGTATTTTGAGCGCTTCTTCGAGCAGCGGCGCGGCGCTTTCGTACAGTCCGAGACGCTCGTATACGCGGCCCATCGTGGTCATCAGCGTAGCCCGCACCTGAGGGCTGTCCTTCAATTCTCCGGAGATGCGGTTGGCGCCGCGGTCGAGTAATTCCCTTGCCGTGATTGTGCTCCCTCTTGCACGTTCCGGATCGGAAACCTCGAACATACCAACCAGAAAACCAGACACCTGTCTTGCGGTTTCCGCTTCGTTCCTTGCACGCACGGCTTCGAACCTTGCTTCGGACTCCGCTTTCATTGCGCGTGAGAGCAGCGATTCGGCCAGTTGGCGCTGCGTGCGCTCAGCATCGCGCGCGCGTTCGGCCTCCAACTGTTCGCTCTCCGCCAGCGTTTCGGCGGCTACCGCCCGGTCGCGCTCGCTTTCGGCCTCAGCCCGCCGTTCTTCGGCAACCCTTTCAGCCGCTACCGCCCGATCGCGCTCGCTCGCGATTCGCACCGATTGAGCCGCCATAACGATCCCGAATCCAATCGCTCCCAGCAAAAACACCGCCCCCGTCGCTACGCCGATCCTGTTGCGGTTGATGAATTTCACCGTGCGGTAGCCGAGCGTATCCTGCCGCGCGATGACCGGCAGCCCATCTATGTGCCGCCTTATGTCGTCGGAAAACTGCTCGACCGATGCGTAACGACGGCGGGGCTCCCTGCGCAGCGCCATCAGGACTATGTTGTCGAGATCGCCCCTCAACCGCCGCCTCAGCCTGTCAAGCGTATCCCTGCGGGTGCGGCTTACGGTTTCAACCGGGCTTTCGCCTGCCTCTCCTTCGGTCGTTCCGGCGACTTTATCGGTCCGAGCGATTGCTGTGCTCGGTTTTTCCGGCTCGGTTTCTGAAATTATACGATCGACTTCCTGAGGTGTTCGGCTGCCGAAGCGATACGGCCGCTGACCGGTCAACAGTTCGTAAAGCAATACCCCCAGCGAATAGACGTCGCTGGCTGTCGTTATAGCCTCTCCGCGCGCCTGCTCCGGGCTTGCATAATCGGGCGTCATCGGCCGCAACCCCGTAGCGGTCTCGGTTTGCCCTTCAGCGCCGGGTTGGGACAGCAATACCTTCGCTATGCCGAAATCCAGCAGCTTCACATCGCCTGCCGGCGTAACCAGAATATTGCCCGGCTTCAGATCCCTGTGTACGACCAGATTCTGATGCGCGTAGTGGACCGCCGAACATACGGTCCGGAACAGCCGCAGCCTCTCATCGATCGTCAACCGGTTCCGGTCGCAGTAAAGGTCCAGCGGCAGACCCTCTATGTACTCCATAACGAAATACGGCGCGCCCATTTCGGTCGCACCGCCGTCGAGCAGCCTTGCTATGTTAGGATGATCGAGTCCCGCGAGTATCTGCCGTTCGTTCCGGAAACGGCGAATCACCTCGTCTGTATCCAGTCCGCGCTTGATGAGCTTTATCGCAACGCGCTTTCTGTACTGCTCATCTACGCGCTCGGCGAGATAAACCGCACCCATTCCCCCGCGCCCGATTCGCCGTATGATCCGGTACGGGCCTATGCGCAGTCCGGCTTGAGGTTCACCCTCGATCATCGACTCGGCTGCATCGCGGACCGCGCCCTCGATAAAGCTTCCGGCCTCCTCGCTCGACGCTATGAGCGATTCGACCTCGCGCCGCATCGATTCATCCGCCGCGCACCGTTCATCCAGAAACGGTCCGCGTTGATCCGGAGCGCGTTCGAGCGCCGAGTGAAACAATTCCTGAATCTGCTGCCAGCGTTCGGGAGTCATCGGTCAACCGCTTTTCCGTAATTTTCGTATTATTTCGCTTGTTCCGTCATCTCTCTTGCTGTCTCACGCTTTGTACCAGTCTCCTCCTGTGATGCAGCTTTTTTCAACTCATGATAGAGCCAGGCTTTCGCCATTTTTACTTCCCTGTGTACTGTAGTCTCAGAGATGCCGAGAGCGAGCGCGGTTTCTTCGTAGGTGAGCCCGCCGAAATACTGCAATTCGATTATCCGGCATTTCCTCGGATCGAGTTCCGAAAGGCTCGTGAGTGCATCGTCTATCGCCACGAGATCGGGCGCACGCTCGCGGCTCAGGTTGATCGCTTCATCGAGCGAGACGCGGCGCGCACCCTTCCCACGTTTGGCGTAACCGCGCCGGCGCGCGTGATCTACGAGGATGCGCCGCATCACCTGCGCTGCAACGGCGAAGAAGTGGACGCGGTTTTCCCACTGCGCATCCATGCCGGCAAGCCGCAGGAATGCTTCGTGAACGAGTGCTGTGGGCTGCAATGTATGGTCGGGGCGCTCTTTGCGAAGATAGCTCTGCGCCAGCCTGCGGAGTTCGTCGTAAACGAGCGGCATCAACCGGTCGAGCGCCGCCCGGTCGCCCTGCCTCGACTCCTGCAACAACTGCGTTATGTCGGAATGCGTTGACAACGTTCCACCCGTTCGCTGCTTCCTCGGGCTTACGTTCCCGTGATTTCCGCTTATTTCGCGTGTTCTGTGTTTTCTTTTCTTACGAAGCGTCCAGTCTCGCGTGGACCGATGTAATCCTTATATCCACCCGGTTATCGGAAGTCAACAATTCGCCTCCTGCCATAGACCTCGAAAAAATCTGCGCGTCGATGGGGGAATTGCACGGGATTTCCCGCATTAGTTCATGCAGGGCGCATGTGCAAAGCGGAATTCCGGTTCCCGAACGCGCCATCCTGCACCAAGCTTTGCGACCGAGAAATCACGATGATTCCGTACTTTACAGTTCCAAGGCTGCATATATTCGGCCCCTTTGCCGTTGAACCGTTCGGTGCGCTTGTGGTAGCCGGCATCGGCATCGGAGCCTGGCTTGCGCTTCGGCGCGCCGAACAGGCCGGAATACCGCAAAAAGAAATGACGGGCGCAATACAGTGGTCGCTCGTGGGCGGACTGTTGGGCGCACACATCTATTACGTGTTGGCGAACCGGCCGGAACTGCTCGGCGAAAAGGGGCCGGTGGTGCTGCTCAGGTTCTGGGACGGGATGAGTTCATTCGGCGGGTTTTCGGGTGCGCTGATCGGTGCAGCGATTTATTTCGCATACCTGAAAAAGGACTGGACCCGGCACGCGGACATACTGGTGCAGGCGCTCGTTGTCGGATGGGTTTTGGGAAGGCTCGGATGCACGATTGCACACGATCATCCGGGCGTTTCCAGCGATTTCGTGCTCGCATTCAACTATCCCGCTGGACCGGCTCATAACCTGGGATTTTACGAAATGCTCTTTACGCTGCTCGTGCTGTTGCCGGCAGTGCTGCTCATTCACAGAGCGGGAGCGAGGCCCGGTACGGCGACGATTGCGGTGATCGCCCTGTATGCGCCCTTCAGGTTTACGCTCGAATTTCTAAGGGACGCCAATTCTTCCGGTCCCAATATCGAACAGGTTCTCTCGGCGGTGATGCTGGGCATCGCGCTGCGGATGCATCTCAAATCCGGTCGCTCGGGTGCAAAGGGAAGCGGTCGCTGCGCAGTAGCGAAGTGACTCCCTGACACAGCGAACGACGATAATTTACAGCGGTTTAGGGATCGGTGTTCATTAGTCTGCCAATTAAGTTCTTTGAGTTTTTCAGCCGCGGAGCGGCGAAAGATCTGTAGCCCAGGGCGGCGAGCCCTGGGTGAGTGTAGAGAATCCATACCAGCCCCGGAGGGGCGGAAGATCTTTCGCCCTTTCAGGGCTTAACGTGCTTTTTCTGCTAACCTGGCGCTCACGCACCAGGCTACAGATCTTTCGCCGCTCCGCGGCTGAAAAACTCACAAACTTTGTTTACAGAGTACTGAAACCAATATCGGAACCGCTGTAACCTACTGGCCTGCACACAAAGATATCAAGGAGGTTGCCGATGCGCGGCTGGAAAACAATGCTGGTTCTACTTGGGGCTTTTCTTATCGGCGTCAGCGGTTGCGAGTTGGTAGGTCAAACGACTGGCCCTTCTGGAACGGAGGTAGAAGTTGAGGCAAATGGCAAGGTAGAGGTCGTTCCGGCGCAAAGGAAAAATAACTACATTTCCCAAGAAGAGCTTTCAAGCCGGATCCAGGGGACCGGTCAGACCAAGCTCACGATTGACGGCGAACCACACGACCTTTCGTCCCATGCAGGAACCTTCGTGACAAGCAGGCCTACATCCGCCACTACACAGGAGCTTGAGCTTCAGATAACGGAGAAAAACCGCACGGAGACGCTTGCTACAGTAAATGTTGATAGTATTTCGCATGACGGCTCAGTAGCCGATGCTGTCGAGACCTTACAAGCGAATCAGCAGAGTATTCAAGCTGCAATTGCAGCCCTTCCGCAGCATAAAGTTCCAATCTCAATTGTTCCTGTACTTCAGAGAATGTTCGCCACTCAGTACATGTGGATTGAGATGTATAGATTAGGTTTGCCGTCCAGCGACGAGAATAATGGCTATACCCTTACAGGCACGGCAGCTTTTTCGACGCGAATCAGTGCGCCTATAGATCCTGATAACCGGCCCTCCGTCGCGATAAGCATAGGGATAGGGAAGCCAAGACCGGCGGTTATTACTCTCGGGTCGCCGCCGAACCAGACAACCGCATCTTTTAGGTCTGTAGTTTTGTCTTTTTACCTCACTCCCGTTTCTGGCGATTCAGATAGATATGTTGCTACGGTCAGTTTGAACAATAATGAAACTAAGAAAGAAACTCAGACTCTTCACTCATGTGAAGAGTGTCTATTTATGAACTTTATTGATGGTATTAGTAATGATATCGAAGAAGCTAAGACGAATGTTGAAGTACTAAGCAAAGAGGCCAATCTGAACGCTGCACAAACAAAGATTCTGGCATCATTGGTAGGATATCAGGTAGCATGGGCGTATTTTACAATCGTCAGTCGCCAGCAAGGCAACCAACCGCCGAACCCGGGAGAGAATCATCCGCCTGTAGTAACAAATCCCGGTACTCAAAGAAATCAGGAAGAGAGCGATGTTTCAGTTTCTGTACTGGTCAATGATCCGGACGGCGATACGCTTACTTGCACTGCCGCAGGGCTTCCGCAGGGCGTCATTATCGATCCGGACACCTGTATAATCTCAGGATCGCTTGGTACGGGAACGAGAGATTTCTATCCTATTATAGTTACGGTGTCCGATGGTCGCGGCGGGACTGCAAGCACGGAATTCGAGTGGAGAATTTATCCTCACACCATTATGGTAACAGTTGCGACCGATAGCCCCGCTGGGGAATACTGGCCGAAACTTGGCAATGGCGATCTTCGTGGAGCGTTAATTGCCGCAAACGATGCTCCCGGGCCTAACCGAGTGGTTTTCGATAGACCTTACGCCTCTTCGATATATTTGCAACGTCCATTGCCACATATAGTCGATCGTGTCGAAATAAATGGCAAAAACCAGATTATTTCCGACGAATCTGGGTTCATTAATGTGGATGGATCTAATTCGTTACTTGCCGCCGACGGGTTTGTGTTTACCCGAAGAGCAAGCGGGAGCATATTGAAGGCCATGGAAATCCGAGGATTCATTGGCGATGGAGTTGCTTTACAGGATGCTTCGGGAGTTGAGATCGGGGGATCTAATCCGGAAGAAGGAAACATAATCGTAAGTAACAATGGCAATGCTATCCGTATAACTAACTCATCAAAGACAGTTATTCGGTTTAACTTAATAGGAACTAATAGCCCGAAAGGAGATTTCTCTGGAAATGGAGAAGCAGGGATAAAGATACTCGACAGTTGTGATACCCGCTTATACGATAACTATATTCTCAACAATAAGAATGGAATTGTTACTGAAAATAGCAAGAATACCGTAATCAGTAATAACAGGATCAGCAACAACAATGGGAATCTGCCGATCGATCATGACAATGACGGCGTTACCCCCAATGACCCGGGAGATATGGACGGCGTTGTAAATACGCCTACGATCAGTTTTGCCGGTTTATCAGCTTCGGGAACTTTCGTTAGTGGGAGCTTGAACGGTATACCTTCTGCCAGGTACCGGCTGGAATGGTTCTGGGATTTTAATTTAGCTGCACATTTCCCCGGCGCCGGCCAGGCGCGGCATCCGATATCAGAGACTACCGAGCATATAATCACTACAAACGCGAGCGGACTTGGTTCGTTCGGTCGGATACTGCCTTATTTCCCGCCAACAGCCTTTGTAGCAGCAACAGCTTCGCTGCTTGATGATGAGAGCAATCCCGTAGCTACATCGGAAGTGAGTATGGGGAGTCAAGTTGCATCGCTCGGGGTAGAAACATTCACACGTCCGGCTCAGGTCTCGTTTATTTTCAAAAACCAAAACGGAATGGAGGAGCATCTCACTGCAAGCGGAAGCATTGCGGGGCGGTTTTATACAAACACGTTCGGCATTGCTATCGATACGGACGGCAATGGACTGGATGAGGTGTGGTTTGAACTGACTTCGGGGACGCTTTCGGCATTCAGTCCCAGCTTGGGGAGTATATTTTTTAGTCTCCGTGATCCGACGCTTCCGCCGTATCAGAGAACGATGGGTTATTTTGAAGAGGCGGTCAATTCGACCCTGATGACTTTGGATATTCCGCCATATCGTCCGGTGGGAAGCGCGAGTTTAAGGGCCGAGATGTTCTTGAAAGCCCAAACTAGTTCCAGTACTTACTTTAATTTAGGACCAATCTGTCTTGAGTGTTCTCCCGATGACCCGATGTCGCCTTGTACTATCGAACAGGTTCCTCCGTCTATGTTTAATCTGAGGCAGGTAGACCGCGATTCAGAGTTTTATCCTGAAGATTCAACCACTGGGATGTTCGGCGTAACCAATGGCGAGACCCAATTTTGTTGGGCAGGGCGTTTTGAGTTTGTGGAAACAACATGGGGACAGCGTAGCCTGAACCTGCCGGCATTGTGGTTGCCAATTGCGGTTGTTGAGCGGTTTCGCCGGCGCGCACGTCATCGCCGGAAACTGATTCTCCGTCAAACAGGCAGCCGAAAGGGTTGATACCCTGTTAAATCAGACCCCGAAACATTGGGATAAATCACTGGGTACGCACGCGCCCTCGCGTGCTCTTATTCGCCGTCGAAAGCACGCGAGGGCGAATAAGAGCACGCGAGGGCGCGTGCGTACCCAGTTGCGGACTCCGTTGTCTGTACCATTCTGCTGTGGATTGATTTAACGAAGTTGGTCGATTTTACGACGGAAGCGCCGATGGATATTAGCCTGGAGCCCCCGGAAACCGATCACGATAATTATAGCGTCCTGAAGGCGCGCCACGCGCTTGCAATGTGGCGCGCCTGCCGGGGCTCAATAATCATTATCGTTGGTTTCCGGGGGCTTCAGGCTAATATCCATCGGCCCCTTCGGGTAAGCGTAAACCGGAAAAACGGTGAAACAAATGACTTCGTTCACCTTGCGTGTGGGCGGTACTTCCGCTAAACTACCACGTTTGTTCGAGTAAAAGCAGTGGTTTTGGGTCAGGAGTTTGGGTCAGGAGGTTGATTACATGCCGGTTGTTCGTTTGCTGCTTGCGTTGGTGCTGCTCGGCAGCGGCGCAGGAGCGCAGGTGCGCGAGGGCGATCTTGCGATGCCCATGGGGGCGCTCATACAGATCGGGGAATACGCAACTGTAGATCCGGGCGAACTGCGCCGGCACCCGGAACGCTACGACGGACAACGCGTAAAACTTACGGCCGAAGTCGTATCGGTATCGGTCAAATACAGCGTCGTGCACGTTTTTGACGGTAGAAGCCGGGCTCTGATAAGCGTGGCGCTCGACGATCTCAACCACGCTACGCGCCAGTCGCTCGTCCACGATCATGTGCGCCGCCTTGCCGTATTCGGCCGCGTGGGCCTCGACCGTGGTCTTTGGGTAGTCAGGGCCGAAAAGGTCGAGGCCGTCAGATCGGAAATCGCCTACAACAGATTCGCTTCTTCAAGCTACTGACGGAAATATCCCCGTAATTGAAACCTGTAATGCCGGGCCTGGCCATTGCCCGCCGCATTCAGGATATCCGCCTTGATTCAGTGCGCGCACGCTTTGGCGCGTGCGTATCAACATAAAGGCGCGAATCTACCATGCCGAAGGTTTTTAAGAATCGATTGGTTCTTTCAAAGACAGCAGTCGGTGAAGGATGGCATCAGCGCGGTTACTTTCCACATTTTGATGGCGGAAAGGTTACACAGCATGTATGCATCCATCTTGCTGATTCATTACCTCGAACCGTGTTGGAAAGTTGGCGCGAGCGGGTGAGGCATCTGGAGAAATCCACTGCCGACGCCGAAATAAGAAGCCGAATCCAAAGCTATCTGGATGCTGGATATGGGAATTGCTGGCTTCGTGAAGATCGAGCGGCAGAAATCATCAGGGATTCATTGCTTCATTTCAATGCCCGGCAGTATCGGCTGCATGCTTGGTGCGTAATGCCCAATCATGTGCACGTGCTGGTCACGCCGCTGGCCGGGCATGTATTAAGCAAAATCGTTGGAGACTGGAAACGCGTGACTGCGCATAAGTGCTCTCGTTTGCTGGGGATTGCAGGCCCATTCTGGCATAAGGAATATTACGATCGATACATCAGGAACGCTCGGCACTTCCAGAATGCAATGGTTTACATTGAAAACAACCCGGTCAAAGCTGGTTTATGCCCGACTCCGGAAGAGTGGAAGTGGAGTAGTGCACGGCGCTGAACTGGGTACGCACGCGCCCCCGCGTGCGATTGTTTATTATAAACCGCACGCTTTGGCGCGTGCGTACCCAGGCAATCCGTGAAATGTGCGCGCAGGCGTTCCCCACAACTATGGATGCTGCTAAACTGCGCACACGGTCAAAAAAGCCTGTTGTACAAAATATTTGTTGCGGTGATCAGGAGGGATTATGAAACGTCTGCTGCTTACGGGATCGGCGCTTCTGCTGGCGCTTTCCGTCTTCCCGATTCTCAGCCCCGTAACGGGCGGTTATGTCAGCGATCCGGCCGTAGTAGCGCCTGAAGCCGTCGGATTATCGCCCGGCCGCCTGGCCAACATCGGGTCGGTGATGAACCGGCACATATCTGAAAAGCGCATTCCGGGCGCATCCGGCCTGATCGCCCGGCGCGGAAAAATCGCATACCAGGAAAGTTACGGTATGGCCGATGCAGAGGCCGGAAAGCCTATGCGGATGGATACGATTCACCGAATCTATTCCATGACCAAGCCCATTACGAGCGTCGCGGTAATGATGCTTTATGAGGAAGGCAGGTTTCAGCTCAACGATCCCGTAGCCAAATACCTGCCCGAGTTCTCCAAGATGCAGGTAGCGATTGAAGAGAAAGATCCGCAATCGGGGCAATCGGTAATGAAAACCGTACCGGCGAAACGGCCCATCACCATTCGCGATCTTTTGCGGCATACTGCGGGGCTGACTTACGGAGTATTCGGCGATACGGTTGTTGACCGCGAGTACCGAAAGGCAAGGATTCTCGGCCAGCTCAATCTCGCAGATTTCGTCGCCGATCTGGCCGCCATCCCGTTGCAGTACGAACCCGGCACGCGCTGGCATTACAGCGTTTCGGTGGATGTGCTTGGACGACTCGTAGAGGTGCTCTCGGGCAAACCGTTCGATCAGTTTTTGCAGGAAAGAATTTTTACTCCGCTCGAGATGCACGACACGGGGTTCGTAGTCCCGGCAGCCAAGAAAGACCGACTCGCGAAACTCTACACGATTACCAAGGAAGGCAAACTTCAGCCTATCACTGTGTGCTCGACGAGGCAGGAATGTTACGAGGGATTTCCGAACGCCGTGCCGAGCTTCCTGGAATCTACGGGGATGCTCTCGGGCGGGGGCGGGTTGACATCGACGGCGTATGATTACCTGCGATTCTGCCACATGCTGCTCAATCAGGGCCAGTATGAAGGGAAGCGGTTGCTTGGCAGAAAGACGGTGCAACTGATGAGCAGCGATAACCTGGGAATGATTCCGGGAATGGGGCCGGGAATGGGGTTCGGGCTCGGTTTCGCGGTAAGCAAGGCTCCGGGAGAAGCCGGTATGATGGGCTCGCCCGGCGAATACAACTGGGGCGGCGCAGCCGGCACGCGGTTCTGGATAGATCCGCAGGAAGAACTTATCGGCATCTTCATGATTCAGATCCTGCCGCACACCGGATTGGAATTCGGTTCGGAGTTTCGCGTGCTGACTTATCAGGCGATCGCCGATTGAAGAGAAACCGCGGAAAATGCATTCTTATTTCCGCGTCTTCCGCGTCTTCCGCGGTCAAACTTGCCTTCGATGGATCGCGGCGATTAGACTGTCTTTTCAATACTGATTGATTCACCCAAGTGGAGGTTAGGAAAGTCATGAATCGATACTTCAAGCGGGCGACCACCCCCGTCGCGCTACTGCTCGTAGTCTGTTTGAGCGTCGGCGCGCAGGTGGCGCAGGTCGAAAAAGTCGACCTCGAAATGATGAAAAAGATCCGGGCCGAGGGAATGGAACGCTCCCAGGTTATGGAAACGGTCGGCTATATGACCGACGTTTTCGGCGGGCGTCTTACGGGCTCGCCCGGCATGAAAGCCGCCAACGAATGGACGAAAACCAAACTCGCCGAATGGGGCTTGCAGAACGCGGCCGTCGAGCCGTGGGGCAAATTCGGGCGCGGCTGGTCGCTCGATCGCTTCTCGGCCCACGTCGTCGAGCCGCAGGCGTTTCCATTGATCGGCTTTCCGAAGGCGTGGACGCCGGGTACAAACGGCGCGATCACGGCTCCCGTAGTATTTGCCGAGATCAATTCGGAAGAGGATTTCGCGAAGTATAAAGGGAAACTCAGGGGCGCCGTAGTGCTCACGGTTCCGATGCGCGAACTCAAGGCGCAGTTCACGCCTCCCGGCGTGCGTATGAGCGATGAAGAACTGCTCAAATGGGCCAATGACGAAATGGGCGGCGCGGGCGGGCGCAACTATTCCGAAGAGGCTCTTCGCGCCATGCGCGCGCGCCAGGCTCTCGAACCCAGAAAACAGCAGTTCTTCCGCGAAGAGGGCGCGGCCGTTCTGTTTGACATCAGCCGCGTGGGCGACGGCGGCACGGTATTCGTTCAGGGCGGCGGTCCGCGCGACAAAAACGCCCCACAGTCGTTGCCGACCGTGACGCTGACTCCCGAACACTACGGCCGTATCGCCCGTCTGATCCAGAAGGGAATTGCCGTAAAGGTCGAAGTCAACATTCAGGCGAGTTTTCACGATGAAGACGAGATGGCCTACAACACCGTAGCCGAAATTCCCGGTACGGACAAAAAGGATGAACTCGTGATGCTCGGCGCGCACCTCGACGGGTGGCATTCGGGCACGGGAGCTACGGATAATGCCGCTGGCAGCGCCGTAGTAATGGAAGCGGTGCGCATACTGAAGGCTCTGGGCGTGCAGCCGCGAAGGACGATCCGCATCGCGCTGTGGAGCGGCGAGGAGCAGGGGTTGCTCGGCTCGCGCAATTACGTCTCGAAGCATTTCGCCGAGCGTCAGGCCGCGCCCGGAGCGCAGAACGATCCGGCCGCGCAGTTCCGGGGGCCGCAGGGACCCGTGATGCCGAAACAGGGTTACGACAAGTTTTCGGCCTATTTCAACCTCGACAACGGTACGGGCAAGATTCGCGGCGTGTATTTGCAGGGCAACGAAGCCGTGAGGCCGATATTCCGCGCCTGGCTTGCGCCGTTCCGCGATCTGGGTGCATCGACGCTTACCTCCAGCAACACGAGCGGCACCGATCACCTTGCGTTTGACGCCGTAGGTTTGCCGGGCTTCCAGTTCATTCAGGATCCGGTCGAATACGATACGCGCACGCATCACTCGAATATGGATACCTACGAGCGGTTGCAGGCCGAGGATCTGAAACAGGCTTCGGTGATTATGGCGGCGTTCGTCTACAATGCAGCCATGCGCGATGAGCGTCTGCCTCGCAAGCCGATGCCGGGCGCACAGGCTGCACAGGCGAGGTAAGAGAAACCGCGGAAGGCGCGGAAAACCTGACGCGGAATGCGCGGAAAACAAATTGCAGTTTCTTTCCGCGTATTCCGCGTTTTCTCTTCATGTTGGGATTTCTACGCTATGGGCATATCCATTCGTCAGGCCGTTGCCGTAGGCTCGTACATATTCCGGCAGAAGCTGCGGGGCAATCGGCGTTATCCGCTGGTGCTGATGCTCGAGCCGCTGTTTCGCTGCAATCTGGCGTGCGTCGGATGCGGAAAGATACAGTATCCCGCGGATGTCCTGAAACGCAGCATGCCCCCGGAAGACTGCTTTCGCGCGGTAGAAGAATGCGGTGCGCCGATTGTCACTGTAGCGGGCGGCGAGCCGCTGATGCATCCGCAGATACGCGAAATCGTGGATGGAATAGTGGATCGCCGAAAGTTCGTCTATCTGTGCACGAACGCGATCCTGATGGAAAAGCATCTGGACCGGTTCAAGCCGTCGCCGTATCTTACCTTCAGCGTGCATCTGGACGGGATGCGCGATCGCCACGATCATCTCGTAGATCGCAAGGGGATTTTTGACGTAGCGGTGCGGGCGATACGCGAGGCGAAGGCGCGGGGTTTTCGCGTGACTACAAACACGACGGTGTTTGAGGGTGAACGAGCCGAAGAACTGCACGAGATGTTCGATATGCTTGCGGATCTCGGCGTCGACGGAATGATGGTGTCGCCGGGCTACAGTTATGCGTGGGCTCCGGATCAGGAGCATTTCCTTCAGCGCGAGCGCACGAAGGCTTTGTTTCGCGAAGTGCTCGCGCCGATGTCTACAAAGCGGGGCAGCCGCTGGGTTTTCAATCATTCGCCGTTTTATTTACGGTTTCTGATGGGCGAGATTGATTACGACTGTACGCCGTGGGGCAATCCGAACTACAACCTGTTCGGCTGGCAGAAGCCGTGTTACCTGCTCAACGACGGTTATGCGAAGAGCTTCAGTGAATTGATGGAGAGTACGGAGTGGGAGCGTTACGGCCATCGCAGCGGCAATCCGAAATGCCGCGATTGCATGGTGCATTGCGGATACGAGCCCACGGCCGTAATCGACGCCACGCGAAACCTGAAGAATATGGTTGCTTCGTTGCGAAGGATCTGAAGAGAAACAACGGAACAAACGAAAAGAAACGGAACAAACGGAAAACATCATACTCTTCCGTTCATTCCGTTTCTTTTAGTTTGTTCCGCTAACTACAGGACAAAAGTTTGATAACCTTGTACCAGACAATAAGATCGGAACGGTCGCAATTGGTCACTAACCGGCACAAGATGTTGAGGCCTCGGCGAAAAATGCTTTGAGGCGGATAGCCGTGTTTCTTCAGCTTCAGTTCATTGACATTCGCTTGCCAGAGGCCGACGACCAAGGCCCAGGTGAAGGCTAAGGCCAACAAGGCCAGCAATCGGCTCAATCGTTCGGCGTCTTTCAAATGAGTGTCTTCAAGATTGAAGCCACGAGATTTAAGCGCGCCGAATAAAGTTTCAATGCCCCAGCGTTCTCGATATTGCTCGGCCGGATGCTCGCAAAACTCGGCCGAGACCAGAATCAGGTATTCGCCGTTCTTCAAGCGACAGCCGCTGAGGTAGAGTTCCATCTCCCACATCAACCGCGCCTCAGGGATGACGAGGGGAGAATTCATACGCGTGCGACCAAACAGCCGCCAGGCTTGCACCGCCTGCCCACGACCGTTGCGGACGAGCGTATTTTTATGCAGCCGCATCTGGAACTTGATCCGATGCCGGCGGAGAAAGCGAAACCATTCGCGCCCGACGAATTCGCGATCGCCCAATAAACACGCGATGTTTTGGGCACCGAACAGGTCGAGGAAGATCTCCATCACCGTACACCGCTCGGTGGTGTTGGAATTACCTGCTTTGGGCAAGACAATCCAAACGACTGGAACCCCGAAGCCACGATAAACGATCGAGAGCATCAGGATGTTGAGGTCAATGACGCCAATCTTCCAGTTGGTCCGATCCAGCGCCAGTGTGTAGGGTCCCGGCACTCCGAGCATCCGGACGACGAACCCTGCGAGTTCGGCATATGGCATCTCGAACCCACTCAGGAAGCGTTGGAGCCGTTTGTAATTCGACTCGATCTGCGCCGAGCCCGAGAAGGCGGTGGCGAGGGTCGAGAGATTGACCGTCTGCACGGCGTAGATTGCCACGAGAAAGCGCGCTATGAATTTGATCCGCGCCCTGTTCCAAGGTAGATTTTCAAGCAACGTTTGCTCAAGCGAGCGAATGTCGGTCATCGTGCGGTCTCCTTTCCGTTTGGCCACAGAAAGTGTAACCGTACGATGACCTTTCAGTTTTCACCACTATTCTGCATCATTTTTTGTCCTGTAGAGAGCACGGGAGTTAAGAGCAGCTAAAATCTGGTGGCGATAATCTAGGCGTTGTGCAAGGAGAATCAAATGAAGCGTCATCTTATAGCCTTTTTCGTCATTGCATTGTTGGCAGAGTTAGGAACAACCTGGTTTCAGAGGCAACGCACAGTGACAGATGTTTATCCGGGGCTTTACTATCCCGATTTCAAAACCTTATTGTTGGAACGGCTATTAATTTGGTTCATTATCCTCGTCATGTTGAGTGGGATTTGGATTTTGGTTGTGAACCGCCCCGGGTTTGCCGGAGACTCCAAATCTTGAGAGGATAAGGAGACATGAACACGACACAGAAGTATGCACCGGAAGTGCGCGAACGAGCCGTACGGATGGTCTTAGACCACCAAACCGAGTACGAATCGCAGTGGGCGGCAATCGTCTCGATCGCGGGCAAGATCGGCTGCACGCCGGAGACATTGCGACAATGGGTGCGCCAGGCCGAGCGCGACCAAGGCAAGCGGGCAGGGTTAACGACGACGGAACGAGAGCGGCTCAAGCAACTCGAACGCGAGAACTTTGAGTTGAAACGGGCTAACGAGATCCTACGCAAGGCAGCGGCTTTTTTCGCCCAGGCGGAGCTCGACCGCCGAGCGAGATGATGGTTGAGTTTATCGACCAACACCGAGCCGAGTACGGGGTCGAGCCGATCTGCGAGCAAGTGCCGATCGCCCCAGCCACATACTACGAGTACAAGGCACGGGAAGCCGAACCCGAGCGACAACCGGCGCGCCTCAGGCGGGATGCCGAGATCAAGCCTGAGATCCGGCGCGTGTATGATGAAAACTTTCAGGTCTATGGCGCCCGCAAGATCTGGAGGCAGTTGCGCCGGGAGGGCGTCGGTGTGGCTCGGTGCACGATCGAGCGATTGATGCGAAGTCTTGGATTGCAAGGGGTTGTGCGAGGCGGCAAACGCCGAACCACGATCAGCCGCAGCCAATCGGATTATCCCGAAGATCTGGTCAAGCGCCAGTTCACTGCCACCCGCCCCAATGAGCTTTGGGTAGCGGATTTTACTTACGTCGCAACCTGGGCGGGATTCGTCTATGTGGCCTTTGTCATCGACGTTTTCTCCCGCCGCATCATCGGCTGGCGCGTTGCCCGCTCGATGCAAACAGACCTGGTGTTGGATGCGCTGGAACAGGCGCTGTGGGCTCGCTCCAATGCCTTGAGTGTAATTCATCACAGCGACCGCGGCTGCCAGTATCTCTCGATCCGTTACACTCAGCGCCTGAATGAAGCCGGCGTCGAGCCGTCGGTAGGAAGCACAGGCGACTCCTTCGATAATGCGATGGCCGAATCGGTCATCGGACTGTTCAAAACCGAGGTCATTCACCATCGTGGCGGCGCAATCTCGACGCCGTCGAGTACGCCACTCTCGACTGGGTGGCTTGGTTCAACAATCGTCGTTTGCTCGAACCCATCGGTGGCATTCCGCCGGCGGAGTTCGAATCGTTGTATTATCGCCAACTAGACGAGTCAGCCGCCGCGGCCTGACTCAAGCCAATTTGTCTCCGGGAATCCCGGGGCGATTCACGCTCCAACAACTGGCTATTCTCTTTGAGAATCGCTTCTCCTTGGAGCCGTCTTCTTCCTGAGCTATTAACCGTGCTATCCGTTTACACAAATTTTCTGACAGGCTCTTTCCGGGGTCCTGCAATTTCCGTGTTCCCGGTTCTTCGTGTTAAGATCCCCGCCCCATGGCACAAGAACAAACTGCGCTTATAAGAGGTCTCAAGCTTCGGGACCTGGTGCTGTTCAACATAGTAGCCGTTCTCGGGCTGCGGCATTTGGCGACATCCGCCAAATTCGGGCCGAGTTCGCTTGTGATCTGGTGCCTGGCGGCGCTGCTGTTTTTCATACCGCAGGGCCTTGCCGTTATCGAACTATCCTCGCGTTTTCCAAAAGAAGGCGGAGTATATTTCTGGACCAAACGCACGCTGGGCGAGGGGCACGGCTTCCTCTGCGGATGGTGCTACTGGATCAATAACGTTCTCTATTACCCCAACCTGCTGATTTCATCCGCGGTCATAGCTACATATGCGATCGGGCAAGGCGACTCGGCGCTCAAGGACAACTGGACATACGTCCTGATCACGACGCTCGTAGCGCTCTGGATTGCGGTTGCATTAAACCTGATCGGAATCGGAACAGGGAAGTGGCTGCAGAATGCGGGCGGTATTGGAACGTATATTCCCGGGCTTGTGCTGATTGCGCTCGGAGTTTACGGCGTATGGTCGGGGCCTCCAGTTCCACCGATCACCCTCGAATCGCTCATACCTGACTTTTCCGATTTCTCGGCGCTCAACCTGCTTGCTACCATTGCTTTTGCATTTGCGGGTCTCGAACTCGCATCCACGATGGGCGATGAAGTAGAAAATCCGTCCCGCAACCTGCCGCGTTCTGTATTCATCTCTGCGCCGTTGATCGCATTCGCCTACATTCTGGGCACTGGCGCCGTGCTATGGTTCATTCCCAACTCAGAGATCAACCTCGTAGCGGGATTCCTGCAGGCGATTTCGACCGGCGCTGCAAAACTGGGAAGCTCCTTGTGGTGGCTGGCTCCGTTGTGTGCGGCGCTCTACACAGTGGGCAATATTGGAGGCGTGGGCGCGTGGCTTACGGGGCCTGCGCGCGTTGCATTCGTCATAGGTCTCGACAAGTATTTTCCGCCCGCATTCGGGCGAATACATCCGCGCTGGCACACGCCCTACGTGGCAATACTCGTTCAGGCCGGACTCGCCACGGTATTCCTGCTGTTCTCAGTGCTTGGCGAGGGCACGACGGTTCAGAACGTATACCTGATCCTGCTCGATACACAGCTTCTGATATATTTCATCCCGTATCTGTACCTGTTCACCGTGTTCCTGATCCACAGGAAGCGCGACAGCGAATCGGGTGTAGTGTCGAAAGCGCCGGGCGGGGTAATCGGCGCCTGGATTCTCGGACTGAGCGGCCTCGCAGTAACTCTATTTGCGATGTTTGTAGCGACTATTCCGCCCCCGGACACAGCCGATCCCACGCTTTTCCGTGTGAAGGTCATCGGAGGCGCACTGGCGTTTATTCTGCTTGGCGGAGTGATTTACTGGCAGGCAAAAAAGTAATTGCAGCGGATACGCGCATACCCGACATCATTCTCTTTTTTTCTTAGAGCGTGTTTGAAAGCCCCGAAGGGGCGAAAGATCTGTAGCCCAGCGGCGTAAGCCCTGGGTATCACGCCAACATCAATTTCAGCCCTGAAAGGGCGGAAGATCCCCGCTGTATGGTTCTTTCGCCCTTTCAGGGCTCGGACGCGTTTCTCGATTTGACCTGGCGCTCGCGCACCAGGCTACAGATCTTTCGCCCCTTCGGGGCTTTTAAACCACGCTCTTACAAACCCTGAGTTTGAGATATTCGCGTTCTCTCCTCGTAGTAGGCGTCAACGGGGGCGGAAACGATTGTGTGCACGCGTTGGCGCAGCGGCTCTATGGCGTCTTTGCTTAGCCCTGCTGTTTCGATCGTATCGTGCAGGTGTACGACGATCTTCGAGGGCCAAATCATCCAGCTTCCTTTTCGATTGAATTCGTACGCGCCGACGATGCTCATCGGGACCAGCGGATAACCGAACTGCTGCGCCATCCTGAAAACTCCCGGCTTCAACTCGCCGACCCTCCCCGTAGTTGTTCTTCCGCCCTCGGCGAAAACAATCAGGCTCACACCGCTGTCCAATGCCGCGCGGGCTGCCTTCATCATCTTCTTGTAATCGGCCATATTGCCGTCCTTCGCTACAGGAATATTGCCGAAGCGTTTCATCATCCAGCCGTAGGCCGGGATCTTGAAGTGCGAATCCTGTTCGAGGCCGCGCACAAACTGAGGAATGGCCGAATAGATCACGAAAGCATCGAAGAGGTTTACGTGATTGCATACGAAAAAACTCGTTCGCGTCCGGTCGAAACCCGGTGCGTATTTCACCTCGAAGCCGACGCCCGCAACGCGCAGTATGTTGCGGAAGAACCATCGCTGCGGCCGGTCGTTGCGCCTCGGATCGATGAAAATCCCGAGCAGAACGAGAAAACTGCATATGGGGAAAAAGTGAAGGATGCTGAGCGTCCAAATTATGACGGCTCGCACAGCGTAGTAGAGGTTTTTCATACGACTACGTTGAGCGCCGCGGGCAGCACTTCCAGCGATTCGCAGTGAAGCGTCATGACCTCGCCGTCGACCATAATGTCGATCGGTTCGGTAAAGTCGAAATCTATTTGCCGTGCGGGCCCGTGCCAAATTTCCGGGTGTGTTATATGCGTGCCGTCATAGCACTTTCGAAAATTCCAGATGAAATCGAATCTGCCTGCCGACCAGCGTACAATCTCCACAACTCCGTCGTCGGTGCGCGCGTCGGGGGCAAGCATCATGTGGCCGCCCGTAAACTTGCTGTTGTTGAAGATCAGCAGCGCCGTACGGTGCGTGACGGGGTCGGGGCTTCCATCGAGCCTGAGTTTGAATGTCCGTTGCTGGAATCGCGCAAGACATAAGACTACGGCGAGAAAGTACCCGGATTCGCCGAGACGCTTGAACCGCCTGTTTGCCATCGTGCATACGTCGGCGACGAAGCCGAGACTGAGAATATTTATGTAGTAAAGCTCTCCGTCCCTGTGCTTCAAACGGACTACATCGCAGGGGCGCGATCGCCCTTCGATGAGCGCATGTGTTGCGTACTCTACGCCCTGTTCGGTGAAATCCCGCAGAAACGAGTTTCCGGTGCCGAGCGGAAGAAATCCGAGCGTGGGCGTTTCCCCATCCAGCGCCTCAGGGTATACGCCGTTTATTATTTCAAAAGATGTACCGTCGCCGCCGACGGCAATAAAGCGTCGATAGCCCTCGCGATACGCGTTGCGGGCAATTTCTACCCCGTGCCCTGCGTGTTTAGTTTCTACCACGTCAATGTCGAGTCCTGCGGCTTTCAACCGATCGAGCGCCGGGCCGACGAGTTGCCCGCATTTTCCGAAACCGGCAGCCGGATTAACGACGGCCAGATATGGTCTGGTCATCGTTGCTTACAACTCCTTTAATGCGGTTTGACGGTCAAAACTCTCGCGGATCTGCTCGGCCAACTGGTATCGCTTGATTTTCATCGATGCGGTGCGCGGAAAATCCTGCCGCCATACGACGTAGCCGCTTATACGTTTGAAATTCAGCAACCGCCGGTTACGCTCCAGTAGCTTTGCAATAAGCGCGTCATCGACTTCCTGTCCCTCGTCGAGCCGGAGCACAATGACGAGTTTTTCGCCGAGCATTGAACGTTCGGGCCAAATGTAGTTCGCCGCAAACACACAGTATTCTTTTACCGGAAGCCCGTCGAATGCGCTTTCTATGTCTTCAGGGTAAACATTCTTACCCTCTTCGGTCACGATCATATTTTTGGCGCGACCGAACAGTTGAAGATGTCCCATCGAATCGAATCGACCCAGATCGCCCGTCATCAACCATCCATCGACTATGGTTTCCGAAGTCAGTTCGGGATCGTCCAGGTATTGCGCCATCACCGTTCGGCTGCGTACCGCTACCTGACCGATGCCCTCGGCGTCAGGGTTCAGTATTTTGACTTCCATTCCGGGCAGCGGCTTGCCGACCGTATCGGCGCGAAAGGGTTTGAAATCGTTGAGCGTTACTGCCGTGCCGGCTTCTGTGAGTCCATAACCGTTGCCTACCTGAATGCCGAGCTCATAAAAAAACTGGAGCGTTTCGGGCGACATAAACGCGCCGCCTACGAACAATGCGCGGAGTCCGCCGCCGAATGCTTCGTGGACCTGTTTGAGCAGTTTTCGGCTCAACTCCAGATTCGGTTCTTTTTGAGTAAACTTTTTGTTGAGCCAGATCAGGCGATTCAGGACGAATCGTTTTGCGGGCGGCAATTCGGCGAATCGGGTTCGAAGTCCGGTTTCCAGATTCTTGAGCACCATCGGAACAAGCGCCATGTAAGTGATCTGATATCTCGTGAACGCTTCGCGCACGAACTCGGGCCTAAGTGTGCGCAGGTGCACAACCGTCGCGCCGCACACGAACGGTCCGATGAATCCCACCATAAAATCGATTGCGTGATTTGTAGGCAGAATGCTCAGGTAGCGCACGCCGGGCCAGAAGGGATAAAGCGATGTAAGAGCGACGCACTGCTCGAGATAATTGTCGTGCGTGAGTACGCAGCCCTTTGGACGGCCTCCCGTCCCGGAAGAGTAAACAATACACGCCCAGTCCGACCTCTCGCGTTCGATAAAATTCGGCGTGGATTCACTGTTGGCTTCCTCCCAGCGGATTGCGCCTTCAAGTTCGGCCGATGCCGGGGCGTCGGTCACAATAACGGTTTTGATTTTGATATCGCCGAAGTCAGGGGATTGGGTGATTGCCCGCCAGAAATGGTATTCCGTAACGAGTACTTCTGCTTTAGAGTGTTTTAGCAGAGGAATGTGCTCAAGTGCACTCAGTTTATAATCGAGCGGCACAAGAACTCCACCGGAGTAAAACACTGCATACGCGGAAATCAGCCATTTCGACTGATTCGTCATGATGATCGCCGCACGGCTGCCGGAATCAAAACCCCTTTCCTGCAGGTATGCAGTAATGGGGAGCGCCCGATCGCGAAACTCTCTGTAGGTTAATCTGTGATTTTCACGATCGCGATCGGCTTCTATCAGGCAGATTTCGCCGGCAAACCGATCGAGCGCATCCTTGAGCGCTGCGCCGAGTGAAGGGTATCGGTTGAGATCCAGCATCAGAGTCTCGCCTGTATACGTTCGCCGAGGGTTTGGAAATCCGATACGCCCTGAACTTCATAATCGGGCAGTTCGATTCGGAAGTGATTCTCCAGCCGCGTCAGGAGTTCGAGCGCCTGAAGGCTGTCGATCTTCAGCGTCTTGAAGAAATCGTCGGTCGGCGATAATTCGCTTCGGGATACTTTGAAATGCGACGAAGCGAGATTGAGTATCTCATCCACAGTTTGTTCAAGCGATTGCATAGTTCTTCTACCCTATTAGAAATTACTCCACACGAGATTGGGCGTAAAAGAGAGATAACGGAACATACGAACCAAGACGAAACAGACGGAAAACTTCAAATATTCCGTAATTTTCGTCGATTTTCGAATTACGGCAAGTACGGCAACGCATCCGTGCTTTCCACAAATTTCCGCAACCCGGCATTTACAGCAGGTTCAGAAAACAAACGGCAAAACAGTTCGATTTCGCGGCGCAATTCCGTATACGGAATCGGCTTGATGAAATCCTTGGCGGCGGCGCTTGTCGTGCGATCAAACTTTTGCACCTGCGAGGCCGCAAGTCTGGCGACCTTTAATGCCTGCCCTTCGGCCGTTACCTGGCTTACAAGGCCCACGGCATTGGCTTTTGCGGCATTCAGGCTCCGGCCCGTCAGCAGCAGATCCCTGACAATAGCGTTTCCCAGATCCCGCCTGAGCCTCGGGATACCGCCGAAACCGGGCACAAGACCCAGTCGCAGCTCCGGAAAACAGAAACGCGCCATTTTGTCTGCAATAATCAGATCGCATACAAGTGCCAGCTCGAATCCGCCGCCGAACGTAACCCCGTGCACTGCCGCAATCGTGGTCAACGGCGAGGCGTCGATGCGATTGAGGACGCAGTGAATGCGTTCAAGAAAGTCGCGAACACCGGTTGCGGCCGCTTCGGCTCCGACTTCCTTCGACCGGTAGTAAAGTTCGCGCAGATCCGCGCCGGCGCAAAACCCCGAAGGTTGCCGGCTGTAAACTATGAGCGCGTGGGTTTCGGTTTCCAGAGAATCGAGCGCAGAGGTAAACCGTTCGAGTTCCTGAAGCGTAATAGAGCCGATTTCGTTGCACGGCGGGCGATCCAGGACAAGCTCAATGCAGCCGTCGACGATCTCCCATGCGATTGCATCGCCTTTGAACTCCTTCATACGGAAAGTTTCCTCGACTCGTAAATTGCTTCTATCCGGTCCCTGAACTCAGCGGAAATCGCGTCACGCTTGAGTTTGCCGTTTGCCGTAAGCAATCCGCTTTCTATCGTCAGCGGCTCTTCGCGCTGTACGTAACCGCGAATATTCTTGTAATGAGGCAAATCCGTATTAACCTTTTCCATCGCGCGTTCTACCTGATCGCCCTCGACCGGTCCCGTAATAATCGCTGTCAAAAACCCCTTTCCATTGCCCTGAAGCACAACGTGTGTGGCGCCGGGAATTTCCTGGAGCAATTTTTCTTCGATAGGTTCGGGTGCAATGTTATGGCCGGAACTGAGTATGAGCAGATTCTTGATCCTGCCGATAATTGCCCAGTTGCCGTCTGCGTCGACTGCGCCCTGGTCTCCGGTATGAAACCAGCCGTCGCGCATTGCGCCCGAGGTGGCTTCGGGGCGATTCCAGTAACCGGGAAATATGTTCGGCCCACGCACGAGAATTTCATCGCCCTCGCCCAGTTTCATTTCGATGCCCGGGATTGCGGGGCCTACGCGGCCCGGAGTAAACCCGCGCGGGTCGTCCATAGTGCAAATGGCGGTAGTTTCTGTAAGCCCGTAAACCTGGAGCACCGGGATTCCAAGCATCATAAAGAACAACTGCGTTTCTTTTGTAAGCGGAGCTGAACCGCAAATGAGCGCTTTGAGATGCGGACCGATTTTTGCGCGTATTTTCGAGAAGAATAGGGAATTGGCTAGTGCAAGCCACAATCCGTCAAGTCCTGACGCGGTGCGTTCGCGTTTGTTCATCCACGCCTTGCGCCCGTTTCTGTATATTGCTCGGATTATCGCCGGTTTTTGCGCAATCTGCCCTTCAACGGCGGATCTGATGCGTTCGAGCAGAGCGGGAACGTTCAGGCAGTAATTCGGTGCAGCGAGTTTCAATTCGTCCGCGAGTTTGTTGAGATCCGTAGACATGCTCAGCAGCGAATTGCGCGAAAGACACGAAAGCAGCAGTATCCACGATCCCGCAAAGCAGAATGGCAGATAGTGGAATACCTGATCCGGTTCACCGTGTCCTTCCATCAGGCGGTCGAGGCGCGATCCCGTAGCCCCGAGCATAAATGTAACGTTTCCGGCGGTCAGTATGACGCCTTTGGGTTCGCCCGAGGTGCCCGATGTATAAATGATGGTCACCGGGTCTTCCGGGGCGATGTTCACGGGAGGGGCGTCAACGGAGTGTTCGTTCTCAAAGATTTCATCAAACAGCGCCAGTGGCGGGTGGTCGTTCCAGTGTTCGGTGATTTCCGAACGCAACTCTTCATCACCGCAGCAAACGAGCAATGCTCCGCAGTCTTTCATGATGAAGACAAGTTCATCGGCGGCCTGGCGTGCGTAAAGCGGGACAACTATGGCGCCTTCCGCCATCAGCGCCAGATCCATAGCGGCCCAGCGAATACTGTTATTGGCGAGCAGCGCACACCTGTCGCCCTTTTGAACTCCAGCTCGGCGCAACCATCCGCGAGCGTGGCCGATCAATCGCAACAACTCCCTGGAATCGGCCGGGAAAAACTCTCCGTCGTGCACCTCGCGCAGCACCTGGCGATCCGGGTTAGTATGAAGTTGATTGAAAATGTTATCGATGAAGTTCATGAGCCGTAGGTCTCCAGCAACCGGCGCAGCGTAGGGCTGAGCGGGGGAATATAATCTTCCCAGGTTTTAACACCGTTGCGGAACGGATAATCCGGATAACACTTCCGCACTGCTTCTTCGAAATACACGCCCATCTTCGCCATAACCTTGAGATTCCTGGCGACCGTTCTGCCGATTCCCTCGCGAATCGATTCGTGTTCAACCTGGAGGCGGCGCAGGATCACGAGCAGTTTTTCTTCGAGTTCGGGATCGTCAACCGTCAGCAGCAGATCCTCCTGCCCGCGCTCGTGCATCAGATTGCGAATGCGTTCGTCCATCGTCACGCCGGCTGACGCCACCATCGACGGCATACAGGTTACGATACCGTGAAAGCGCGACGATACCATCAAATGGCAAGCACGAAGTATGCTGACGAGTTGATACATATCGTAATCGGCCGAGGTGAATACCGGAACCGCGCCAAGCTTATCCGATACGCGCGCGCAGGCGTCCCTGTCGAGCATCTCCATCGCTACCATTATCGGAAAAACACGATGTTCCTGCCGGAACCGGTCAACTGCACCTGCAATCGCCGATAAATAGCGTTCATACGCGGCGTCGACCTCGGGTCCTGAGTTGTGAAAATACACCGAACGGTAATGGCTCTTGCCGTATGCGCCAGTCAGTGTTTTAACTGCGAGTTTGGCAACCGAAGCCTTTACGGGCCACCAGTAGGGGTTTATCGGGCATACGGCAAGCACGGGGGTAGATTCATCCCAGCCCGCTTCGCGCAGTGTTTTCCGGCCGTACTCTAAATCCAGCGGTTCAAAAGTCCATGCCGTATCGGTGCCGAGTTCGGTAGATACTCCGAGTTTCCCGAGCACAGATTGGGATTCCTCGTTGCGCGTAATTATTAGCGAGTCGCGGCAGTAGCGTGCGCACATCTTTGCCAGAGTCGAATCCATGTGGCCTGCTTCTGCACCGTACCCGATGCTCAGTTTATTTTCGGCGGATGCAATTCCGAGCGAGCCGATCATCATGGTAGTTAGGGCGTTGGCGAATTTGCTCTTGAACATCGAGCCCTCGCACGCTACCACGCCGTCGTGTTTTGGAACCTCGCTGAAAAGGAAAGGAGGAAAGATATCCGGCAGTTTCACCTGCCGTATTCCCTCGAAATATCCGCGAGTCAGCTCCAGATTATGCGAAATAACGGTAAGCTCCGAATTCTCCTCACCCAGAATGTGGCGAATCTGTCGCAGCATTTCCTCGACGCGAACATCGGCGCCCGTATTCCTTGTTCCGTTGTATCCGGTAAAGAGCAGTTTTAATTTATCGCCGGGTTGCCAGCGGCGTCCTCCACCGAGCATCCACCTTACTTTTGTCAACTCGACGAGAGCGCTTACCCAGGCTTCAAGTGCCAGATCCATGCTCATCGGGCAAACTCCTCGGCCGCAGCCGGCCAATCACGGTAGGGATAAGTAAAGTTGCCTTCCCGGCTGAATTTCAGAAGCGGATACGAATACTCGGAAAAAGGCGCGGGCCGTCTGCCCGTTTCTTCAACTATCCGCGTGTTGTCGAACACAGTGTTGAAGGTCAGATAAGGCATGAAAACCTTCAACAATGATGCCCCCGCGCCAATCCCGGTACCGCGCCTGCTGGCCAGGAAATTAACGGTTTTCGTAAACGGGCCTTGGAGCGACGGCAAAAAAACGGGGCCGCGTCTTCGTTGAGCCGCAGCAAGAGCGTCGGTCAACTGGCGGAATGTTTGTGATCCGCGCCCTGACGACAAATGATAGATTTCGTGGCGTGGATGATCTTTCTGATGGATCTCGACTATCGCATCGGCTACGAAATCCACGTTCACAATGTCGATGTAATCATCGGGGCGGAACGGCAATACGGGGAGGCCCGCAAGGAATACAAATGACCGTACCATGTCGAACTGAGTGGTTTCGGCGTGCCTGCTGTCCCCGAGCACGATGCTTGGACGGAATACGACGTGCGGTACATCGGGGAGCAGTTCTCCAACCATATGTTCACAGAATTTCTTAGTGCGTGCGTAAGGGTCGTAATCCGAACGCTCCCAGTCTATTGCCTTATCCTCGGTTACGACTTCATCCTGGCGATGGCCTGCCACGGCAACGGTGGATACGTGGCTGAAGCGGCGGAGCCCGTGCAGGTCGCGTGCGGTCTGCGCGAAGCGAATGACTTCCAGCGTGCCTCGGAGGTTGACGTTGAGGCAGCTTTTTTCGCTTTTGCGATTGAGCGATGCTGCGCAGTGGATGATCGATTCGGTTGATGCCGCGAGTTGTGCGTAATCGGTATCAGAGAGCCCGAAACGGGGCGATGTAAGGTCGCCTGGGAACACGCGTATGCGTGAACGCAGGTGTTCGGCGAATCTGGGGAACTCCAGGTGCAACTGTATTGCGCGCCAGAGCCGCACTTCCGCATCGCGAAGGTCTCGCGCGCGTACAAGCAGATTGAGCGACTCGCCGTGTTTTTCCAGGAGCCCCGCCGCGACGTGCGCTCCGAGATAACCGGTTGCGCCGGTTATGAAAATAGCCATAAATTTGTCAAAGGGGACTGCCTGCTTTAGCTGGCAGGGGAATTTGACCGGGTGCGGAGTGCTTTGCCGCAGCACCCGCCTCTCTCGGTTAGCTGCCCCTCGGGATCTAAGGTCGGTAGTCCCGCTGTTAGATGGTGGACAGTTAGCAAATCAGGCATATAATCCCTTTATGCCTAGTGAACGTTACAGAAAAAACGCCGGAGCAGTCTTCACCCTCAAGTACCACCTCGTGTGGCGCCCGAAGTATCGCAAAGCTATTCTCGGCGGGATGTTGGCAGAGCGGTTGAAAGAACTGCTCCGCGAAAAAGCGACTGAACTCGGCGCGGAGATTCACTCGCTTGAGATACAACCCGACCACGTGCATATGTTTGTTGCATCCGATCCAACCTATGCACCAGCGCAAATTGCCGCACAGTTTAAGGGCTAAATCAATCCACAGGAGAATGGTACACACTACGGAGTCCTCAACTGGGTACGCACGCGCCCTCGCGTGCTTGTATTCGCCGCCGAAAGCACGCGAGGGCGCGTGCGTACCCAGTGATGTGTCCCAATGTTTCGTGGTCTGATTTAGACGAGCCGCGTTCTGCGCGAAGAGTTTCCGTGGCTTAAGTCGCGCCTGCCGTCGCTGTGGAGTCGGAGCTACTACATCGGGAGCGTCGGTCACGTTTCCGAAGCAACGATTAAAAAGTACATCGCCAATCAGAAGACGAAGTAAATGCGCCAAGCTTTCAAATACAGATTGTTCCCGACGAAAAAGCAGACTGAGTTTTTGGATACTCAGCTTGCCGAAGCGCAGGGTCTCTACAACGCTGCGCTTCAAGAACGTCGGGACGCCTACAACATCAGTCACGTCTCGATCAACTATTACAATCAAGCGAATCAACTGAAAGAGATTCGCGCTAACGGCGATTGCGGGCTTGAGAACTTCTCTTGCTGTCAGGACGTGTTGCGCCGCGTGGATAAGACTTTCAAAGCGTTCTTTCGTCGCTGCAAAGAAGGCAAGGGCAAAGCCGGATTTCCCCGCTTTAAGTCGCGTGACCGATACAACAGCATCACGTTCCCTAGTTATGGCGACGGTTGCCGATTGCTGCACAACGGGAAGCTTCGCGTTCAAGGCCTTGGTCAGATCAAGGTCAAGCTTCACCGCGCCGTGGAAGGCACGATCAAAACCGTGACCCTGCTGCGCGAAGCCGGAAAGTATTACGTTTGCTTTTCTTGCGAAGTCGAACCCGAACCGCTTCCCGTGCTCCCTAACTCTGTCGGCATTGATGTCGGATTGACCACCTTCGCGGTTCTCTCCGATGGCACGGAGGTTGAAAATCCGCGTCACTTCAGGAAGTCGGAAGAAAAACTTGCCCACGCTCAACAGGTGTTGGCGCGAAAGAAGCGCGGAAGTAATTCGCGCAAGAAAGCAAACAAGACCGTCCAAAAGGTTCACGCAAAGATCAGGAACCAACGCAATGACTTTCAGCACAAAGTCAGCCGGTTTCTCGTAAATAACTACGGCGCGATCTTTGTCGAAAACCTGAATATCAAAGGGTTGGCGAGCGGGATACTTGCCAAGTCCGTGAATGACGCCGCTTGGGGCGGATTTCTCAATAAGACCTCGTACAAAGCTTTGAACGCTGGGCGAGTGTATGGAGAAGTCTACGCGCCGGGCACGTCTCAGGAGTGTCTCTGTGGCGCAGAAGTTCCCAAAACCCTGAGTGATCGTTGGCATCACTGCGAGTCTTGCGGATTGTCTGAACCAAGAGATCATGTAAGTTCCAAAGTTATAAAATCGCGTGGACTGCGCGAGTATCGGAAACATCTTCCGAGCGAAGCCGCCTTGCTTTAGCTGGCGGAGTAGTCACATCTTTACTTAGTTTCCTGCCGCTTCGTCTGCGCGCCGCGTCCCTGCGCCCGCGCCCGCTGCGGCGGCCGGATCCGTGTTCATTCGAAACGGCCGGCTCGTACCCTTCTCGGCCGGGCGACCCTCAATGATCGGATAGGACCACCTGCGTAGGGCCGGAATATGTATGTTTATCCAGTATTCCCACCAGTCGATGCGGCCGGCGTCGTAGCCGAAAGTTGCGATTTCGTCCGAAGGAAGCTGGGCGGCGAGCAGTTCTATGTTTCTTGCCTCGAAGATGTACATGTTGTGCAGTATGAACGGCTCGTAAAGTTCGATTAGTTTTTCAACACGATCAAGGTCGCGTTCGCGTCTTATCAGAGGCGATCTCGCCATCGGCAGCGGCGCCATTATCCTGAGCAGAGTTTTTACGAGAGCTTTCTGGCGGGGCGCCGACAACTTCTGATATCTACCCTTAGATACGGGTATTGAATCGAACATAGTGAGCAGCCGATATTCGAACTCCGATTGCGCTCGGTAATGTTTTCGGTGCGCAAGTCCGGTGAGTTCTATTGAACGTCTCATGTTGCACGGATTCGCCGCCGATGTCGCCAGGTGATAAAGCCGGTCGTTCCGGCCCTCCAGCAACGCCGCTCCTATAAGCAGCATCCCTCGCGATACAAGGTCGACCGGAATGATATCCAGGCATTTCCGCTCATTTGAAGGCAACTGCCGGAAATAGGTGCCGAGAAGATAGGATAGCGGCGCCGAAGTATTCACGCCCTCGTTCCATCCGCAGAATGGATCGTGGGTCGACGTTTCGACGATCGAGGGGCGTACAACCGCTACCGGAAGATCCGCTGCACGTTCGGCAATCAGCGACTCGGCGATGCTCTTGGTCAGAGTATAGGTATTGGGCCAGCCAAGTTCGGCTGCACGCTGCATACCTATATCGGTGAGTTCGGTTCGCAGCCAGCGGCTGCGGGCCTTGCGCAACTGCGGCGCCGCCTCGGCTTCACTGGGCGGCCGGGAATTGCGTCCTCGCAGTCCGGTTTTTAACTGCTCAGTAACTTCCGATGACTCAGAGCGCGCTTCGGCATCGCGCACCATTTCCTTTAGGCGCAGGTACTCCAGTTCCGCACTGAAAACCGGCAAGGCTTTCGGATTGTAATTGGGTATCAGTTGTTCTGAAATGCGCCCGTCCCGGTAGCCTACGACATAACATGTCGACAGGTGAAGGAGCCGTGCTTGCCGGCATTCGCGCTGGAAATCCAGCACATTCAGCGTGCCGTCGACGTTTATGGAGAGTGCAAGACGCAGATCGGGATTGAAATCCGTCAGCCCGCTGCTGTTGACTATCAAATCCAGATTGGCAGCGAGCCGAAGCCGCGTATCGGGTTCGAGCCCCAGACCGGGCAGCGTTACGTCGCCCTGAACCACTTCGACTTTTTCACCGATGAAGCGGGCGAGATCTTCGCCATAGCGATCGTGAAACTCCCGGAAAACCGGGGATTCCTCGATGATTTTCTCGAAACGGCGCTCAGCGGCAACTGATCTTTGATTGCGTATGAGCAGGTAAACTTTCTCGACTTCGGGCAATTCCTTGAGTATCTTGGCCAGCCAGACCTTTCCGATGAATCCTGTAAATCCGATCAGCAGGATGCGGCGCCCGGAAAAGGCCCTGTGTATGGAAAGATTCTCAACGCGATGATGCGGCTCAAACAGTACGAGCGCCCGTTCAGTCGGGATCTCCGGTTTTGCCAGATCGACGGTAGCATCTCGAAGCCCGGATTCACCGTTCTGGAATCCGAGCTTGCGAGCAAGCTTTTCGCCCGGCAGCCGCCCATCGGGCGACCGGCCGACAATTCGCGCAAGAAACTGTCTCGGTCTTATTACCGGCGACAGAAGGCGGCCCGTAGCCAGTCCGTCCCGGAACTCCAATCGGTTGGCGACCAGACGCTCCACTCCAAGATGTTGGGCCAGCGGGCGTGCAACGTGATCGAGAGCCTGGGTAACGAGCACGACGCGCTCGCCGGCCTCGAGCAGTTCGCTCAACCTGGCGGTTGCCGCGGGGCGCAGTTTCGGTTTGAGGATGTAGTGGAAGTATTCTTCGCCAAGCAGATTCAGCCTGTCCCGGCTGATGCCGCGCAGTAGCGTGTGTAATACCCGTGTGGCAAACCGGCGGTCGATGGCGTAGAGCAAAGGCCGGATCAATGCGAGCAGAAAAAGGCCGCCGCGCCGCTTCCATCGTTCCGAGAAGCGCTGTGCATTCCAGGTGAAGAATGCGACCGGGCGAACAGCACTCAGATTGACCAGACTACCCTCGACCCGCCAGTAAACGGGCGGTCGGGGATCAAGCCCGGACTCCGCAGGAGTGTCGATGCGATTAGTCGTCAATTGATTCACGTTCCGGCGACGATCCGCTCCATTGCGGGCAATCGTCAATTCCTGTGTCCGTCGCTTGTGCGACCCTCGGTGCAACCGAGCATGAAACATTAAGCAGGGATTCTAGTCAAATCTGATTCCGGCGGCAACCGGAATTGCGAACACGACTGAAGCCGAAAATTTCGGCGAACCTTTCCAGGATCGGCCTGAAATGCTTTAGGATTAGCAGAGCTGAATCAACGGAGTCATCATATGCCGGATCTGCCAGCGCAAATCAAACCGAGTGCGCCGCAACAAACCCTGGGTTTGGAGCCTAATATTGCGGCTGTACTCGCTTATCTCGTACTTCTTCCGCCTATTACGCCCGTAGTTGTATTATTGCTGGAGAAGGAAAACCGCTATGTAAGATTTCACGCCTGGCAAAGCCTTTTTCTCGGGCTGACCAGCTTTCTTGCGATATTCACTCTCGAAACCTTCGCCTCGGCGTCCAGCCATTTCTCGCACACGCTCGAAGTCTTCTTCAATGCAATGATTCTGCTCGCCGCCGGCGGGGCGTGCATCCTCTGGCTGTTGCTGCTGATCCGCTCCTATCAGGGTGTATCGGTAAAGCTGCCGCTCATCGGTGATGAAGCAGCGCGGCGGACGGCTGAGAGATGACGGAACAAACGAAATAAGACGGAATATACGGAAAAGGGTGGATATTTCCGTTTATTTCGTCTTATTTCGTCTTATTTCGTCTGTTCCGTCATCACCGGTTTAATCAGTAATGAGCAGGGGGATGCGGTGAAGTGGAATGTAGCGCGAACCGCCGCGTTGAAGTATGCTGCGCATAACGATCACCTCTCGAATCTCGAAAAGATCCGCAGGCGGGCAATATCGCTTTGCGAGATCGATCACATCGCGTGCCCCAACGGGCGATTTGAACCGACCTATGGTCAGATGCGGGTTATAGGCGCGCGATTCGGCCGGGTAACCCGCTCGCGCCAGATCGGCGTCGATCACGCCCGCAAGATTGACCAACTCCATTATTTGTCCGTTGAGTCCGATCCACAGGATTCGGGGATTTCGTGCGTCTGGAAATACACCGGCGCCGGCAAGACCGAGTTTGAGCGCCCTGCGTGGAGTAACGGCATTTTGGACGATTTCGGCAACTCCCTGAACCGCACCGTCGTTTATCTCGCCGAGAAACTTCAGCGTCAGATGAAGGTTGTCCGACGGCGTCCACGCAATCGACGCTCGATCCTTCTCAAGCGATTCCTGAAGCGTACGGATCTCTTCCTTAACCCATTCGGGCAATTCTGCTGCAACGAAAATACGCACGATGATGAATGAAAGACATTTCTCAACACTGAATAAACAAGAATCGTTCATACCATTCCTCATCAAAGCTATCAAGTACGCAGAGGGATTCAGCCTTACACTTTGCCTGAGATATAATTCAATCCGTTTGGTTTGTTGCTTCTATTAAAATGAATCAGGTTGCCGCACTCGGCAGCATTAATGCATTTGAGGTAAAAGAAATCCATGAGTGAAAGTATCGATCGACGTCTGGTGCGAGCCGCCTGCCCGCACGATTGCCCAGACACCTGCGCGATGATCGTCACGGTAGATCAGGGCGAAGCGACCAAAGTTATCGGGGCGGCAGATCATCCCACAACCGACGGCTTTCTCTGCACCAAGGTCAACCGGTATCTCGAGCGTACATACAGCCCGCAACGCGTGTTGTATCCGATGAAGCGAATCGGAGATAAGGGCAAAGGGCTGTTTGCGCGAATAACCTGGGATGAAGCGCTGGATACGATCGCGGAAAAGTTTCGGCAGATCGCCGTTTCACCCGACGGCCCGCAGGCGATTGCGCCGTACAGTTATGCGGGAACGATGGGGTTGCTCAACGGCTCGTCTATGGACCGTCGATTTTTTCACAAACTGGGCGCATCGCTGCTGGACCGCACGATTTGCGCTACGGCCGGCGCCGCCGGTTATAAGGCGACGATCGGCGGCTCGGTAGGTACCGATCCCGAGCGTTTTGACGAGGCTGGATTAATTCTTATTTGGGGCTCGAACCCGATTACGTCGAATGTGCATCTTTGGCCGAAGATTGTCGAGGCGCGACGAAGGGGCGCGCGAGTGGTTGCAATCGATCCGTATCGCAGTCTTACGGCGGAAAAATGCGACGAGCATCTCGCAATCATTCCAGGCGCCGACGCAGCGCTCGCTCTTAGCATGATGCATACCATTATTGGCGAAAATCTGATCGATCGGGATTACATCGACAGGTACACGCTGGGTTTTGAGGCATTAACGGACAGGGTACACGATTATCCCCCCGAGCGAGTCTCGTCACTTACGGGATTGCCCGCCGAAAGAATCGTCGAGCTTGCGCGCGAGTACGCGCGTATTCGTCCGGCGGTGATACGTCTGAATTACGGTTTGCAGCGTCACGCAGGGGGCGGTATGGCCGTCCGCACGATTGCGTGTCTTCCCGCGCTTGTAGGCGCCTGGCGCGATCCCGCCGGCGGCGTATTGCTGTCAACATCCGGCGCCTTCGGAATCAACACCGCTGGGCTTGAGAGGCCGGACCTGATCTGGAACCAGCCTCGCACGATAAACATGTCGGCGATTGGAGATGCGCTGCTTGAACTGAACGATCCGCCGATTCGTGCGCTGTTTGTTTACAATTCAAACCCCGTCGCAGTGGCCCCGGATTCGCGCCGGGTTATTGAGGGTTTTAAACGCGAAGATCTGTTTACCGTCGTGCACGAGATTTTCCAGACCGATACGGCGGATTACGCCGATATTTTGCTGCCTGCCACGACGCAGCTTGAACAGTTCGATCTGCACAAAGCCTACGGTCATCTTTACCTCATCGCAAACAACCCTGCAATCGACCCGCTCGGCGAGTCCAAACCAAACACGGAAGTGTTCAGGCTGCTCGCTCAGAGAATGGGTTTTGATGACGATTGTTTCGGGGATACGGACGAAGAGATTGCGGCGCAGGCCCTGCAAAGCGGTCACAAGTGGATGCCCGAAACGACCATACAGGAACTGCGTGATCGCGGCTGGGTACGCCTCAACGTACCCGAAAGATTTGCGCCGTTTGCGGAAGGGAATTTTCTGACGCCCTCGGGGAAATGCGAGTTCTATAGCGAATCATTGCTTCGGGAAGGGCACGACCCGTTGCCGACCTACATACCGCCGCGCGAGTCGGTACAGTCGGCGCCGGAACTTGCGGAGCGTTTTCCACTGGCGCTCATCACACCTCCGGCGCACAACTTTCTCAATTCTAGTTTTGCAAACCTGCCGAGTTTCATACGAGCGGAAAAGGAACCCCGGCTGGACATTCATCCGCAGGATGCCGAAAAGCGGGGAATCAGCGATGGCGATGAGGTGAAAATCTACAATGCAAGGGGCGAGTTTTCGGCCGTAGCCCGAGTCACGGACAAGGCGCGGCCGGGCGTTGTGGTTGCGCTTTCGATCTGGTGGAAAAAGCTCTCGCCCGACGGCCGCAATGCCAATGAAGTTACATCTCAGGAGTTGACCGATCTGGGTCGTGCCGCGACGTTTTACGATGTTCTGGTTGAAGTGCAAGGTCTGGGAAAGTCAGGCCGAATCGCGGCGACCTGAAAGGATGAAACCGGATGTGCGGGGCTTTTAGAGTAGAATACTAAATACACTGTAAAGAAAGTTCCTTGAGTTTTTCAGCCGCGGAGCGGCGAAAGATCTGTAGCCTGGTGCGTGAGCGCCAGGTCAGTAGAAAATGAACGTCCGAGCCCTGAAAGGGCGAAAGCTCTTCCGCCCCTCCGGGGCTGGCGCCGCTTCTCTACACATACCCAGGGCTCGCCGCCCTGGGCTACAGATCTTTCGCCGCTCCGCGGCTGAAAAACTCAAAGAACTTTCTTTACAGCGCACTAAATCAGACCGCGAAACGTTGGGACATATGCATGGGTACGCACGCGCTAAAGCGTGCTATCGGCTGCGAATAAACACACGCGAGTGCGTGTGCGTACTGAGTTGTGGGCAACGTTGTGTGTACAATTCTACAGTGAATTAGTGAATTGATTCAGATCATAATTTGCAACTCCTATGGTGACGTCCCCAGGAAAAGTCGGCGGTTTTGTTGCAGGCCGGGCTTCATCGATGAAGCTGCTCGCAAACCAGGCGCTTTCGCGCGCTGCGGGCGCTCCGTTGATCCCCGGCAATTGCATAACCCTGCTTAAAGACGGCGCCCAGAACTACCCGGCCTGGATTTCAGCCATTGCAAAGGCCGAAAAATCAATCAACTTTGAAAGCTATATCATCCACGAAGACAGCGTGGGTTTACAGTTTGCCGATGCATTGATGCAAAAGGCCCGCGAAGGAGTAAGCGTTCGCGTGCTGTACGACTGGGTCGGCGGTTTGGGCAAAACTTCATCGCGATTCTGGCGGCGCATGCGCGATGCCGGCGTCGAGGTTCGGTGTTTCAACCCTCCACACTTCACCGATCCGTTTGCGTGGGTTATGCGCGATCACCGGAAGACCATTGTCGTAGACGGAACCCTGGGTTATGTGACGGGGTTGTGCGTTGGCCGGATGTGGGTCGGGGATATAGATCGCGGAGTTGCGCCGTGGCGCGATACGGGCGTGGAGGTTAAAGGTCCTGCCGTAGCCGATATTACGCAGGCATTCGCCCGCGCCTGGGAGACGGCCGGGCCGCCGCTTCCGCAGGAAGAGTTGATATCTCGCGAAAACATCGAACCGGTTGGCGATGCGCTCCTGCGGGTAATCGCGACGGAACCGGAAGTGAGCGGGCTGTATCGCCTTGATCAACTTATTACCGCAATTTCGCGTGAAAGACTTTGGCTTACTGACGCATATTTCGCCGCCACACCGAGTTATCTTCAATCTTTGATTGCCGCCGCACGCGACGGCGTCGACGTTCGCCTGCTTGTACCCGGCGCCAGCGACATCCCCGTGCTGCGAGCGCTTTCCCGTGTGGGATACCGTCCGCTGCTCGAAGGCGGAATACGCGTTTTCGAGTGGAATGGGCCTATGATTCACGCAAAGACCGCCGTAGCGGATTCCCACTGGGCGCGCGTGGGTTCTACCAACCTGAATCTCGCAAGCTGGCTGAGTAACTGGGAACTGGATGTAGCGGTTGAGGACGATGCATTTGCCGTCGAGATGGAAGAAATGTATTTGGACGATCTGATGCAATCCACCGAGATTGTGCTCAGCCCACGAAAGAAAGTGATTGCCAGCAATCCCGAGCGCGGTCGCCGTCCCCGTGTCAGGAGACGTACGGGCAGCGCGGGAAGAGTTGTAGCCGGCGCGCTAAGTCTCAGCAAGGCCGTGGACGCTGCTTTGACAAACCAGCAACTGCTTGGGATCGCCGATGCAAAACTCCTTGCCGCTGCGGCGGCGCTGTTGGCCGCGATATCCGCCGTTTCATTCAAGTGGCCAAGGGCTATGGCGTATCCCCTCGGTTTTATTATCGGGTGGTTTTCATTGGCGCTGTTATTGCGCGCCTGGCGGCTGAAGAAAAGGGGCGCGCCCGGCCAGTCTGACAATAAACACACGGATCAGGAGAAAAGAGAGATGACGGAACAGACGAAATGAAACGAAACAAGCGAAGAGTTCAGAGTCGTGGTTATCGGCGAAGGATTGCTCCGTTTATAACGCCCCCGAAAAGAATCGCGGCGCTTGTCAGGTAAAGCCAGAACATCAGTATCATGAAACTTCCAAGCACGCCGTAGGTTACGTTGAAGTCGTATATCTGTGAAACGTAAAGTTTGAGGCCCAGCGAAATCACCAGCCAGCAGCCGAGGCCGATTGCGGCGCCCGGCGTCACCCACCTCCACGGTTGCCTTACATTCGGCGCGAAATAATAGATCAGATCCAGCCCGATCATCACGAATGTCGCCGCAATGGGCCACTGCGCCGTCTTCCATATTGCCTTGAAAGTCTCGCCGTATCCGTAGGTCACTGCAACAAGGCTGATAATCGAGCTGCCGAACACTACAATGGTGAGGGACATCAGAATAAACGTTGAAAGGCCGAGAGTCAGCAATATTGCAAGCACGCGTTCCCGCCACCACCCGCGCGAAGCCGTGGCGTCGTAAGCTGCGTTTAGCGAACTGATCAACGCTTCCATCCCGCTGGATGACGCCCATATCAATACAAAAAGACTCAAACTGAGCAGACCGTGAGGGCGACGGCCCGAAGCTTGTTCGAGAGTTGCATCCATCAGAGCGTACGCCTGAGGCGGCAAAACCCCGCGCAGATAACCGAGCAGGTTGTCCCACAGGTTATCCATCGGCAGCATCGATAGAAGTATTGCCACGAGTATCAGCGTCGGGAAAATCGAAAACAATTGATAATAGGCAAGCTGAGCAGCACGGCCGAATATGTCGAAGTTGTGGGTCCGCTGCATCACGGTCGCCCACAGCCCCGGTTTGCCGATTTCCGCCTCGTGATTGGCCGGCGATGACTGGTCTGCCATGTCAGCGGACGATTCGTCGACGGGTTGTTTTTGATTTTGTTCCGTCATCTGATAACTATCGTCACTACATTTGCGGCAACGCCGTTGATGACTACCCGCACTTCAAGACGTCGTTCGGGGCCTCCAGAAAGCATTGCGGGGATTTCCAGATTCAACTGATCGAGTCCGCTGAATTGTCCCTGAGCGCCCGCGTAATAAACTATTGCAGGCAGCCCGTCGATCGTGGCGGTTACGGCCTCCGCAACGCCGTTGTCGTCCGACGGGGCATCGGCGGAAGCGAGTCTTATTCCGGTACCGAACAGAAGCAATATGTTAGGTTTTCCGTCTACGAAAACATCAAACGGTTGGGTCTGGTAAAACACTCCGTCGGGCGTTGCAAGCGCCGCCGCATCGCCCATTCCGGTGGAATCGAGAGTAAATATCGCAGGCAGCGTGCTTGCGACTGAAATCATTCCGAACGAATAGGTTCCGTCGGCGCTTTCCACGGTCACCGACGCCTGACCCGGTTCGATACCCGGAGGAACGGCAATGTTAATCTGGCCCGGTGAGACGAAAAACAGCGGCGCCGGTTCGCCGTTTATCTTCACGCGCGTACCGGACATCTCAAGCGGAAGCGGTAACGCTGATGCGGTTTCAGTACGAACGCTTAGAAATTCGCCGAAGATTGCAGCGATGGAATCAGGCGTCACAACGCCGGGGCGGAAATCCGCCGCATTTACTATGGCAAGCGGCCGGGCGACTACCACGCGGATACGGACGACCTTTACATCCTCATAAATTCCGTCGAATGCCCTCAGCCTCAGTGTAAATATTTTCCCTGCATCCTCGGGTCGCGGCGTCCATTCGAATCGACCCGTAGAACTGTTTGGCGATGGGTTCGATGGTGTAAACACGGCGCCCTCAGGCAGACCGTCGGCCTCGATCGTTACCCCTGACGTCTGCCCGATATCATTAGCCGTGGCGGTGAACCGAATCGGCGCTTCCGGCACTCCAACGATTTCCGCCGGCGCTACAAGCACCGGAGGCTGATTGTCCGCCGAGGCTACGAATGGAGTGATGCGAATGCGCTCAACGGCAAACGTACTGAAAGTCGGGGTTGAACCTCCTGTGATAAAGAACTCCGGTCCGATCGCAGCACCACCGAGAAATACACGCGCTACTGCAGGATTGAAAGTTCCGTCAAGCACGCTCCATCGATTTGATTGGGGATCATAGCTTTCGGCGCCGAGTTGTGCGCCGGTCGCCGGGTTTAGTCCGCCTACAATGACCCAGACGGGATTACCCGAGATGTCCTGCGCCAATACGCTCGTTCCGTATGCACGGGGCGTATTCAATGGCGAGATTGACGACCATTGTCTTTCGGCGAAATCATAAACCTCCGCACTCGCCATTCCACCCCCAGTACCTACGCCGCCCGCTACATAAAGCTTACCGTTCATCATTACGGATTCGTGGCCGAAACGCGCCGCGTTCATCGCCGGTAGTTCGGTCCATGAGCCGGTTGCTGCAGTAAATGAACGTGCGGTCGCAGTGGGAATGGAACCGGTAGTTGCTCCTCCCGTCAGGTGATATGCGCCTGCGTCTTCGGCAAGCGAATAGTTTGACACGGGAAAGGGCTGATCCGCCGCCGCAGACCACGAATTATTCTCTACGCTGTAGACCATGTGCGAGGCCGTTATAGCGCTCGATAAAGTGATGCCGCCGGGGATATAAATTTTGCCGTTCAGAACTGCTGCATCTCCCGAATTCAAACCCGCAGGCATGTTCGGAATCATAGCTCCGCTTGACGCCAGGGTGCTCCAGATGTTTTCGGCCGGATCGTAGCGGTATACGGTGGATATGGTAGATGCTTGACTGGTTCCCGTTTGTCCGCCGAATGAATAGACGAATCCGCCTGCGGCTGCCGCCTGCATCCGCTGCACGGATACCGTCAGGTTAGCCCTGCGCACCCATCTCTGTTCAACGGCAAAGGGGGGGCTGAATTGCTCTACGCTGTTTCCATCGGTATCGACTGCCGTGATTCTGATCCGGGCCTGCGGTTCGAGCAATAAAGTCGGATTGAGCGGCAGCAGGAATGATTGCGCCGATCCGGGCGCTTCGAACGAAGTCAGGGGCGCTCCCGTCTGGTATACAAGCTGGATGTTGTGCCGCAGAAGGCCCGTACCGCCGGATGATACCCAGCTTACGGGTATCAATCCGCCCAGATGAAATGTTTCGCCGCCCGCAGGGGCCAGTATATGGAGCTGTGGCGGAGATGCGTCCATATAGGTAAAGCCAAGGGCAAGCACAGACACAGAGCCGCCGTTTCTGACCGTCACATCCACTACGCCGGGCATTTGTCTTGACGGAGCTGTTGCGAGCAGCGTGGTATGGTTGATGAATGTCACGTTGCCGTCTGCGCTGCCGAACGATACGCGAGTCGAAGGAACGAAACCTGATCCGTAAATCGTGACGACGGTGACTCCCTTTAACGAACCTACGGCAGGTGCTATGGCCTCGATTGCAGGGGCGGGAGCGGGCGCTTGCGAGTCGATGTAGGTGAATCCCGGGGCGAAAGTAGTTGCGCCTCGCCGGCCCATGATGCGTACCGAGGCGTGTCCCGGTGCGTGAGCGGGGACCGTAGCCCGGAGCACTCCGGGGCTGATTACCCGAAGCGATGCAGCCGGTGTGTTGTCGAAGGTCAGGGCCATATCGGATGATTCGGTGAAGTTGTCGCCGAACACAGTGACTTCGATTCCACCGGCTGGGGATGCAAACGACGGAGTGATACGCGCAATGGTCGGGGCGTCGACTGCACCCGCCGGTATAAAGTCTCCGCGTCCGGAACGGCCCGTGAGGTGTATGTCGTCCACGGCCCAGAAATTCGATCCGGTAGTCACCGAATTTTGCAATCGGAAGCGAAATCGCGCGCGAGATTGCCCGTCGAGCCCCGGCAATCGAACTGTCGAAAGCGCAAATGCCGCCTGAGTCGAGGTGCTTGCTTTAGCACGCGCCCAGGATGCACCGTCGTCAATGGAGTACTCGACAATGGCGTAATTGAAGCCATTGAAAAGCTCGTAGCTCTGGGCGAAATCAAGCGATACATCCGTCACCGAAGTAAGATCCAGCAGCGGTGATGTAAGCGCGATGACGTTTTGATACGCGCTGTTGCCCGATGAAGAAACGCGCCAGGATCGCGTCGGCGAGCTTGAACTGCGCGAATCAATCGCCCACGTTCCGGTGGCAAGCCATCCGCGGTTGCCCGATTCCACGTCGTCGGCATAGACGGCGCGCTCACGCCCTACTCCGGCCGCCGCCGTCACGGTTGCAGTCCCGCCGCCGCCCGTTGATTCATCTACATACGTGACGATTATACGGTCCGCACCGTTTGCCGCGATCTGTATGTCTCCGTCGCCTGATGTTGGGCGAGCGGCGGATATATTTATCTGTGACAGGTAGCTTCCCGGAACTCCGGTTTCCGGCAGTAGGGTTATGGTTTCGGAATCGCCCGTTTGTTCGCTGACGACGAGTACCGAGGTTGTGCCTGCGTTGCGGTCTCCGAGGCGAATCCGGAGCGTTTCACCGGGAAGATAGTTGGATCGGTCGAGAGAAAGGGTAGCGTCGTCGCTGCAGAACGGAGCGCCGTCAAAAGCCTCGATTGGTGAGGCATCGCCCGGATCAGTGGTGGATGCGGAAAACCCGAGACCGCGTTTGGCAAACGCACTCCAGATAAGGCAGGTATTCGAGCCCTGATTGGCGACGCGGTCTGCGAGCAGTATCGCGTCGCGCGCGTCTACGAAAGTCGGAGCGACCGGGGTCAACTTCATGCCGTCGACCACAAGTTGAAGGCTCAGTCGCTGGCCCTCACTAAATCCGTAACGCTCGAGCAGCAGCGCACGCATCTCCCACAACGCCGCACACCATATTTCGCCTACGGGATGAACCGCTGTGTTGTCCGCAATGCGGGCAAACGTCAGTGGGTAAACCGACGGTTGGGTGCTGTAGGGGAATCGGCGTATTCCTCGCGCGTACCGATTGACGACGTACTGGCCGATGGGATATGCACCGTGCGGGTCATCGCCTTCCTCGCGCAGCATTACGAGCGCAAAATAATCCGACCAGCCCTCACCCATACCGCGCGACTGCATGCCGGTGAGCCCCGTCGAATTTCCTATGAGCCTGCTGCTCAACCCGTGCGTCAGTTCGTGGATGATGACGCCCTGATCGAAATCTCCATCGAGTTGCGGTGTAGCGGTATTCCATAAAAACATCTGCACGCGCCCGGCCTGGCCGTCCGGGGGAGCGGAAAAATTGGCGTTGTTGAAACCGCTGCCGTCCTGTGCATCGCCCTCGATTGCATCGTTGCCCAGGCCGCCGAGATCGAAGTTGCTAGTCTGGAAATTTCCCGCCGATTCGGTGAATCCGAATCGATACAGGATATTGTGAAAGCGATTGATCCAGTAAAAGAGATTGACCTGCGCGGCTCTTGCATTGTCGTCCGTTGTTGGAGCAAGCGCAAAGTTCACCGGAAATGTGAAATTCCCGTCCGGGGCTTCAAGGCGAGGCAAGTCCGGTTGATTGGGCATCGAATCCCGGTCGAGGTGCGTATCCGTATTGTTGCTGATGAGATTATTTGCAGGCCGGCCGGCCCACCAGTCGTAATGGGGATCGCTTGCCGCGAACAACTCTTCGCCGTTGAAAGGTTCGGCTCGAAACGGTCGGTCTTCGCGCTCGACGATCGGGGGATTTTCGTCGCCGGTGAACGGATTTGCCGGGCGCGGACTTTCTTTGGTGAATACCAAGCCGTGCGGGCGCAGCGGATTTTCGTCATACCAGGTGAAATTGTAACGGAAGAGCAGTGCGGCGTTTTCAGCGTCGACAATGACAAGATATGCGTCGGGAGCGTCCTTCATCCACAGAGTAAACTCCCACGCAAGACGAAGCCTTCCGGTCGTGAACGGGAAATAAACGAGCCTGCCTTGAATCTCGCGCGCAAACACTGCCCCGGATTCGATAACCTGTTTTAACGATGCGCCTTCGGATGGCGCGACGATCACGACCGGATTCGGAATCTGTGCGTCAACGAATCCAGCGGCAGCGCTCAATGCCTGAGTCACTCCAATCGCGGGGCGATCGAGGTTTACCGAATCGGGCGCATCGGCGAACAATTCGCCGCCGGTAGCGACGACAGCTCCGGTACGGTCAATGTGCACCGTAACAGCTCCCTGGAAAACCTCGATTCCCGCGACTTCCTGCTGTAGCGTGATGTGCACTGCGCCGCTATGCAACGTACGATCGCTCTTTATCACGCGAAGGGAATTGACCTCCTGAGCGTCGAGCCGGTAGAGATCCGCATTTGAGCGAAGAAAATTGCGGGCAATCGTTTCGGGTGGGTCGCTGCTTGGGGAGGAGAGCGATTCAAACAGGTTGTAGACGCGGCTTACGCTTCCGGATAACGAACTCCATCGCATTACGGTATGCGTGCCGGTTCCAGGCAACTCGCGTTGACGGTCGTTGCCGCCGCGTGTGGACGCTATGGCGGTTTTGCCTGTGAATGACGGGGGCGGTTCCGAAAGCGAGATTCTGCGATCGGCTCTTATATCGAAATCGGCAAGCGCGCCGTTTGAAGTGACTACAGCGGCGGAACCATACAGCAGCGACGACGCACCCGCAACGAGCAGAATGGCCGCAATTCTGGCCTTTGGAGGAAAGAGAGATATCAGAATAGACGGAATTAAACGGGATAAATGAAAAAAACGCATTCAGTTGCCCTCTGCGTAAGGAGTGTAACCGTTTGCATTGTCTTCAATAATTTTTGCAAGGTTGATGATGTTGACCAGATCCGAGGATGCCTGTGATGCAAGCGCCATGTTGAATACCTTGCTGTTTTTGTGAATCGGATTGTGGGCGAAACGGTGTATGAGTCGGGCGAGTTCGCGAATCGACTGGTCAAACTGTTCTGGAGATCCGAGTTTGGAGCCGTACTCCTCAGGCGGATTCAAGGGTTCTCCAAGCGCTGCGAGCGAGCGAAGCGTTTTGGCCCTTTTCTGTATGTTCTTTGTATCTTTAGACAGCCGCGGCGGACGCAGGTCTCCCCGTTCGTGCGATTTCAGCAATCCAATGCCCAGTATCTGCAGCTCGCGGAAGTTCTGTGAGAACTGCTCGCGCGCTGCTCTACGCAATCGATCGCGATCCGCCGCCCGTTCCGATTGCGAACCGGTTACGAGTACCTGCGCTTTGCCTGCGTTCGCATGCAATTCAACGCTGGGCGCAAGCGAAGCCATGAGAGAGAAAAAAACTGCCGTCCACGCCATAATCGCCGGTATCTCCGCCCGCAGGCGGTAAAAAATTTATTATTCAGCGAGTCGGCTTCAGGTTAACACGGAATTTCCGTTGCTGTCTAAACCTGGCGTGTTCGTTGCATTGCGCGGCGCGCCCCGGCAATCGTCCGATCAATGATTGAATCATCGTGCGCAGAGGATACGAAACCTGCCTCGAACTGCGACGGCGCAAGATATACTCCCTGCTCAAGACAAGCATGAAAATATCTCGCATAGACGGCTCTGTCCGACCGGTTTGCAGTAGTCCAGTCGGTTACATTGCCGTCTGTGAAAAACAAGGTAAACATTGATCCTGCCCGATTGGCCGTCGCGGCAATACCGCATTCGCGCGCAGAGTCGAGCAATGCGTCCACGAGGCGTGCGGTGACGGCGTTCAAACGATCGTACGGGTTAAGTTCGCGCAGCAGTCGAAGCGCGGTTAATCCGGCGGTGACGGCAAGCGGATTACCCGACAACGTGCCGGCCTGATAGACCGGCCCAACGGGCGCAACCATATCCATGACATCCCTGCGACCGCCGAAGGCTCCGACGGGCAATCCGCCGCCAATAATTTTGCCCAAACAGGTCATATCGGGTTTAATGCCGTAAAGTTCCTGTGCACCGCCGCGCGATACGCGGAAACCCGTCATGACTTCGTCGAAAATCAGCAACGCTCCTGTTGCGCTCGTCAACTCGCGCACCGTTTGGAGAAAGCCTTCAACCGGAGGTACACATCCCATATTTCCCACTACGGGCTCGATTATCACAGCCGCAATTTCGTCCCCCGCTTCAGAAAATACGCCTTTCAATGCTTCGGGATCGTTAAAAGGAACTGTGATGGTGGCGCTGGCAAGTTGGGGAAGCACACCCGGCGAATCCGGAAGTCCGAGCGTGGCTACTCCGGATCCGGCGCGGACAAGCAGGCTGTCGCCGTGCCCGTGATAACAGCCTTCGAACTTGACTATTTTCGGACGCCCTGTAAATCCACGCGCAACACGCAGGGCGGACATAGTGGCTTCCGTCCCGCTCGAAGTAAGCCTCAGTTTTTCAATGGAGGGGATAGCATCGATCACTTCTTCGGCTAGTTCGATTTCCAGTTCGGTAGGGGCTCCGTAACTTGTTCCGCGTTCCGCCGCAGATTTGATCGCACTGATGATATCGGGGTGAGCGTGCCCCAGAATCATCGGTCCCCACGAACCGACGTAATCGATGTATTCGCGGCCGTCGACATCAGTGACAAAGGCGCCGTTTGCCGAACTGATAAATAGAGGCGATCCGCCTACTGCGCGGAATGCGCGCACGGGGCTGTTAACGCCTCCGGGGATTATTTGCTGCGCACGCGCAAACAATGACTCGGATTTTGGATGAGAGGCTATGAACTTATCCAACTGTTTACACTCCGTTCAGAGAGATAACGGAACAAACGAAATTAAACGGAACAAACGGAAATATTCAACTTTTCCGTAATTTTCGTATCATTTATTTTGTTCCGTTATCTCACTTTCCTCCTAAACAGGACATTACCGGTTTTCGGTGTATTCAAATCGCTATTGTTCGGAGATTATCATTACCCAGATGTATTCCTTGCGTCAAAGGCGGGGCTGTGTGATGATCTCAGGCGCATGCCGACACACGCACATCGCACGGAGGAAGAAGAGTTGAGTCCGGAACTGAGCCAGTTGTTGTCCCTTCAAGAAACCGATATAGAGATAAAGAGGATAGGCGAAGAAATCGCATCCCTCCCCGCCCGTCAGGAAATCATTGAACGCCAGTTCGCAGAATCCGCCAAAGAGCATCTGGGCCTGAAAAAAGCATACGAGGATGCTTTGGCGGAACGTTCCCGTCTGGAATCGGAATTATCCGCCGAGCAGGTTAAGCTCGAAAAGTTCAAAGCCGATCTGATGAAGGCGCGCAACGAAAAGGAGTACTCCACGGCCGTACGCGAAATCGACGTCGCCAAAAAAGCGATAACTGCGTTTGAAAACGAGCTGCTCAAAATGATGGAGCGGGTGGAAAAACTCGCAACCGATTTTCAGGTTAAAAGTCCGGAACTTGAAGCCCACCGCCGGGAAGTCGACCGCCAGCTCGACGAAATCTCAAACTCCGTCCTTGCCAGCCGCCGTCGTCTTGAGGAGCTTCGGCTTGAACGCGCGCGCCTGCATACAACGCTGGGGACTTCAGCACGCGCAATCTATGACCGAGTTTCCCGCCTGCGGGGAGGCGTTGTGCTCGCCGAAGCAAGGGATTATTCGTGCCTTGCCTGTCGAATGAAGATCCGCCCGCAGGTGTACTATGACATTCGCCAAGGCAATACCATCATCACATGCGAAAGCTGTGGACGGGTGCTTTTTTACCGCGTAGTAGCCGAGGGCTGAAAAGCACGGTTTCCCATCAATCTCACTCTGCATCCGGCGCGCCTTCGGATTTTCCCCGAGCCTGCATTCTTTGCCTGCGAGCTTCGAACAGGATAATACCAGCCGCAACGCTCACGTTCAGTGAATTGACGCGCCCGTACATTGGAATCGAAACGAGCGCATCGCAGTTTTCCCGTACAAGCCGGCGTATGCCTTTACCCTCGCTTCCGAAAACAAGCGCTAGCGGAACGCTCATATCGAAGTCCGTATACAGGGTCCGGGTTCCGCCCTCTACGCCCACTACCCAGTAACCGCGCTGCTTGAGGTCATCGATAAGCGGCACAAGGTTGGTGACCTGAGCCACCCGCACGTGCTCGATTGCACCTGCCGAAGTCTTAGCTACCGTTTCGTTTATGGGCGCCGATCGGTGTGCGGGGATGAAAACGCCGTTAACTCCGGCGCCCTCACAGGTGCGTAGTATTGCTCCGAGGTTGTGCGGATCCTCGATATTGTCGAGCAGAACAACGAGCGGCGGTGAACCGGCCTGGCGGAGAATTTCCTCGGGATCAGCGAGCGTACTGCGTCCGGATTCATTTACAACGGCGACGATGCCCTGATGATTTGCGCCGCGCGTGAGTACATCCAGTTCGCGACGGTCGCGCCTTTCAACCGGAATATGACCGCGTCGCGAAAGATCTGTTATTTCAGAAAACCGTGCTGGATGCGCCCCGGCCGCGAGCAGAATTTTGCGTAGGCGTCGGCGTCCTGCGCGCAGGGCTTCGAGAACGGGGGAAAGGCCGTAGATCAGATCCGACACTCGCACTTACCTCGAAACTACACAATCTTATGAAGGCAACTTATACGAATTCGCAGTGCAGTACAATCCGTACTCTGCTTGATTTTCGCAACCGGTAGTGAATAATCCGGCGCATGGATAAATCGCGTGTCGGCGCACTCATCGGCGTGGTTGTATGGGTTCAGCTTGCGTGTGCGGCAACGCGCATACCGGAGTCGGGCGCATATCAGACTCCCGGACTGCCTTCAGTCCCGGTCCTGGAGCAATCCCAGGTTCGTTCGCAGGCGGCGGAAGACGGCTGGAGGTTGCTGCTAAACGAACACGGCCTCGAATTCATTGCGCCGAATCTGGACCCGGTGCTTGCCACTCCGCTTTCGCTGCCGTCCGGCATTGCCGGAAGGATTCGGCTTTCGACGCGTACCGGCGAAATCAAAGGCGGAGAAATGCGCGAGATGATGAGGGATTTCATCTACAATCACCTTGCACTGCTCGGGGGAGCGTCGGGTGACCGTCGACTTACCCTGCAGGACCTGACGCTGGTCCGATTCAGCGAAGAAGGGAATCTGTTCCGCTCCGTATACCGGCAAATGAGTTTTCCTTATCCCGTCGTGGAAGGTTACGGCGAAATCCACCTTACCGCAGGCCGAGATTCGGGACTGCTGCAACTCTACAGCCGTATGTTGCCGGTAATGGATTACAATGTCCGCGCTGTAGTCGATGCAAAGACAATAATTTCTTCATTGATTAATCGCGAATTCGAATACGCCGGAATAGATGGGCGGCCGCTGCGATACCGCGTAACCCGGTCGGACGAGATATCGGTAGGCGGGCTCGTCATTAAGCCCGTGGAAGACGGCGGCAGGTTAATGCTCCATCTCGCATATCCGGTCGAAGTGGGCGAGAGCCTGAAATGGACCGTATTTGTGGATGCGGTTACGGGGCGCGAAATCGCAGTTCGCCAGAATTTCAATACCTGAAGGTCAAGAATGCTAAATCAACGCACGATGATCGGCCCCGTTCTGATATCGGCAATGTTTTTGATGCTGTGTGTAAAGGGAAGCGGGCAGGCGCCTCCTGCGTCGTGGGACGCGGCGCGCGGCGAAATCGAACGGCTGATAAAAGCATCCGGCGCCGAAACCGTAGCCGTAGCCGTGGATGATCCGTCTACGGGCAGGCGCATGCTCATTAACGAACACGTTTCCCTGCATTCGGCGAGCATGATGAAAGTGCCGGTGATGATGGAGATTTACAGGCAGGCTTCAGAAGGGAAACTGAAACTGACCGATCGAATCAAGGTGAAGAATCGCTTCGCGAGCATTGTGGACGGCAGCGAATACGGATTGAGCGCTGAAGACGACTCTGACGCTGAGCTTTATTCGCGCGTTGGAGATGAACTCCCGATTTCGGATCTCGTCGATCGGATGATTACAATAAGCAGCAATCTGGCGACGAATCTCCTGATTGAACTCGTGGGAGCGGATTCAGTAACTGCGCTCGTACGCAGGCTCGGGGCGGAGAACCTCACGGTTCGCAGGGGCGTCGAGGATTCGAAGGCGTTTCGAGCGGGCCTCAACAACGTCGCAACCGCATTCGACCTGATGCTGATGTTCCGCTCAATCGCCGAGTGCAGATTCGTACAGGCGCGATACTGCAGGGAGATGACCGACGTTCTCCTCAGACAGCAGTTCAAGGAATCGATACCGGCCGGATTACCCGCAGGCGTAGTGTTTGCTCACAAAACCGGAACGATCACGAAAATCAAACACGACGGCGGCATCGCATATACACCGGGCCGAAAACCATACGTAATCGTTATTCTTACGCGCGGCTTCGAGGACGGCAAAAACGCCGATGCGTTGATGGCCCGCATCGCCTCGATCGTTCATCGTGCGATTGCTTCGGCTAAACCGAAGTGAGATGACGGAACAAACGAAAATAGACGAAAACTACGGAAATATTCAGCTTTCTCGTAACTTTCGTTTCATTTCGTTTGTTCCGTAATTCTCTTACAATTTCGATAGCGTCACATCGCCGGAGACGGAAGATAACCGTAGTTTGCGTGAACCTGCGCCAATATAACCGGAGGCGCGTTGTCCCGGGCCGTGTTCGCGTTTTTCGATTTGAAGCGGAAAGTCGGTTTTGAGAGAGCCGCTCAACACCGACATTTCTACAAAGGCGTCGGCATTCGACGGCAGGCGCACCGTGACGCTTCCGCTCGTCGACGAAAACTCCATCCTGTCTCCACCCTCGATGCGCGTCATATTTACATCCACCTCGCCGCTTGTGGATTTTGCGCTCACCGCGCCGCCCACATCCCTCACATTAACGTTTCCGCTTACCGATGCGGCATTCACCGTGCCGCTGGCTCCCTGTATGAGCACCCTGCCGCTGATGGATTTTGCTCGAATACTCCCGGTAACGTTCGATACTTCCACGTCGCCGCTGATGCTTGAAATTGAGTCGTAGCGCAGAGCCAGATTTCTGGGCGCCTGAATCTCGAACCTCACGCTTGCCTCACAGTTGCAGTTTTCCGGATATTTGACCTTTACTTCCACGCGATTGCCGCTGCTGTGATCGAGTATTTCTACGGCCTCGCGGTCGCGTCCTTCCTTGTACCCGACCACTACAACCGATGGATTGTCGCTGCCTGTTACCCGTATGTTTCCCGAAATGTTGCTTATGCTGACTGATCCGTCGGGGCCGGGCTGGTAGCTTCGGGTAAAATCCTGCGCAACCACCGAAGCGGCGAACGTCAAGCTAACAATGGCCGAAAGGGCCATTAAACGAGCGTATCTCAGATTCATTACAATCTCCTTCCGTAATCAAGGGTTCATCTTTCGTTCGCAATGTGAGTGCAACCCGGATATGGAAGGTTTCAACGGCAGTGCAGGATTTTTTGAGGAACCGCGGATTTTGCCGTTCAGAACCTGAACTTCAGTCCGGCCTGAGCAAGGCGCGGACTCGTGGGCAGAATGCCGCGCGATCGGTCGACTATTGCAATGCGGTCGGCGAGATTCTTCACCGTAAAGAAAAACGTTGTGCGTATACGCTCGACCGAATAGTTGGCTGTTGCATTCAGAATGGTATACCCCGGCAATAGCCCGCGCTGACCGTCAGCGGTTCCCTGGATGGAATTCAGATCATCGCCGAACTGATCGCCCGTGTATACGGCTTCTATGAACGCCTCGAAGCCGCGCGGATGACTGTAGCCAACCGTAGCATTGACCAGATGTTCCGATGCATACGGCAACCGGTTCCCGCTTACTGAAATGTTCCCGGACCCGGATACGTTGCTGAATCTGATGCCTGTAAACTCCGAGATGGGGAGGTAGGTATATGCAAACCGTACATAGAAATTATGCGGCGTGTCGAAAAGGGTGCCGAAGTCAACTCGCGAACTCAGCTCCGCGCCCTGATGCAGGGTCTCGCCGCCGTTAGTAAGCGTAGCACCGGAGCCGCCGGCGAGGCTTGCGGCGATTATCTGATTTTCGTAATCCATTCGGAAGAATGTGGCTTCTATGCGTAAGCCCTGGCGCAGCAGCGAGCGCAATCCTATTTCATAGTTCCAGCTTCTCTCGGGGTCGAGATCGATGCTGCCGCCGGTGGAATTGTTGATGATGTCTTCGGTGCGCGGCGGCGCAAATCCCCGGTGAACGCCTGCAAACAGCGTGATCCTTTCGGTCGGAGAGTAGGATGCGCCGAGGCCCGGAATCACTTGCGTGATCGCAGTCCTGCCGGACACGGGAATCAGTTGGTTGATGCGTTCAAAATCGATTTTTTCGATGCGCAGCCCCGGCGTGATGGTTAATTTACCCAGTTGGAACCGGTTCTGAATGAATCCCGAATATGCATCGTTGTTACGGATGTTGTTTTCTACGATTCTGCCGCTGCGCGAGAAAGGGAAGTCGCCGTTTTCCTGCCGGCGATCCTGATGCTCGAAATGAATACGGAATCCCAGGTCGGTTTCATTGCGGACGCCTGCGAATCTCCACGTAGCCTTCAGGCGCGGCTCGAGTCCCCAGTTGGTGTATTTGCGCAGACGGCCCTCGTTGCCGCACGTGGTATTGAGGTTCGCCATACCGCCGCACACCGGATCGGCGGCATCGTTCGGACGCTGGCCGGAATTGCTCGACTGCCGCCACCAGCGGCGGTTAAACGACATTCCGTAGAGATTCGTCGTCAGCAGAATATTCGGATTGATCGCCAGCGAATGGCTCACGGCGCCGCCAAAACGGTCGCCGTAAAAGTAGTCGTTCCTGAAAGGGTTGGAGCGAGGGTTTAGATCGTATTCGGCCTGTCGCAGCCCCGAATACGTTATGTTTGAGTCTTCGCCGTAATAATTGCCTTTGACCGTCACGGCCTGCCTGGGTCCAAGCGTAGTGATCGATTTGAACGTAAAATCGTTGAGGCCGCTGCGTATGTTTTCGCGCGCCCCGTCGCCCTGTTTGCGCAGGTAATCGAATACAAATCCTGTACGTCCGAATGTTCCGCCGTAATTTAACCGGCCGTTGAAATAATTTCTGTTTCCTCCGATCAGAGTGATCGAACCGGACTGTTTGGCGGGGGGAGCTGGAGTGATGTAGTTGATTACTCCGCCCACGGTTACGGGCCCGTATTGTATCTGTCCCGATCCCTTTAGGATCTCGACGCTCTCGAAGCGCTCGATCGGCGGATGATAATAGGACGCATTGTCGCCGTAGGGGGCGAAGGTCAGCGGAAGTCCGTCTTCCAGCAGCAGAACTTTTGTGGAGCGCGTAGGGTTCAGGCCGCGAATGCCGATGTTGGGTCGAAGGCCGAAACCCTCTTCATCGCGCACGGTGATGCCCGCAACCTTTCGCAATGCCTCGTTGACGTTGAAGACGCGGCTGTTTTCAAGGGTTTCCCTGTCGATGGTTTCAACCGATCCCGGGATTCTGGTCTTGGCTTCCGGAAATCCGGCTATGCTGCCCGAGACGATTACTACCTGTTCGGTAACCGCTCCCGGCTGAAGACCCACCTCGATTTCCAGATTCTCACCGGCCCTTAAAGTCACTTCGCGCTTTGAGAAGGCAAAACCGCCGCTGGAGGCAGTTAATTCATATATTCCCGCACCCAGCTCCGTAAACTCAAATCTCCCCTCGCCGTCTGCCTGCACCCTGCGCTCAAACCCGGCAACTCCGCGCCGCAAAATCACATGTGCATCCCCTACAGCCCGCCCTTCCGAATCCACCGCCCGCCCCCAAATAGTACCACGTACTCCCTGCCCATATCCCTCACTATCAATTCCTCCCACAATTACCCCTACCACAACTAAACATATAACTTTCAATGATTTCCACAAGTTCATCGCTTGCCCCATTCTTTGACTATGATGTTGAAAGTCGTTTTCAAGAAAACGGATTGTAAATAAGGTGCGGTATAAGGTCAAGGGAAAATTTGAGGTAAGAACAAAAAGGGGCTAGATGGGAATTTGAGCGATGAGGGTTGGCAGGGATGAGTGGGAGAAAACCGGGAGCGCAGTGGGGAGTGGAAGGGAATGATCGGGGTCATTTCCGCTGAAGTAGAGGGCGCGAATGCGGCCCGTATCAATTGCGCGTCGGGCGGATGGTTTGATTTCCCGCAGGGGCGTGCGCACTACGAGAATTGCATAATCGGCATCAATATGCTGAAGCAGGCTTGTGCCTTCGACTATTACGCCGGGAGCGCGGACGCGCGCGAGCGCTTCGCAAATTCCCGCCCCAACCTGGTCTGACTTTGCGATTACCCAATGAACGTTCGATGCTCCGGCGTCCCAGTATTTTCCGGTATCTTTGCCCCGCACGCGGGTGTCTGAAGGGTGCGAGAGCACTATGGGTTTATCGCCCAGCAGGGGACTGACGCAGCAGGTTGCGGGCGCCCTGCCGCACGAGCGCGAGTGACCGCGCGTAACCTTGATCGCCTCCCATCCGGTTAGTGCTCGCAGGAGTTCGCACACGAGTGTGGTCTTGCCCGTATTAGAGCCCGTACCGGCTACGACGACGATCCTGGGTTTCATTAGTCAGAAGAGAGATAACGGAACAAACGAAATGAAACGAAAATTACGGAAAAGCTGAATATTTCCGTGGATTCCGTCTTATTTCGAATGTTCCGTCATCTATCCTTATTCTCTCAATTTAGCTTTGGGTGAATTAAGCCGTGGTCCTTGCTGCGGCGGCAGAGCCCGGCTGTTCGGCCATTGCGGCCTGTGCTGCTGCGAGCAGCGCAATCGGCACGCGGTAGGGCGAGCAGCTTACGTAGTTCATACCCACGCGATGGCAGTAGCCGACCGATTCCGGATCGCCGCCGTGTTCGCCGCATATACCGATCTTGAGATCGCTTTTTACGGCGCGGCCCTTTTGAACACCCATTTCTATCAACTGCCCGACGCCTTCCTGATCGAGCGTCTGGAAAGGATCGTCGGGGAAGATTTTCTTTTCTACATAGAAGGGCAGGAATTTGCCCGCATCGTCGCGGCTCAGTCCAAGCGCGGTCTGAGTCAGGTCATTGGTGCCGAAGCTGAAGAATTCCGCAACCTCTGCGATGCGGTTGGCAGTGAGAGCAGCCCGCGGAAGTTCGATCATCGTTCCTACCAGATAATCTACCGATTCGCCCTCGCGCCTTGCCACCTCTTCCGCCGCCTGTCGCACTACGTCGGCCTGAAGCTTCAGTTCATTGACGTTCGATACGAGTGGAATCATGATTTCGGGTTTGACCGTGATGCCCTCGCGCTTGACCTGGACGGCAGCCTCAAAAATCGCTCGCGCCTGCATTGCCGTTATTTCCGGATAGGCGATTCCCAGCCGGCAGCCGCGGTGTCCGAGCATGGGGTTGAATTCGTGCAGGCTCGACACGCGGGTCTTGGCTTCCTTGAACGGCATGCGAATCTTTTTGGCGAGTTCGCGCAAAGTCGCGTCGTCGTGCGGCACAAATTCGTGCAGGGGCGGATCTAGCGTGCGTATCGTGGCGGGGTAGCCGTCCATTGCGCGGAATATGCCCGCAAAATCCTCGCGTTGAAGCTCCAGCAACTGATCGAGCGCCCCGTGATATAGCGCGCTCGGCTTTTTATTCCTCTTCTTGAGTTCCCTTATGCGCGCCTTGATTTCGGCCTTCTTTTCGCCCGATGCCTTTGCGGCTTCGGCTTCGGCCGCGTCGATCTGGTTCTGAAGGTTTTTGTATTCCGAGGAAACCAGAATCATCTGCCGCACGCTGTCGATGCGGTCGCCTTCAAAAAACATATGTTCCGTTCGGCAGAGGCCGATGCCTTCGGCGCCGAATGAACGCGCGACGGTCGCATCGTGAGGCGTATCGGCATTCGCGCGCACACCGAGTGAACGGAAATCGTTGACCCATTCCATAAGCTTGCGGAAGCTGCCGCCGATTTCCGGTTGAACGACGGGCGCGGAACCCAGGATTACGCGGCCCGACGAACCGTCGAGTGTAATGTGATCGCCCTTTCTGACGGTCACACCGTTGGCTGTAAACTGCTGGGTCGCATAATTTATATGAACATCTCCGCAACCCGCCACGCAGCATTTGCCCATTCCGCGCGCAACGACAGCGGCGTGCGATGTCATGCCGCCGCGAGCGGTCAGAATTGCCTGTGCCGCTACCATGCCGTGGAAGTCTTCAGGCGAGGTCTCGATGCGAACCAGAATTACCTTTTCACCGGTTTTGGCCAGTTCTTCGGCTTCATCCGGATCGAATACGACTTTACCCTGAGCGGCGCCCGGGCTGGCGGGTAGTCCGACCGCGATTACCTCTACGGCAGCTTTCGGGTCGATCATCGGGTGCAGCAACTGATCGAGCTGCGAGGGTTCTACGCGGCCGATCGCCGTTGCCTTGTCGATGAGTCCTTCTTCGACCATATCGACGGCAATTTTGACGGCTGCGCCGCCCGTGCGTTTGGCGTTGCGCGTCTGGAGCATCCAAAGATGTCCGCGCTCGATGGTGAATTCCAGATCCTGCACGTCCCTGTAATGGCGCTCAAGGCGCTCCGCTACCTGAACGAACTGGTTGTAAACCTCGGGCATTTCTTCTCGTAGCTGCGCGATTTTCTTCGGAGTCCTGATGCCGGCGACCACGTCCTCGCCCTGCGCGTTCTGCAGGTATTCGCCGTAGAGTTCCCTTTCGCCGGTCGATGCGTTGCGCGTGAAAGCCACGCCCGTGCCCGAATCTTCTCCGAGGTTGCCGAATACCATGGTCTGTACATTGACCGCGGTGCCGAGGTTGTCCGGAATCTTGTATGTACGGCGATAATCGCGGGCGCGCCGGCCGTTCCAGGATGCAAATACGGCGCGTATGGCGAGGTTTAGCTGCTCGTGCGGATCATCGGGAAAATCCCGGCCCGTCGTTTCCCTGACGATTACCTTGTATTCCCTGCAGAGTTCGGCAAGCGTAGCGGCGTCTACGCCGGTGTCCTCGGCGACGCCGAGTCGCGCTTTATGTTCATTGAAGCGATGTTCGAATTTTTCGGCGTCCACTCCCAGAACAATTTTGCCGAAAAGCTGTATAAAGCGGCGGTAGGCGTCATAGGCGAAACGTTCGTTGCCGGTCAGCCTGCCGAGCGCCTTGAGCGTGGTTTCATTAAGTCCCAGGTTGAGAACGGTATCCATCATGCCGGGCATAGAGAACTTGGCGCCCGAACGTACAGAGACCAGAAGCGGATTGGCGTCTCCGCCGAATCGCTTGCCGGTTGTCTGTTCAACCCTTGCGAGTGCGCTTTTGACCTCTTCCCACAATCCGTCGGGGAACCTCTCGCCGTCGGCGTAGTATGCGTTGCAGGCTTCGGTTGTTATGGTGAACCCGGGCGGTACGGGCAGTCCGGCGCTCGTCATTTCGGCGAGTCCAGCGCCCTTGCCGCCCAGCAGGTCTTTCGATACTCCGGTTCCCTCGGCCTTGCCGTCTGCGAACAGATAGACGTACTTCTGTAGCATTTCTCCGTCTTTTCTCCTTGCTTGTTAATTTTTTCGATCAATCGATCCGAAATCAAAGCGCCGTTTCAACTACCGGGCACAGCTTCAACTTTGGGCCTCAACTGATCGAGTATCAGAATCGATTTCAAATCGCGTTCAAGCGCGCGGGCGATCAGGCGCCCGGCGATCGAACCAATCTGGGCCAGCGCGCCCGTTTCCCGACGCGCTTCAATAAATTCTTTCGGCGATTGCCGTAGCAAATCCGCAAGCAGCAGTCTGACATCGGCATTCATTTCTTCGCCGCGCCGTGCGCTGCAACCGGCGCATTGCGGCGCTCCGTCGCTGGTCAGCCAGACAGACTGTTGCCTCAAAAACTCGCTGCTGCATTCTGCGCATCTGCGAAAACCCGGCAGATACCCTCCAAGCTTCAACATCCAGATTTCGCCGTAACGCGCAAGCGCAGGGAACTGCTCCGCGGTTGCTCCGGCCGTTGCTTCCATAATTGCTGATATCAGCCTGTATACCCGATCGTTGGGCTCGTGATCGGGCAGAAACTCTATTACAAGTTCGGCCAGGTAATGCAGCAAGCCGAGCAGTTCGCTGCTCATTGTCGTCGAGAATGGTGAATGCAATATCTCGCAGCTCGATATCGACACCAGTTCCCGAGTCTCTTTCTGGAAATACGTTACAGAAACTTCGGTAAACGGCTCCAGACTCGACCCGAACCGGCTCTTGAGGCGCCGCGCCCCGTGAGCTACGCCCCTCAACTTCCCCGCGTCGCGCGTCAGCAGGACGCAAATTTTGTCCGCCTCTTGCAGCGTATAGGTTCTGAGTATAAAGGCTTCGGTCTGATGCAGCGGCATAAACCGCAATGGTATAGCCAACCCTGGAAGTTGTAAATGGCCGCTCGCCTAGGAAAACATTAACGAAATACACGGAAATGTAGAAAACAGACCTGATGGATCATTGTTTTCGTCTGTTCCGTGGAATTCTGTTTGTTTCGTTATCTCTTATTGGTCGCGGAGCTGTAAAAACGACTTGGGATACTTGACCTTGTAGCCGCCCGGTTGCTGAATGATCCAGACGGCTCCCATCTTCGGATCTTCGCTCGCGGCGACAACCGTACCCACGAATTCTCCGTTGACGCTCGAATACGCACGTTTCCCGATTGATAGATTAACCGGAGCGGAAGGTTGCATCTGAACCCATATGAAGGCGGCAATAACGCCGATTATTACCGCGAATAAAAGGTGTTTTAGCAAGCGAAAGAAAAACCTGGCGAGTATGCACAACAATACAACCGCAACCGAAATCGCTGCAATTACTGTCCAGGGAGCCGATTCCATCGATTGCCTGCCCTACAGCAGCCTTTCAACTGGCGCCGGTATGATTACCAAGGCAGCGGATAAAGCACCCAGGCTATGCCCAGGCCCAGCAGAACAAAATACCCGAATACCTTTGCGCCGTACCTGATCCGCTCCTTTGTCTCCTGATGATCCGACGTAAGCGCGGCGAATACGATTGAAACCAGCAGGCTGTAGAGCACAAGTGCGAGGAAATGCGTCATTGCTTCCTCCCCACGGCGATATCGTATACGTCGAGCACTGCAAGCATGTTCAGTGCACCTGCCACCATCAGGAATGTATTTCCGTATTCGAAGGTGATTTTGGCCGCCTGATCCGGCGTGACCTCAAAGCCCAGATTGAGCGCAAGGCAAACGGCGTAAGGAGCGCCGATTCCGGCGTCGAGGATCGTAAAAAACCACGTAAGCCATTCACCCTGAACGGGTGTGTGGAGGTGGCCTTCCATAACGAATCCCAGAATGAACATAGCTGCAATGCCCAACCCGATTGCCGCTGCCCGCATCGTTCTCCCTAGTACGAGGTGGCCCGCACCCGGAACTACGAGCGCTGCTGCGCACGCAGCCATCATCCGCGGTCTTGGAACCGGAAGAATCTGATTAACTACCGATTTCGGATCTTCTTTCGGATCTTCGATTGATTTTTCGGTGAAACTCTCGGAGGACAATGTCGTTCCATCCTGAAGGAAAAGATTAGCGTCAAGCGGCCATTCTAAGTATGCTCTGTGGGACTGTCAAGAAACGGTTCCTGACGCGATGCAAGCCGGGGGGCTCATCAATCTCTGCGGGCCGCGTATAAGGAGGGGGGAGAGTGCAGCAAACAACCGAGAATGCAAAGGAGAATGAAGCGATCGAGCAGGTTGAGACCGGCGCCGGTGAGTCCCGGCGTCCGGGTTTGTGGTCTACGATTCGCGAAGCCGTAGCGGGATCTGAACGGGATTACACCGAAATCGGCATCGGTCGAGCAATCATATTGCTGTCGATTCCGATGGTGCTCGAAATGGCGATGGAATCGCTTTTCGGGATCGCGGACGTATTTTTTGTTTCGCGCCTCGGCGCGGATGCGGTTGCCACGGTCGGAATCACCGAATCGCTGCTTACATTGATATTTGCTCTGGCGATGGGCCTGAGCATGGCCACAACTGCGCTCGTTTCGCGAAGGATCGGAGAAAAAGATACCGAAGGCGCAAAACGCGCGGCGGTACAGGCGATAATTCTCGGAATCGTCATCTCGGTCCCGATCGCCATAATCAGCGTGCTGTTTACACGGCAGTTTTTTGGGTTGATGGGCGCTTCGAGCGAGGTGATCGAAATCGGCGCCCCATACGGGATGATCGTTTTAGGCGGCAACGTAGTGATCATGTTGCTGTTCCTGATCAACGCCGTGTTTCGCGGGGCGGGCGACGCAGCCGTAGCGATGCGCGCCCTTTGGTTGGGCAACATCATTAATATTATCCTCGATCCGTGCCTCATCTTCGGATGGGGCCCTTTCCCGGAATGGGGAGTCACGGGTTCGGCCGTTGCTACGGTCATCGGGCGCGGAGTTAGCGTCGCCTACCAGTTCCGTGTCCTGTTCGGCAAAAACAGCCGCATTCGTCTGTCGCTCGGCGATATCGCCATCGACCCCGAAATCATCGCGAAGATGGTCCGTATATCGATTGGCGGAATCTTGCAATACCTGGTCGCTACGGCGAGCTGGCTTGCGCTCGTTCGACTTGTGGCCGTCTTCGGCAGCGCGGCGATTGCAGGGTATACAATTGCCCTGCGAATCATCATTTTCGCGCTCCTGCCGTCGTGGGGTATGAGCAACGCCGCGGCAACGCTCGTCGGGCAGAATCTGGGTGCGGGCAAACCGCAACGCGCCGAGAAATCCGTCTGGATAACGGGATTCGGAAACAGCGTATTTCTGGGCCTCGTAGCAGTAGTGTTCATTATTTTCGCCGAGCCGTTGATTCACATCTTTACGACCGATACGGAAGTCGTCTCGTTTGGAGTGTCGTGTCTGCGGTATATCAGCTACGGCTACATTTTTTATGCTTACGGCATGATCGTCGTGCAGGCGTTCAACGGCGCGGGCGATACGTTCACGCCGACGCTGATCAACCTGTTCTGCTACTGGTTGTTTCAGATACCGCTTGCGTACTACCTGTCGATGAAAGCGGGTTTCGGCGCTCAGGGCGTATTCCTCGCCATCACGATAGCGGAATCGTCTCTTGCGCTTGTAGCAGTTCTGGCGTTCCGGCGCGGAACATGGAAGACGCGGCAGGTATAGAGAAAAACTGCGGAATACGCGAATAAAGACGGAACACACGGATGATAATTCCAATCCGTGTGTTCCGCTTTTTTTCGATTTTGCGTTGGTTTCTACTGTTTTGGCTTCTGGTCGTTGAACCAGCGCAGCACGCTTTCGGGTATATACGCCGTGGAGAAATCGTCGCCTGGATTGAAGTGTCGTTTGATGGTGCGTGCGGGGTCAAAAAACCACTCTCCGAGGGGCGAATCCCGTTCAGTGCCGTCGAACCATCCCCATGGCGGCCGCGCAAGATTGGCGCCGCCGATCGCGCCGCGAAACGCGGATCCGATCTGCCCGATTACGATGTCTTTTTCTACGGTTTGGCCGTCCGGTCCCACGATGTCGATGAGGATCGTAGCGTAATCGTGCGTCAGCCCGTAAGTCGGGTTAAGGCCCTGCAGCGCGCGGGGCCAAAGCGTGGTTTCTATCGGCGTCAGATCGTAACCTGTCGGTCCCTTCGGTCTTTTGCTGGAATCCTCGGCTGCGCCCGTGAATGTATATATCATCACGCCGTTGACGCAGTTTTTCTGCTGTTGCTCGTCATCGCGCCAGGCTTCGATGCCGTGGCCTTTGGGTTCGATGAACAGTTTTGGCCTGCGTCCCTGCATTTTTACGGCATCGAATCCGGCCAGGGGCGAATCTTCGGGCACGTACTTCAGGAATTTGTTGTGCGCGAGCGTTTCTACGTAAACAACTCGCGCGCGTGCAGGATCGTCTCCCTTCTTTTGTGCGACTACGAGGCATCCTTCAAGATCGTTTTCGTGCGCCAGCACTGCCTCATCGGCCCGCCCCGTGGGATCGTGCCTGCCGAGGGCATCGACGCCCCTGCGGATCGCCTCGCTCAGGAATCTGCCGCGACGATTGCCCCCTTTATAATCCCTCGGGTGAAATGCGGCGTAATGTACGAAGTAATGCGTCCCTGTTTCGCGCACAGAATAGTAAATCCAGGCATTGAGCGGAAATGCAACATTGGCGGCGTTATTCCAGTTGTTGTCGCCGCGCCAGTCCTTGTCGAAATCGAAGTTGGTGATGTAGTCGTAGCGCGGTTCATCGCCGAGGCCCTGATAAAAAATCGGCGCAAAGACGGCGGCAATTTCGCGGTTGCGCGAATCCTCGTCCTCGCTGTCTTCATCGGCAGCCGAGGCGGACGACGGCTGTGCGGCAGGTTTTATCGCTGAGAGGCGTTTTTTTACCTGCTGAAACTGTCGAGTATCTGAAACGGGATTGGGCTTGGGCGGGAATGTTTCAAGTATGTCGGTAATGTTGTCCGCCCGGTCTTCGGGTTGGGGGTGTGTAGCGAAAAACTGTTCGATCGCCTGCGGCTTGCTTTCTTCGATGGCTCCGAGTTTGTCGAAGAAAGATATCAGGCTGCGGCCGTCGTAGTTGCAGTCATAGAGCATTTTGGCGGCAAGTCTGTCGGCTTCGCGCTCGTCTTCGCGGCTGAATTTGTTGAACAATCCGATGATCGCCACACGACTCGATTGCTTCACGGCGGTGCGTTTGATTCCGGCGCCGAGAACGGGGCCAAGCGACCAGAGCCCCAGGTTTGCGATGTTTGAGCGCTTTATTTGCGTCGCGTGATGGCGCGCGGCTATGTGTCCGATTTCGTGCGCCAGAACGCCTGCAAGCTGGCTTTCGTTTTCTGCGGCTTCGATCAGCCCGCGATGCACGTAAATGAATCCGCCAGGCAAAGCAAAGGCGTTGATTTCGTCGCTGTTGATGATTCTGAACCGGTACTGGATATTGCTGCGCCCCGATTCGCGCACGAGTCGCAGACCAATGCGTGTGACGTATCGCGTGATTATCGGGTCGTCGATCATCGGCAGGTCAAACTCGATTTCACCAGCAGCGCGTTTGCCTATCTCGATTTCCTCCCGATCGCTTACGCGAATAACGCCCTGCGCAAAGCCCAGCGCCGCCGCGAGACCGAGAACCACTGCACAGGTCAGGGCGCGGACGTACCTACGATTATTGTATCCATGTATTCCGGACATAGTTGCTTTACCCACAAGTTACGGAACAAACGAAATGAGACGGAAACTACGAATATATTCAATTTTTCCGTGATTTTCGTTTCATTTCGTTTCTTCCGTTATCTCTCTTGAGAATTGCCGGATCCGAATTCAGTTCGCTCAACACGCGCAGCACTTCTGCCACGCTCCACGCCTGCGCAACGCATCCTCGCGGATGGTACGGGGGATCTCCGTCGAATATCTCTGAAATCTGCCCCAATCCAGCATCTCTCAAATGTTCGCCGAAATGCAAAAGCATCTGACGCGCCGAAGACCTGGCCTTTCGAGAATTGCCGTGAACCTTCAGGTACGCGGTAATGAACGGTCCTATCAGCCAGGGCCATACGGTGCCCTGATGATAGGCTCCATCGCGGCTTTCTATTCCGCCGTCGTAGCGGCCCCGGTATCGCGGATCGCGCTGCGCAAGCGTCCTTAATCCAAAGGGGGTAAGCAGTTCGTCTTCAACCTTCTGCACCACGGCGCGTGCGCGTTCGGGCGACAACATCGAGTGCTCCAGGCTTACGGCGATAATCTGATTGGGCCGAATCGATGCGTCCTTCAGATCTCCTTCGATTACATCATAGAGACATTGTTCATCCTCATTCCAGAATGTACGTTGAAATGAGTCTGAGGCTCGCGCCGCCAGTTCTCCGCAATGCGAGGCAAACGCAGGATCCCCGGCGCGCAGCGCAATCTGTTCGGTTACTCGAAGTGCATTATACCAGAGCGCCTGAATCTCTACGGGCTTTCCCCGCCTCGGGGTAACAACCCAGTCGCCTACTTTCGCGTCCATCCACGTCAATTGCACGCCGTGTTCGCCGGCGGCTAACAGGCCGTCGCCGTCTACCCTGATGCCGTAACGCGCGCCGCGTTTATGCCAATCGATTATGTCGACGAGTACGTGGTAAAGATTGTTGCAGACGAAATCGTGGTCGCCCGTCGACGCGAGAAGCGCCCGAATGGCTTCGAAATACCATAGCGTGGCGTCAACGGTATTGTATTCGGGCTGTTCTCCAGCGTCGGGAAAACGATTGGGGAGCATGCCCTGATCGACGTGTTCGGCGAATGCGAGAAGCAGCTTTCTGGCGTCATCTGAGCGGCCGGTTGAGAGCGTAAGCCCGGGCAGCGCAATCATTGTGTCGCGGCCCCAGTCGCAGAACCAGTGATAACCGGCGATGACGGTCTTGAAACCGCCTCGCGCCACTATGAACTGATCCGCCGCAAGTTTCAGATGCCCCAGAAGATTTTCCCCCGATTCTTGTTTATCGATTTGCGCTATCGATTTGCGGCGAGCGACTTCCTTTTTTCTGTAATCGCTGATCGCGGAGAATTCGCGGGCTTCGGTGGAGACTACAACTCCAGCCGAAGTGCGGTGGGTAAGATCAAATGTGAGTACGCACGGATTGAGCAGATCTTCCTGGAAATCCAGACCTCGATCGCGCTCGATTGTGTATTGAAAACTCCTGTACCAATCGCCTGTAATCTCGACCGAATCGGCGTCGTGCGAAATATGGAGTTCAGGCAATCCCGTATAGGGTTGAAGCCGCAGGCGCCCCTGTTCAAGTTGGACGGAACGGTTGAAAGCTTCGTTTTCGTGTGTGAGAGAGTGGTAGTCGCGGAAGGATGCAAGCGGGCGCAGTTCCAGAAGACAACTTGATATGGAACCGGATTTTTTACGGCGTTTGTACTGAACGACCAGAGTATTTTCGCCGTGCACGAGAAACAGGGATTTTTCGATCTCGACGCCGTTGACCGAGTAGGTAAACACCGGGAACGGATCGAGACGGAATCTGCGCAGGTATTCATACCCGTTCGGGTGGACCGCGCCCGGATATTGATTTGCTGAAAGTTCAAAGCGTTCCCCGTCGATAACAAGCGTTTCTTCGAGCTTCGACAACAGAGACATTCGGCCTACGGGCGGATTCACCGCGGCAATCAGCAAACCGTGATACCTGCGCGTATTGAGACCGATGATGGTTGAAGACGAAAAACCGCCGAGACCGTTGGTTTCCAGCCATTCGCGACGGCGTGCAGCCTCCGGATTCGAAACTATATCGCTCCCGAATTCGATCATTGGGGACTCCTTCGCCGATCAGATAGTTCGGCAGTGGTATGAGAGAAGACCTGAGAAACGGAGATGGACGGAAAAAAAACTAAGAGCTGCGATTCCGTATGAACAAGACGAATTACTGGCTGAAGCGTTGTTCCATCGCCGCCACTTTCGCAAGTCTTCTGGCGTGGCGATCCTCTCCAGTGAAGCGTGCGGCCAGAAATACTCCAACCAACTCGTTTGCGGTGGCAATCCCTATTATGCGAGATCCGAGCACGAGCACGTTCATATCATCGTGTTCTACGCCCTGGTGCGCCGAATAGGTGTCGTGGCACAGGCCGGCGCGCACGCCGCGAACCTTGTTGGCCGCTACCGCCGCACCCACGCCGCTGCCGCAGATCAATAATCCGCGTTCAGCCATTCGCTCACGTACGGCCCGGCCGACGGCTTCGGCATAGTCCGGGTAATCGGACGGCGTCGCATCGTGAGCTCCAAGGTCTATGACCTGATATCCCTTGGAGGATAACTGTTTGACGAGGAACTGCTTCATTTCATATCCGGCATGATCCGATCCTATGGCGATTCGCATGGTTCCTCCGATCTAAGTCGATGCGCCTTTCCGGGATGGCGGGCACAGTGTAGCCTAATACCCGAATTGCTAACAATCGGAAAAATGGCCGATAAAAATAAACTAAAAACAGATCGGAAGGAAAGATAACTGAACAAACGAAAATAATCGAAACAAACGGAAAGATTCGGTCAATTTTGTGCATATCCGTTTGTTTCGTCTTCAGATCGTGCATCCTACTTCTTCAGCAATCGTGGCCAGTTCTCGTTCGCCTTGTTTATATTTCCCGGAATATCGCCTTCCCACATTTTCTGAACATCCAGACTGTAGTTGAGGTACAGCTTGCCGTCCACGATCTTCCACGCTTTGGGGTCGATGCCGGCCGTATATCCGCGGCTTACCGCCCACGCGCAATACCCGCCGAACTGCGGGGCATATTTTTCCGGGTTGCGCGCAAATTCATCCCGGTTTTCTGCGCTTGCGAAATACCACTTGGCGCCGTTCCAGTCGTGCCGAAACTCGCTTTTGCCCTCCACGGGTCGGTGTTGTTTGAAATAGGCTACAATGTCATAGCCCTTTACCGCGGTTCCCGTAAACGATTTGTTGACTGGATCTACTGCAAATATTATCAATGCCACTGCGAGCAGCGCTGTTGCAATGTTGTGCATCATCGAATTCAAATTCTACCTCCAAGTGTTACGATTTCTGCCACGCCTCCTGGAACCGGACTCAACCGTCCCGATTGGCGTCTTACATACCTCACGTCGAATATCCCGTAAAGTCGCTTGAAAATTCCAGGATCAATTCGATCAGGTTCCCGGCGACTCGGGAATAAAACGCCTCGTAAATAACATTCCCCACAGCGGGGATTCGGCATTGCGGGCAGTTGTGCATGCTGGTTCCGGTTCCTGAGGTATTAATGGTTGCCGTCCAGGGGCAGTGAGCCTATACTCCACGACTGTCCGCACCTTGCGAATTGGTTGTGGGTCCACAATTCGAGTTTTACGTCGGCGATTTATACGCTTTCGATCTCTGAGGAAAATGCCCTGAATCGAGTGGGGAGGATCGTTATGCTGCTGAATCCGCAATTGCCCGGAACGATCGCATACCCTGAGTCGCCCTATCCCGCATACGCCCAATTCCTTCCCGATTTCAATATTCGCGAGGGTCGCTACTGCGTTCACTTCGCCCATACGATCGACGAACTCGACGAAATCCTAAGACTGCGGTTCGAGGTCTTCAATCTGGAACTTGCCGAAGGATTGAGTCGGTCGTACTTGACTGGCAGGGATGAAGACGGCTTCGATCGCAACTGTCACCACCTTGGCGTGAGGGATGTCGAAAGCGGAAGAATGGTGGGGACCTACCGCATACAAACCGGCGGGATGGCGGCTGCCGGCCCCGGATTTTATTCGGCTGGAGAATTCGACATCTCTTCGCTTCCTGTCGAACTCCTCGACCGCTCAATAGAACTCGGACGGGCCTGCATCGCAGCAGACCACCGCAATACCCAGGTGTTGTATCTGCTATGGAAGGGACTTGCAGCCTATCTGGAGCACAATCACAAAAGGTATCTGTTCGGATGCTGCTCGCTTACAAGCAGAAATCCGGTAGAGGGCGCGGCGCTTTACGAATATCTGCGCCGCGAGGGGTTTATCCATCCTGAATTCAACGTGAATCCGCTTCCCGAATGCACGTGTAACACTGATGGCGGGGCGCCTGAGTGCGTCACACCTGCGATCCCAAAACTTTTCAGAACCTATCTGAAGTTTGGAGCGAGGGTGTGCAGCGCACCTGCGATAGACCGAGAGTTCGGCACAATCGACTTTCTTGTGTTGTTCGATATAGCCGAGATCAGCCCCTTCAGCCGGAGGATGTTTTTCGGATCATGACGGTCGACCGTATTTTCCGATTGCTAAGGGTTTCGGGTCGCCTTGCAGCAATGGGGTCGGCGACTGCGCTTATTTACTGCTGGTGGATAGTGGGTCGAACACTCGGCGCTCGCAGGCAATCCGAAAGAGTGCGTTTACGCGGCGCAGTTGTGAGAGCCTGGGCTCGTGCTCTTGCCTCGATGTTTCGAATGAGAATCGAAGTGCGAGGCACGCCTCCGCAAATACCGTTCTTTCTGGTAGCCAATCATCTCAGCTACATCGATATAATCGCGCTTGCAACCTTGCTCGATTGCACATTCGTCGCCAAGAGCGATATCGCCGGGTGGCCGGTAGTCGGCGCCTTGGCTCGATCGGTAAACACAATCTTCATTGATCGTACCAGCCTTCAGGACATTCCGCGCGTAATTGATTTGATTGAACAAAGAATGGCGGAAGGATCCGGCATCGTCCTGTTTCCCGAAGGAACGAGCACTGCGGGCGCCGGAGTATTGCCATTCAGCCCTGCGCTGCTAGAACCGGCGGCGCGCGCCCGCCTGCCCGTGCATTACGCAACCATAAGTTACCGAACTCCGCAGGATGAACCGCCCGCGCATATTGCGATCTGCTGGTGGGGAGATATGACTTTCGTTCCGCACCTTATCGGCGCGCTTGGATTAAAGAGTTTCGATGCGTTCATAGAGTTCGGCGAGCAGCCGATTGTTGAGAGCAACCGTAAAGAGTTGGCCCGCAGGTTACGAGCCGCAGTCGCTGAGAGGTTCGAGCCCTTTGCAATACATGAGGATGAAAAGGTGAAATAACGGAACATACGAAATGAAATGAAAATTACGGAAAAGCTGAATATTTCCGTATGTTCCGTCTTTTATTCGTCTGTTCCGTTATCTCTCTTATCGATCCCGAGGGCGAGTGGTTTGATTTATGTGGAAGCGAAAATTGAAAGCGCGGCTGCCGTGGATGCTTGGGACGTATATCCTTTTGCTCTCGATTTCTCATCTTGTTCGTAATGCGGCGCCGGAAGCGCCCGTTCCGCCGGAGCTAAATGAGGTTTCAGTTCGTGCGGTTCGGGGCAATGAACTTCTGAATGATCGCATTCGACTGGCCTACATAGATTCAGGGCCGCACAATTCAGGAAGCGCAATTCCCGTACTGCTGTTGCACGGCAGCCCCGGAAGGGCGCGGGATTTCGACCGTCTTGCGCCCGTACTTTCGAAGCAGTTCCGATTGCTGATCCCGGATCTGCCCGGATTCGGTTATTCGTCCAGGGAAATTCCGGATTATTCCTTTCGGGCCCACGCCCGCTATACGCTGCAATTGCTCGACGAACTCGGCGTAGAACGAGCGCACGTAGTCGGCTTCAGCATGGGGGGCGGCGCAGCGTTGAGTCTCCTGGAATGCGCGCCCGACAGGATCGCATCGATTGTTATGTTATCGGCGATCGGCGTGCAGGAAATGGAACTGCTCGGCGATTACCGCATCAACCACGCAATCCACGGACTACAGCTTGCAGGCCTCCTGGCGATCTATGAACTGATCCCGCACTTCGGACTTTTCGACGGTGCGATGCTCGACTCCGCATACGCGCGAAACTTTTTCGATTCGGATCAGCGCCCATTGCGCGCCATTCTTCAGCGCCTGCGTGCACCTATGCTCGTTATGCACGGGCGCAGGGACTTCCTTGTGCCGGTAGAAGCAGCCGAAGAACACCTGCGGCTTGTCCCGCAGAGCGAAGCCGTCATCACGGACGGCGATCATTTTATGTTGTTTACCTCGCCCGAAACGATTGCCGTCCCGCTGTCGGACTTTTTTCACCGTGTTGAAGACGGCGCAGCCGTTACGAGAGACCTCGCGGCGCCTTCAAGGGTTCGCGCTGCCTCGGAACCGCTGAATACATCCAGTTTGCCGAAGGCGATAGGCGTGGCTGCGGTAGTATTTTTTCTCCTGCTCGCAGCGGCAACGCTTGTAAGCGAGGATATTACATGTATTGCGGCCGGGTTGATGGCGGGGCAGGGCAGAATAAGCTTTGCTCTGGCGGCCGGTGCTTGCCTGACAGGGATTTTTGTCGGGGATTTACTTCTTTTTCTTGCCGGCCGATTAGTAGGTAGACCCGCAATCTCGGCCGCACCTCTGCGATGGTTTATCAGCCCGCAGGCGGTTGCCCGATCGTCCGAGTGGTTTGCACGGCGCGGCGCGGGCGTGATCTTCCTGAGTCGTTTCGTGCCGGGACTGCGGCTTCCTACATATTTCGCCGCTGGCGTGCTTCGTACGAGTTTCTTTCGTTTTGCATTCTATTTCTTCCTCGCCTGCCTGATTTGGACTCCGTTGCTCGTGGGCGCATCGATGCTGCTGGGCGGGGAACTGCTCGGCTCGCTGTTCGAAGGACGCAGGCTGATTAGGTTCGCCGCAACTTCACTGGCGATCTATCTTCTTGTGCGATTTGCACTCGGAATGGCTACGTGGCGGGGCCGCCGGATGCTCCTTGGCCGGTGGCGGAGAATCACGCGTTGGGAGTTCTGGCCCGCCTGGATATTTTACCTGCCCATCGTTGCATATGTGGGGTTTCTTGCCCTCAAGCATCGCAGTCTGACGATGTTTACGCTCGCAAATCCGGCAATACCTGGAGGAGGATTTATTGGTGAATCAAAATCTCAAATACTCGAGGGTTTGAAATCCACCGACGGCAGAATAGCAACCCAACTCCTGGATGCTTCCTTACCTCCTGAAAAACGCACGGAGATTGCTCTGGATTTCGCCCATAGCTGCGGGTTTCCCGTGGTGATTAAACCCGACGCCGGGCAACGCGGATCTGGCGTCGTTATCGTTCACGATGAAAAACAGCTTGCCGCTGCGCTCGCATTGACGCAAACAGATGTGCTCGTGCAGGAATACGCAGAGGGGTGCGAGTTCGGAGTGTTCTATTACCGCTATCCGGATGAATGCCGCGGCCGAATTCTTGCCGTTACGGAAAAACGTTTTCCGTCGGTGCAGGGAGACGGACGGCGCACGCTCGAAGAGCTTATTCTTGCAGACGAACGTGCGGTATGTATGGCGCAAATGCATATGAATACGCACCGAAATCGCCTGGACTGGATACCGGCCGCAGGTGAGCGATTTCAGTTGGTGGAACTGGGGACGCATTGCAGGGGCGCAGTATTCCTGGACGGCGGATGGGCATTGACCGAGACACTCGAATCAGAAATCGACGGCATCGCGCGCAGCTTTGACGGATTCCATTTCGGAAGGTTCGATGTGCGCGCCGGTTCGGTTGAGGACTTCAGCGCAGGGCGCAATTTGCGCGTCATAGAACTGAACGGAGTCACATCGGAGGCTACGAGTATTTACGATCCGCGCAACAGCATCCTTGACGCATACGAATTGCTGTTCAAACAATGGCGAATAGCATTTGAGATCGGATCTCAACAACGTGCACGCGGTTTGCATCCCGCATCGGTTGCGGAACTTGCGATTGCGTGTTTGAAGTATCGTAAGGGCGCAAGATCACATTTCAGTTCTGTAGAGGTGGAAGAGGAAGAGAGATGACGGAACAAACGAAATAAAACGGAAATAACGGAAATATTCAG
>JAHBSF010000018.1 GCA_019639255.1 Acidobacteriota bacterium | reverse complement strand
ACTCGCTTAAAGATAGCATCCTCGCACTCATTACGCAGACATCGACCAATCTCCCGCCCGACGTACGTCGCGCAATGGCGGCAGCGCTCGGAGACGAAACTGGCGGGCGATCCCGGCAGGCGCTCGATGTCATTGCGGTCAACATCGATATGGCTGCGGACAAACAGGGGCCCATCTGCCAGGATACAGGCTGGCCCACGTTTGAAATAAAAACGCCCGTCGGCGTCAACCAGATCAAGATCAAACGTGTAATTCGCGAAGCAATCGTCGAAGCAACGAGAACAGGCAAACTGCGCCCAAATTCCGTCGATTCCCTTTCGGGCGCAAACAGCGGCGACAATCTCGGCCCCGGTACGCCGACCATACACTTCGAGCAATGGGAAAATGACGAGGAAATCGAGATAAAACTCCTGCTCAAGGGCGGCGGGTGCGAAAACAAGAACATTCAGTATTCGCTTCCTGCCGAACTGCCGCATCTCGGCAAAGCGGGGCGCAACCTCGAAGGTGTACGCAAATGTATACTGCACGCCGTATGGCAGGCTCAGGGGCAGGGTTGCAGCGCCGGAGCCGTCGGCGTTTGCATAGGCGGAGACCGCGCTTCCGGATATCTTGCCGCAAAAGAACAACTGTTCCGAACACTCGATGACCTCAATCCCGACCCGCAACTCGACGCTCTGGAAAAATACATTATGAGCGCTGCCAATACGCTGGGGATTGGAACTATGGGCTTCGGCGGCGCAGTGACGCTAATCGGCTGCAAGGTCACCGCCATCAATCGCCTGCCCGCCAGTTTCTTCGTTTCCGTCGCTTACGATTGCTGGGCGTTTCGCCGCCTCGGAGTGGTGCTAGACGCGCAGACAGGGGAAATAAGACGCTGGCTCTATAAGGATGAAAAATCTCCCGAAGTGCAAATGGCCGCAGGCGGAGGTTTTGTAAAAACCGGAAACGAAAAGGTATTGCGCCCACCGCTTTCTGAAGAACAGGTAAGATCGCTCGAAGTCGGCGACGTAGTGCTGATTTCAGGAGAAATGTTTACCGGACGCGACGCCATTCACGCGCATTTGATGAACAATGCGCCGCCAAAGGATCTGCAGGGCGCAATCCTCTACCACTGCGGCCCGGTAGTTCTTAAAAACGGCAATTACCGAATTACCGCTGCAGGCCCGACAACGAGCATCCGGGAAGAACCCTACCAGGGAGACATCATCAAGAGGTACGGGGTACGCGCTGTGATGGGCAAGGGCGGTATGGGCGCCAAAACGCTCGCCGCTATGCAGGAAGCGGGCGCCGTTTACCTGAACGCCATAGGCGGCGCGGCGCAATATTACGCCCGCTGCATCGACGAGGTAATCGACGTCAGCTTGCTGGAATTCGGCATTCCGGAAGCCATGTGGCATCTGCGTGTCACCGAGTTTCCAGCAATCGTCACTATGGATGCGCACGGCAATTCGCTCCACGCCGACGTAGAAAAGGCGTCTGCGGCATTACTCGAAAAACTTGCACAACCCGTGTTTTGAATCGAAGCCCGCAACGACGACAGGAGCAGTGATAACGGAACAAACGAAATGATACGAAAATTACGAATAATTGACCGAAAACACAGGAAAATATCATGAGAAAACGCAATTTCCTCCCCGTCCTACTCGCACTCCTCGTTGTATCGGTTTTCGGTCAGAACCGGCGTGTTCCGTCGATTGACGATCTGCTCAATGTCAAGAGTGCGGGTGGAGCCCAGATATCACCTGACGGCAAATGGGTCGCTTATACAATTACCGAAGCAGATTTCAAACAGGATGCATTCGTCACACACATCTGGATTGCTGAGGTTGAGACCGGGCGCAGGTTCCAGCTTACGCGCGGCGACAAATCGAGCGGAAATCCTCAATGGGCGCCGGATTCTTCATGGCTTGCTTTCTCGAGTTCACGAGTCGGCGACAAGAATCAGTTATTCGCCATTCGCCCGGATGGGGGCGAAGCCATGCAGCTTACCAAAGCAGACAATGGCGTGAATAACTACGAGTGGTCGAAAGACGGGAAATATATCGCATTCACTTCCAGCGACGCCGACGCAAAGGCCGCAAAAGCACGAAAAGATCATCTTGGGGATTTCGAGGTCGTACGAAGGGAATACAATTTCCCCCAAATCTGGACGATCAATGTGGCTGAAGCGCTCGAGTCGCCGGGCCCCGGGACGCAGCGCACAAAAGACCGGGACTTCAGCGTCGGAGCCTTTTCGTGGTCGCCCGACGGCGCACGCATTGCATTCAGCGCTACTCTGAATCCGGACCTGATTCAGGGACATACATCCGATATTTACGTCCTTCAGTTATCCGACAACAGCGTAAAAAAGATAGTTTCGCAGCCCGGCCCCGACAACAATCCGCGATGGTCGCCCGACGGCGCGCAGATAGTTTTTTCCTCGGCGATGGGAAATCCAAAGTTCTTTCACGCCAACAGCCGGCTTGCGGTCGTACCGGCCGATGGGGGGCAGCCGCGATCCATCACCGACGCGTTTGACGAAAATCCGGGGCTGATCGACTGGCGTACTGACGGCATTTATTTCAGCGGTCTTCAGAAAACCGCGGGGCACCTGTTTCGCGTCAATGCGTCAAACGGGCAGATTAGCCGGCTGACCAAACCCGACGCACTCATCGCAGGCGGCTTCTCGCTTACAACAGACGCGCGACGGGTTGCGTTTTTTTCTCCGTCGCCGACGACATTGAATGAGATATACACGGCGGATCTTCCGGCGTTTACCTTGCGTCCCCTCACATCAATGACCGAACAGGTGCGGGATTTCAAACTCGGAACGCGCGAAGTAATCTCCTGGCAAAGTCAGGACGGCGCAACGATCGAAGGCGTTTTGATAAAACCCGCCGACTTTGATGCATCCCGGAAGTATCCCTTGCTTTGCATCATCCACGGCGGGCCTACGGGAATCGACAGACCCACGCTGCTCGATTCGCGCTACTATCCGTCCGACATCTGGGTTGGTCGCGGAGCGCTTGTATTGAAGGTGAACTATCGCGGCAGCGCCGGATACGGCGAAAAGTTTCGACAACTTAATTACCGCAACCTCGGAGTGGGCGACGCCTGGGATGTGCTTTCCGGCGTGGATCACCTGATCAGGAAGGGCTGGGTCGATCCGGCGCGCGTCGGATGTATGGGTTGGAGCCAGGGCGGCTACATTTCAGCCTTTTTGACGACCTCGTCCACAAAGTTTGCAGCCATATCGGTCGGCGCGGGCATTTCCAACTGGGCGACATATTATTACAACACCGATATAACGCCGTTTACGATACAGTATCTTGGCGACGATCCGGCGGATGACGAAGAGATTTACCGTAAGACTTCACCGATGAGTTTTATAAAAGCCGCCAAGACGCCCACCCTCATCCAACACGGCGAATTCGACAAGCGCGTGCCGATCCCGAACGCGTACGAACTGCGGCAGGGTCTCGAAGACAGGGGGGTTGCAGTAGAAATGATCGTGTACAAGGGATTCGGACACGGGATAACGAAACCACGTGCAATGCGCGCCGTTATGGAGCACAACCTGCTCTGGTTCAATCATTATCTTTTTGGTGATAAAAAGCCCGACTTCTCGCGGCCCGCGCTTCCGGCCAGGGATGATGAGAAAAAAGCCGAACAATAGACGCGGCCGAGATCGAAAAAACAATTGGAGGAGCTTCCACAATGACAATGATGAAAACGCAGTTGACGATGCCGGTACTAATGGATCGAGGTTCGATCCTCGCGCCCGAAGTGGAAATCGTCTCGAAGATGCGCGACCGGACGCACCGCTACACCTATGCCGACCTCGGCCGAAGAGCGCGCCGTCTCGCTGATGCACTTACGAAACTGGGCGTAAAACAGGGCGATCGTGTGGCCACTTTCGCCTGGAACGGATACCGGCACCTGGAACTTTACTATGCGCTCCCATGTATGGGCGCCGTGCTTCATACGCTCAACCTTAGACTGAGCGCCGCAGATCTGGAATACATAATCAACCACGCCGAGGATACCGTTATTTGCGTTGACGACGAATTGCTGCCGCTGCTGGAAAGGCTTGCCGGAAAGATTCCAACCGTCAAACATATCATCGTAATGAGCAACTCCGGCAACAAGTCGTCGGTACTCGGTCCCACCCTCGATTACGAGGAACTGCTGGAAGGCGGATCGGAGGATTTCTCGTGGCCCGAGATCGACGAAAACGCGGCGATGGGACTGTGCTACACAAGCGGAACTACCGGGCATCCTAAAGGCGTTATGTATACACAGCGCTCAAACCATCTGCATACGATTTCAGGCGCATCGATCGACTGCCTCGGTCTGAGCAGGTCCGACGTCGTTATGGCGGTTGTACCTATGTTTCACGCCAACGCGTGGGGACTGCCGTATATCTGTTGCATGATGGGGGCCAAACAGGTATTCCCCGGCGCCACGATGGACGGCGCAACGATTTGTCAGCTTATACAGGACGAGAAAGTAACATTCACCGCAGGCGTGCCCACAATATGGCTCGGTGTGATGAACGAATTGCAGAACAATCCCGGGAAGTATGACCTGTCAAGCCTGAAGACGATGTTGTGCGGAGGATCGGCTCCGCCGCGCGCGATGATCGACTGGTTTGAAACCAATCTGGGCATCGAATTCGTCCACGCCTGGGGTATGACCGAAACCAGCCCGCTTGGGTGTCTGAATCACCTGAAACCCAAGATGAACGACTGGTCTCACGAACAAAGGCTCGATGTCAAACAGAGAGCGGGAATCGTTGCCCCGGGTCTGGAGATCCGCATAGTGGACGATGCCGGCAACGAAGTACCTCACGACGGTGTTGCAATGGGCAGACTGTTGATTCGGGGGCCCTGGATAGCAAGCTCCTACTACAAGGATCCGGCGCCCGATAAATTCCCCGATGGATGGCTCGATACCGGTGATGTGGCGACAATTGACGCCGAAGGTTATATGGCGATTGCCGACCGGTCGAAGGATCTTGTTAAAAGCGGCGGCGAATGGATATCGTCAGTGGATCTGGAAAACGCGATTATGGCGGTTCCCGGCGTAGCCGAAGCGGCCGTGATTGCGGTCAACCATCCGAAGTGGCAGGAAAGGCCGCTTGCCTGCGTGGTTGCAAAACCCGGCGCGACCGTTACCAAGGAGGAAATTTACGACTACCTGGGCAAAAACTTTGCCAAATGGTGGATGCCCGACGATATCGTGTTTATCGAATCAGTCCCGAAAACCAGCGTCGGCAAATTCGACAAAAAGGTGCTGAGAAACCAATTCTCCGATTTTACGCTCCCGACCGCCGAGTAAATTGAATCAAACCGCACCACTTCGGGACATATAAGAGAAATAACGAAACAAACTAAATAAGACGGAAATTACGGAACATTGGAATATTTCCGTAATTTCGGTCTTATTTAGTTTGTTTCGTTATTTCTCTTTCAGGTAAAGAGATGGGTTCTTCTTGACCTGTTCGAGGCAACCCGGGCAGCAGGCATAAACCGTGCGTCCGTTTATCACGGCATGCACATCCTTGCTGATTGCTTCGCCCGTAACAGGGCAGGTTTCAATGCCGTCGCCTTTGCCCAGAAATTTCGCCTCACCCGACGCGTGCGCGCCGTGGTCATCCTTCTTTTCGGGCTTGAGGTAAAGTTCGGGGTTTTTCTTTACTGTGTCGATGCATCCGGCGCAGCACACGTAAAAAGTTCGCCCGTTGACTTCGCCTTTAAGAGTCTTGTCGACCGCCTCGCCCGTAACGGGGCAGGTTTCGACGCCGTCGCCTTTACCGAGAAATTTCTGTTCCTGCTGTGCAGGTTTGGCGTCTGCAGTCGGCCGCACATAAAGCTCGGGATTCTTTTTTGCTTTGTCGAGGCATCCGGCGCAGCAGAAGTAAACGGTCCGTCCGAAAAACTCGCCGCTTATGTTCTTGTTGTGCAGTTCTTCGCCCGTCACGGCGCAGGTTGCAACGCCGTCGCCCTTTCCGAGGAATTTGCCGCTCGCCGCTGCAGAATCGTGCTGGTGATCGGCGTGTTGAGCAAGTCCGGCAATGGAGAACGATAATGCCATTGCAAGCGTCATTACGCAGATTATTGATGTCCGTCTGATATTCATGTAGTCCCTCTTCAATACTAACCGCTACGATTACCGGTCGGGCCGGCGGCCTAACCGAAGAGTTTGCCGAAATAGTAGGGCATCGCCTGACGCCACCACGGCCAGTCGTGATTTACGTCGCGCCCCCAGATATCGAGCCAGTGCGGGATACCCTTTTGACTCAGAATTCCCGACAACTGTTGCGAGCGATCCGGCGCCTCGTATGCGCCCTGCCCCGAAAAGATAACTATCTTCCGCCCTCCATGCCGCAGGGTCGGCAGGTAATAGTTGTCATCGAGATGCGTCAGATACTCTACCGGATTGTTGAAAAACACGTCATCGTTGTGGAACCCGTCCATGTATCCTCGAATGTCATAGCTGCCGCTGAGCAGTATCGCCCCCCCAAGCAGATCCGGATGCCTGAAGAATAGATTTCCTGCCAGATACGCGCCCAAACTTATTCCAACGACAATCGGCTTTGCGTTTGCATCCCTACAATCCTTCCGGATCAGCGGAAGGACTTCTTCTGTGATGTAACCATCGTAACGTTTGAGCCATTCGATCTTTTCCCACGCAGAGGCGCGGTCGTTGAGCAACGCCTGCCGGTTCACGCTGTTGATCGAATAAACTTTAGCTTTTCCGGTTTCAAGATACCACTTGACGGAATCGATCAGATGAAAACGCTCGTATTCGAGAAAATCGGCAGCCGCAGTCGGAAGCATTAAAACCGGCGGCCCGTAATGGCCGTAGGCCACAAGCGGCATATCCATATTGAGGCGACCGCTGTACCAGCCGGTAATGTCGCGACGCATTGGGTAATCTCCTAACTTCTACAAATAATGACACATAAGCAAAGTCGGAATTTTATTCTATGGTGCTTCAGCCGTCAACTCCGGGCACCCCGTGATATGATTGCAATCGCACAGGCGCAACCCGCTCAGTGAATTCGAAAGGAGATCCGCGTGTTACGAAAGACAATTTTCGCCGCCATTATTCTTGGTATAACGTTATCCGTTGTTCTTTCAACCTCGGCTCAGATCAAGACCCGAGCACCTAAAGTTCGCAGCGAGATGCTTGTCTCGACCGCGTGGCTGAACACGCATATTCGCGACCGGGATCTGGTGATTCTCCATATAGGCCGCGAACTTTCGCAGTTTGAGGCGGGGCACATTCCCGGGGCGCGATTCCTGCCCTGGAGCGAGTTGGTAACCACACGCGACGGGATCCTCAACGAATTACCCCCGGTAGAAAAGCTGCAAGCACTTTTCACATCCCTGGGCGTGGGAAATCGCGGAAGGATAATTCTTTACGGCGATAATTCCGGTCTTGCCGCCGCGCGGGCGTATTTCACTCTTGACTATCTCGGCCACGGCGCGCGATGCGCACTGCTCGACGGCGGACTCGAACGCTGGAAAGCCGACGCCCGCGAAGTGTCTACTAAACCCGTGCAGACGGCTGCCGCCGAGTTTACGCCGCGACTCGCGCCATCCGCTGTTACCGACTTTCCCGTTATGCGCGACTATTCGTGGATCGTGAGCCAACAGTCTACCGGGGGGATTACGATTCTCGACTCACGTCCGGAGAATCAGTATCGTGGGGAAGGGGCATCGGGCGCCGGACGCAGCGGACATATTCCCGGTGCGACGAATCTGTACTGGATGAAGCATCTGGAGAGTGCGGAAAATCCCGTAATGCGCCCCGTCGCTGAATTGCGAAGAATGCTCTCTGAAGCTGGTCTTCAACCCGGCGACAAGGTCATTACCTACTGCAACACAGGCGTCCAGGCCTCGCATTCCTACTTCACGGCAAAATACCTGGGCTATGACGTCAGCCTCTACGACGGATCTTTCAGCGAATGGAGCCGGATCGAAGGCACTCGAATAATTATGGGAACCAACCCGAAATAGCCCACACCCTAAATAGCCCGGGGATTATGCGGAACAAAACAGAAGACGCGGAAAAGTTGCCTGATCTTTTCCGCGTCTTCTGTTTTGTTCCGCATATTGCGGTCTGTATTTAGTTATTCGAGAGTTCTGCGGGCAGTTGTTTATCCACGACGGGTCGGGTTGCACGGTTAGCAATCGCCCATGCTGTTGCGGCGATCGTCCGAGTCACCTTTGCAAGCTTTCGATAATCAATCTTGTCCGGGTGATCGCTTACCTTGTGGTAATCTTCGTGCACTCCGCTGAAGTAAAAGATGATCGGAATTCCGTTTTTAGCGTAGTGGTAATGGTCGCTTCGGAAGAAAAACCTGTTGGGATCCTTCGGATCGTCATATTTGTAGTTAAAAAGAAGTTTCAGGAACGACTTGTTGACTTCTTCGCTGAGCGCGCCGAGTTCGGTGCTCATCATTTTTGAGCCGATCACGTATACTTCGTCCGGTCCCGACAGATCCCGGTTTGCAGGCGCAGTGTCTCCGGGTTGCTTGCTGCGGCCGATCATATCGATGTTCAACTGCGCAACGATACGGTCGAGCGGGACCACCGGAAATTCCGTAATATAACGCGCTCCCCACAACCCCTTTTCTTCGCCGGCATGCCATACGAACAGGATCGACCGCTTCGGACGCGCGCTTTTTGCGAAAGCCTCGGCTATGGCAAGTACTGCAACGGTGCCCGACCCGTCATCATCGGCGCCGTTGAATATATTGTCGCCCGATATCTGCGGATTTGTACCGACGTGATCGTAGTGGGCGCCTATTGCAACGTACTCGTCTTTCAGTTTCGGGTCGCTGCCTTCGAGCACTCCCACCACGTTTTTGGTGGTTGCATCCTCGGATTTGACAGCAAGGTCAAAACGGATCTTTTTACCCGCGCCCAGTGCGAATGAGGGAATCGTCTCGTTTGACGCAGCCACCTTGAGCATAGCCGCCCCATCGCGAGATTCGCCTTCAAAGAGTTTTGCCGCCCCCTGATCAGAGAGAGTTATGGAAGGCAGGCCCGGCGAATCTTTCTGAAACTTGACGACGGCCCACGGCGAGCCGCGTTCGATCGAGCGCTGAAGATTCTGTTTCCAATTATTCAGAGCTCCGGTATTGGGCAACACGACAATGCCTTTGGCGCCGCTTTTTTCGAGGTAGCCTTTTTGCTGCATACCGTAGGGCGACTCCCAGTCAACACCTTCCTTGCCGTTCATTATGTCGCGCGGATTTACTCCGCGAGGAAGTCCGGGCTGAAGCACTACGATCTTGTCCTTTACATCAATCCCCTGATAAGGATTGATGTTCTTGCCCGGTATGATCCAGCCGTTGCCCGCAAACACCATTTCTCCCGATGCTGATCCTGCGACGTTTGAAGATACGAAATCATCGCCGAATTTCAAGGCCTGGCCGCCGAGATCGGCGCGAGTTTTTGCGGGATCAACTTTTGAACGCCGCAGGAGCATGTGCTGGAAATATCGATCCAGATGGCCGCGCCCGTCGCCGACGGGCTTGACGCCCCACCGCGAGAGATTCATCGCAATAAAGTTGGCCGTCAAATCCAGTCCTCGCGACGGCGTATCGCGCCCTTCCATTTCGTCGGATGCAACGTAATACAGGTAATCCTTCAACTGCGCTTCGGTGATTGCTTCTACATTGCCGTGCGGGCCGGGGGCGACAGCGTCGGCCGATGGTTGCCTTCTTGAACGCTGCGCGAGCAGGCCCGGCGCCGCAGTGGCGGCCAGCAGGCAGAACACAATCAAGCCCATAAACAGGCGAACAGATATCCCTTTCACAATTCCTCCTTGAACGTCATTTTACGGAGTCGGGACGGACTGAATTAGTATACATAGGTTGGGCGGGGATTCCGGTGCGGGGATAGCGGCGATGGTTCATCCGGCAGCAGATTCTGTATTGCGTTAACGATTGTTCTCGTCAGGATCGCGCCTGATTTTTAAGCACCTGATCCAGTAGTTCCGCGCATTCGGCGCTACGTTCGGCAAGCCGCTGATCCAAACGATCGTGTTCGGATTTCATGCGAAAAAGATCCCCGGCCAGATTGATCGCAGCCAGAATCGCAATCTTGCGCGAATCCACGGCGGAACTGCTGGCCGCAACGTCCCGCATGCGCCTCTCGACTATAGCCGCGAATTCATCCACATGTGCGGCGTCGCTTTCGGGCACTACTAGCGTGTAGGCCTCATTATTGATGCTGACTTGAACCCTCACATGGTTCGCCACGGTACGCCTCGATGTTTACTTCCGCGAATACTCCGCTTCCATTTCCAGCACTGCGATAGCATCGAGCATCGCCTCGACCTTCAACCTCATAGCATCGCGGTCAGCCAGCAGTCGTTCTACCTGCGCCTCAAGCCGGTCTTTTTCCGCCTGGAGCGAATTGAGTTCCCTGCGTTGTGCGGTCAGTTCCCGCTCCAGACCCTCCTTATCCTGTTTGAGGGTCTTGCAGAGTTCTACGGTCCGGTAAATCTTGTCTTCGAGGTGGGCGAATTTTTCCAATCCCGCGACGGCCATTAGAGCAGCTCCTGTGTCTTGTCGATTATTTTATTCTTTGTTCTTCGGAGGGCAACCCCATGTTTTCGACGTTATTGATTGTTGTGTCCCCGCCATCTCATAACAATTTCAATTCATTGCGATCTCATCTCAATTCCGCTGCGAATTCCCGGGCAAGCATACTCACGACGCGTCCGTGGCAATCGCCAATTTCCTGCTCCGTAAGCGTCCGCTCCTCCGCTCGATAGCGAAGCGATAGCGCGAGCGCCCGTTTTCCCGCCGGCAATTCACTTCCCGTGTAAACATCAAACAACCTGACGCCAACAAGCTCGCCTATATTCAGGCCAAGGATGCTGCGTTCGATTTCAGCCCACGAAACAGCATCACTCACAAGCACGGAAAGATCGCGAACCACGGTCGGGAACTTCGGCAACGGTCGATACCTTGGCTCCAGCCCTGGAACTTGCAAAATAGCCCCAAAGTCCAGTTCCGCTGCAAAAACCGGCTGTTTGAACTTGAAGTGGGCTGCTATTCTCGGGTGGAGCTGACCGGCAAACCCGATTTTGTTGCCGGCAAGCGATATTACCGCAGCACGTCCCGGATGCAAATACCCAATATCGGAAGTGGGCGAAAATTCCAATGAATTTTTGCCCAGATTTTCCCCAACGGACTCAATCGTTCCCTTCAGGTCGTAGAAATCGAGTCTTTCACCCGCTCCCTGCCAGCCCAGTTCGTTGCGCGCTCCGGTCATTACCAACGCCAGACGCTCGATTTCAACCGGACGAGCCCCGTCATCCAGGAAACACTTGCCGATCTCAAAAAGCCTTATATTGCGAGTTCCGTGATTGATATTGAGCTCAACGGCGGAAAGCAGCCCGCCCAGCAGAGTGGTCCTCATTTGTGATTGTGTTTCATCGACCGGATTTGTCAGAACCAGGCCCGATTCATGATTTCCGCTCAACATCGCATCCGTTTCACCGTTTACAAAACTGAAACTTATGGCTTCGTGAAAACCAGTCGCAATCAGGGTTCTTCTGAGGGTTTTCCTCGCTGCCTCGTCGTCCTGGTAGGATCCGGCTCCCGCACCGCCCGGGAGCGTCGGAACCAAACGATCATAACCCTCCAGTCTGGCTATCTCTTCGATCAGGTCCTCCTCTATCGCCAGGTCGATTCTCCAGCTTGGCGATTTAACGGACACTGCGCCGTCATCCTTTAAAGGGAGAATTTCCATCCCAAGGGCATTGAAGATTTCCTTTGCACGCGCCATTCCAACATTCAATCCGGTCAGATGATGAAACCGGTCCAGGCGTAACGTAATCGGCGGTCGGGCTTCGATTTGAGCCCGCGCGTCAAGGAGTTCTCCAACGATTTCGCCGCCCGCGGTTTCGACGATAAGCGCGGCGGCCCGATCGCTTGCTCTTGCTGCGATGTCGTAATCTATGCCGCGTTCGAAGCGATACGAGGCTTCCGTGTTCATACCGAGTATGCGCGCTGTTCGCCTGACCGAAGCCGGGTTGAAATACGCGCTTTCGAGCAAAACATCTACGGTGGCATCGGTTATTTCCGTATCCGCCCCGCCCATGATTCCTGCGAGCGCCACGGCACGATCGGCGTCGGCAATTACGAGCATGGTATCGTTCAATACACGTTCGATTCCGTCGAGTGTGATGAGCGTCTCGCCGGCGACTGCGCGTCTGACGATGATTCTGCGCCCTGCCAGGCAATTGAAATCGAAGGCGTGAAGCGGCTGTCCGAGTTCGTGCAGCACGTAGTTTGTAACGTCTGCAACGTTGTTGATGCTGCGTTGCCCCAGCGCTTCAAGGCGGCGCACCATCCAGTCCGGCGACGGGCCTACTTTTACGCCCCGAATTACACGCGCCGTATATCTCGGACACAAATCCGGATCGAGCACATCGACAGCAGCCGGTGAAACCGATTCCCCCTTGACATCGATCTGCGCCGGGACTGCTTCCCTGAGCGGCTTACCCATTATCACGCCTGCCTCCCGCGCGACCCCCAGGTGCGAGAGACAATCCGGACGGTTCGAGGTCAGATCGATTTCAATAATGTGATCGCCGCCGATTTCTTCTATGCCGTCGACTGCAAGCCCGACCATGGTGAGTTGTTCCGCCAGTGAACGCGGATCTATGTCCACATCGACGAATTCGGCCAGCCACTTATAACTGATCTTCATAGGCAAATCGCAAATCGGAACCAGAGAGAGATAACGGAACAGACGAAATGAGACGAAAACTACGGAATAGGTGAATATTTCCGTCTGTTCCGTCTTATTTCGTCTGTTCCGTTATCTCTCTTTGGTCTCAACGAAACTGCTCCAGAAAACGGGCATCGTTTTCATACAGCAGCCTTATGTCGTCGAGGTCATACATCAGGCCGCACATCCGGTCTATTCCGAGCCCAAAGGCGAAGCCCGAAAACTCTTCGGGGTCGATAGCTACAGCGCGCAATACATTGGGATGCACAAGGCCCGATCCACCCAATTCGATCCAGCCCGATCCCTTGCAGATTCGGCAGCCCGCGCCTCCACACTTGAAGCAACTGTAATCCACTTCAGCGCTCGGCTCGGTGAACGGGAAATACGACGGCCGAAACCGCGTGCGGGTCCCGGGTCCGAACATTCTCCGCACAAACTCTCCCAGCGTGCCTTTCAGGTCCCCGAGCGTTACGCGCCGGTCTACAAGCAGCCCCTCGACCTGAAAAAACATCGGGTTGTGCGTTGCATCCGGAGTATCGCGCCTGTATACCCTGCCCGGCGCGATTACGCGCAGGGGCGGGCGACGCCGCTGCATTGCATGAATCTGCACAGTTGAGGTCTGCGAGCGCAGCGCGAGGCCGTTTTCCAGGTAAAGCGTATCCTGAGAACTGCGGGCCGGATGACTCGGCGGAATGTTCAATGCATCGAAGTTGTAAAAATCCGTTTCGATTTCCGGGCCGTCTTCAATCGTATAGCCCATGGAAACGAAGATCTCTTCGATGCGCTCACGCATCAGAGTGATGGGATGGAGGCGGCCCGACGACTGCCGCCTTCCAGGCAGAGTCACATCTATTCGCTCGCGCACGAGTTGCTCTGCTTCGCGTCGCGCGCCGAACCCGGAAAGGAGTTCCGCGATCCTTCCGTCCACCTCATCCTTCAAGGCGTTGAGTTGTAATCCAAACTCGCGGCGAACGTCGGGAGAAAGCTTTCCGAGTGTTTTCATCTCTGCTGTCAGCAGCCCGCTCTTGCGCCCTGTCCATCGATCCCGAAGCGCCGAAGCGGCGGATTCAGAATCGATCCCGGCTGCTTCCGCAGAAAACTGAGCCCGCAGTTGTTCAAGTCTCTCGGCTTCCATTTTCTTTCAAGCTCAAACGGTCAAAATAAGACCCAAGACCTTCGACCGGATCGGACCAAAGGCTTGGGTCGTTTTTCGAGGCGAGAGTCCGGTTTTCAGGCCGCTGCCGGTTCGGCGCCGAGAGCCTTTTTAGCCGACCCCGCCAACTCTGCAAACGTTTGCGGTTCATTTACGGCCAGATCCGCAAGCGCACGCCGGTCGAGTTCGATTCCAGCCACCTTCAGGCCGTGCATAAACTGGCTGTAATTGAGTCCGTTGATGCGGGCCGCGGCGCCTATGCGAATGATCCACAACGAACGAAAATCCCGCTTCTTGAGTTTGCGTCCCACGTATGCGAACTTCAGTCCGCGTTCGACGGACTCCTTCATCGAACGGTACAGCTTGCTCTTTGTACCCCTATAGCCGCTCGACAGCTTTTCCAGTTTTTTGCGCTTCTCCAGGCGCTTCGGTCCACGTTTTGCCCGAGGCATTGGCCCCTCCTCTGTCTTTAGGTAAAAACCCGAAAAATTCCCCGTGCATCCCCGACATCAATCCCGAACCCATCGGCTGGATTCATTTGCGGGATGCAATATGAACGGATGCTTACTTCCTTCCATACGGAAGCATTGATTCCACGCGCGCCTGATCGCTTTCAGAAACCAGCACGTCGATGTCGAGCACCCGTTTTCGCTTGGAAGTCTTCTTAGTAAGAATATGACGCGCGTGCGAATGTCCGCGCTTGATTTTTCCGGTCGCAGTAAGGCGGAAGCGTTTCGCAGCGCCTTTGTGCGTCTTCAGTTTCGGCATAATCCCTCCATCTTCAGATATGAGACCGCCGCACGGCGTCTCTCCCACCCGCAAGCTCCTTGTTCAGGATTTCTTCGGTGCAAACACCACCATCATCTGCATCCCTTCGAGGCGCGGACGGAATTCTACAATTCCGCAATCGGCCAGATCCTGCGTCAGGCGATCCAGCAACTGAACCCCGAGTTCCTTGTGCGTAATTTCGCGTCCCTTGAAACGTACCGTAGCCTTTACCTTGTTGCCGTCCCTCAGGATTTCCGCAGCGTGCTTCATTTTGAAATTGTAGTCGTGATCATCGGTCGCAGGACGAAACTTGATTTCCTTGACCTCGATCACCACTTGCTTCTTCTTGGCTTCGTGTGCACGCTTTTTCTGCTCGTAAAGGTACTTCCCAAAGTCTATGATCCGGCAAACCGGAGGATTCGCCTGCGGCGCCACCTCGACAAGATCCAGGTCGCGGCTCCTCGCAAGATCGAGCGCCTGCTGCGGCGACATTATGCCGAGTTGCTTCCCTTCATCGTCGATGACGCGTATCTCCCGCGCCCGAATCCGCTCGTTGACCCGCACCTGCGGTCCACGCTGCGAATCCCGACGGCCTCTGAATCCCCCTGAAAAGCTACTGTTAATAGGCCCACCTCCCGGTTATACCCAAACGCGCCGCATCTGTCGGCTCGTTACGGGCGTTCACGTAGTAACTGCACGCGACCGCACCAACTCGTGCAGCCGCGATCCAAACTCCGCCACTGTGCTGGCGCCCAGATCACCCTTCAACCGGTCGCGCACGGCTATCGTTCCCGAAGCAGCCTCGCGTTCACCGAGAACCAGCATAAACGGAATCTTCTTTAACTGGGCGTCGCGAATCTTCGCTCCTATCTTTTCCCCACGAAGGTCCGAAGTCACTCGCAATCCCAGATCCCTCAACTCCTTCTCCACCGCAACCGCCTGCTGATTATACTTGTCCGATATCGGAAGCACCGCGGCCTGCACCGGCGCAAGCCATACCGGGAAAGCTCCGGCATAATGTTCTATCAATATGCCGAAAAAGCGTTCGAACGACCCAAGTATCGCCCGGTGCACCATTATCGGTTGGTGCGGCTTGTTGTCGGGTCCGATGTATTCCAGACCGAATCGCTGCGGCAGAGTGAAATCCACCTGTATCGTAGACAGTTGCCAAAGGCGCTTGATTGCGTCCACTACCTTGAAATCGATCTTCGGCCCGTAAAACGCCGCTTCATCCTCCATTCGCTGGTAGGGCAATTCTCTGCTTTCGAGCGCTCCTGCAAGCGCGGTTTCCGCTATCTTCCAGCCCTCGTCCGAACCGATGTATTTCGAATGATCGTGAGGATGCCTCACCGAGAGTTCGGTCTTGTACTCGAATCCGAAGGCTTTCAATACAAAGTCTACAAGCTCCAGACAGCTTACGATCTCGGCGTGCAACTGGTCGGGTGTACAGAAAATGTGCGCGTCGTCCTGCGTGAATCCGCGCGCGCGCATCATGCCGTGTGTAACGCCCGAACGTTCGTATCTGTAAACCATGCCGTATTCGGCGTAACGCTGCGGGAGATCGCGGTAGGAGCGCTGGCGCGACCTGTAGATCTGGATATGGAACGGGCAGTTCATCGGCTTCATCCGATATTCCAGCCGCTCGTTCTCCTTGTCCTTCATCGCCGGATAAAGGCCTTCCTGATAATTCTCAAGGTGGCCCGAAATACGAAACAGCTCCGACTGCGTTACGTGCGGCGTGTTTACAAAGCTGTAGCCGCGTTGATACAGCTCGTCGGTAAGAAACTGTTCGATCGTCTTGCGGATCTGCGCGCCGTTAGGATGCCACAGCACAAGCCCGGGACCTATCGCATCGCTGAAGCTGAACAGATCCAGCTCCACGCCCAGCTTTCGATGATCCCGCCGCTCGGCTTCTTCCTTCTGCTTCAACCACTCGTCGAGTTCCTCCTGAGAGAAAAACGCCGTGCCGTAGATGCGCTGCATCTGCGGCCGCGACTCATCGCCCAGCCAGTGCGCGCCCGCAATTGTAAGCAGCTTGAATGCTTTTATCTTGCCCGTAGCAGGAATGTGCGGCCCCAGACAGAAGTCAATGAAAGGAGTGCCGTCTATCGTGTAGCAGCTTACGGTCTCTCCGCCCTTGTCTTCGATAAGCTCGCATTTGAGCGGCTCGCCCATTTCAGAGAACTTCCGCTCCGCCTCCTGCTTGCGCATTTCCACACGGTGGTACGACAGGTTGCGCTTGATCAACTCGCGCATCCTTTTTTCGATTTTGGGCAAATCTTCCGGTGTAAATCTCCCGTCTTCACGCTGGAAGTCATAAAAAAATCCGCCCTTCGGATCGTCGATCAACGCCGGACCAATCCCCAGTTTCGTGCCCGGATACAGATCCAGCACCGCTGCAGCCAGCAGATGAGACGTAGAATGGCGGTATATCTCAAGAGCCTCGGGAGAGTCGGGCGTAATGGGTTCGGCGCTTTCGCCTTCCTTCAACACGTAATCGAGATCCACCGGAAAAGGGTTCCCGCCGCCGGCCGGAATCAAACGTGCCGCAATCGCCCGTTTTGCACTCTCGCGATCCTGCTGCTTGAGTACCTCGGCTGCCGCTAGTCCCGATATCGCACCCTGCATGCCTGAAGCGCCGTCTGCTATGTCACCTACATCCATAAAAACTTATCCGTAAATCACCACGCTCGACCACCAGCGGGGTAGCGGAAATAAACCGTCAGGGAGCGGCGGATTGCGCCTGCCCTCCCACAACTTCCGGAGTCTGAGTCGAGAAAATCGGACGATCCCAAGAGCCGAAGGCAAATGGCAAGGTCCTACGTCAGCGGCCATCACGCGGGCGGATCGCCTCGTAGGGATCCTTCTTCTCCACCCGCTAACCTCGCCACAACTCGCGACCACAATATCGCGACTACAATATCGCGACCGATTCATCGCGGCGAAGGACAGCACTTCAGGAGCTGACGTTGAACTCCAGACACACCCGAAAATCTGATAGGCCCGAGCGGATTTGAACCGCTGACCCCTACCGTGTCAAGGTAGTGCTCTACCCCTGAGCTACGAGCCTGAACCCAAATTTCGAGACCGAAACCTTAGCAAAACCGCGTCGCTACTGTCAAGACGACGCAAAAGTCGACAGTCGCGCGATTCAATCCCACCGGCATTCCGCCTTGACTGTCCTATGTAAAGCCGTAAAACTACAGAGCATGAAAAAGATCCCGACTTTTGCGACTAACTCTCCGGCACTCACGACGACCGCCTTCGTACTGGTGCTGACCGCGATGCTGTTGCCGGGCCTGCCCGTAGCGACATTTGCGGTAAAAGGCGATACGCCCCTGCTTTCCAGCCGGGTTAATACTGAAAAACGCCCGCTCATTATCGCGCACCGGGGCGGAGCAAAGGAATTTACCGAAAACACCATCGATGGCTTCAACCGTGCTATGCGACTCGGCGCGGACGGGAATGAAACCGACGTCCGACTGACGCGCGACGGCGTGGTAGTCATATACCATGATGAAAGAGTAGGTCGCGTTGAGGGATTGAATAACGGACGCAACGGCCCACTCCTTTCGGATACGACGTACAGCGAACTGACGGCGCATACGTTGACGCCCGTAGGCGAAGATAGCGGCGGAAAGCGTGTGCCCACGCTTCGGCAGCTTTTGCGCGAAGTAAATTCGGGGCTGCTAAACATAGAGATTAAGCGCGGCGACCGTTATGACGAACTTGTGGACAAGACCATCGAGGAACTTCGAGGATCGCCCGCACTCAGCCGCGTAGTACTGGAGCCGCCCGATTTGCCGACTGCTGAAAAGATTCGACGAGCTCTCGGCGCAAATCTGCGCCTGCACATCAACCCGGCATACGACAACTCGGTTCCCTTTGATGAAGCATTGAAGAAGGTATTGGCCTTCAAACCGCATTCGATATCGGTTTCATACAGGAGATTGTCGTGGGAAATCGTAGACAAGGCGCACGAGGCGGGCGTGGAAGTTTGGGTCTGGACGGTAGACCAGCCTGAAATCGGTAAAGCGATGGCGCTGCTCGGTGTTGACGCAATAAAAACCGATCTGCCTACCCTGATGCTCAGGGAAATACCCAGGACGATTACAAAATAATGTCGATGAATTTCGATTTTACAGAAGAACAGGAAGCCATTCGCCGCACCGTGCGCGAATTTGCGGAAGCTGAAATTCGCCCGCACGCGCCGCAGTGGGATGAAACCCAACACTTTCCCCGAGACCTGTTTCCCAAAATGGGCGAACTCGGTATTACCGGAGTGATATTCCCGGAACAGTACGGCGGCGCCGGACTCGGTTACATCGAATACGCAATCATCATCGAAGAACTTTCGCGAGTCTGCGGCGCAATCGGCCTGTCTGTTGCCGCGCACAATTCTCTGTGCACCAACCACATTTACCAATACGGCAGCGAAACTCAGCGCCGCGATTTTGTGACTCCTCTGGCGCGAGGTGAACGCCTGGGCGCCTGGGCGCTCACGGAACCCGATTCCGGGTCCGACGCATCAGCGATGAGAACAACCGCCGTACGCCGCGGCGACAAGTGGATTCTGAACGGATCGAAGAACTTCATCACACACGGCATATCGGGCGATGTTGCAGTAGTGCTCGCTTATACCGACAAAGAAATGCGATCGCGCGGCATCAGCGCCTTTATCGTCGAACGAGGAACACAGGGATTCAATGCCGGACGAAAGGAAAACAAACTCGGCGTGCGCGCGTCGGAAACCGCTTCGATTCATTTCGAGGATTGCGCGATTCCTTCAGAGAACCTTCTCGGCGAACGCGGACGAGGATTTGTCAACGCAATGCAGGTACTCGACGGCGGACGCATTTCCATCGCCGCGCTTTCGGTTGGAATAGCGCAGGGAGCGTATGAATCCGCGTTGAAATACTCGCTGGAACGCAAACAGTTCGGACACCCGATTTTCGAGTTCGAGGCCATACAGTTCAAACTTGCCGATATGGCTACGCAGATCGACGCAGCACGATTGCTCGTCATCAGGGCCGCATTCCTTAAAGACAACAAGCGACAAACCACTAAAGAATCGGCAATGGCCAAACTGTATGCATCCGAAATAGCGGTTCGTGTATGCGAAGAGGCGATTCAGATACACGGCGGTTATGGTTATCTGAAAGATTATCCACCCGAAAAATACTGGCGCGATTCAAAGCTCTGCACCATCGGCGAAGGTACAAGCGAGGTGCAGCGCCTTGTCATAGCTCGGCAGTTGATCACATCCGGCTGAACCGGGAAAACCCAAGCCACGGTGATCGAAGAGAGATGACGGAACAAACGAAATAAGACGGAAACTACGGACATATCCAACCTTTTCCGTGATTTTCGTTTCATTTCGTTTGTTCCGTCATTTCTCTTTGTTTCTTCATTTTTCCGGCATAGCCGAAACCCACCACGCTACGATCAACAGCCAGGCAAGACCGAGCAGGAGAATCGTCGACATAATCGGCCCCACGCGCAACGAAGGCTGGAACTCGCCCCCATCCTTCAGGTTCGAAGGCAACTGCGCAGCCTGGGGACTTAGCGGGCCCTCGACTGACTCAGGTTTATTTTCATCGGTGGGTGTACCATCCACGAGCGCTGCGCCGTTGCCGCGCCTGTGGGTAGCCAGACGGTGTAAACCGCCGCGAATCATTCTCCGCACGCTGCGACGCTTGCCCTTTTTTTTTGATGATCGATCCATTTCTGTCTGCCCGTGTGGCCGGCCAACGGGATGCTTTGGTCAAAACCACTTAATGCGGCGGAAATACAGGTAAAGCGTCAATGCAACCACCAGCATTGCGCCGAGTGCGCCCACGTAGCCGTAGCGCGTCGAAAGTTCGGGCATGTATGCGAAGTTCATGCCGTAAATGCCGGCGATGAGCGTCACCGACATCAACAGTGTAGAGATTGCGGTCAACCTCTTCATAACCTGATTCATCCTGTTTCCCGATATCGACAGATAAGCGTCCATCGTCGATCCGAGCAGGTCGCGAAGCGTGTCTATCGTATCGGCCACGCGGATCAGGTGATCGAAAACATCCTGGAAATATATGGTCGTTTCGCGCGAAAAGATCTGCTGCTCTCGGCGCAGCAGCGTATTGAAAACATCGCGCAACGGAGTCACGGCGCGTCGCAGAAACAGGAGTTGCTTCTTTACCAGGAAAATTTCCTGCACCGTTTCGTGTCGCAGATCCTCGAAAATCTGGTCCTCGAGTTCATCCAGGTGGTCCGAGATCGAGTCGAGCATCGGCATGTAATCATCCACGACGGCATCAATGAGCAGGTAAGCAAGCAATCCCGTGCCGCGATCAGCCAAGTCCGTCCATTCGCGCCACAACCGATCGGCGACTGCAATTGCGCGGATCGGCTCCGAGTGGACCGTAATCAGGTAATTTGAACTCAGAAAGATATTCAGTTCGCGCAGTTCCAGGCGGTTGTCGGCGCCAAGCTCCGATTCATACAGGACTATAAAATAGTAACCTGGGTATTCCTCGACCTTCGGCCGTTGATGCCTGTGCTTGCAGTCTTCTATTGCAAGTGGATGAAGATTGAACTCGCGGGCCAGATCATCGAAATCCTGGCTGGTAGGGTCGCTTACGTCTACCCATATGATGTTTGATGCTGCTGTGCAAAGGGTTTTGAGGTCGCCGACGGCGCGCACCTTTGTGAAGGTTCGCGTATCGCGGTCCAGCACCAGCGTATCGATCATAGGCTCGCAGTCCGGCGCACTTTCGGGTTCTCCCCAATTCAGGCGCTTCGGGTGTTACGGGTTCCTGCGTTCCGGAGATTCACGCTCGCTGCGCGCGTAATACCCCTGGCGGGTCCGTGCGATGAGTTTGCGGTTATCCTTCGGATTGACATTTACGCGCACGGTACGAAACCGGCCGTCACGCATCTGATTCGACGGATAATAGCTCAGCACGTACTGAGTGCGCAGATCTTTGGAGATTTGCGCCGCGACTGCAGGCATCTCGTTTACTTCTTTCGGAAAAAATGCGCGACCGCCCGAGTCTTCGGCTATTCGGGTAAGAAGTTCTTTTGCGCGTTTTGCGGGCGATTTGCTGAACAGTCCGGCGGGTTCGTCTTCGTTGATGAAGCCCACGATGTAGACCTGCACTTCATCTTCCTTCATCGCCTCCATTACTTCTTTTTCCTTGACCGAACTGTTTTTTTCAAGTCCGTCAGATATCACTATCAGCGCCTTGCGGCGCTGCTTTCCCTTTTCATGCGCATAATCGGCGGTGGCGATGATTGCATCCAGTAGAGATGTCCCGCCGCTTGTATACAGTTCGCCGAGTGCTTCTTCGAGTTCGCGTTGATCGGAAGTGAAATCCTGTACGAGTTCGGGCTCGATCTTGAACTGCGCGACAAAACCCTCGTCGCCCTCTTTCATCTCCTTGATCAAAAGAGCGGCCGCGTCCGTGACGGTCTGAAGTTTGGAGCGCATGCTGCCGGAAGTGTCGATGACGATGCCGAAACTAATCGGGACCTCTTCGCGGCTGACGGCTTCAACCTCCTGCTTTACCTTGTCCTCGAAAACGACAAAGTCATCCTTGGTCAGCGAATAAACAGGATTGTTGAGCTGATCTACGACCGTAACGTCCAGAACTACGAGTTCCGTGTCCAGTTTAATGACTCCGGCGGCAGCCGGGTCCTGTTGCTCGGGCTCCACCTGCGCGCCCTGTCTCACGGGAGGAGCCTTCTGCTTGCCGCCGGCGGGCGGGCGCGACTGCGAGGGTCGCGACGGCGGCTGCGGCGGATCCTGAGCGCGCCCCGGCCATGCAACCGTACCGGCGAGCAGAAACCACACCGCCAACAGCGAAACCTTACGTCGAGTGTTGTAACGCAGCATATCGCCACCACCTCCTCATATCCTTTTGAGATGTCCACCGGGGCTCAGTCATTATACATCCCTGCATTCCATAATCGAAGTGCCGTTGTAAAGCCAGCGGCTTGAACTTGCTTTCTATTTGCGCCTGCGCGAAGCTAATCGGCATGGCAAAGAAGGGCAACATTCTGGTTGTAGACGATGAAGAAATTATGCGCGAAGTACTCGAAAGCATTCTTTCGCAGGAAGGCTATCGGGTCGATCTGGCCAAAACCGGAGAAGAAGGGCTGATGCGATTCAGCGAGCGCACCTATGACGTAGTCCTGCTGGACGTGTCGATGCCGGGTATCGGCGGGCTGAGGACGCTTGAAGAACTCCTGAAAATCGACCGCGAGGCCGTCGTGCTGATGATCACCGCTTATGCGACCTTCGATACTGCGATTGCCGCGTGGCAGTTGGGAGCGTTTAACTGCATACGCAAGCCCTTCGAAAACGAGCAGATCCTCAAGATCGTTTCCGTCGGCATTGCGCGGCGGCGCGGGGATGAAGAGCGGCGATTGTTGAGGCGGACCCTTCGCATATCGGGCGACAGGGAGCGCATCGTGGGCAATTCGGTCCCTATGCGCGAAGTCTACGACCTTATAGAACAGGTTGCCCCCGCCCGAACGACTGTGCTTATTACTGGAGAATCAGGAACCGGTAAAGAAGTGGTTGCGAGAACGATCCATTTCTCGAGTCCGCGCGCGGAATCCGGGCAGTTCGTTGCGGTCAATTGCAGCAATATTCCATCCGAATTGCTCGAATCTGAGTTGTTCGGGCATACAAAGGGAGCTTTTACCGGCGCGGTAGCAGCCAAAAAAGGGTTGTTTGAGGTAGCGGACGGCGGATCAATATTCCTCGATGAAATCAGCACCATCCCGCCCGAAACCCAGGCGCGACTGCTGCGCGTGATTCAGGAACGCGAATTCACCCCGTTAGGCGATACGCAACCGCGGCGCGTCGATGTAAGAATCATAGCCGCGACCAATACCGATCTTCAGCGTGCTGTAAAATCCGGGGATTTCCGCGAAGACCTTTTTTACCGTCTCAACGTAATCAACATCCACCTGCCGCCGCTGCGCAACCGCCGCGAAGACATCCGTCCGCTCGCTCAGCATTTCGTCAAGAAATACAACGCGGAAAACGGAAGAAACATATCAGTGCAGTTCGCTCCGGAAGTCCTCTCTGCGCTTGAAAACTATCACTGGCCGGGCAATGTACGTGAACTGGAATCTGCGATAGAGAGGGCAGTGATTGTGGCGCGAACCGACGACATAACGCTCGAATGCCTGCGCGAGGAAATCGTCAACCCCGAACTGAAATCGGCTGCGCGATCCGGACCTGATCAAACCGCGGCCGATGTGGATATTTCCCGCGGCATATCGTTCTATGACGAGGTATCGCGGTTTGAAATCGAGTTGATTCGGAAAGCGCTTGAATTTACGGGCGGCCATCAAAGCCGTGCGGCTAAACTGCTGGGCATGAACAACACAACTCTTAACAGCAAAATCAAGGTTTACAACATCAAGATCTGAACCCGAGAAAGTACAACCGCGGAACAACCGAAATGAAACGGAAACTACGCAAGCTTTCGACTTTTCCGTAATTTTCGTTTCATTTCGTTTGTTCCGTCATCTCTCCTTTATTGCTGATTGTTGCGGCGGTGCTGTGCTTCGACTTTACGTCTGAGTTCCATAACATTTGACTCGTCGGTAATCGTGTAATCTCCAGGCACCTGAAACAGATGCAATGCGGGTTCGGCCCGAACGATATTGCTCAACCTGTAAACGGTTTCGCCCGAACGCGGGTCGTAATGCCGCGACATCACAACGGTCTGCAATTCAGGGGAATACCAGCGCTCGTTGACGATTTCGATCGGACGTTCGTTGCCGACAGCGCCTGCCGGAATCGTAGTAACCATTCGCGTGCCTTCAGCTTCAATGCCCTCGAAGAACTGTTTGCCGAGTTCTTCGCGACGTGACTCGGCGCGCACCCGGATATTCTCCGATTCCACAACCAGGGGAGCAGCAGCCACAACACCGGAGTTTCCGGCTTCAAACGATAATGTGCGTGCTATACGTGGGGGCTGATCAGCCTCGACAAGTTGACGGGCTTCAGTCTCTACGTTCTTCGACAGAGTGAAATTAAATGTCAAGGTGCCTTGCGTCTTGACGGATTTCCCATCAATTGCGGTTGGCTTGAAACGCCATTGCCGCGCCGCTTCAACCGCAGCCTCCCGAAGCAAAGGATGCCCGCTGACTGCTTCGGCCGACGCTACCTCGCCATTTTCGTTTACGGTAACCTTCACCTGTACGGGGCCCTCCGCTCCAGCCGCCTTCGCTACTGCCGGGTATTGCGGATGTGTACGATTTGTCGCGCCAAGCTGCAATGATCCGCCGGAGACTCCAAGAACGTTGTCCGCCCCGTCTGCAACCCGGACCGGCGCGACCGAACTAATACTGGCTGGGGCCACCGATCTGATAAAGAGGTTCAGCTTGCGCGCCGTTTGCGATTGCGGGTCAAGAATGTAATTCAGGTTCGATACCGGATCATTGATATACACTCTGGCTGCACCCTGCTGCGCAGACACCCAGGGTACCACTGCGTTGACCGCCTGCTCCCGGCGCGTGCGACCTTCGCTGTCCCGGTACAACTGCGTAGTAGATCGCCGAACGATGCGGTTGCCGTCCGGCAGCGTCTGAACTACTTCGGTAACGGCTTCGGCGCTGTAAGGAGCCCCCTTGACTACTTTCGCGTCAAAGCTCATCTCGCTTGCTGCAAATGCAATCGTTCCACCCGCCGCGCCATCCTGAACAAATGTAAAGCCGGAGCCCACCGGCAGTTCCGTTGGTGCACCATCCTGACTGATGAACACAGCTCGATTACCCGAGCCGCCATCCGTGGTGACAACGGAAACTCTCGGCGTTTCCGTCCTTTGTCCGGAGCCTGCCGCCCCCTGACTCTGTGCTGCAACCGCGATTGTGTTTATGAGCATCGCAGCCGCACAACCTGCACTCATACAGAATTTGTAAACGCTCTTTTTCATCCAATTCCTCACTTTCCGAAATCATTCTTCATTTAATAACGGAACACACGAAATTATTCGAATGCTCTGTAATTTTCGTTTCATTTCGTTTGTTCCGTCATCTCACTTTTCCGTCCCAACCAACTGTATTTTCAGCGGACAAATCGCACCGCTCTTGCGAGTCCGTCATCGCCCATCAGCACATCCGCCTTCACGGATTCGTTGGCACGTTCCAGATCAAAAGGCAGCCCGAATGAAGCGAGCGCCGATCGCGGCATTTGAACGCGAATAACCCGGCCGTTTTCAACCGGCGGAACCTCTGTTCCGACAATCAGCGGCAAATAGTCGGTAGCCACCTCCTCTTCATCAATCAACCGAGAGAACTCTCCGATACTTACCGTCACAAAACTTTCATCGTCCGTATCCGCAGCAATGCGATTCCGAGGCGTCTGTTTCATCCGCCCTCCCGCAATTTGGGAAACTTCGGCGTTAGAATCAGTTCCCGACGTATCCCGGCCTGCCTCCACAGCCGGCGCCTTTACCTGCGCCTCAGTTCCCGCCATCCTCTCCGCTTCGGGTTTAACGTCACTCCGGAAGTCGGTAAATACTGCGGCAAGCAGCCCGCCCAACAGGAGCGCAACCGCCGCCGCATACGGCAGTATTCTGCGCGCCGCCCCGCTTCCTACCGTTATACTTTGGGAACGGCTTGCTGCAGCAGCCTGCCTGCGCCGGAACTCAGCACGGAGCGCCTGTTCTGAAAATTCCGAAAACTCCGGCATCCTTTCTGAATCTGCCGCCGCCAGCACTCTCAAACCCTCTACCAAAGCGCGTTCGGCATCGAGCCGTGAGGCGCACCTGCTGCAATCTTTCGCGTGATGAAATCCCGAAGAGCGCATCGAGGCGTCCATCAAGCTACAACCCGCCAGATCCGTCACTATCCCTGAAAATTCCCGGCAATTCATAACCGCCCCTTTATTGCTCCGCTTGCAACTGAACGCGGCAGCTCCAAACCTTCATGTGTACGCAATTTGTCCAAAAGCATCGCACGAGCCCTGTGCAATCTTGAGCGTATCGTACCAACAGCGCAACCAATTACACCGGCGGCATCCACATAGCTCATATCGTGCAGATCGCATAAAACGACCGCTTCGCGGTAGTGAGGCGGCAATGCGAGCACGGCCCGGCGCATTGAATCTACAATCTCTCCCCTGGCAAGGTTCGCAAGCGGATTAAACTCATCGCCGGCATCCAGAAACGAAGACTCGGACTCGCCGTCCCCGTCATCAAGCTGTGTAAATCGACGATCACGTTCAACCCGCCGCAACAGATGATTGCGGGCAATGCCGAAAAGGAACGATGATAGTTTCCCCTTTTCGGAATCAAATGACGCAGCGGACGATATAAGCGCGAGAAATACATCCTGCGTCACGTCCTCCGCCGTAGCGTCGGATCCGCACATCTGCAGCGCAAACCTGTACACCGAAGTCCGCCGACGCCGATAAAGAGCCGCAAAAGCTTCTTCATCTCCATCGAGCATGTGTCGCAACAGTTCCTCGTCGGATCTAGTAGGTTCACCGGTCATAAGTCTTCACGATTGCGATCATTCTGCCGCTGCTCACATTTCGGAAAAAGCTCCGTGAAAGTTCCCGAAAATAATTAGCGGAACACGGAAAAACGCGGAACAAATGGAATAAACGGAATGACTCCCCTACTGGAACTCATTCCGTTTATTCCATTTGTTCCGCGTTACTTGCGCCCTTTGTTCAGTTCCTTTTTATTATCGGCTCTCGATTTGGCTTAAGCAGAATTTCGAAGAGCTTGGGCCATAACTTGCCGGTTACAAACAGGCGTCTGCCCTCGGCGTCCCAGGCAATCCCGTTAAGAACGTCTACTGGGGGACTGCGGTCAGCAAGCGGCAGAAGTCCCGCCAGATCTACCCAGGCGATTACGCGCCCCGATTCGGGAGAAATACGGACAATCCGGTCCGTAAGCCAGATATTGGCCCAAATTTCTCCATCGATATATTCGAGTTCGTTCAGCCTTTGGACCGGCGCATTCCCCACAAGCACTCTGAGTGTTCGCCTGACCTGGAACGTAGATGGATCGAGAAAGCGAATCGTTTCGCTGCCGTCGCTCATAATCAGCGAGCGTCCGTCGTGAGTTAATCCCCACCCTTCTCCCGTATAGGAAAATGTACCCTGACGTTCGAACGTATCCCGGTCGTAAACAAATCCGATCTGCGACAGCCAGGTAAGCTGAAAGGCCTTCCCATCCATTAGCGCGAGGCCCTCGCCGAAATATATGTTGTCGAGGTTGACGATCTTCAATACTTCGCCCGTTTCAAGTTCCACTTTTCTAAGCGAAGACCGTCCGTTCAGTCCGGTGCTCTCATAAAGAAATCCATCGTGGTAGACAAGCCCCTGTGTAAAGGCCTGGCGGTCGTGCGGATATACGTTTACCACTTCATAGCCAAAGGTGGGAATGCGTGAAGGAGCGGGAACTAAAACAGGCTCTTGAGCCGGGGAGATACGGGTTGAAAACTTTTCGGGGGCAAGGCTTGCGCCGACGGATCGAAACAAAGCGGCTGGTATCGCATATGCGGCAAGCATCGCTATGCAGATCCAAATTAGTTCTTGACGCCTTTTCATCCGTTTCGCATCCGCGCCCTACAATTGGGGCTTATGACATCTTTACACAGCTTGAACAGGTATGGTCAACCCTGAGGTTGCTCCTCCGCATCATTCGAACGTGAGCGTTATGGTATTCGCTTCCACTCCGTCGACAACAACTACAAATGAGACCTCGCCGCCGAGCGGCATATCCTTGGGAATTTCTACATTAACCTGATCCTGACCGACAAACACACCCTGTGGGCCTGCGTATAAAACCGGCAATGTGCGATCTCCCATACGAACCGAGACATTCGTTGCATCGCTCCGGAACCTGATCCCGGTGCCGAAAAACGCAACAAATATCCTTTCTTCGGGCGGCCCCAGACGAATCGGCGCCGGCACGAATCTTCCGGCATCGGGATCAAACCGCGCCGAACCTTCGAACTGCTGTGTGTTGTCCGCAAGAACCCGTATGACCAGGGCTGAAGCCACCCCTGTGCCGTCTGCGCTGGCGGAGAAAACTCCGGGTGCTGTATCGGAAATCTGCACTTGACCCAGCGATGTAGTTCCGTTTGCGCTCGTCGCCTTAACTACGGCCGGCCCGATTGCCGTGCCTTCCGGTATCTGATAGTTGATCTGGAAAGGCGATACAAAAAACAGAAGTGATTTCCGCTCGACGCCGAAACGATCTGTTACCGTTACTTCGGTCCCACCCAACCTGGACGGAAGAGGAAGTCCGGTCGCAGGTAGAGTCGTTACAGCGAGATCCACGCCGAAAGCGGCTACTATGGATTCGGTAGCAACGGTCTCAGCTCTGAAACTCGCAGCACTTACAGTCGTGACCGTACGGGCGAGTCCAGAGCAGATATTGTAAAGGATCTGTACGAACCCGCCGCCTGCATTGGCCACGGCAAGATCGGTTCGGCCGTCCCGGTTAAAATCCGCCGCAATCAACTGGATCGGGTCGAAAATTGCCGGAAAACGAAATTCCGGGCTGAACCCACCGGTTCCGTCGCCGAAAACAATGACCGACTCGGACGTGGAATTTGCCGTAATTGCAAGGTCCAGATGGCCGTCCCCGTTCCAATCGCCTGTTTCAATCCCGGAGGGTCCTGCGATAATCGGAAGTGTCCGTGACATGTTGAATCCACCCTGCCCATTACCCGAAAAGATCGCAACCGAATCCGAACCGAAGTTGGCTGTTGCCAGATCCAAATGCCCGTCGCCGTCAAAATCCCCGAATCGTAGTGCTACCGGCATGTCTCCTGTTTGAAGAGTCGATAATGCACCAAACTCGCCTGTGCCCATGCCGAGCAATACCGAAACGGTGTCGCTCTGTTCATTGGCAACCGCAAGATCGAGCGCGCCGTCCCCATTCAGGTCGGCGAGTGCAATTGCAGCCGGACCGTCGCCCACGTTTACCGGAGGCTGAGGCGCAAAACCTGCGATTGCACTGCCCAGCAATACGGTGACGGTGTTTGCCTGGCGGCTTGCGACAATCAGATCAATCCTGTCATCGCCGTTTACTAAACCCGCTGCGATTGCGCTCGGCGCAGTATCGACTGGAAAGAGGGCGGATGCATCGAATCCGCCCATTCCGTTATTGATGAGTATCGAAACATTACTCGTAATTTCATTCGCAGTTGCGATATCCGGCCTTCCGTCGCCATTGAAGTCCGCCGCCGTGATCGAAGTCGGTAATACCGTTAAGGGGATCGTTACCGGGCTTTCAAACCCACCCCCGGACCGTCCGATGAAAACCGCCACCTCACCAGCACTCGCATCCGCAACAGCAAGGTCCGGGATTGAATCGGCGTTGAAATCCGCGGTTGTAATTGAACTCGCCGTCAGGTTGAGCTTCAGGTGCAAGGCGCCGGAAAGTTGGCCCATATCGCCCGCAAGCAGGAGTGAAATATCGCTGGAGCCTATATTGGCCGAAACAATATCGGGACGTCCGTCTCCGTTGAAATCGTCCGTGGCCAGAGAGTTTGCATTCAGCCCCGCGCCGAAATTGCCCGCTACATTGAAGCCTCCGCCCGCGTCTCCCAACAGCAGCGTAACATCGGCTGAGCCAAAATTCGCGGTTGCAAGATCAGCGCGACCATCCCCATCAAAATCGCCCGCCACCACGGCCCCGGGTCTGGAACCGACGGAGTACGACGCCGGAGAAGCAAATCCTCCGCCGGGTTGCGAGATCAGAACAGTTATGGTGTCGCTCAAATCATTCGCTGAAACCAGGTCAGGACGCCCATCCATGTTCAGATCAACAGCAAATACGCCAAATGGGCCGACGCCGACCGTAAGCGTTTCCGGCGGCGCAAAACCGCCCGTACCGTCTCCGCGAAGGATTGACAGCGTATCTCCGCCGTAATCGGCGACAATCAGATCCGGGTTCTGGTCATCATTCGTATCTGCGATCAGAATGCCTCTTGGTTCGCCCCCGGCGTTAAACGATACGGGCGACCCGAATGAACCATCGCCGACGCCCAGAAGTATACGAACCTGCGGCGAATCAAATATACTGACCGCTATATCAGGCGCGCCGTCCCGGTTAAGATCACCTGCTGCAATCGACGCCGGAACGCCGTCGAGGGCAAAATGAACCGGAGCTTCAAACCTGCCGTTGCCCTGTGAAAGCAGAATCGAAATGTCCTGCGAGTCTTCGTTGCCGACGGCCAGATCAACACGCCCGTCGCCGTTGAAATCCGCAGCGATCAGCACACTGGGCCCGATGTGCGCCGGAAAAAATTCGGCTGGAGTAAACCCACCGAAACCGTCGCCCAGCAGAACTGCAACATTGTCGGCAACGTAATTCGCTGCGGCTATGTCCGGAATTGAATCGAGGTTGAAATCAGCCGTGACAACCGTATAGGGCGACTCTCCAGCCGGAATCGAACCGGCAACCCGAAAGCTCAAGCTGCCGCATCCGGATACCTGTACATTCCCGGTTTCAGATCCAACACCACTCGCGCCGACATCGCGTATTACGGGAATCCACGCCGCAAGCAAAAGTATGAATACGAATGCAGTTGAAGATAAAAATCTTCGCGCCCCACTGATGGTTTTGCTTTGCAGCGAAGCATTAATGCCCACGTTGCCGACCTCCCCTCGAAACCATGATTGCCCGATCACCAGTGATAAACAATAGTGATGAACCATTATGATGCGTCGCACTCAAACGCCATCCTCGCAAAACCTTGCGGCGATCATCTTTTATGTTAGTATCAACGCGTCAGATATTCTTAAAGGAGAACACATGGCCGAGAACAGTTGTATTTTTTGCCGGATTGCAGCGGGAGACGCGCCTTCCAATATCATATACAAGGACGAGCTTGCAGTAGCATTTACCGACGTAGATCCGAAGGCGCCGTCGCATGTTCTTATAGCCCCTCGTGAACATATGGATTCACTCAACGACGCCGCGCGGGGAGACGAACCATTGCTCGGCCATTTGCTTCGACTCGCGTCAAAAATCGCCAATCAGATTGGCATCGCAGAAACGGGCTTTCGGACGGTGGTCAACACTGGTGAAGACGGCGGTCAATCGGTACAGCACCTTCATCTGCATCTACTGGGAGGCAGAAAAATGACATGGCCTCCCGGCTGATCGAATCCTTTCGGGTCGCAATCGTAAATCCGGCGGAGCGTCCGGAAGTCGGCAGGAGCTATTTTGCTGCTGCGGTTCGATCCAGATAATCGCATACCACGGATGCCATCACTTTAACGCCGATTACCAGGCTTTCCTCATCCACATCGAATTCCGGCGTATGGATCATTGCGGTAATGCCCCTGGCGGGATTGCCGACGCCCAGAAAATAAAAAAAGCCTGGTATTATCCTTTGGTATTCCGAGAAATCCTCGGCGCCCATTTGCGGCCTTGGATTGATTACGTTCTCCGAACCCAAAATTCGTCGCAGAGTAGGCAATGAAGCCTCGACAAGGGCCGGGTCATTGTAAGTCACGGGATTGTTCCGCCCCCACGAAATGTCGAAAGATCCGCCGTGCGCAGAGGTCACTCCCTGTAGGATCTGATTCATAAGTTGCTGCGCACGACTTCGTACGGATTCGCTCAGGGTCCTCATCGTGCCTTCCATCACAACCTCGTCGGTTATGATGTTGAAACGATTTCCGCCGTGCACGCTACCGATCGTAATCACGAGCGGTTCCTGTGTATCGATCCGCCTGCTTCGAATCGTTTGAAGAGCGAGTATGCATTCGGCCGCAATCACGGCTGCGTCTACGCCGTCGTGCGGATATGCGCCGTGAACTTTTTGTCCGCGCACCTTTATCGTAAACCGATCCGATGACGCCATAGCCGGCCCCGAGTTATACCCGATTTTGCCGACCTCGATGTTCGGCATCACGTGCAAGCCGAATATCGCAGACGGTCGCGGATTATCCAGCCCCCCCTGTTTTATCAACAGCGCTGCGCCGCCCTCCTCATCCGGCGGAGGGCCTTCCTCGGCGGGCTGGAAGATGAACTTTACAGATCCCCCGATATCCGCGCGCATTTTGGACAGCACCTCGGCAACGCCCAATGCAACCGACATATGCACGTCGTGTCCGCAGGCATGTTTTACGCCGACGTTGCGCGATTTGTATGGGACATCGATTGTTTCGAGAATCGGCAGCGCATCCATATCGGCTCTGAGCGCAACGACCGGCCCGGGTTTTCCGCCCTTGAGTAATCCGATAACGCCGTGGCCGGCTACCGATGTCTGCACCGAATCAAGCCCGAGTTCTCTCAGCCTCGCCGCAATTACCTGTCCGGTCCGACTTTCGCGATTAGAAAGCTCCGGATGCTGGTGAAAATCTCGCCTCAACGCCACAACTGTGGCTCGAATGGATTCCGCAAGGCGCGCTATTTCCCGGTCCCGATCCGAAAGTTCGGTCTTTGCATAGCCGTCAACAGGCAAACCCGCACGCCCGGCAATTGTGAAAACAAACAAAATCGCAACTATCAGCGGCTTGCTCGAAGGCATAATGAAATGTTCCCCATTGCAAAGAGGCGGCGCCTCAGGCCGCCCTGGCATAAAATTTCCGCCGGAATTCCAACCAAAAATTGAAGTGCGGCAAACATTACCCGATTACTTCTTGAAAGGTCAATTGAACCTCTATATGGAGACTCCTTGCGCCGCCGGCCCGGCTGACGCTAAATCAGACCACGAAACATTGGGACGCATCACTGGGTACGCACGCGAGGGCGCGTGCGTACCCACTTGCAGACTCCGTTGTGTGTACCATTCTGCTGTGATTTGATTTAGGCTGTTCCATTATTTCGACGTCTGTTTTATTGTTCATTCAGAGATTCCTTCTCAGAGCAACCGAGTGAATTCGAAAAACCTGTCGAAAAGATAGATAACGGATCTGACGAAATGAAACGAACATTACGGAATAGTTGAATATTTTCGTAGTTTCCGTCTGATTTAGTTTGTTCCGTTATCTATCTTTTTGGTCCCGAAGTCGTGTGGTGTGATTTAAACCGGGAGTTGCCGGGAAATTCCCCGGCTATGAGGAAATACTGAAATGCTTGTGAAACGCCCCCGCAGTCTTTTTCTTCTCGTAGCAGTGTTTGCAATTGCGATAATCGTCTGGCCCTTACTCGCAGGTTTTCTCACGGAATTGCTGTGGTTCGATCAGCTTGGGTACCGCGTAGTATTCATTACAAGCCTCACTACAAAAATCATGCTTGGCGTGATTGCCGCTGTAGTGGCGTTTGCGGTGTTTTTTGTTAACTATCGTATTGCACGCGGTTCGGGCTCTTCGATTCATTCCGTCAGGTTCATAGAAATTGACGGTGAGCGAATTCCGGCTCCCGATTTTGCCAACATCATAGAACGATTCGCGTGGCCGGGCCTGATCGTTCTGGCGTTCTTTTTCGCTTCGTCGGGCTGGAGTGCGTGGGAGGACTATTTGCTGTTCCGCCATCAGACGCCGTTCGGAGCATCAGACCCGGTATTCGGACGCGAGATTGCATTTTACGTTTTCACCCTTCCCTTCCTCGAAACACTCAATAGCTGGCTTTTGGGGTTGGTCGTAGTGTGTTTTCTAACGGCTCTTGCCGTATACGCATCGCGCTGGCTCCAGAGCGCCTCGGATGGGAAACCCAAAATCAATCTGGATGCGCCCCAGCGAAAACACCTGCTCGCCATAGGCGCAATCTTTTTCCTTCTCATTGCATTCGAACGCTACTTGCAAATCCCGGGCCTGATGTTTTCCGATTCCGGCCCCGTAGCGGGCGCCTGTTACACTGATTTGAATGTTCGCCTGCCCATATTCCGCGTTCAGATTGCAACCGCACTGCTGCTGGCCGCTTTTGCAGCAGCATCCGTATTTCGCAAAGGCCTTGGTTTGCTCTGGACTGGTCTTGCACTCCACGCGCTTGGTCTCGTTGCGGGCTTCGCTATTCCCGGAATAGTGCAGCGCCTGACCGTTACGCCGAATGAACTCGTAAGAGAGACGCCCTACATAGAACATAATATTGCAGCTACAAGAGCGGCTTTCGGGCTCGACCGAATCGAAGAGCGCGAATTGAGCGGCGATCTTGCGCTCAATATCCGCGACATTCAGGAGAATCGCGCTACGATAAACAATGTACGGCTTTGGGATCAGGGGCCGCTGCTCGATACCTTTGCACAGATCCAGGAAATCCGCACCTATTATGAATTTCAATCCGTTGATAACGACCGCTATGTCATCGACGGCGGACTCCAGCAGGTAATGCTCTCCGCCCGCGAGCTTTCATCCCAAAGTCTTCCGAACCGGAACTGGATTAATGAACGCCTGACCTTTACGCACGGCTACGGACTCACGCTCGGCCCCGTTGACAAGGTGACGCCCGAAGGTTTGCCGCAACTCATCATTCAGGACATTCCTCCGGTGTCGACGATTGAGTCTCTGAAGGTCACGCGACCCGAAATTTATTTCGGCGAACTCACATCTGAACACGTATACGTCCGCACCCGCTCCAAGGAATTCGACTATCCCAGCGGTGAACAAAACGTTTTCACTACATACGAAGGCGACGGCGGCATCGGCATCGGTTCGATGTGGCGCAGATTGCTGTTTGCTACACGACTCGGCGACGCCAAGCTCCTTTTGTCGGACGATCTGACCGAAGAAAGCCGCGTATTGCTGCGCCGCACGGTACGAGAACGCCTACAGTCGCTTGCGCCGTTTCTGATATTCGACGGAGATCCTTATCTGGTCATCTCCGAAGGCAGACTTTACTGGCTTGCGGACGCCTATACCACAACCAGCAGATATCCCTATTCGCAGCCGGCAGCCGGCGGAATCAACTATATTCGCAACTCGGTCAAAGCAGTGCTTGACGCCTATCACGGCAGCGTTTCTTTCTATATCGCTGACAACGCCGATCCGATGCAGAAGACCTTCTCCGCTATATTCCCCGGAATTTTCAAACCACTGACGGATATGCCCGAGGATTTGCGCTCTCATATCCGTTATCCCGAGGACATTTTCAGGTTGCAAACCGGCGTATATTCCGTCTATCACATGGACGATCCGCAGGTCTTTTACAACAAGGAAGATCAGTGGTCGGTTGCAAGCGTCGGCGATACACGCGAAGGCGGCGAGGGACAACCCCTCGATCCGTATTACACGGTGCTGAAAATACCGGGCGAAAGCAATGAAGAGTTCATCCTGATGCTTCCGTTTACGCCGCGGCGCAAAGACAACCTGGCATCCTGGATGGTGGCGAGATCGGACGGCGAACATTACGGAAAACTCGCCGTGTATCGATTCCCCAAACAAAAACTCGTTTTCGGCCCGCGGCAAGTTGTCGCAAGAATCAACCAGGATCCGGACATTTCTCGCCAACTGTCGCTGTGGAACCAGCGCGGATCGCAGGTGATTTTCGGAACGCTTATGGTGATTCCGGTCAAGGAATCACTGCTTTATATCTACCCTCTTTACCTCAGGGCCGCTAATGGCAAGATTCCGGAGTTGCGCCGGGTCATCGTAGTAGCTGAAAACCGGATCGCCATGGAGCCAACGCTCGACGCCAGCATCAACCGGTTGTTCGGCGACGCGGCCATGCCCGCCGAAACAATGGCTGACGCCGCCCCGCCCCCTGCACAGGATACCGTGCAGGCTCCGTTACCCGCTGCTGATCCTTCGGGAACACTGGCGCAACAGGCTCAACAGACCTATGAGCGAGCCGTGCGCGCACAGCGCGACGGCGACTGGGCCAGGTACGGCGAGGAAATCAAACGTCTCGGCCAGATAATTGAACAGATGAACCGGAGGTAGATCGTGCAATGAAACGAAAATTACGAAAAAGTTGAATATTCTGGTCTTTTCCGTCTATTTTCGTTTGTTCCGTTATCTCTCGTCTCACGCTTAGAAGGAGAAATACATGAAGAACCTGATATTGATCGTGCTTGGCATAGCGGTTGGCTTAACTGCGAGCCTCGCCTTTTCCGGCGCCGCGGCGCAGCAACGCCGCAATGTCAACCTTCCCGGCCGCACCAGCCAGGCTCCGTTCAGCGACGCCGTGCAGGTGGGCAACACCCTATACCTTGCAGGCCGTCTTGGAACGGACCCCAAAACCGGACAGATTCCATCCGACGTCGAACAGGAAATCAGGAACATACTGGACGCGATGAAGGCTGTGCTTGCAGAAGCGAAAATGAGTATGGATGATCTGGTTTCGGTGCAGGTGTTTTGCCCTGATCTTACGCTTTACGACAAATTCAATTCAGTTTATAGAACTTATTTCGATAAAAACCTCCCGGCGCGCGCCTTCATCGGATCGGGGCCGTTGCTTCGCGGAGCTCGTTTTGAAATTCAGGCAGTGGCCGCGCGATAAGGAGAATACGGCTTGGTCATAGACATTTCTGAATCGAAGTCTGAACTCGCCCTGAAGGCGTCGCAACTGGCAGCCCGCATCATCAGAGATGCAATCTCCAAACGGGGACGCGCCTTCGTTATTGCAGCTACGGGAGCATCGCAGTTTGAATTTCTGGATGATCTCATAAAGGAATCCGGGATCGACTGGGCGCAGACTACGTTCTTTCATCTGGACGAGTATGTGGGATTGCCCGAATCGCACCCAGCGAGTTTTCGGAGGTATTTGCGCGAAAGGATTGTAGAACGCCTAGCTCCCGGCGAGTTTCATTTTATCGACGGCGAAGCTGCGGATCTGGACGCCGAGTGCGACCGGCTGGATAAACTGATTTCCCGATGCGCAATAGACGTTGCATTTGTCGGAATCGGAGAGAATGGGCATCTTGCGTTCAACGATCCTCCGGCTGATTTTGAAACAGTGAAGCCTTTTCTTGTTGTGGAACTAGACGAAGCCTGCCGGCGCCAGCAGTTCAACGAAGGTTGGTTTCCATCTCTTGAAGACGTGCCGCGGCGCGCCGTTTCAATGTCGATTCGGCAGATACTAAAATCCGAGTCGATCATCTGTATAGTGCCCGACGCGCGCAAAGCTGAAGCGGTGCGAAACTGCTTCGAGGGCGAAATCAGTCCCTTATATCCGGCTTCTGTTCTTCGACGCCATGCCCGGACAACCGTTTTCCTTGATCGTAACTCGGCCGCACTCCTGGCCGGGGATAACGGAACAAACGAAAAAAACGAAGCACACGGAAGTGTATAAATTTTCCGTTCGTTTCGTTTGTTTTTTCGTTTGTTCCGTTATCTCTCTTTTTTATGGCGTCAGCCGACAAATTTATAACCAAGGCCGTGTACGGTGAGAATGTATTGCGGATGGCGCGGATTGGTTTCCAGCTTTTGACGCAGCCAGGCGACGTGAACATCAACCGTGCGCGTCGTCGGCATCGCGTCATAACCCCAAACCTCGTTCAACAGTTCATCGCGCGACACAACGGCCTCGCGATGCTCGATGAAGTACTTCAGCAACTGGAATTCCTTCGCCGATAGCTCTACAGCAACCCCGGCGCGTTGTACTTCAGCCCGTCGAAATTCCACACGAACATCGCCGAAAGTGTATGCATCGCCCGACGCGTGCGATCTGGCGGGAGCACGACGCAACAGCGCCTCGATGCGCGCCAGCAGTTCGATCATTTCAAAAGGTTTGGTCAGGTAATCATCGGCGCCGAGTTTCAGCCCCACAACCTTGTCGACGATTTGTCCGCGAGCGGTCAACATCAATATCGGCGTCTCAATGCCGCGTTGCCTCAAGTCGCGGCATACATCAAATCCGTTCTTTTTCGGCAACATTACATCCAGAACGATTACGTCAAACGAACCTTCGGCGGCCCGTGTTTCGCCGGATTCGCCGTCGCGCGCCGAGGTTACAACGTAGTTCTCGCTCGTAAGCCGGTCCGTCAGCGTCATGACCAGACCGGGCTCGTCCTCAATGAGCAGTACTCGCTTGTCCATAATTGACGGCCGATTCGCCTGCGGGTTCGATTGATTCAACCGCCGGCAACACAATGGTGAATGTAGTCCCTCCGCCCGTTTCGCTCTGCACCTCGACGCGACCGCCGTGAGCATCTACGATGTGTTTAACCAGACTCAACCCCAGGCCGCTTCCGTGGATTTGCGCTGCAACAACCTCTCGTCCTCGATAAAACGGTTCGAAGATCTCTTTTACTTCCGAAGCGGGAATCCCCAGTCCGCGATCCGCCACTTCGATTTTCACCTCGCCCACCGATCCGGATTTTGAGACAACCGATATGACTCGCAATCCTATCCAGCGCTGCTCGCCGCCGTATTTCTGAGCGTTGCTCAGAAGATTCTGAACGGCGCGGCTGAGCGCCGATTGATCCGCCCTGATCAATGGAAGATTGTCTGCAATTTCCATTTCCACCGTAGTATCTGTTTCAGCGAGCGACATACGACAGGCCCCAACCGCGTGCTCGACTATTCTTCGCGGATCGGTGGGTTGCAATTGAAAAGCCTTGCGTCCCGATTGTACGCCTGCAACCTCCAGCACCTGCTCAACCATCTCTGTGAGCCTCCGTCCCTCATCCCGGATTACGGCGCCGTACCGTTTTACCTGAGCGGGATCGCCTACATAACCGTCTGCAAGGTTTTCAGCCGCAGACCGTATGACCGCGAGCGGCGTGCGCAATTCATGAGAAACTCCGGCGACAAATTCCATTTGCTGCTCAGCAAGCCGAGTTGCGCGCCTCGTCGAAACCACGAGTAAACCGGCGCTTACTCCCAGTAACAGCAGTACTCCGAAGCTGATTGCGAGACTTCGACGCCTGACCGCCACTACTGCGGCTTCGAGCGATCCTGCTTTATGCCTGAGAAACACCTGCCAGTAACCGTCAATCTCGGGAATTACAATATTCCCGGCGCCCATTGTACTGCTGCGACTCAATACCCTGAGCGTCATGCGGTCGCCTCGCGGGGCGGGCCTATCGCCCGCTTGCAGGCCGGAGGGGAGCGATTCGGTCAGCAGACTTCCGAACTCTTCAATTCGAATCGATAGCAGCCCCGATTCTCCATCCCCGGCGCCGACTGATTTCAACGCATTCCCGGGTTCACCTGCACGGTGGTCGGTGCTGAAAATTACTTCGCGCGGTTCGGTCCGATTTGCAACGAGAAGGTTGTATTCCAGCCCTGTTTCGGTTCCAAAATGCTTTTCCGCGAGCGCAGGCAGCAACTCCCGCTTTACGTAATCCAGATCGATTCGCGCTATAAGGAAGCCGGCACTCTCAGGTTCTTGAAAAGTTCCCGATGGATTGACGCCGCGATGAATCGGAATGGCTATGGCCGGCGCCTGCACGATTATCCTCTCCACATTTGGACCGATTGCGCTTTCCGCTTGTCCAATCAGGCTTATAACATGTCTTGTTTTGTCGCCGGGTTGAACCGGAATACCGGGCGCCGTTGATGGAGGCAGCGATTCCCTGCCCTTTATGTTTTCATTGTCTTGCCCGGCAACTCGAAGCCGGTCGAGACTCTCGACTGCGGCGCGCGTCCTGGCATCAGCATCCTGAAAGAAAAATCGGAAATTAGGGGGCAGTTTGCTGAGGGAATCCTTCGCGCGTTCGCGCCATTCAGTCAAATCTTCAGGCCAGGCAATCGGCTCCAGAATGGAATCTGTACTGTTGAAGCGCGATATTTGCGATTCGCCGTTACGGAATAATTCGACCTGATAGAGATCAGACACAAGTTGGTTGAAAGGGGCGCGCTCCCTCCATTGGGTGAGCAGTTGCTCAAGGTCAGCCGCAGGATAAGCGCTTCTGTGGGCGCCACCGGATTGAAAATGGAAAAATGCGCGCGTCAACTCTCGGTCGAAATCCTGCCTGAACTGAGCTATTGCGCGCTGCAGGTTGGCCTGCATTCTCTCACGCTCCGCCGCGCTAACCTGACCCAGCCAGCGGTATTGCAACCAGGCGAGCATCGGAAGCAATAGAAGGAGCGTCAACGTCAACAGAAGAATCAGCGGTGGTCTTTTTCTCCAGAGTTTCATAACAAATCCCGTTGCATCGGAATGATGCCGTATTCGCGGCACGGCGGGCATCATAACACGATCATTCCTGACGTAAATCCGGAGCAACCAAGATTTTACATCCTTAACAAACCTTTTGCCGCGGCTTAACCAATCGGCTTCAATGCTGGTTCATTATGGCCGTCGTGAGAGTGAAGAAAGATAACGGAACAGACGAAATAAGACGGAACAGACGGACATATTCGACTCTTCAGTAATTTTCGTCTCCTTTCGTCTATTCCGTTATCTCTCTTTGTGGAGTGATTAATCAGCAAGAACTGGAGAACGAATGATGAAACGCACACTGATACTTACGATTTTACTTTCGCTGATCTGGCAGGTTGGCGCCGCCGCCGTCGATTACGGCGTTGATTACGCAGTGAGCGACGCCGATGCAAAGGCAAAGGCTTCTGAACTCATCGCAAAGGCCAAGGCGGCGCTGGGCGGCGAAAACAAGCTGAAGTCGATCCAATCGCTACAGATCAGCGGCACTTACCGCCGACTGCTGGGCGACAGGGAGACCGCAGGCGAGGTCGAATACGAGATTCTGCTCCCGGACAAAGTGAAACGCACAGAAACGATGAATCCGATGCCGAATATTTCCATTACGCGTATCGATGTTCTGAACGGAGAACAGGTCTGGAGCGATTCGCAATCGGGCGGTATGGGCGGAATGGTAATGATAAGGCGCGGCGGTGACAACGAGTCTCCCGAGATGCGGGCGCAGATGCAAAAGGCTATGGAAAACTCGATACGCTCAGATTTTGCGCGCACTATGCTGAGCCTGCTACTTTCCGCACCCGCTTCGTTTCCGGTCGAGTTCTCCTGGGCGGGCGAAGCGGAAGCTCCCGACGGCAAGGCGGACGCGATTGATATAACCGGACCGAACAATTTTGCAACGCGACTTTTTATCGACCAGAGCACTCACAAGCCTCTGATGATCAGCTATCGCGGGCGTCAGCCGCGAGTGATGATGCAGACCGTATCGATGGGGGCCCGCAGCCGCGAAGAAGCCGAAAAACAAGCCAAAGAAAACGCCGAAAAATCGGCCGCTGAGGCAACTGCCGCACCCGAGGTAGAGTTTCAGGTTTCATTCGATGATTATCGAAGCGTCAACGGCGTAGAGTTTCCACACACGCTCACAAAGATGGTCGACGGGAATGTAACCGAAGAAGTCACCTTCAAGAAGTTGAAAGTCAACGCAGCAATCAAACCTCAAACTTTCGAGAAAAAGTAATGCAATCGAACTTTTCTTCTGTTCCGTGCATTTCCGTCTGTTCCGATATCTCTGTTTCATCCTGATCGAATCGGAAGCATTCGTTGCCTACGTTTTGAAAGTCGAAAGAATATGCGAAAAACGTCCCACGCATTCATCGGGTTGCTGCTGCTGATGGCCGCCGGAATTTCTATTTCCGCTCAGGATAGAAGCGCCTCACTCAGGGTCCGCGTTGTAGATCCCACGGGAGCGGCAATCCCCGGCGCAGAAATCAAACTCTCCTCTCCGGGCAGTCGACCGCAAACGCAACGCAGCAATTCCCTCGGCGAAGCGCAGTTCAACCGGATGGCGGCGGGCGCTTATCAGCTTGTCGTTTCAGCGAAGGGTTTCACGACAAGCACCATAGGTGAAGTGATAGTCCAATCGGGTCAGAATCAGTACGAGGCTATACTGGATCTTGGACAGGTAGAAGAGGAAATTCAGGTTGAACTCGACAAACACGAAGCGAACACCGATCCGCGCGGCAACGCATTTACATCTGTACTTACGGCCGAACAGATCGCACAACTGCCCGACGATCCGGACGAGCTTGAAAACGTCATTCGATCAATGGCGGGACCCGGAGCCACGCTGCGCGTAAACGGCTTTCGAGGCGGAAAACTTCCGCCCAAGAATCAGATTCGCGAAATCCGGTTTCGCATGAATCCTTACGCGGCTGAAAATCACGACGCCGGATTCATCTCAGTCGACATTCTTACAAAACCCGGAATCGAGAACTGGCATGGAACATTTAACGGCGGGTTCAGGGATGAATCGCTCAACGCTCGCAACCCGATAGCCGAACGCCGCGGACCGGAGCAAACCCGGCGATTCGCTTTTGACCTTGGGGGCCCAATCTGGCGCAACCGCACTTCGTTGTTTATGAGCGCTGACGGCGCAAACGAATACGACTCGAAAACCATTTTCGCAGCCACTCCCGATGGAAGAATAAACGACCTGATCTTCCGCCCGTGGAGACGACTGAACCTTTCAGCCCGTTTGGAGCATGCTTTGACAAAAACTCACACTTCAAGGGTTGAATTTCAACGTAACACCACGCGGCGCGACAACCTCGGCGTCGGCGATTTCGATCTGCCCGAACGCGCTTATTCCACAGATACGACGGAGAACCTGTTCCGACTCGCGGATTCCGGCGTAGTGATGGGCAATCTGGTCAACGAATTTCGGTTTCAGGCAAGATGGTTTTCAAGCAATATCGACTCGATCAGCGACTCGCCCACGCTGATTGTGCAAAACGCTTTCAACTCCGGCGGCGCACAGCTTGAGAACCGCCGCCGCATTTCGGAAATCGAGTTTGCGGAAAACCTGGATTTTGCTTTCGGCAAACACCTGATGCGCGCCGGAGTACTTTTTGAAATCCAGCGCAACCGCAGTCTGGATCTTCGCAACATAAACGGAACTTTCACATTTGCGAACATCGCTGATTTTATCGCCGGCAGACCCATCACCTTCACACAGCGCATCGGAGACCCAAACGTTTCGTTTACTCAATACCAGCTCGGTTCGTACCTGCAGGACGATTTCCGTGTTCGAACAAATCTGACCCTGAGTTTCGGAATTCGACACGAATGGCAAAACACTCTCGGCGATCGCAATAACTTCGCCCCGCGGCTCGGGCTCGCGTGGTCGCCCTTCAAGAACGGTAAAACGACTTTGAGAGCCGGCGCAGGCGTATTCTACGACTGGTACGCGGCTGAAATTTATGATCAAACGCTCCGCGTCAACGGCTTGCGGCAGCGGGATCTGGTAGTGCGACAGCCCGGTTATCCCGATCCGAACACGGGTGGTGATTCAGTAACGCTCCCGCCCAGCCGGATTCGATCGGCCGCCGATTTGAGGCAACCGACGATTTACCAGACTTCGTTCGGACTGGAGAGGCAACTGCCTTTGGGTCTATCCGCCCGCTTTAATTACAGCTACCAGCGCGGCGTTCACCTCCTGAGAGGCCGCAATATCAACGCGCCGCTCCCTGACGGCACGCGTCCCGATCCCCTGCTCGGCAATGTGACGCAGATCGAATCGTCTGCAAATCAGTTCACGCATATGTTCATTGCAAACCTCAACTGGGCCAAACCCGGGCGCTTCTTTGTGGGCGCAAATTACCTCATCGGCAAAAATACCAATGAAGCGGATTCGCCAACATCGCTTCCTGCCGAAAACTTCAATCTGCGCGCCGAGCGCGGCCCTTCACTGACGGATGCACGCCACAGGTTCTTTGCGTTCTCGAACGTGACTTTGTGGGGGGGCGTGCGCCTGGGGACTTCGCTTCAGTACAATTCAGCTACGCCATACAACGTTACAACCGGCTTTGACGACAACGGGGATACGATAATAAACGATCGGCCCGCCGGACTCGGCCGCAACAGCGCACGCGGCGCCGCTCGGTTCGATATGAGCAGTCGCGTGAGTTGGGGCTTTGGATGGGGCAAACCAAGAGAGGCCGCGGCGGCGGCGGGTCCCCAGATTCGCGTAGTGCGCGCGGGCGACGGAGGCGATATTCTTGGCGGTATGCCCTCGATGTCTGCGGCGAATAAAAGGTACAGAATGGAGTTCTATGTTCAGGCATTCAACGTCCTGAACAAGAACAATCCTCTGACGTTTTCGGGCGTGCGGACCTCGCCGTTTTTCGGTACTGCGATCGCTTCTTTGCCGGGGCGCAGGATGGAAACAGGTCTAAGGCTGAGCTTTTGAGAAGCGGCCTGGCCGCGAAATGCGCGAGACGGCAAGAGAGATAACGGAACAAACGAAAATAGACGGAAAAACTACGGAAATATTCACCTTTTCCGTAATTTTCGTTTCATTTCGTTTGTTCCGTTATCTCTCTTGCCGTTTCGCGCATTGAATCCGTTTTAGTTCCGAGCATTCCTCGGTTTCGCTTCCTGCATTTTGACACGGTCGCGAATAAGGTTGGCGATCGGATTCCAAGGTTTGAGCTGGGCTACGGTTTCAAGGGTTCTCGAAACGCCCCCTTCGCGAATCAATCGCTGCAACTCTACGGCCTGAGAATCGTCCACGTCCGCAAACTTCAACGCAGCCGCACATCCGCGGATCAGGTTGACGGGTTCAATGCCGTAACGATAAGCGAGTTTTGCAGGACCGATAAGGCGATCGTCGGCCGATAATTTTCTGACGGGATCGCGGCCCACACGCGCTATGGTGTCCTGAAGCGCGGCATTCGCGAAACTGGCGAGTATCTCGTTTATAAATGCGGCGTAGTGGAATGACCGGGTATATTTTTTCTGAAGCGCGCGCTGGGCTTCAAACATTGCTCCCACTACAGCGCGATTGATTTCCTCATCCGCCATAGCCTCGTGGATGAATTTGTAACCGCGCAGATACCCCATATAGGCGCACACTGCGTGGCCGCAATTGAGAATGTAAAGCTTTTCTTCTATACAGGCGGGAAAGTTGTCGAGTCCCTTGAACGGAGGCAATACATCAAACTCTCCCTTCAGTTGCAGCGTGTCAAACAGCACATCTCCCGTGGCGTCGGCGGTAAAAACGAGTCTGCCTTCGGGATCGGTTTCCTGTCCCGAAACTATACGGTCCGAAATTGCGGCATTGAATCCGACGCGCTCCTGAATCTGCTGTGCCCGGTTAAAGGGTATTTGAGTAAAAATGAGGCGTTCTAGTTGCGAGCCGGCGTTCTTGAGATTCTCGCAACAGAATATATCGAGCGGTTGGCGAACATCGGATTGGACTCGAAAAGCGAGTGCTTCAGCCAGAACGGGAGCAATACCGGGCAGATTGTCCGGCCTCACAGAGGTGTAAATCTGGTCGGCGGCTGCGACTTCGTGCGCAAAATCAGGATGTGAAATGTCGACGGCGTGCACGCCGCGTACGGGAACCGTGGCCTCTACGGTTCCCTTGGTAACCACGTCATAACCGTGGCGATTGAGCGATTCAAGATGTTTGGGGTTTCTCAGAGCAAATACAAGCTGATGCCCCTGCATGGCCAGGGCTACGCCCAGTGCTCCGCAACCAACCCGCCCTGCTCCGATAATCAGTATCCGCATTGATCCTCAGTTATAGGAGATTGGTACTAAGCGTAAGACAAGAGATAACGGAACAAACGAAATAAAACGAAAATTACGGAAAGGTTGAATATTTCCGTTTGTTCCGTCTCATTTCGTTTGTTCCGTCATCTCTCTTTTTTGTCCCAATGTCGTGTGGATCGATTTAACGCAACAATGCGTCGATTTTCGCCAACAATTCCTCGAACACCAGATTCTGCTTGCTCAAATAATCATCGGCGCCCGACTGGAGCGCTTCGATTTTGTCTTCGACTCCCTGCCTTGAACCAAGCAGGATCACGGGTGTTTGATCCTTGCGCTTGCGAAGTTCCCGACATACATCGAACCCGGAACGGTGCTCGAGCAAGGCGTCGAGCACGAATACATCGAAATGGAGTTTTCCGCCAGTGGCGCTCTCCAGCGCAGAGCGACCATCCTGAACCCTTACCACCGTATAATTCTCGACCTCCAGTCCTCGAATGAGCAATGTCGACAATTCATCGTTTGCGACCGCTACGAGAACCTGAGACGGTTGAGTGTACGCTTCCCCTCCGGAGGTAAGCGAACTCGTAAGGTGCGACATAGACAACCTGGCCGTGCGTGACAGGCGCGCGGTCAAAGCAGTAATTTCTGGCGTAGCGGCTGAAATCCGCGTCGAGGCCAAACGCACGTCGATCCGCCGAAGATCGATTTCGGCTCCGAGCTTGGCGAACAGGCGATATGCTTCTTCAAAATGCGCTCTGGCCGAATCATCGCGGCCAACTTTAGCGCGCAACGCTCCGATAGCCTCCTGACACAGCCCCGCGCGATACGGATCGCCCGTGTTCTGGAATATCGCAAGAGATTGGGCAAAACATCTGTTGGCTTCAGGCGCCTGACCCGAGGCGGCGTTTATGCAACCGCGGGTAAAAAGCGCGCGCCCCATAAGCGTCAGGGCAGGATCCAGAGACGTAGCGGATTCGGCTTCGCTCAGGCGTAATTGCGCCGATGCGATATCGCCGATTTCGATATGTGCGAGCGCAAGTTCCAATCCTATGAGGATCTGTTCTTCAAGCGCACCGGACTCACGCGCGGCTTCCAGCCCCATTTCGAGCACGTTTACGCCCTCGCGTATTCTCCCCTGCACTACATTTATACGCCCGAGAATGCGCTGCGTACGCGCGTAAATACGCTCACCGTGGATGTCCAGGGCTTCCTCAATCGAGGCTACAGCAGCCGGTAGGTTGCCCTGAAGCAGCTCCAGTTCCGCCTGATCGGTAAGCGCTACAGCAACAGACTTCTTGATCTTGCAGCCTCTGCCGAGACCCAGCCGGTCTTCGAGCAGACGCTGCGCTGCTGCCCAGGCCCCCAATCTGACAAGGGCCCGCGAAAGGTTGGCGTATGCCTTGAGCAAAAGGGGTGTATTGCCGAGCGTGCGAATTCGCTCGATCGCCGCTTCGTACGCCGTAACCGACTCCTTGAGGCGACCTTCGGCATAAAGCACGAAAGCCTGTTGAACCGCGACACGCGACTGAAGCAATGGCGCGTTCAGTCCCTCTGCAAGACGTGAGGCGCGGGTCCAGTTGTAGCGGGCGCCGTCGAAATCCGCGTCCTTCCAGTCCACCTTTCCCAGCCACAAATGCACCTCGGCGCCCAGTCGCGCGTTCCCGCCGCGCCGCGCAACAAGCATCGAACGGTTGAGTTGATCTCGTGCTGCAAGCAGATCCCCTACTCCCATAAGCGCGCGCCCATATGACGCTCTGGCTTCCGCCGCACAATTTTCATCCCCGATTTTCATCGCGAGGTGAAGGCTGCGATCCAGGACATCCGTAGCAATATGCGGTTGTTTGTTCTCCAGATGTGCACGCCCTATCCACAGCAGTATGCTTGCACGATACGCTGTAGGCAGCGCGAGCAAATGCGTTGGTTCGCTGAACCGTGAAAGAATCCGCAATGCTTCTTCGGCTTCGCCCTTTGCCAGATGCGCTTCGGCCAGCACGCAGCGGAGACTTGCATCCTCGTGCAGATCGCCGGGAGTGGACCTCAGATGGGTGGATAGTGAATTGATCAGATCTTCTGTAGTGCCGCGTCGCGTGGTCGAGGGTTCGGCGGGCAGCCCGTCATCGGTCATAAACTCGATCCGATATTCCGATCCGGACGGGCCGAAACGTATGATGTCGCCGTTTGCGATCAACTGCTCCGAGATTCTCTCACCGTTTATAAAACTTCCGTTTGTCGATCCAAGATCGCGAAGAAGCACATCATTGCCCAAGCGGATGAATTCTGCGTGGTGACGGGATATGGCAGGGTCGTGAATCGTCAGGGAGTTTTCCTTGATGCGACCGACCGTAAAGCGGGATACATCGAGCGAATAGCTCTGCTCAATCCCGTTATTTATCAGATGCAACGAGGCTCGGCGACCCATATTTGCGTATCTTGTTCCGGGCAGGCAACCTGCAACCGGCGCCTGACGTGGGGGCAACTTATGAACGCGACCAGTATAGCACCTGGGACGCGAGGATCAATGTTTGTCAACAACCGGTTGATTTCGTTCTTTGCGATTAAAGCGTCTTTCAACACCGTGTTGTTCTTGGCGGCCTGCTTTTGAGAGTCTATTATAGTCGGACCGAACACGGAGACCGTTCAGATTATGCCTGAAGACATCAAAATCGGCGTACTCGCCGAAGCACGCTACATGGCGCAAAACCAGCCTTCGGGCCTGATTTCCGCGCTCAAGAACCTGGGGCACACAGTAGATGTAATCGACCCTCAGACTCATCTGTTTCCCCTCGGCGACCACATCATTTTCGAGGGTTTTGACCTGATCGTAGGTCGGGGCAGAAGCTGGGGATTGCTGTGCCTGCTGGGCTGGGCTGAAAGATCGGGCGTCGCTACTATCAACAAACGTGCGGCAATTTCGGCCGTGCACAACAAAGCTGATATGGCCGTTGCACTCGCTGCTGCCGGAGTGCCGACGCCCAGAACATTTCTGGGCGCAACCGACAGACTGGCATTGGAAATTCAAAACGATCAGTACCCGCTGATTCTCAAGCCGATTTTCGGCGACAACTGCCGCGGCCTTCAAGTCGTAAACACGCCGGATGAAATGGCGTCCATTGATTGGCCGGAACCGTTCGCGCTTGCACAGGTCTACAAGCCTACGGACGGCTACGACCTGAAGCTATACGGCATCGGCTCCGAAATATGGACCGTGCGCAAACCGTCGCCGTTTAATCCACGGGCCGAGTCGGATCGGGATCGGTCGGGGCTCGAAACATTGACGCCGGAACTCGAAGATCTCGGACGACGCTGCGGCGAGATATTCGGCCTCGACCTTTTCGGCGTCGACTGCATACAGACAGCAGAGGGAACGCTTGTAATCGAGGTAAACGATTACCCGAATTACACATCGGTGCCCGACGCCGACCAACGCCTTGCCGCTTACGCCGTCGAGCGGGCCGGGAGACTCCGAGCCTGATGAAAATAGTCCTTATTACTACTCGAAAAGAGCCCGGGCGCGAAGGATCGGTAATGGGTGATGTTGCCCGACATCTCGATTCGGCGGGTATTGCCCTGGAAACCGTCTATCCCGATGAGATGTTGATCGATGTAGCGGGAGTTAACCCTGATGCCGAGCTATATGTCCTCAAAGCCGGAAGCCCGGCTGCGCTGGCATACGCCGGATTGCTGGATCTGGCCGGAGCCTCCATCATAAATCCGTTTCGCGTCGTCGCGATAATGAAGGACAAGGTGCTAGCGGGCAGGGTTCTTTCCGACGCCCGTATACCGGCGCCTGAAACCTACGTCGCCGCCGATCGCAATCAACTCGAAGATTTGTTGCGGGATGGCCCGCTGATAATAAAACCCTTTATCGGCGGATCGCAGGGCAGAGGCGTAGAGATTGTCCGCAACAGCGATGAACTCAATTCTGCTACGGGCGAAACGGGATTGGTGTTTGCACAGCGATACTACGAACCGGACGGACGGGACAACAAGATCTACCGTATCGGAGAGAAATTTTTCGGCGTTCGGCGCGTATGGCCCGCGCGCACCCTGGAAGACAAACTCGGCGAACCCTTTGAACTTACCGCCGATATGATCTCCATTGCCGAAAGATGCGGCGAAGCATTCGGAATTGACATCTACGGCCTTGACATAATTTTTTCGTCCGGTCGCCCAATAGTGGTTGATATAAATACATTCCCCGGATTCAAAGGTGTACCCGACGCCGGCCGCCTGCTGGCCGAATATCTAATCGGAAAGGTCAAAAAATGAAACTGTTCTTCATGGTTGTCCGCCGCGTTCCTCCGGTTCCGAGCCCCATACTGGTCGAAACCTACGATCGACTGCGCGCACGGGGTTATGAAGTTGGTGAAAGCATAGCCGAGGAAGTATTGACGCGCAGCGACGAAGTCGAAGTGGAAAACGATCTGTATATACTTAAGTCCCACACCGAACTTTCGCTGAGTCTGGCGGGCGCACTCTTTACTCGCGGCGCACGGATGCTGAATCCGTACCCGTCCTGCGCGCTTACGCAGAACAAAATCATCGTTTCGCGCCTTCTGACCGAAGCCGGCGTGCCTGCGCCTCGTTCCTGGGTTACGGCCGATTTTACATTATTGCGGGAACTGGCCTCAGAAACGCCGCTTATTATCAAGCCTTATATGGGGCATCGCGGAGCGGGAATTACAAAGATAACAAAGCCGGAAGATCTGGATTCGTTTACCGCGCCCGAATTTCCCATGATCGTGCAGGAACTTATTCCCGGACACGGCGAGGACTTGAAGATTTACGTAGTGGGCGATCAGGTTCACGGCGTTCAAAAGCCGTTTTCCGAAACAAGTTTCAGCGTGCCCGGTCGCCCTGTTCCGATCTCGGATGAGGTGCGAGACCTCGCGCGGCGCGTGGGCAGGATCTGCGGCCTGGGCCTGTATGGCCTGGATGTTATTGAAAGCCCTCGCGGCCCATTCGTCGTCGACGTCAACTACTTTCCGGGATACAAGGGAGTGCCCGGCGCTGCAGAAATGATCGCGGATTACATCGACGATTATGCTCAGGGCCGGATCACGCTTGCATCTCCGGGAGCAATCGCTTCCGGCGCTGCTGCGGATTGATTTGAACCGGACGCTATGGCCTGAAGAGAGAGAGAAAGATGACGAAACAAACGAAAATAGACGGAAATCACGAAAATCCTCAAACCTTTCGTTTCTTCCGTTTTATTTCGTTTGTTCCGTTATCTCTCTTTATTCTTTGACATCAGGGCGACATTCCCAACTCCGTCGATAATCGAGGAAAACAGTGCCGGTATCCGGATCACTCATCGCGATTCTGATGGAGGGATTCCTCTCGCGGCTGAGTTTCGGAATTATCAGTTTTGCACTGCCGCTTTACGCGTATCGCAGCCTGGGGCTTAGCCTGACCGAAACGGGGCTGCTGTTTTCGTTGAACCTCTTCGCCGAGCAGCTCTTCAAGCCCCTGATGGGCTGGGCGGCGGACCGGGCAGGGCTCAAACGAAGCCTGACTTGCGCAATAGCGCTGCGCAGCGTAGTTGCATTTCTCCTTGTTTTTGCCGGATCGCCGTTGCAGGTATACGCAATCAGGTTTCTGCACGGAATCTCCGAGTCGCTCCGCGACCCATCCGTAAATGCATTGATCGCCGAACATAGCGACAGGCGCTCGCTGGGCGCTTCGTTTGCCTGGTATTCGACGGCAAAAATGGCTGCAGGCTCGATTGGAAAAGCAATCGGCGGGGCGCTTCTGATCTGGACCGGGGACGATTATTCGCGCACATTTTTCATAGCTTTTGCACTTTCCGGGCTTCCGCTTTATGCCGTTGCACGATTTGTACGCGAACCTGAAAGACATCTCTCAACCGATGACCATAAAGACGCTCATCCTTCTTCTACAGCCGTCCGGATTCCCAAAGGATTGGTATCCGCAGCTACGCTGGGCTTCTTTATGGCGACTACCGCTCAAATGGTGCAACAACTCTTCCCCGTACTCGCTACGGAATACGGAGGATTGAGCGTCGCGCAAACGAGCCTGATCTACGCACTATCGATTGCGCTGCTGCTCGGATCGGGTCCGTTGTTCGGATGGATGTCGGATCGGGTAAGCCGAACCGCGGTACTGATGCTGCGCGGAGCGGGCAACGCCGCCTCATCCCTGCTGTTCTGGTTTGCACCGGGATTTGCGGGGTTCACAGCGGGCAGTCTCGCTGATGCATTGGGTAAATCCGCGTTCCGGCCTGCATGGGGGGCGATTATGGCGCAGATGTCGGGCAGTGACCGCCGGCGACGCGCCCAACTGATGAGCTATATGAGCCTCGGCGAAGGACTCGGCGAAACGCTCGGGCCTCTGCTCGGCGGACTGCTGTGGCACTTCGGCGGGATACCCGTATTGATGGGAGTAAGACTGGCATTAGCCGTGTGCGGCGAAGTCTACGCTATCCGCACTATGAAATTCTGGAAAGGACATAACACTAATGCGCATATGTTTTCTGATGGAACCTCCGCGAAGTCCGAATTCGGTGACTTATCAGATAATAGACGGACTTAAGCAAAGCGGTGCTGAAGTTGAAATCGTAACCGAACGGGCGGGCCTGATCGACCTTGAAAATTTCCGTTTCAATTACGACCTGTATCTTTTCAAGTCCCACTCGCCGCTGGCCGAATCCCTTGCGGCTGCGGCTCATTACCGGGGATGCAGGCTGCTCAATGAATATCCGGCAACGATGAAGGTTCGAGACAAAGTGCTTACATGCACGCTTCTGCTGCAGGCCGGCATACCGACGCCGCGCACATTCGTAACCGACAGCCTGGAAGCATTGCGCCCAGTTGCCGCGCAAATGCCCGTCGTAGTGAAACCTTATCGCGGTAGAAGAGGTCAGGGCATTGAAATCTGTCAGACTGCAGCTGAGTTCGAACAATTGATTGCAAAGCGCGCATCCGACGCAACCGATGCCGAGGACGATGGAGGCGAGGACGGAACCGCGCTTGGCGAACGCCTGATTTTTGCGCAGGAATACGAAGAACACGAACCGTTTGATTACAAGGCGTACGCAATCGGCGATTACGTGCATGCAATAAAGCGTGTGTTCCCGGCTACTACAAAGCAGGAAAAAGAGGGCACTCCGGTTGGCGACGATCCGGAATTAACCGATCTTGTCCGACGATGCGGCAAGCTTTTCGGGCTGGAGCTGTTTGGCGTCGATCTGGTCAAGACGCCAAAGGGTTATTCGGTGATCGAAGTCAACTGCTTTCCCGGATACAAGGGTGTACCCGATGGCGGAGAGAGGATTTCGCGTTTTATCCTTTCCAGGGTTTGATGAAAATCCCGGCTTGCTGGAAAAATTTCACTCTGCTGACTTCTGCTGGCAACACAAAATGCTTCAATCGACATCGAAGCTCTGAATTTGAGCAGTTGAGCAAAACACCCTTACTCCCGCCGCAGATGCGCGGGACCGCAGCTCAACCGACTCCGAATAGATTGAAAAGGAAAGGAACCCTGTTATGAAGGTTGGCTTGAACTCCATTCAAGGCAAATACTTATCCGTTATTGCTTCCATCCTCGCGCTCGTACTTTTTGCGGTTGTTTCAATGGCGCCGGAGTCAATCCTGGCATCACCTATGCAGTTTGAAGTTTCCGACAAGAAGGACAAAAAGAACAAGGAGAAAGAAAAGACAAAAGACAAGAAAAAGTCGTCAAGCGATGATGATAACGACGACGATACCGACAGCGATCGCGAGTCGGCAAAAGCTGAATCAACCGAGAAACCGGAGCAGAAGGAATCCAGCAAGAAAAAAGAGAGTAAACCATCCAAACCTTCAAGCAGCAAGAACTCGGCGCCAACTGTAACCCTCACGGCGCTTGCAGTGGATCCGAACGGCAGCCCCATAGAAAATATACACGCAACGGTGGAAACCGACCCGGTTCCAAGTGCAAACGATGCAGCGGATGATCCGGCAATTTGGGTCAATCCATCCGATCCGGCTCAAAGCACCATCATCGGCAGCGACAAGCAGGGCGGCATAGGCGTTTACGATCTCGCGGGCAAACAACTGCAATACCTCAAAATCGGCAGAATTAATAACGTTGATCTGCGCCCTGCATTTCTATTGGGTGGAGAACCGGTTGCAATCGTTGCCGGCGGGAATCGCACCGACAATTCGATTGCCCTCTACAAAGTGAATCCGAAAACCAGAATGCTCGAAGATGTGGCTGCGCGTAAGATAACAACAGGAGAGGTATACGGAGCGTGCCTTTATAACAGTAAAAAAACGGGCAAGCACTATTACTTCGTAACGGCCAAATCGGGCGCTGTTGAACAATGGGAACTGATGGATAACGGCAGCGGCAAGGTTGATGCAAAGAAGGTGCGCAGCCTCAAGCTCGGCAGCGTCGTCGAAGGGTGCGTGGCGGATGACGAACTTGGACATTTTTATGTAGGTGAAGAAGCTGTTGGAATCTGGAAATTCGGCGCCGAACCAGATGCGGGCGATGCACGGACCCAGGTAGACAAAACCGGTTCAGGCGGTCACCTTGTGGCTGATGTCGAGGGGATGACGATAGTTTACGGCGAAAATGGATCCGGATATCTGATTGTCTCCAGCCAGGGCAATCATTCCTTCGTGGTTTACAGGCGTGAGGGCAACCACGAACACGTCAAAACCTTCCGAGTCGCACCGGGCAGCGACGTGGACGGGACCGAGGAAACTGACGGTATTGATGCGGTTGCGGCAAATCTTGGACCCGCTTTTCCGCACGGCGTATTCGTCGCTCAGGACGGTTTCAACGATAAAGGCAACCAGAACTTCAAGCTTGTGCCGCTGGAAAGAATCATCGACAAGCCCGTGCAATCGACCCGCAATTCTGGTACAAAGCATTAGACTGCAAGAGAGATAACGGAACGGACGAACAAAGGCGAAACAGACGGAAATACTCATCTTTTCCGTTTGTTTCGTTTCATTTCGTTTGTTCCGTTATCTCTCTTCCATATCCCGACATGCTGTGAACTGGATTGGATTCGGAGCGCCGATTGAAACTCTGCCCCGCCTGCAATGCCGAATATACCGATCGTGAACACTTCTGCCGCCGGGACGGGGCGCGTCTCGTGGCTGCGCCGACGCCCGCACAGATTCAGCCTCAGCAAGGGCAACCCGGCCGCGCTACACCCAAACAGAGCCCGACAGCCGTACTTGGCGTTCAATTCGCAAACGGCCAGCATCGCGACTTCCCTCTTGATGAAAACGTGATGACGATCGGCGCAGCCGCCGATAATCGCATCATCCTCGACGACACTACTGTCAGCCGTCATCACGCTAGAATCGAATACCACGACGGCGAATTCGTAATACTCGACAATCACAGTACCAACGGCGTAACCCTTAACAACAAAAAGTTGGGTTCGTCCGCGTATACGTTGCGAAACGGAGACTCGGTACTGATCGGGCGGACGCGCATGACGTTTACACTGCGTCAAAGCGAATCTCGTCAATCACAAACGCCACAACAATACAATCCCCCGTACACACCGCCCGCACCCGCACCTCAACCCGGCGCGCAAACACCGCCTTCGCGTCCAGCAGTGCCGTTGCCGACGCAGCGTCCTCCGCAGTCGCCGCCCGTGCAGTCGCTACTGACTCCTAAGCAACCGCAACACGAAGCCTTAAAGTCGGATTCGAGCGAACGAAGGGTGCTGGACGGTCGGTACGAACTCCAATCACTGCTCGGTCAGGACAGCCTCGGTGCTCTCTATCGCGCGCGCCGAATCGCACTCGGGGATACGGTCGCGGTGCGGGTGCTCAATCCCGCGCTTGTAGACAATGCCGAGGCGCTGGAACGCTTTCGACGTCAGGCGCTCGTTGCCGCGCGAATCCGCCACCCCAACGCTGTTCAGATCTATGATTTCATAGTCTCTACCGACGGAACTGTATACATTGTCGAAGAACTGCTCTCCGGCAGAACACTTCGCGACCTGATACGCAGGGAGCGGGGCCTGACGCTGCCGCGCGTTGCAAGCATTTTCAACCAGATATGCGGTGCGGTACATGCGGCTCATTTGTCGGGCATAGTGCTGCGCGATTTGCGCCCTGAATCCATACATCTCGAACAAACCCCCGATGGTCAGGAAATAGTAAAGGTCAGCAACTCGGGCCTTGCAAAACTCGACCGCAGCGTCAGCGGCGGGGTAACAATGGCCGACGCTGCAAGCGAATTCGGGGATGCACGCTATATGTCGCCCGAACAATGGCAGGGGTTGCAACTGGATTCCCGCGCAGATGTCTACTCCCTCGGCGTCATACTTTTTGAAATGCTCACGGGTATTCCGCCCTTCGACGCGGCGACTCGCTACGACATCGCCGACCAGCACATCAATGCCTCGATCCCGGATCTGGCCGAAACCGGGAGACCCGATCTGGACGAAAGCGTAAATGCAGTTGTTAGCCGCGCCCTTGCTAAAGCCCCTTCGCGCCGACCGCCAACCGCGCTGCATCTTGCCGCAGAATTCGAAGCCGTAACCGGAGTCAAAGGCGGAATTCTGGGCAACGTAATCCAGCGTGCTACCGGCATTCTGCCGATCAGACCCGTAGTGGTTCCGCAAGCACCTGCGCCGACGCCTACGGGTGAAACCGCACTTCCCTCGGTAGTGGCGCAAGTCGAGGACAAAGGCCGCGGCACGTTCAATGCTGTTGTCGTTGCGTTAATGGCGGAAGCGTTCCTGTCGCGGGTGTCGGGAGGGCTGGTCAAGACCGTAGTACCACTTTATGCGCTGCTTGTGTTCGGGTTGGATATTCGTGCAGTACTCGCGCTTGGACTCATACAGGACGTAGTGCCGCTGCTGTTGCGGCCGGTTTTCGGGACTCTGGCGGATCGGTATGGAAAGAAGCGCATATTTATCCTGTCACTCGTCATCCGCACGATAGTCAGCCTGATATACGCTTTCGCGACCCTGCCCATTCTGTTTATAGCAAGCGCAATCCGGGGCATCGCCGATTCCGCAAAAGGCCCGTCGGCATCGGCGATGATCGCCGACAATACGGACGAAGGCCATATTGCAAAGGCGTATTCGTGGTATACGACAACAAAATCCACTTCGGGCAGCATAGGCGAATCGGTTGCGCTGTGGCTGATTCCGATGCTGCTTGCGATTTATCTGGCGGCGCAGACCGCAAACGTTCGCGTAGCTGTGATCGAAGACTCGGCAAAACCGGGGCGAGAAATCGTTGAAGTTCTCGGAGCGGCGGCGCCTGAATCCGTCATCGATCCGGCAAATACAAATCGCAGGCTTCTGCGCGTCGAGGAGCGCCCGATGCGCTACGGCGAAATACCGCTCGACAAGCTCCCGGAAATCGTGGATCGTTCGGCGCTGCAACGCGTTATCGTCATAGTGCTGCTGCTTTCAACGATTCTTTCTGCGGGCTCCATAGTGCTCGTTGCCGTATTCATCAAGGAAAAGAAGAAGGACAAATCGAAGAAGAAGAAAGCTGATGCTGCAAGCAGGATCGATGTGCGAGCCGGTTCCGCTGAAATAAAGGCGCCGAATATCTGGGCATTCGCGCTGTTGGGAACTGCAATCACGGCGCCCGGGTATCTGGTTGCAGGGAATTTCTTCCTGCTGCTTGCAGTAAAGTTGTCGGTAACGGCAGAAGCGCTTTTCTGGATCAAGATCGCGGCGGAGATGGTAATTCCTCTGGTATTCGGACCTTTCTTCGGGTGGGTGGCGGATCGTATAGGTTCGGGCAAAGTGCTTTCGATCAGATCCGTAATCAACCTGATAACTTCGATAATTTTCTGGATGACTACATATTACAGCGCAAGCGCGATTTTCGGCGTTCTGTTGGGTGTTGCCCGCGCACTCGATGAAATCGGGAAGGCGGCCTTCAAGCCGACGTGGGGCGCAGTGGCGGCGAAGGTATCGAGTTATAATCTTGCAAACCGCAGCCGCACGATGAGCATACTGGAAACCGGCGTTGACTCATCTGACCTGATCTTCCCGCAGATCGCGGGCCTTATCTTTCAGAGGTTCGGACTCGCGCCCCTGATGATCGTGCGCGGCGTTATGGCTCTTGCCGCCGAAATCTATACTTTTGCGATCCTGAGAAGATACAAACTGTAACCGAACCGGCGCAGTTGCGATCACCCGTTTATATGTTCCGGGTGGGTGCAGCCCTTGAACTCCTTGAGGTAGGTATTGCCCTTGTACTGGAGTTCCTTGTGGATGCCGATTTCGGAAGTGTAATAACCGTCGATGGTCAGGTTTTTTATTGCGCGAAAGAAGCGTTCTTCGAGCGTTTGGGGGGTTCGCTCGTTGCGGCTGATCGCGGTCAGGATTTCTGTCTGCTGCGCCGAGGTTGCCTTGTTGAACTCGACCTGGAATTTTTCGCGGCTCATATGGTCCATGGCATCCAGCCCGTCGGTCCACAGCTTTTTGGTCTCGGCCGGAGACTCACTGATCATAAGATCGATGAATGCCGGGACTTCGGCCGCAATCGCACCCGGTGAATGATCGTCCGTCGGGATGATCAGTTCGGAAATCGTGGCGATCAGCGCCATCTGCCCGGTATTGAAAAATTTCGGCGGCTCAACCTTTTTTGCTGCCGCCTGTCCCGCCTGTGTATGGCGAGCGTGATCCTGCCCGGCCAATACATTCTGGTGAAGAATCGGCAAACTGCCGGCCGTACCTATACCGACAGCCAGTCCTTTTATCGCTTCGCGCCGCGATAGTCCGGTTTTCTCATCCGACATGTCTGGTCCCCCATCAAATCTGAAACGGAACATTTCCGGGAATGTTTCTTCAGACTCTATGACCTGGTTGAATGCAATGTCAAGAGATGTTACCGCCGAAGAGGGTCCTTCGGTTTTTTCGGATCCTTTTCGCTTTCCTTGCCCTTCTCGCCGTTTGAGTTCTCTGAACCCGCGGCGGAGCCATCAGATGGCTTGTATTCCTTCAGCCAGGCTATTTCGATTCTCTCGGCCTGCCGTTTTTCTTTCTCGGCAATCAGGAATTTGCCGCGATCGTTCCAACCCTCGCCGCCCTCCTTCTCAAGATGGCAAAACGTGCAATCAGCCTCCGGAGTCGCCACGCCCAATTGTTTTGCCTGACGCAGAAACGGCGGATAGGCGTTGATGCCCGACGAACTGCCGATGATCGCGGCCACAGCCAGCGCTGCAAAAACCACTTTTGTCAACCGATGCCCCATATGCTTTATTCCCTCTCCATTAAAATCGACTTCCAGCTTTCCTTACTCTTACTCGCCCGGCCGCAAGCGAAACATACCGAAAATCCGTCTTCGTCCGGGATCGCTCGGCGCAAGCAACACTCTTGAGAAACACTGCCCGGCAACCCTTTCCAGATCCTCCAACCACGCTTTCGGAACGCGATAAAACCCTGGCGTATCCTGCGTCAGCGGCCTATCCGGATACTGATACTCCCATTCGACGCCAAACGCCTTGCGCCAGAATTCATTGCGCCCAACTATCTCAATTCTCAATTCGTGCCGGGTATCATCAACCATTCTGTACCGGACATAACAGAGAGATAACGGAACAGACGAAAGAAGACGGAACAGACGGAAAGATTCAACCGTTCCGTAATTTTCGTTTCATTTCGTTTATTCCGTTATCTCTCCCTCTATCTCACGCTTTGTACCAATCCCGCCGCCGCGAATCATAATAGCCTCAGCCAATTCGATGCAAGTGCGGCAACCCTCAATGCGTGCGCAACAATGAGTGAGACGGATTTCAGAACCTGACGGTTTCACGAAAACCGGGAATCTTCCGTGACTGGCGACTGAAAAACCGGTATTTTAGGGTTCGTGTTTTCCAAGGCACTTTCCTGCAACCATCTAATCCAGCGGAGGCATCTTGCAAGCGAGAAGGGTCTATGACGCAGTGATAATCGGCTCCGGAGCCGCCGGCGGAATGGCGGCGAAGGAACTTACCGAGCGCGGGCATACCGTACTGGTACTGGAAGCCGGGCCCCCGGTAAATCCACAGCGCGATTTTTCATCGCACAAATGGCCGTATGAAGCGATGTATCGCGGCTTCGGGCCTCCGGGGTGGAAGCAAAACGAACAATGGATGCAGGATACGGCCGGCGACTTCAGCCGCCATTTTTACATCAAGGACACGGAACACCCATATACAACCGATCCCGGGAAACCGTTTCTTTGGGTGCGGGCCAGAATAGTCGGAGGCAAAACGCTGCATTGGGGGCGGCTGTCCTGGCGTCTTTCCGATCTCGATTTCAAGGCTGCCAGCCACGATGGATTCGATGTCGACTGGCCAATCAGCTACGGAGAAATCGAACCCTATTACGACCGCGCCGAGGAATTCATCGGTGTGAGCGGGAACAACGACGGCCTATGGTATCAACCCGACGGAAAGTTTCTGCCGCCGATGAAACTTACCTGCGGCGAGCAGTTGCTGCGGCGCGGTGCGGAAAAGCTCGGCCGCGCGGCCATAACCTCGCGCGTGGCAATGCTCACGGGCGTTAAGGCCCACCATCAGCGCTACGGACGCGCACTGTGCCACTATTGCGGTCACTGCGGCGACGGATGCGATGTCGGCGCGATGTTCAGCTCCGTCTCCTCTACGCTTCCTGTTGCCGCTGCAACCGGAAAGATGACGCTTCGGCCCAATTCCGTAGTTCGTCACATTATCATCGATACGAACACGGCGAAGGCCAAGGGCGTAGCCTACGTCGATCGCCTGACGCACCGCGAATACGAGGCGTTCGGCAAAGTAGTAATCGTCGCGGCTTCTACGCTTGAATCCACGCGCCTGCTGTTGAATTCCAGATCGCGGCAGCATCCGACAGGTCTCGGCAATTCTTCGGGCGTGCTCGGTCATTATCTCGTAGACCATTTCGGCGGTATTAACGGATTCGGCGTTTTCCCCACGCTTGGAGATCGTGAATCGGTAAACGAAGACGGCAAGGCTGCCGGACTGTTCATTCCCCGGTTTCAGAATCTGGATGACAAGACACGACATCCGAAGTTCCTTAGGGGTTATGGGTTTGAATGCAGCTCAGGCCAGCGAATGTTTCCCGGCGTTGCACGCGGCATAGACGGATTCGGGTCCGAGTTCAAGCAGCAGGTTCGGCGGCGATATCTAACGCCAGTATTCACAACCGTGCGCGCAAGCATGCTTTCACGGTTTGATAACTTCGTCGAAATCGATCCGGGCGGTGTAGTGGATGCCTGGGGCATTCCCGTACTTAAGGTCCATATTCAGCATTCGGACAACGAACGTGAAATGGCGAAAGACGCCGCCGGCGCTACTGAAGAGATACTGCGCGCAGCAGGTGCGGAAATGATTTCGGCAGGAGGTCAGATAACCGCGCCGGGAAGGATAATCCACGAACTCGGCACTGCAAGGATGGGAGACGATCCGAAGAAATCCGTACTCAATAAATACAATCAGGTCTGGGACTGCCCCAATGTTTTCGTCACGGACGGGGCCGCGTTCGTCAATTCTGCCAATCAGAACCCGACGCTTACAATACTCGCGCTTACAATGCGCGCCTGCGAGTATATGTCCGCAGAGATGAAACGAGGGAATTTATGACGCAGAGAGCAACAACAGGCGCGGTGCGTAAGCTCCACTCGATTCACTTTCTTGCTGCGGAACGTGAATTTCGCGGCAGCATCGAATTGGGCGTAAACAGATACAAAGTGGCTTTTATTCCCGCATCCGTTGCAGTCACGGACGGAAAGCTGGAAATTACCGGGGATGTTGCTATAACCGGAAAAGGCCGGTCGCCGCTCTCGGCGAAAAGTGTGCGCGCAACACTCGCGTCCGTACAGGCCGGCATCGGGGCAGCGCCGCCGGCTCCGGCTCGCTTCGCAACGCGCAGGCTTGGACCGCAGGCCAATCCGGACCTTCCGCGAACCGAAGCCACCGATGCGACCGGATTCGCCGGAACGCTTTATTTCCATCTTTCGCCGATCAATCGGCGAACGCTCGGCATACCGGTGGATATGAGCCGAGTCCAGATGAATCTCCGGCTCGCGCCTACGAGCCAAACGGAGCGCGAACTTCAGTGGCTGTTCTCGGCCGCGGCAGCAGCCCTACTTGGTACAACGCAGGATCAGGCCCTTGCTCGGGAATACGCGGACGAAATCCAGCGATTGCTGACTTCATGACCATGAAGAAGTGATGAAAAAGAGATAACGGAACAGACGAAATAAAACGAAACAAACGGATCAGCAAATTTTCCCGTATGTTTCGTTATCTCTCCAGGATCGCCTGTTCACCTTGCTTTTACGATCACGAGGGTAAGATCGTCGTGCTGCGGCGCATCCCTGCACCAGTCGCGAACTGCGGCGACGATCCGGCGCCCAATTTCCGCGGCGGGCAAGTACGCACTTGACAATACGATTTCCACCATTCGCTGTTCTCCAAACTCTTCATCCTCGGGATTGCTCGCCTCGCTCACGCCGTCCGTATAAGCCAGTAAAATGTCGCCGGGCCTTATTTCAATCCGTTCACATTCATAGCTGCAATCGCTGAGCAATCCGATGACCGGCCCTCCGGTTTCGAGAAGCAGGGTTGTTCCTGCAGCAGCCGTAGTGCGCATCGGGCGCCCACCCGCGCTCATATCCGCACCGGCGCGAACGAGCAGGGGCGGGTTATGCCCGGCATTGACGTAAACAAGCGTTTGCGTGGATTCTTCGTATTCGGCGTAAAAGAAGGTTGCGTAATGACTGGTATCCGTAGATTCGCACAACAATCTGTTCATCGACGCCACGAGGTCTATTATCCGCCCTCCGGCCATAGACGTCTGCGTCCTCAACGACGCCTGCACGGTGGACATCAGCAGCGCCGCTGATAGTCCCTTCCCGGAAACATCTGCGACTGCTATTCCTATGCGTCCGTCCCCGAGTTGAAGAAAGTCATAGTAATCTCCGCCGATGCCGCGCGCGGGATGGCATACTCCGGCCAGATCCAGGGAGTAACACGACGGCAATGATTGCGGAAACAGGCGCTTCTGCACTTCGGTTGCAAACTCGATCTCGCGCCGCAATCTTTGTTCTTCAGCCTTGCGACGAACGAGATGATCGTTTTCGATGGCATAACCGAGTTGCCAGGCTACGGCCATCAGCAGATGTTCGTCTTCGCGCGAGTACGGCAGGTCGCCCAGCCGGGGGCCGAGTGCAAGCACTCCCAAAAGTTCATCTTTCGATGCAATGGGAAGCAGCAGCGCTGCACGTATCTGCTTCAGGACCTCGCTCGAACCTTCACGCTCGGGAAATTTCATCGATTCGGCTGTAACAAGTGCGCGCGCCCACGAATGAGGGTCGCTGAAATCCACTCTGAGCGGCCGCGTCGTGCCGGAAAACCAGCGAATGACGAAGCTTTCATTAGGCAGACTCAGAGATTCGGCGCCCGTAAGCACGAGATTTTCCGCACCGAGATGCTGGGACAACACTGTGCACCGGAACTGCAATTTCGATTCGTCGCGCAGGAAAAGCGTCACGGTATCGGCGTTGAGCGCCTTGCGGATCGTCTCGCAAATGCGCACCAGCGCCGGTTCGTTAAGCTCCGCCGCACCGCGCAACGCCTGCCCCAGATCCGATAATATCTGTTGAGCGTTGTACGCCTGACGGAAAAAACGCCGGTCGATCATCGGTGCAATAACGCGATGATGCAGGTACCTGGTCGCCTGCCACACCGCAATTGCAACCAAACCTGAGATAACAGCTACCCACACGCGCCGAGTTGCAAACCAGTCAAAAAGCGTGTCCAGCAGCACCGTAAGCACCAGACCTACAGCGATCAGTTCAAGCGCAATCGAACCGCGCGCTACAAATAGGTACCGCACGCCGCGCCGCAGTATGAGCCTGACCGGAATCACCTGATGCCGTGCTATTGCATAAACAAACGAAATCGGGAAAAGAAGAAAGGCGGAAAATGAAGCCAGCGCCATCCAAAGCAGTATTCCTTCGCTGAGAGTCCTGTCGGGCAGCAGCAATTCCCCTGCGATCAGCAACGTCATCGGCAAGCAGGCGCCAAGACTGCCCGCGACGATCACGCGCATTTTCCTTCGCAGCAGTTTGTTTGCTCCACGGTAGTTGGCCAGCAGCGATACGAGTCCGCCGATTATATACAGGACACGTAATCCGATGACGGCCAGCCCGATCCAGCCATATTGCCCCGCCAGATGAATCGCTTCTTCCTCCGAACGCATTCGCATCCAGTCCCACACGACTACATAAGGGAGATTGATGAGCAGATGCGGCAAATACAGCAGGTATTCGAAACGAGGCAACCGCTTCAGCACGGGCGACAACGACTCATCGGGAAATACGAGGAAGAAATGGAAGAAAATGGGCCAGAAAAAACTTGCTCCGAGCGATGCCAGAACAAGAATCCCGCCCAGCCAGACCGGGAATCCTGAATACGACCCGGAGATAAACAATGACCCCGCACAGCCGAACATCAATGCCAGCAGCAAAGCCGATTTCTCTTCCGGCCTCAGCAGGAAAACTGCAAGTCCAGTAAGAAGAAAGATCGCTGGAAGTATAATCGTAGCCAGCGGCAGCAGTGCTACCAGAGTTCTGGGAATCGCTTCCGTTTCAAGTACAAGCTCAAACCGTCGTCCGTCGCGCTCCGCCAGTACCGTATAGGTGCTTCCCGGACGCATATGTTCAAAAAATGCAGCGGCCTGAAACGGGCTTTTGAGTTCGAGCCCGTTAATCTCGATGAGAATGTCGCGGACCTGGAGTTTACCGGCAGCCGGCCCATCCTCGCGGATGTGTACGAGTCTCACCCTGCGATCGAATGCGCTTGCGCGCCAGCCGGGATCGCTTGCGCGACTCAGCCCTGCAACCGATTTGATTGTTCTTGACCCGATGGCTACAGCGCTGACCAGAGTGAGTAAAAAAAACAGCCCCACCAGCGCGCTCGCCCAGCGTTTTGTCATACAGCCGCCAATCTCCCCAGGTTCAACTTGATGGCTTGCATTTTGTTCGCCGGGCGAAGATTATCGGGGAATCTTTCGCGAATATCCACAATTAATCCGATCCACTGGAGATTGGTACAAAGCGGGAGACAGCAAGAGAGATAACGGAACAAACGAAACAAAAACGAAAATCACGGAAAAGCTGAATACTTCCGTCTGTTCCGTCTCATTTCGTTTTTTCCGTTATCTCTCTCTTATGTCCCAACATCGTGTGGTTTGATTAAAAGGTCCGCACTGGAATGACACAGTTAGAATTTGAAATCCTGATGCGCAACAGCTTCGCCGCCTCCTCGAATTCAATCAACTCGAAACCGGTTTCCGGATACCCGGTCAGGGTCCGTGCTCTCACCGCTGTCCCGTTTGTGTGCGCGATTTTTTTCGTACTGTTTTGCTGCACACCGGCTTATGCGCAGCACCAAACGGTTACCGGGCGCGTAACGGACCAGCGCGGCGACTCAATCGCCGGGGCCACCATACAGGCTACGGGCGCCGGAAACGCTTCTTTCCGTACTGCTTCCGACAATGAAGGGCGTTACACGTTGCAACTAGCGCCCGGAAGCTACCGCATCAGAGTCGAAGCACCAGGATTTGCCGCACGGTCGCGGGAATTACGGATCGACGTTAATTCCCTACACGGCCCGATAGACTTTGTTCTCGAAGCATCGGCCTTACCCGAAGTGATGACGGTTACCCCCGCAAGAGTAGAGCGACGCATAGAGGATTTGCCGACAAGCGTGACAGTGCTGGACGCGGCTCAGGCCGGGAACTCTGCGGCGCAGACCCTGGATGACCTGCTGCGCCAGGTGCCCGGATTCAGCATATTCCGCAGGTCCAGCAGCGTCGTCGCCAATCCGACCACTCAGGGTGTTTCGCTACGCGGCGCAGGCGCAAGCGGCGCAAGTCGCACGCTTGTGCTTACAGACGGCCTGCCGCTCAACGATGCGTTCGGCGGATGGGTTTACTGGGATCGGGTTCCGCGAGCGGCTGTCGAGCGCGTAGAAGTTGTGCGCGGCGGCGGTTCAGATCTTTACGGCTCGGACGCGCTCAGCGGAGTAATCAACGTTTTGACGCGGACGCCGAGCGCCGCCGTAATGGAAGCCGAAGCATCGTATGGAAATCGCCGCACTGTGGATTTCAACTTCATTGCCGGAGGCTCGTGGAAACGATGGGGCGCGATGCTCACGGGTGAAACCTATCGCACCGACGGATACTTCATTATTGCGCCGAACCAGCGCGGGGCGACTGACGCTCCTGCTGCATCGCGCCATAACCTGCTGACTTTGCGGGCCAGCAGATTCTTTGGCGCAGCGAACGAATCCGATGCGACGCATTCGATCTACGTGCGCGGCTCGCTGTTCGATGAAGACCGAAACAACGGCACCCTCATACAGCGGAACGATACAGCTACGGAGTCGGTTGCGGCGGGTTATCGTGGAGCGACATCCGACGGCAGCACATGGTCGATTGCGGTATTCGCCAACCGTCAGCGATTCCATCAGAACTTCACCGCCGTTGCAGCCGGACGCGCAACCGAAACCATCACGCGTCTGCAGGCCGTGCCGTCTCAGGATGCCGGATTTTCAATAAACTGGACGCGCAACTTTTCGGGCAGGCATCTGCTTGTGGCGGGAACGGACCTGCGCGGAGTTCGCGGATCGAGCGATGAAGAAGGCTTTGCGGCGGGACGCGCTACGACTTTTGTCAGCGCAGGCGGGCGCCAGCGCCGTTTCGGATTTTTCTTTCAGGATATCGTTTCGCTCACATCGAAACTGCAACTTTCCGCAAGCGCCCGTTATGACGAGTGGCGCGATTCTTCGGCGTATTCGATCGAAAAAACGCTTGCAACCGGAGTCGTTCGGCCTACGTTTTTCTCCCAAAGATCTACCGACGCCTTCAGCCCCAGGATTGCATTGTTATATCAGGCAAACGAAAGCTTCTCGCTTCGAGCTTCAGGCTACAGGGCTTTCCGCGCGCCAACGTTGAATGAACTGTATCGGTCTTTCAGGGTTGGCGATACGATTACACAGGGGAATGAAAACCTGATGGCCGAGCGGTTGACGGGCGGCGAGGCCGGATTCGGCTGGAAAATCGCGGGACGCGGGGTAATACGCGGAGCCTATTACTGGACCGAAACCGTAAATCCGATTTCGAATTTCACACTTTCTGCAACTCCCACGCTGATTACCAGACAACGCCGAAACCTGGGCCGGACGAGGTCGCGGGGCCTGGAACTGGAATCGGAATGGAGACCTGCGCGAGATTGGCAGTTGTCGGCCGGATATCTGTATTCGGACGCAGTGGTACTTTCCGCGCCGCAGGATGCACGACTGAAAGGGCTATGGGTTCCGCAGGCGCCGCGACATCAGTTTACCTTGCAGGCGACGTACTCGAATCCGGGATATTTTACGGCGGCGCTTCAATTCCGCGCTTCCGGCCGCCAGTTTGACGACGATCAGAACCGCCTCGCGCTTGGCTCTTTTGCTCTGGTGGATCTGCTGGCATCGAGGCGAATCGCGCAAGGCGTTGAGATATTCGTCGCCATACAGAATGCGCTCGACGAGGTCTATGCCGTCGGGAGAACGCCCATAGAAACCATCGGCGCGCCCAGGCTTTTTAGAGGCGGAGTTCGTTTGAAAGTGGGTCGATAACAGGAGACCAAAAAAAACCGCTGAAGACGCTGATAAGGAGAAAGAGAGATAACGGAACAAACGAAATGAACCGAAAATTACGGAAAAGTTGATTATTTCCGTTTGTTCCGTCTAATTTCGTTTGTTCCGTTATCTCTCTTTCTCCTTATCAGCGTCTTCAGCGGTTTTTGTCTTACTGGCCCATGATCATGGCCGAAACACGGCGCGATTGCGGTCCGTCGAGTTCGAGCATAAATATGCGCTGCCAACGTCCGAGATGGAGCGCGCCGTCTACGATATGAATCGTTTCCGAAGTTCGAAAAAACATCGCGCGGCAATGAGCGTGCCCGTTTCGGCGCTCATCTGGAACCAGGTTTACAGTGCGGATAGCGAGATTATCGTGGTCGTAGTCATCGGTTTCCGGGGCAAGGCGATCGAGCAGCTTTTTCATATCGCAGTGCAGCAGCGGCTCATGTTCGTTTACGACAATCGCAGTCGTGGTATGCAAAGTCTGCAGGTGTACTGCTCCGATCTGAATTCCTGCAGATCGCACGAGTGCTGTGACCTGTTCGGTCAGATCGATAAAAGCCAGCGGCTCTTCTGTCGTCACCTGAAGCAGATGATGCGTCGCTTTCCAGGCGATACTTTCGTACTCCTTCAGGGCGGCTCGCTCGTACATGTGTGAACTCTCCTCTATATTAACCCCGGTAGCAGCGTCGACGATCTCCGGCGCGTATTTCATTATATTCATTGGTATCCGGCGCGCGATACAGCGTTCAGCGAACCCGCGCGGCGCGTATTAATGCTTCCATATGGTCGAGGTAACGTCCGAGCGCCGCACGTCCCTGCGCCGTCAGGCGATACTCGGTGCGAGGAATCCGCCCGTCGAAGGATTTTGAGCATTCGATATATTCGGCTTCTTCGAGCCTGCGCGCGTGCACGCTAACGTTTCCGTCGGTAGTCTTGAGCAGGTCCTTCAATTCACTGAAAGTGAGCGATTCGTTTGCCGCAAGCGCGCTGACTATTCCGAGCCTCATTCTTTCGTGAATCAGGTTATCGAGTTCCGGCGCCTTTTCCGCGGCGCGCAATCCCCGGATTGCCTTCACACCGGTACGAGGTTTAAGAGTACGCTCTGATTGTCGTGCCGTAGATTTAGCCACCGTACCTCCTTGCAATAACCACACCGAAACCGATATGAAGTCCTCCGAAGCCGACCCCCATCAGGATTTCCGGCCAGGGATCGGGCACAAACAGCGCCACGCAGCCGAGCGCCATAAAACAACACCCCATCAGCGGAACGATGCGCACGGAAAATGCTCCGCCCGTTACAACGCCCGTACCATACAAAAGCAGCCATAGACCGGGCAAGGCATCCCAGGCGCCCGCGCCGGCAAGCACGACCGAAAGCACGGCTCCTGCTGCAAGCGGCGGAGCAAGACTCAGTGTAAACTTGCGTCCCGGCCCCGACCAGAGCTTGATTCCGGCCCGCGCCGCCTTCCGCCGCATCGATATCGCGCCAATCGTCACCGCCAGCAACGCCTCCAACAGCCAGACGGTTCGCCACCTCGCCATCTCCGCCGTATATCCGGCCAGCAATGCTGCAACGCCCGCCGTTGCTCCGATCCAGATCCCACCCCAGCCCGGCACTGCCGTAAAGGATCCGGCCCGCTCCATCGTCTCGCGGATGAAGCGCAGATTCTCCATCGCCCGAGCATGCAGCGCCGGCGGGTTGCCCTCGGCCTCACTCGCACGACGCAGCGGCGACGCTCCATTCATGACGCGAATTTTACCCCTTTCCTGATATTTCGACAAGTACTTTGTTGAGCAAAGCACGCTGTTTGCGATGTCGAATGCAAACAAGGCCGGGCGTTCAGAACCTGCGGCCTCGATTTTCCTGCAGAATCATTCGGTAGTCCTGCCCCTTGATACAGATATTCCTGCACATTTCGTAAAGGCGGGAGCGCAGGCGAACGCCGACGCGGTCGGTCAGCGATTCTTCTTGGGGATTTTCGGGTTCGTCGACGAAGTTGGTGGTGATGATGGTAATTTTTTTGTCGTTGTATCGCGTATTGACAATCTGCGTCATCGTATCCCGCACCCAGTCGGTAGGTTTGGATGCGCCAAGTTCGTCGAGGACGAGAACCTCGGCTTCGAATACGGGAGCAAGCACGCGGGATTCCGAGGTTTGCGACACCGGATTATAGCTGTCCTGTATCGCCTTCAGAAGATCACGGAAGTCGTAAAAAAGGCAATTTACACCCTTATTGATCACCAGCGCGCGCAGTATCGCAGTAGCAAGGTGAGTCTTCCCGACTCCGCACGGACCGAAAAAGACTATTCCGTGGTCGACAATCGGGTACTCGTCGACAAAATTTTTGGCGTCTCGCAAAGCGTAGGCCTGTGAAAGAAATTCCTGGGAACGTGGGGATCCCTGAGGGATGTAGTTATCCATCGAGCAGGCCTCGTAGCGCTTTGGAATCCTTGCAGCAGCCAGCAACTGATTTCGCCTCTCGCTGATCCGGCAGCGGCAGGGACGAACACCTTTGCCGTCTACCATCTCCCAGCCCGTCCCGCCGCACCAGGTACACACGGCGAGTTGCAGATTAGCGGAGTCGACGCCCATCGAGATTACTTGCTGCGCTGGGCCGGAGTTGGATCTGGAGGATACCCCCGGCATTGTTTCCCAAAATTTATGCCCGCGAATACTTGGTCGAAGTCGCCGGGCATTATATGAGACGAACCGGGGCTTGGCAAGCATCTACTCACGCTAAATCCGCGCGCGAGACCTCCGCTATTGAAACCTGATTCGGCGTCCTGAAGGTTTACGATACCCGATCGTTCCGGTACAATCTTTCAGGTACAGGCTTTATGCCGTTAAATCGATCTTGCGAGATTGGTGCACAGCGTGACACGGGAGAGAGATAACGGAACAAACGAAATAAGACGGAAACTACGAAAATATTCAACTTTTCCGTAATTTTGGTTTCATTTCGTTTGTTCCGTTATCTCTGATTTCTAACCCGATCTCACGTGAATTGATTTAGCGAAGGGCGCAATGTTTTGCTCTCGAAAACGGGGGCGCGGAGAGACAGGGATATGCCAGGTTCGCTATTACTCAGATTGATGCTTGTCCTTTGCCTGATGCTGCTTCCCGCAGCCGGTATTGCAGCGCAAAAATCGGCTCCCAAGAAAACCGGCGCCGGTAAACCCGCTCCTGCACGACAATCGGTCGGCGCATCGGAAACAAGCTGCGACGGAGCGCTCGAAATAGTTCCCGCCAAGGCGACTACCTTCACTCGAAAGCGGCGGCCTGCGCGGACCGTCCCGGCATCCTCGGAAACAAAATCGGAGTTAAAGCAGGACGGTGAGTCGCAAATCTGATTCACAAATCCGCCGAAGCGCCGGAATCGGTCCCAGAATTCCGGAATGGGCGCTTCTTTTGCTCCCGTTTATTGCGCTTACGCCCAACTTCTTCATAATTCCGGATCTGGCCTATCCGGGCAATGCCACCCTCGAAGTGGCGATGGGGTGGACGACGACTGCGCTGCTTGCGCTCGGCATTGCGGCGATCGCACTTTACAGACCGCATCTCGAACCCACTCGCCGACAAATCCAGATTTTCGCGCCGCTTGCCCTGTTCCTGCTTTGGCAGACCGTCTCATTGATCTGGGCTCCCGACTGGGCTGAAGGGGTTCGTGTTGCAAGCGTCTGGTTTGCATTCACCGTTTTTTTCGGCACAGGTTTGCTCACGCTTACGCAATCGGGAACCGGTAGATTGTATTATGCCCTGACTGCGCTTGCCCTGATCCTGTCAATTTCACAAGCCTACGAATATCGATTGTACGGCAACGAGATGTTCGGGGTGTTTTTCAGCCACGGCATCACTACCGAATTGCTCGCTCTGATAATCCCCCTGCAGATTGTTGTATACGTGACCAACCGCAGTCGTGCGATAGCGTTGATTTCCATAGCAACTGCTGCTGCCGGCGGGGCGGCAATAGTGCTTACATTAAGGCGCGGTGCAATGCTGGGGATTCTGGTCGCATTCGTGCTCGTCGGCGTGGCGCTGCTGCGCGGATGGCTTAAACCCGCCGAACGCTGGAGGGTCATAGCAGTCGCAGCGGCCGCGGTGCTTTTTCTGACCGGTCCGCTGATGTTCAAACGGGATTATTTTATCGAGCGGCTTCGCAGCGCATTCGAGATACGAACGGCCTCTGTCGGCCACGTTACGGATATCGGACTGACCAGCAGGTTGACCAAGTGGTTTACGACGCTGGAAATGATCAGACACAATCCGGTAATGGGCGTAGGCCAGGGCGGATTTTCGGCAAAGTACGGAGAGGCGCGCCGGTCGTTTGTCGAAAACCCTCTTTACGCTCGCATCGCGCAGGCGTCTGAAGCGGAAGACTTCGACGAATTACGCAGCCCGCAGGCTCACAACGAATATCTACAGATTTTCGCCGAACTCGGCCTGATCGGAATCCTGCTGTTTGCAACATTCTGGTTTGGGGTTTTACGTACATTATGGCGGGCGCGTAGTTCTGATCAATCGGTATGGGCAATCGGCGCGCTGGCTGGACTGACGGCCTTCGGTATCAGCTCCGCGATGAGCGCATTTTCTTTCAGGTTCGCTCCCGGAGGTTTCATCACAGCCTGTATCGCCGCAATCGGGTGTGCGGCTGCGCTCAGAGAAACCAACACGAGCGAGCAACAGATTTCAAATTTTCGTTTTCCCAAGGCCGCGGCCATAGGACTGTTATCCGCATTGATCGTTGTTTCCGGAGCAATGCTGTTCCGGGCTCAGAATGTATTGGCAAGCCAGAAGACTCAAAGCCAGAACGATTTTCGTTACAGCCTCGAATCCCAGTCATTCAATGACTCGGTTCAACGCAGATACCGCCAGGTGCTCCATTACGATCCCGCAAACTCCGGAGCGCATCTTGGGTTCGCACTCCTGCTCTACCAGATGAAACGCCCGGCCGAAGGTATTCCACACGCCGAGTATGCATTAATGCATGGCTACAGCCGACCGTACACATTTCTGGTTCTGGCTTTTTTGTACGAAGCGACGGGCGATACTGCCCGCGCACAGCAGCTTATCGATGAGTGCCTGGCTTCGTATCCAAGGTCGCTTATCACGCGCGCGTATAATATCGTTCTGCTCCAAAAACTTGGTGAAAACGAACTAGCAGAAAAGCAGCAGCGGATACTGGAGGAGCACGACCGAAAAAATGGCCGAAGCTGGTTTCTGGCGCTGACGATGAAAGATGAGGATTCGGATGCGGCTGCAAAACGCGAAGGTCTTATGACGCCGAGGGGACTTGAGCCGATGCTCGTGCGCGGGCTTGTTCACGCCAGGGCGTATCATTACCTGGACAAGCCGTATTGACTGCGCGTGCGTCAGCGTTCTTTATGACCCTGGTAAATTGCTTCGATTCGACCCAACAGACGATCCCTGTCAAAGCGGTCTTTCGTCGATGCCGATGCGGCTTCCCCCATTTTACCGCGCAGTTTGGAATCGGTCAGCAGCATAGCAATCGCCGCAGCGAATGAGTCCGAATCACCCGAACGTGCAAGTACCCCCGTTTGACCGTCGGCAATCAATTCCTGCATTGGGCCCTCAGCCGATGCAACTACCGCACATCCGGCCGCCATTGCTTCGGCAATCACCAGCGAAAACCCCTCGTTTTCCGATGGAACCACAACAATATCAATTCCGCGGTATAGTTCCCTCACATCATTCCTGTATCCCTCAAAAGAAACACGATCACCCAGGTTGAGGTCCTGTACCAGCGCGCAGAGCGAGGCTTCGTAATCCCTGTCCTTGTATTCGGCCGCACCAATGATCATCAGTTGAAGATCCAGCTCCGGAAAATCCCCGAGAACCTTGGCCGCCGCCCGAAGGAACAAATCCTGGCGTTTGAGCGGTGTAATCTGCCCGATAACGGCTGCCGCATACCGTCTGCCGACGCCCAGGCGACGGCGGGCCTCATTGCGTTCAACACGTCCAACGAGTTCGAAGTCCACCCAGTTCGGTATGATCGAGATTCGTCCAGCAAGCGGGGGAAACGCCCCGGCGATTGCAGCCGCCACGCTGCCCGATACGGCAAGCCATCGGGTAATGCCGGATATCGTCCATCCATACAGACGACCGCCTTTGAGCGGATTGAAATGATGACGCGTCAGAAACAGCCTTGCGCCTGTAAGTTTTGATGCAACCCCGCACACAGGGTAATCGCGGGCGACGTGTCCGTGGATGACGTCAATACGATATTTGCGTATGATTCGCGCTAGGGCCGCTGCGCTGTAAAGATCCGCGGCTCCGGCAAGCGGCAATGTATGCCATTTGACCGGCAGCTTACCCACCATCGCATAAAGCGGACTTTGACTTCTTACGGCAAGGTGTACAGCGTGTCCGCGATCTACGAGCCACGCGGTCAATTCCGCAACGTGGTGTTCACCTCCGCCCAAATGCTCGGCTGAACAAACCTGCAGGATTTTCAGGGAATGCATCAAGCGACAATCTACCCTAAATGCTTCATTCCCTCCAGCAGGATTGCGATTGAGTCGCGAAAGAAAAGGTTTGCTCGGGGCTTGACAAACCAATGACCCAAAATTCAGAGTTGCAGCTATCTATGCACTGGATCAACCCGGATCTGCCGCAGTGGTTTCTCGCATCGGTGGGAGCATTATTCGGAGCTGCGATCGGCAGTTTTCTCAATGTAGTGATTCATCGGGCGCCGAGAGACGAAAGCGTCGTCTGCCCCGGATCTCATTGTCCATTGTGCGGCGCGGCAATCCGGTTCAGGGACAATATCCCCGTAGTCAGCTTCATACTGCTGCGAGGCCGGTGTCGCGACTGCAAAGCACCCATCGCATTCACCTATCCCGTTATTGAAGCCGTTACCGCAGCCGTGTTTGCCGTGATTCTTGCGCGGCGCGGCGCGTCGATTGCTTCAATGACGGATCTGATTATGGCATCGATTCTGATTGCGCTTACCGCGATCGACGCTCGCCACAGGTTGCTGCCGGACCGAATCACCTATCCTTTACTGCTCGTTGCAATCACGGCAGCGGCTGTCAGAGGCGCAGGCGGCGCTTCGGATCTGGATCCCCACGTTTCACTGACTATTGCGGAACTTGAATTTTCACCGCATCGGGCGGCATTGATCGGGGGCGCGATGCTTCTGGGTGCGGTTCCGGCGCTATGGTTTATAGATTTCATAGACATTCTGTTATTCAGCAAATATCTCGACTGGGAAGATGACGGAATCGCGGATTCCGATCCCGATCCGTCAGCAAAGACGCCCGGAAGTCTTGAGCAGGACGAAGAAGCCGACTATAGACGATATCGCAGAACGCTTGGATTTACTTCGGTATCGGGTGCATTGATCGCATTGATCTGGGTTATTGCGATCGAATGGGCAGGGCCCGGTGATCCGGAACGCTGGATAGCCGTTTATGATGCCCTGGGTTCGGCTGCCGTGGGAGCGGTTGCGGCTGCGGCGCCGCTCTGGTTGATGCGCACGGCATATTTTTACATACGCGGGATTGAGGGGTTGGGTCTGGGCGACGTAAAGATGATGGCCGGTGTGGGCGCTTACTTTGGATGGGCAGGCGCGCTTGGGGCAATGCTGCTGGGATCGTTCGGCGGAATAGTGCTCGGCATCATTCTTGCACGTCGCAGCGGGGAGGGCCTGCAGACAAGCCTGCCGCTCGGTTCCTGTCTGGGCGTTGCATCAATTTTTCTGCTCGTCGTCGGGATACCAGCCGTATATTAGATCGGTCCACTGAAGAGGAATAACGGAACAAAGGAAATGATACGAAAATTACGGAAAGACTGTGCAATTCCGTTTGTTCCGTCTTATTTGGTTTGTTCCGTTATCTCTCATTGCTTCGGATTGCCCTTGCAGGCAAGGAATTCTATAATCCGGTTACCCCTGCAGAACATACAAACCGATTCGTGATGAAGTTGAGGATGGACGCCCGCAATCGATTCAGGAGATTGTTATGAAAAGAAAGATTCTGGGCGCCCTCGCATTATTGTTCGTCACAGTTACTGTTGCAACAGCAGTAGTCGCATACGACTGGGAACGCGCCGTATCGCTTTATAAACAAGGGCAGTTCAAGGCTGCCATCGAGGAATTCAAGAAGGTAGTATCGGAATTTCCCAATCACGCCGATAGCTGGAAGTTCATCGGTCTGGCGCATTACCAGTTGCAGGAATACGGCGAGGCAATGCCGGCTCTGCAAAAGGCAATCGAACTAAAAACGGCGGAGGGTAAAACCGATCCTGACCTGCTGTTGGCGCTCAGTCGCGTACAGATTGGGCTGAAAAAGTATGATGAATCGCTTCCCTTCCTGGAGGCGCTGGCAAAGCAAAAACCCGATCTGGCCTCGAATCACTACATGCTCGGTGTTGCATACGCCAACCTCAACCGCAGCGACGACTCAATAGCATCCTTCAGAACTGCGGTAAAGTTACAACCCGATGACGCCGACGCCTGGCAGTTTTTGAGCATTCAACTCTTCCGTCTCGGCAGACTCGACGAGGCCGCCGCCTCGCTCCGCAAGGGACTTGCGGTTGCGCCGAAGCGCGCTGAGATGTTGGCGTTACTTGCCGAAACACTGATGCGACGAGCGGCGGAAGAACCAAACGAAACAAAATCCGCAGCCCAGTACGACGAAGCTATACGGGCCGCTACATCCCTGAGACAGGTGCGCGAGGATGCCGCATCGCTTGAATTGCTCGGACGCACGCAACTCGCAGCAAAAAAATATGCGGCCGCCGAAGCCAGCCTTCAACGCGCCGTAACCCTTTCATCGCCCCCCTCTGCGGCTCTTTATTTCAATCTCGGTCTGGCACAGGCCCAACTCAAGTACTGGCAAAAAGCCTCTGAAACTCTTTCTGAAGCCGATCGCCTGAATCCTGGAGACGTAAATACGCTGTATTATCTTGGCTTCGTCCACGAGAATCTACGCCGTTTTCCCCAGGCGCTCGATGCATACACGCGGGCGTGGGAGGCAGGAGGCCGCACAAACGCGGATTTGAAAGCGAGTATCGACCGGGTTGCGCCGTTTGCGAAAGCCCCGTGAGTGTGTGCAGTATCGGCACGTTATGACGAAAAATCAGATAATGCGTCAATGCATTTTCGGTCAAGTACCGTATCGGAGCTTTACCCGGCGTTTTCGAACAATGTCGATTGCCGTCTGCCCGATATTTTGCCTGTTTTTAATGGCGTGTTCGGGAGAGTTGCCGGGTGGGACCCCAGCTTTGGTGGTGCCGGATCAGGTCAGGCTCCGGAGTTCCACGGCCGAGGCGGCCCGTACTGTCGGGGAGTTGCAGAGCGGCCAATCGGTTTTGATCAAACAACAGGTTGACGCCGACGGAGTAACGTGGGTGAGAGTATCGGGACCGAACGGAATAAGCGGATGGACGCTTATGCGGAACCTCATCGCGGAAGACCTAGCTGCGCGTTCCCAGAAACTTGCCGCCGAGATCGCCGGAACGCAGGTTCAGGCCCTCGGCCGCTCTAAGGCGAGCCTCAAATTGCGACTTGAACCCGATCGCAGTTCCGAAGAAAACGTGCTGACGCTACTGCCTTCAGGGTCTGAGGTTGAAATACTGGCGAGAGAGCGACGCCCTCGACCTGCTGCGGCAGGCGGTGACGGCGAAGCCCCGACTGATGCCCGGTTTGACGAATGGTATCAGGTCAGATTAAAGGACAACAAGGTTACGCCGGCTGGCTGGATTTACGCCGGTTCGATCGAACTGATGGTCCCTGCGGAAATCAGCTATTACGTTTCGTTCGGACGCAGAATCGTCGCATGGCAGGCGCTGTCGCCCGTGCAGGGTGAAAATGAGGAAAATTCCGCCTTTCTTGTTCTCGAACGCCAGATTGCCGGCGCTCCCGAAGGTGTGGATTTCGACCGGATCAAAGTCCTCGCCTATGACGCATCTGCGCGTGATTATTACACACCCTTCCGTGAGGATTTGAACGGCCGCCTTCCGGCCGAATTGCGCGAGGATTCCGGGCGGGGCGAGTTTACACTTCAGTCGGTCTCCGAGACCGGAACCAGCACGGTCAGGTACGGATTCGAGAACGTTGCAGGCGGCAAACTGAAGGTAACGAGGATTACACCGAAAGAACCGACGCCGCGCCCCCGCAGAAGGTAAGCGAATCCGAACCCGAAACCCAAGGTATTGTGGGTAAGGGAGACGATGACCGCGCTATAGCGTGTTTGATGTGAACTTAACTTGACCTTGTACGGCGCGATGTTTTAATCTTGCTCCCTAATTGGTTCGGCATCATAAATGTACTTGGATTCGCAGATCCGAGCGACCACGCAAAAGGCGCTCGCATGCGTGCGTAAAATAAGGCGTCCCAACGCAATGCGAACCGCAAAAATATACGAAGCGCCAGCAGCATGCCGTAGGGCCGACAAACGGCTCGCTCAGCAGGGATGAAAGCAGTTTGCAATCAGCGAAAGGGTCTCCAGCGACCGGGGTAGAGTCCTTGTGTGCGCCTGGTACTCATGACTCCACGTATTTGTTTCCAGAGAGGCTGCAATATGTCCAGAATCAAGATCACCCAGTTTTTCTGCGCGGCAGCGTTTGGTGTACTCTGCCTCGTTTTCGGGCCTGGTTCGGCGCTCGCGCAATCGCAGGGCAGTACCGGCCAGATCACCGGATCGGTGCGCGATAATACAGGCGCCGCCGTTCCAAATGCTCAGGTCAGGGCAGCGAATGCCGCGACCGGCATTGACCGCACCACTACAACGAGTTCCGACGGATTATACCGCTTCGTGCTGCTGCCGCCCGGCGCTTATAACATCACCGCGGAGGCTAGCGGCTTTACTACAACCACGATCAACAACGTCAACGTGGCAGTGGGGCAAACGGTCGACGCCAATATTACTCTCGGCGTCGGCGGCGTGCGCGAGGAAGTTACGATAACGGCGGAGGCGCTTCAAACCACCGTATCGCAACCCGATGCGCTCATAAATGAAACGGCGATAAACAACCTGCCCATCAATGGACGCCGATTTCAGGATTTCGTAACTCTTACGCCGACGGCGCAGGTCGATCCGCAGCGCGGACAGATTTCACTTTCCGGACAGCGCGGCATCAACAGCAATGTAAATATCGACGGGATGGATTACAACCAGCCGTTCTTCGGCGGCATACGCGGAGGCGAGCGCTCCAATACGGCGTTTACGATTCCGCAGGAATCCATCAAGGAGTTCTCGGTCGTTGCCGCGGGTTACTCGGCGGAATTCGGCCGCTCGACGGGCGGCGTAGTAACCGCGGTCACAAAATCGGGCACCAATGATTTCCACGGCTCTGCGTTTTATCTGAACCGGCATCGTGATCTTGCGCGAAATCACGACTACTACAAGGCTCTCGAACAAAACCAGGGCCGGTCGCTTTCGGTAGCGCCGACGCAGCAGCAGTTCGGCGGCTCTTTCGGCGGCCCGGTAAAGCGCGACAAGGCGTTTTTCTTCGGATCGTACGAACAGCAGACGTTCAAGAATCCGCGCGAGGTATTCTTCAACCTGCTACAGGGCTTCACTCCGACCCCGACAACGCAGGAAGCATTCAGTTTCTTCAAGTCGCAGGAGGTCCCGTTCGATCAGACCAACGATGCGTGGGCGTTTCTGGGACGCTTCGATTACCAGATAAACGACGCTCATCGCTTCAATGTGCGCTACAACCAGAGCAACAATAACGCCGAAAATGCCAACTCCGTAGGCAACCAGATCTTTCCTACCACCATCAGCGCGCTTTCCAACAACGGCACGGAAAAGGATCGTACCTATACAGCCACGGGTCAGTTGACGAGTTTCTTCAGACCGAATCTGGTCAACGAACTGCGCGTGCAGTATTCGCGCGAAGTCAGACCAAGGCTTGCCAACACAGAGGCTCCCGTAGTTCAAAGCGCAATCGGAAATTTCGGCACCGTGCGTTTTCTGCCCACCACGCAGTTTGACTGGCGGTTCCAGACCTTCAACAATCTCACATGGATTGAAGGCAACCACACGATGAAGTTCGGCGCCGAGATAAATCACGTCTACGCCGATCAGACTTTTGCCTTCAACCAGTTCGGTTATTTCCAGCTCAACGGAACGAACGTCTCGCAATTGCTCGACATTCTTTCGTTCACTCCCGGTCAGGGCAATCCGATCAACCGGTTCGATTCGACGGCAGTAACCTATGACCGGCAAATCGGAAACGGCCGCCTGGATCTGGCGCTCGATGAGTTTGCGCTTTATTTCCAGGATGCCTGGCGAATGAAGCCGAATCTTACGCTGAACTTCGGGCTCCGGTGGGAAGCGCAGCTCAATCCCTCGCCCGAGTCCAACAATTCGTCGCTGCTCGACCGCGTCGACGGTGTAGTGTTTCCGTCGGGCCACCGTATCAATCCCCGGTTGATTCCCGACAACACCGATCAGTTCGGTCCGCGCGTGGGATTAGCGTGGGATCCGTGGAAAGATTCGAAGACCGTCGTTCGCGCTTTCAGCGGCGTGTATTATGCGCGCACGCCGATGCTTTTATTCGCGGCGCCGCTCAACAACTGGCGCGTACCGGCGGGCGATCTTTCGATAAGATTGCCGTTCCCCGTCACCTCGCTTCCGGCCAACAGCCCGCTTCGCAACTGCAATACGGTTTATTGCCAGCTCAACCTTATCGGAGTAAACCTGAACAATTTCACGCTTAACAATCTTCCGGTATTGAGTGCACAGCAGGTTCAGTCCGTCGCACAGGCGCTCGGACTGCCGCTCGATCCGTTCCAGGGCGCGGCGCCGATTACCTGGGCGGAGGACTACCGCAATCCGAGGTCGTACCAGTACGGCGGCGGAATCGAGCGCGAGGTTGCGCGCGGACTCACCGTCGGCATCGACTACAGCCAGGTCAGCACCTTCTACCTGCAACGCAATCGGGACATCAACCTGCCGCAACCGGTGATACGCGCAAACGATCCGGCTCAGCGCCCCTATTTCGGCGCGCGAATCGTTACGGGGCAGCCCAGCCCCGGCCGGCCTATCCCATCGCTCCAGAGCATTCAGGTGCGCGAATCCACGGCCCGTTCGGTTTATCAGGCCATGGTAGTGCGCGCAAACATGCGACGCTCGTGGGGCCAGTTCAACGCCTTTTACACACTTTCGCGGTCGCTTTCAAATGACGACAACGAACGAGATGCAGGCGGAATTGCATTCGAGAATCCCTACAACCTGCGTCCCGAGTTCAGCTTCTCACGTCTGGATCGGCGCCATCAGTTCGTAGCCAGTTCCGTGTTCTTCATGCCGTGGGGAGTCGAGGCTTCGACCGCAATAAGGATGCGTTCGGGCGCTCCGGTGGATGCCGCGATCGGGCACGATGCAAACAATGACTTCTTCTTTACGGATCGCCCGTACAGCGCGCCGGGAGTTCCGTTCAAGAGGAACTCTTTCCGCAACAATGCTCTTTATGAAGTGGACCTGCGCGTTCAAAAGGGCATCAGCATGGGCGAACAGCGAAGGCTGATTCTGTCGGCCGAGTTCTTCAATCTGTTCAATATCGAGAACGTTCTGCTCGGTGGCGCACAGGCGTTCAACTATTGCACAGGAGCCTCGGTCACAGCACAACTCGACTGCGGATTCGGGGCACCCACAAATCCGAACTTTCTGCGCATCAAGGATGCCAACGGGAACTATCTGTTCAACAATACTCCCGGCACCGGTATATTCCAGGTACAGTTCGGCGCCCGCTTCCAGTTCTAACTCGAGAGAGAAAAACGGAACAAACTTAATAAACGGAACATACGGAGGATTGATTCTTCCGTATGTTCCGTTTATCTCTCTTGCCCGTCGCTTTGCCGCGACCAGTCTT
>JAHBSF010000174.1 GCA_019639255.1 Acidobacteriota bacterium | reverse complement strand
CCGTTATTTGCCGAGTTGCTCCGGATGCATCGCGAAGGAAATTGGTGTGTGCGCAGGCTTCAGCGCCAATCATCGCGCGGGCAGACACCGGTCCGTAACGGGCAATGTCGTTTCGACGGGACAGTATTTTCCGGCGCGGCGGCCCATCGTTCATCATCGCGAAATGTCCGACATCGTTCCGTTCGTCTGCACCGGCTGGGCCGTTTCGGCCGTCGTCGTGCCGAGCGGCAAACGCCGGATTGTTTCGTTCCTGCTTGCGGGCGAGATCGCTTCGGTAAACTTCGTCTTCGAATCCTGTAGCGGGCGCGCGATCGAGGCGGTCTCGGAAGTCTACTGCCGGAAATTCCGGCGCAGTGAGTTTCAGGCGGCGCTTGGCGCGCATCCGCAAGGAAATTCGATCCTGTCCCGGCTGCTCGCCGGCGAACGGGAGTCGAGCGATCAGACGCATCTGGATCTCGCGCGTCGATCCGCGGAATCGCGGATTGCGCGGCTGGTCCTGCATCTGTCCGCGCGGGCGCAGAACAGCGCAGCGGGCAGGGCGGAGAGTTTCTCGTTCCCCCTGCGCCAGCAACATATCGCTGACGCCACCGGCCTCACCACCGTCCATGTCTGCAAGATCATGACGCGCATGCGCATGGAGCGCTATATTTCCCTCGCGAACCGGCAAATGCGAATTCTGGATCGGCGGGCGCTGCAAGCGTTGGCGGATCAATGATCGGGTGAACGACGCTCAGCGTTCGATGATCTCGCGAATGCGTGTTGCGAAAACGTCCATCGCAAACGGCTTCGTAATCATTTCCATGCCGGAGGCGAGGACGCCGTTGGCCAGCGCGGCGTTCTCTGCGTAGCCGGTCATGAAAAGAATTTTTAGGTCGCGCCGTTTCGTCAGCGCGGCATCTGCGATCTGTCTTCCGTTCAATCCGGGCAGGCCGATGTCCGTGACTAGCAAGTCGATGTGCCGCTCCGATTGAAGGATTTCAAGGCCGCTCGGTCCGTCGACCGCCTCGATCACGTTATATCCA
>JAHBSF010000173.1 GCA_019639255.1 Acidobacteriota bacterium | reverse complement strand
GCGATCACGCGGGTGCTGGCGAAGCACAATCCGAAGATACAGTTCCGCAGTTTCGATTCGATCGACAACGCGCCGGAAGAAAAAGCGCGGGGAATCACGATAGCGACGGCGCACGTAGAGTACGAGACGCCGAACCGACACTACGCGCACGTCGACTGCCCGGGGCACGCCGATTACGTGAAGAACATGATCACGGGTGCGGCGCAGATGGACGGGGCGATACTGGTGGTGGCGGCCACGGACGGGCCGATGCCGCAGACGCGGGAGCACATACTGCTTGCGCGGCAGGTGGGCGTGCCTGCGATGGTGGTGTTTATGAACAAGGTGGATGCGGTGGACGATCCGGAACTGCTGGACCTTGTGGAGCTTGAGGTAAGGGAGCTTCTGTCGAAGTACGAGTTTCCGGGCGACGACATCCCGGTAATCCGGGGCAGCGCCTTGAATGCGCTCAACGCGGATCCGGAGTGGGAGCCGAAGATAGACGAGTTGATGGAGGCGGTGGATGCCTACATACCGACGCCGCAGCGCGAGATCGACAAGCCGTTTTTGATGCCTGTAGAGGATGTGTTTTCGATATCGGGGCGCGGGACGGTGGCGACGGGCAGGGTCGAGCGAGGGATGGTGAAGGTAGGCGAGCAGGTAGAGATCATCGGGATCAAGGAGACGCGCACGACCGTGGTGACGGGAGTGGAGATGTTCAAGAAGCTGCTCGACGAGGGGCGCGCCGGGGACAACGTAGGGTTGTTGTTGAGGGGCGTGGATCGCAAGGAGATCGAGCGGGGGCAGGTTATTGCGAAGCCCGGATCGATAACGCCGCACACGAAGTTCAAGGCCGAGGCGTATGTATTGACTAAGGAAGAGGGGGGGCGGCACACGCCGTTCTTTACCGGATACCGGCCGCAGTTTTACTTCCGGACGACGGATGTGACGGGAGTAGCGCATTTGCCCGAGGGAGTGGAGATGGTGATGCCGGGCGACAACATCGCGATGGAGATCGAGTTGATCACGCCGATTGCGATGGAAAAGGGGTTGCGTTTTGCGATCCGCGAGGGCGGGCGCACCGTGGGCGCCGGCACCATCTCCGAGATCGTAGA
>JAHBSF010000172.1 GCA_019639255.1 Acidobacteriota bacterium | reverse complement strand
CGGCCTTGCCGTTTACTTCAACAAGTTCTTCGGCTGGTTCAACTTTGGCTTCGACTGGGTTGCGAACCGATACAACCGGCTTGCAGCGCGAAGTGTGCGGATCGTCGGCGTCATGCTGATCATCTATGTCGCGATGGTCGGCTTCGGCATGTTCCAGTTTGCGCGAACGCCGCAAGGTTTCATTCCGCAACAGGATCGCGGTTATCTGATCATCGCGGTGCAACTGCCCGCGGGTGCCGCGCTTTCGCGCACCGACGAAGTCATGAAACGCGCGACCAAGCTTGCACGGGAAGTGCCAGGCGTTGCGCACGCGATCAACATCGTCGGCTTCTCCGGTGCAACCTTTACGGTCGCGCCGAACGCGGGCGCGATCTTCGTTGTGCTTTCGCCGTTCGATGAACGTGGGTCCAATCCGAATCTTTCGGCAGGCGGCATTCAGCGTGCGTTGTTTGCGAAGCTCGCACCAATTCAGGAAGCGCTGACGATCGTGGTGCAACCGCCGCCGGTGCAGGGCATCGGCAACGCGGGCGGCTTCCGCATGATGATTCAGGATCGAACGGGCCAGGGCGCGGCAGCACTGCAAGGCGTCGTCTATCAGATGATGGGCCGAGCCGCGCAGACGCAGGGCGTCTCCCAAGTGTTCTCGCTGTTCGAAACGCAGACGCCGCAGCTCTATCTCGATATCGACCGGCAGAAAGCGCAGCTCCTCGGTGTGAACATCACCGACGTGTTCTCGTCGCTGCAGACTTACATCGGCTCGGCTTATGTGAACGACTTCAATCTGTTCGGCCGAACCTTCCGCGTCATGGCGCAATCGGAGGCCGCGGACCGTCTTGATGCGTCCGACGTTTTAAGAATACGCGTGCGAAACTCGGCGGGCGCGACCGTGCCGCTTGGCTCGTTCACGACCGTGCGGAGCGAATCCGGTCCGTACCGTATTCCGCGCTACAACCTTTATCCTGCTGCCGAACTGGACGGCGCCGCGGCCCCCGGTTACAGCCAGGGGCAGGCGATCGAGATCATGCAGAAGTTGGCGGCGGAAGTGCTGCCGCAGGGTTATTCTTACGAATGGACGACGCTCGCCTTCCAGCAGATCCGCGCGGGCAACACCGCGATCTTCGTGTTCATTCTTGCGACAGTTTTCGTCTTCCTCGTGCTCGCGGCGCAGTTCGAAAGTCTGCGGCTGCCGCTCGCAGTCATTCTCAT
>JAHBSF010000171.1 GCA_019639255.1 Acidobacteriota bacterium | reverse complement strand
GGGATCCAGGTACACATAATTTGACCGATGCGCCAAACTCCCCGATACGGGCGCAGGAGGGAAGAGAGATAACGGAACAAACGAAATGAAACGAAAAGAACGGAATAGTCGAATATTTTCGTCTGTTCCGTCTAATTTCGTTTGTTCCGTTATCTCTCTTTTTTTCCCCGAAGTCGTGTGGCGTGATTTAGGATGTGGCGCATGAACTATCAACTTGCCGTCTGGATTGCCGCCATTTTTCTGCTCCAGCCCCAGGACTGGCCCGAGTTTCGCGGGCCGACTGGACAGGGTCACTCGACTGAGCGCGGGCTGCCGCTCACCTGGAGCGAATCGTCAAATGTACTATGGAAGACTGCGATTCCAGGGAAGGGATGGTCCTCGCCGGCGATCAAGGGCGATCGCATATGGCTGACGACGGCAACCGAAGAGGGCAAGTCGTTGCGCGCCATCTGCATCGATCGAGATTCCGGCGCGATAGTTCACAACATCGAAATCTTCCGGCTGAAAAATACCGGACCGCTCAACGCCAAAAACAATCATGCTTCGCCCACCCCAGTGCTCGACGGCGACCGGATCTATCTCCACTTCGGGGCCCTCGGAACCGCCTGCGTCGCCGATTCCGGCGAGATCGTCTGGAAGACCCGACTCGATTATGACAACGGCCAGCACGGCCCGGGCGGCTCTCCGATCATCTACGAAGGCCTGCTCATCGTCAGTTGCGACGGCCTCGATGTGCAGTTCGTTGCGGCTCTCGACAAAACCACCGGCAAGACGCGGTGGAAGAAATACCGGCAAGGATATCAGGCTTACACCACGCCGCTGCTCATCCGACTTCCGGAAGGCGATCAGATCGTCAGTCCGGGCGCGTTTCGGGCCATCGCCTACGAACCGCGCACCGGCAAGGAGATATGGCATGTGAAATACGGCGAGGGGTTTTCAAACGTCCCGCGCCCGGTCTACGGCCACGGCCTGGTCTTCATTTGCACCGGATTTCCCGAACCGGCGCTGCTTGCTGTTCGACCGGGCGGCCGCGGGGATGTGACCAAAACCCAGGTTGCCTGGTCGCTCAGGCGCGGCGTGGCGCGAACGCCGTCGCCGCTGCTGATCGGCGACGAGTTGTATGTGCTCAATGACAACGGCGTGGTGACGTGCGTCGATGCGAAAACGGGAGAGGAACGCTGGGTAGCGCGCGTCGGCGGCAACCATTCTGCATCGCCGATCTATGCCGACGGGCGGATCTATTTCCTCAGCGAGGAGGGGGAATCCGTCGTCATAGCACCCGGCAAACAATTCCAGATTCTGGCCAGAAACCGGCTCGACGGTGAAACACTGGCTTCGATGTCGGTATCGGGCGGTTCGATTTTTGTCCGCAGCCAGACGCACCTTTACCGTCTGGGCAATCGATAATGGAAGAGAATCCATCCATAGAGCGATATTGTAGAGAGA
>JAHBSF010000170.1 GCA_019639255.1 Acidobacteriota bacterium | reverse complement strand
GCCGCCGAGCGTGACACCTTGCAGGATCGAAACGTCGTCGTCGATGACTGCGGTCTGCCCGATTACGACGCCCGTCGCGTGATCGATGAAGATTCCTTTGCCGACTTTCGTGTTCGGATTGATATCGACGCCGAACACCGAAGACGATTGGCTCTGAAGATAGAGCGCAAAATCCTTGCGCCCGCGGTGCCAGAGGTAGTGCGCGAGACGATGCGCCTGGAGCGCGTGGAAGCCTTTGTAGTAAAGGACCGGTTCGAGATAGCGCGTAGTCGCAGGATCGCGCTCGGCGACCGCAACGATATCTGCGCGCATCGCAGCCCCGATGGTCAGCTCCGCTTCGAGCGCTTCGCGGTATGCCTGCACGATCAGTTCGCTGGAAACATCCGCCGAACCGAGCCGGGCCGCTACGCGATGCGCGATCGCATGCTCAAGCGTGTCGTGGTTCAAAACCGTCGTGAAAATGAAAGACGCCAGCGCCGGCTCGCGGCGGGCGCACTCCTCGGCTTCCTCGCGCACGCGCGACCACACCGGGTCGATTGCCTGGACGCCTTGAGGAAGTTTTTTATGCAGGGCCATGAGCACTGCTCCGATCAGCTTGAAGAAGATTGGGGTTGAGGGCTTTTAGCACGAAATCACAGGGTGCGTGATACCCAGAAAACGGTTAGCAATTAGCCTAGTTCCAGCCATGCAGAATACGCATCCCGTGAAAAAGCAAATCCGCGCAGAAATCAACGGTCCGATTGGTTACCTGATCATTGACCGCCCGGAGCGCAAGAACGCGCTCTCCTTCGACATGTGGAAAGAAGTCGCGCGGATCGTGCGGGAGTTCGGAGCCAATCGCGATCTTCGCGTGGTCATTCTGCGCGGCGCCGGCGACCTACCGTTCTGTTCTGGCGCGGACATCTCCGAATTCGAGACGGTGCGCGCTAATGCTGAGGGCGCCCGCGCCTATGAGGACGCAAATGTCGTCGCCTTCGATGCGATTGCTGCCTGCCCGCTGCCGACGATTGCGATGATCAGAAGCTTCTGCATGGGCGGCGGCATGGGCTTGGCCGCAGCATGCGATCTTCGCATCGCAAGTGAGAGCGCAGAGTTCGCAATTCCGCCAGGCAAACTGGGCCTCGCCTATCCGCCCTCCGCAATTCAATACATCGTGGCCGCGATCGGACCTTCGAACGCAAAAGATTTGCTTTACACCGCGCGGCGGCTGAAAGCGCCGGAGGCCGAAAAGCTCGGATTCATCAACCGGCTCGTCGCCGAAGATGCTCTGGAGAAGGAAGTGCAGGAAATTGCCGCGACCATCGCCGCGAACGCGCCGCTATCTCTCAAGGCAGGCAAGCTCGCGATCAATTTCGCGGCTGGCTACGAGTTCGCAAACGACAAGAACGCAGTGAAGGAAGCCGCCGACCGCTGCTTCGATAGCGCCGACTATCGCGAAGGCCGCAGCGCCTTTCTCGGGAAGCGCAAAGCGCAGTTTAAGGGCGAATAGCGCAAACGAGCCGAAAAAACCGAGAGCCGGAACGCCCGAATCTGAATCGGAAGTTG
>JAHBSF010000017.1 GCA_019639255.1 Acidobacteriota bacterium | reverse complement strand
TTACCCCCCCCCCTCATTCATCGCGAAAACGGCGGGACTTGCGACCCCGGCTGCGCGCGGCATATCATCAGCGCCGCTGCAGGTTCGGATTCGCTGCGCAATAATGACCGCAACGGGATTCTTATGTCCAAAATACTGCTGTTTTCGCTTCTGACGATCTTTGCAATCCAGGGCGCGCCCGCGTCTAAATCCGTGCGCGTCGTCGTCGAAACCGCATCCGGGGATATCGAGGTAGAACTCGATGCGGCGCGCGCCCCCGCTACGGTCGCCAACTTCCTTCGCTACGTCGAAGCCGGACGCTACGACGGCGGACGTTTTCACCGCACAGTGAAACTCGATCCCGACAATCAGCCGCAGAACACCGTCAAAATCCAAGTCATCCAGGCCGGAATCAATCCGGATAAGTCCGGCGCAGCATGGCCGCCCATTGCGCTCGAACGCACCAACACTACCGGACTCAAACACGTGGACGGCGCAATTTCCATGGCGCGACTCGGACCCGATACCGCAACTTCGGATTTCTTCATCTGCATCGGCGATCAGCCGGAACTCGATTTCGGCGGACGCCGCAATCCGGACGGGCAGGGGTTTGCCGCGTTCGGCCGCGTAGTGCGCGGTATGGATGTAGTCAGGACGATTCATCGCGCGCCGGTTGAAGCGCAGTCGCTTGCCCCCCCGATCACGATCAATCGAATCAGAGTCGGCGCTCTGTGAAGGGGAAAGAGACGACGAAACAAACAAAATATACGGAAAGAAGAATAACTGAAGAATAACTATGGATGAGGGATTTCATGGTTGAGACGGCGGAAGTAGTCATCATCGGCGGCGGCATCGTCGGATCGAGCGTCGCTTATCACCTTGCGGATGCCGGTTGCACCGATGTGCTAGTCATCGAGCGCGAAGAAAAACAGGGCATGGGGTCTACCGGAAAAAGCATGGGCGGAGTGCGCGCGCAGTTCGCTACGCCGGTAAATATCGAAATGTCGATCTATGCGATCGATTTCTTCAACCGCTTCGAGGAAGCCACCGGACATACGCCGGATTATCGCCCGCACGGCTATCTGTTCGCCGCAACGACTGAGGCGCATCTGGATTATCTGAAATCGAACCTCGAACGCCAGATCGACGCAGGACTCAAGAACGCCGCGATGGTCGCCGCCGACGACATACGCCGCATCGTGCCGCAACTGCGCAGCGACGATATCCTTGGCGGGAGCTTCTGCGCTACGGACGGATTCGTAGATCCCTACAGCGTGATGCGCGGATTCGCATCGCGAGCAAAAGATCGCGGCGTCAGGTTTCTGATGGAAACGGAAGTCACGGGGATCGAGGTTGACGGCGGGGAGGTGCGCGCAGTGAAGACTTCGCGGGGCAAGGTTTCAACGCGCATAGTAGTGAATGCGGGCGGGCCGTGGGCGGGGCTTGTGGCCGGGCTTGCAGGCGTGGATCTGCCGGTCAGGCCGTTGCGGCGGCAACTGGTCAACACGCAGCGCTGCGATTTTCTGCCGACGCCGCTGCCTATGATCATCGATATGTCGAGCGGGTTTCACTTCCGCCGCGAGGGCGAGGGCATACTGATGGCGTGGCCCGACCCGGAAGAGACTTACGGATTCAAGACGGCATTCGATCCGGAGTTCATCGAAAAGATTCTCATACGCGCCGTAGACCGCGTTCCGGCGTTCGCCGATCTGCCGGTCAATCCACATCGCTGCTGGGCCGGTATGTACGAGGTCACTCCGGATCATCACGCCGTACTCGGCGAGGCGCCCGGCGTCAAGGGCTTTTATCTAGCCAACGGCTTCAGCGGCCACGGCGTTATGCACTCGCCGGCTACGGGACGCATCCTCTCCGATCTGATACTCGCGGGGAAAACCGATGTCGTGAGCGATGTGCGCGCGCTCGGAGTCGAACGCTTCGCCGAAGGCCGGTTGCTTGAAGAAACAGCCGTTCTTTAAGCAGAAGAGAAACAACCCAACAAACGGAATAAACAGAATAAACGGAAAGAAACATTCCCGGTCCCTTCTTTCCGTTTGTTCAGTTTCATTCCGTTTGTTCCGTTATTTCTCTTCTCATTTCCGCAATGCATCCCTCGCCGAATCGACCTGCGCGGCGAATGCTTCGAGGGTATTTGCGATTACCGCGACCTGCGCTGCGGCTTCGCTCCAGTTTTTCTGCTCTATCGCCTCGCGCACGCCGGGCAGCGTCTTTACGCCGTAGCCGGTATAAAAGCCCGGCGCATAGATCTGGTGCCTGAACCATTCGCGGCGCGGCAGCCCCGCATCTGAAAGCAGCTTTCTTTCCGATTGAATCAGCAGCGCATTGACCGCCGCGGCCTGCGCGTCGGTGATGCTTCCGGCCATCGTGCGGGCGCGCACTGCGCGGTCGAAAGCATCGGCGCTGAGGCGAACTTTTTCTACTGCGCGTCTGAGCGGCGCGAGATCTACATTTGCATCGCGCGGCAGGCGCGCTATTTCCTCTACGTATCCGCCGACGGTTTCGGCGAAGTTCAGAAAATCAAACGGCAACAGTTGAGCGTCGGCGAGCCTGAGCGTCATCGTGCCCGCGGTTTGCGCAAGCGCGCGTCCGTACTCGAAATCCGTATCTGAAAATCGCGTGTACCAGGCGAACGAATCGTATATCGAGTGATATACGCCGCCGCCGCCGTCGCCGCCGAATCCGAGGTTGAGCGATGCGACGCCGAGATGATCTATGAACGCGGTGTAATCCGATCCGGAACCGAGCGCGCCTATGCGCAGGTCCGAACGGTTGATTATTGCGCGCCGGTCATCGTCGGTGCGCGCAGCATCGAGCCTGCGCGTGCGCATCTTTTCCCACAACGATGCTTTCTCCTTCGGATCATCTACGACGCGCGCAACATCGTTGACGAAGCGTTCGAGCGTATGCGAGCCGCCGGCATTGAGTATGCCCCTGCCGTTGCTGTCGGAGTTGATGTAAGCGACGGCCTTGCGTTTGAGTTCTTCAGCGTGATGTTCGGCCCATTCGGTCGATCCGAGCAACCCCGGTTCCTCGCCGTCCCACGCAGCGAAGATGATCGTGCGTTTGGGACGCCAGCCCTGTTTGAGCAGTTCGCCGAATGCGCGGGCTTCTTCGAGCACAACCGCCATACCGCTGACCGGATCGCTTGCGCCGTTCACCCACGCGTCGTGATGATTGCCGCGCAGTACCCATTCGTCGGGGTATACGGCGCCGTCTATGCGCGCAATGACGTTGTAGAGCGTATGCGTTTCCCAGTTGGATGTTACCTTCAGCCGGACCTGCGCGGGGCCGGGGCCTACGTGGTAGGTGATGGGAAGCGCGCCGCGCCATGCTTCGGGAGCAACGCGGCCGCCGAGCGCTTTGAGCAGCGGCAGCGCATCGCCGTAAGAAATCGGGAGCACGGGAATCTTGAGTATGGTTTTTGATTCATCGCGTGCAAGCCTGCGCGCGCCTTTGACCGCGCCCCAGCCCGGCGTCAAAGGATCGCCCGGATGTATGGGCATATCCATAACCGATCCGCGCTGCACGCCGTGTTCGGGACGATAGGGGCCGGTCGGGTATACATCGCCCTGATAGTACCCGTCGTCGCGCGGATCGGAATAGATGATGCAGCCCACTGCGCCGTGTTCGTAAGCGACCTTGGGTTTGATGCCGCGCCAGCTTGCACCGTAGCGCGCGATGACTATCTTGCCGCGCACGTCTACGCCCAGGCGCGCGAGTTGTTCGTAATCCGACGGTATGCCGTAGTTGACGTATACGAGCGGGGCCGTTACGTCGCCGTCTCCGGAGTATGCGTTGTATGTCGGGAGTTGGCCCGCATCGCCCGAGTCGGGATCTTCTGCAATGCGGGGTTCTTTGAGTTGTGCGCGGTAAGAGGCGGGAGAGACGAGTTCGAGTACGCGTTCTTTCGGAGTGGGAAAGAGGACGTCGAATTCTTCGAGGTCCGCTTTCAAGCCCCACGAGCGAAAGCGATCGCGCATCCACACGGCGAGGTCGCGCCCGCGCGCCGAACCTATGTGATGCGGCTCGGCGGACATATGCCGAACCGATTCGCGTATGTTTTCAGCGCGCGGAATGCTGCGAAATTTCTCTTCCCAATCGTTCGCAGCAACCATCGTCGATGCAAACGAGGACGCAGTGACAAGCATCGCGCACGCGAATGCAAACGTGCGGTGAACCCTTGAACGCATATTCACTCCTTCGATTTTAAGCCCGGTTTTACTGGTGTTTTTTGCTGTGCGTCGATCGTATTGCGCGCGCGATGACCGTCAACATCTTCATCGCGCGCGTGCGTGCATCGCATTCGCATCGTGTTTGCGCGCGTTATGCGCACCTCCAAAAAAAAAATTCTTGACACGTAATACGAAGAAGATTATAAGCTACATATTGTATGTACATCGCTCTAGGCCACAAGAGTTAACGCAACACTTCATCTTGTGGTCAGGCAACCAAGAGAGAAAGGAGAAAACCATGCCGGCAAAGAAAGCTGCGAAGAAAGCACCTGCGAAGAAGGCCGCGAAGAAGGCTGCCAAGAAGAAATAACTCGAGCGCCGCGCGTCTGTGGGCGCCGCGGCCGTCTATATTGGGGTTAAGTAAAGGGGTGGGAAACCACCCCTGTTTTATTGCTTTTTTTAGTTGTTTTTATTGATGGTCGGGTCGTTCGTTGCGACCCGACGCATCGGGAATGGATCGGCCGCAGAACCTGCGGCGACGTATCGTTGCGGGTTCTGCGGCCGATGATGAGTATGTTTACTTGGCCGAAGCTTTCTTTGCAGGAGCTTTCTTCGCAGCGGCCTTCTTTGCGGGAGCTTTCTTCGCGGGCGCCTTTGCAGCCGGGGCCTTCTTTGCAGCGGCTTTCTTTGCAGGAGCCTTTGCGGTCGGGGCTTTCTTTGCAGGAGCCTTTGCAGCCGGAGCTTTCTTCGCCGGCTTCTTGGCGGCAGGTTTCGATGCTTTCTTTGCGGCGGTTGCTTTCGCCATTATAGTTCTTCCTCCTGATTAAATGGTGAATGGTCCGGTTAACGCGCGGTATTCTATCACAGTTCGACGATAATCGTTCGTGCAATGATTTTTGTATTGATTTGTTTGTTGTACAGGAAGGAAGCAGGCGGTGATATTTTTGATACGGCATGGTCAGGCGGGGCCGCGCCATCGTTACGATGAGTTATCCGAACTCGGTCGCAGGCAGGCCGCAGCACTCGGTCGTTACTTCGCATCGCAGCGCGCGCATTTTTCCGCCTTTTACGCGGGGAGTCTCAATCGGCAGCAGCAGACTGCGGCGATTGTCGCAGATGCGCTCAACGATGCAGATCTGTCTGCGCCCGGTGTTTCAACCGATGATGGATGGAACGAGTTCAGTCTTGCATCGGTATACCGTGCGCTTGCGCCGCATCTGTCGCGCGACGTAGATGGGTTTGCGCGCGATTTCGCTGAGATGCAATCGGCGCTGGTGGATGACCCTCACACGGTGCGCGGCGCTGCGGGACGGTGCGACAGGGAAGTAGTGCTTTCGTGGATTTCCAGGCGCTATCCGGAAGCGGAGGCCGAAGCGGGAGTCGAGGGGTGGGCGGAGTTCCGCGCGCGTATAGAGGCGCAGCGTTCGGTATTCGAGCGTCACGCAGCGGATGAATTCGTTGCGGTGTTTACTTCGGCGACGCCGATTGCGATTACGGTCGGCGCGGCTCTCGGGCTTTCGGAAGAGAAGATACTCGGGTTGATGGCTGCGCTCTACAATGCAAGCGTTTCGCAACTGCGAAGAAGGGATGACGGTGTGTGGCTTCTGACCTTCAACAACACGCCGCATCTGATCGAACCCGGTATGCGGACGTTGAGGTAAGAGAGACCACGGAACACACGAAAAAAACGGAAAGCACGGAAAGTCTGAGCTTCTTTCCGTGCTTTCCGTGCTTTTCCGTTTGTTCCGTGGTTATTTCTTAATACACCCGCCGCGATTCGAACGCGGGACCTTCAGCTCCGGAGGCTGACGCTCTATCCAGCTGAGCTACGGGTGCTCAAACGACGCTCATCAAAATACACCAGGCGCCGTATGCGGTCAAACGCGCCTTTACGCGGATCTGGCCTTGATCAATCGATAGATCCAGAGGATGAGCAGCGCGCCGACTACGGACATAATGAATCCCGCCTGATATCCCGCGCCGCCCCACAGATATCTTCCGATGAACGTACCGACGAACGAACCGGCAATGCCGAGCGCTATGGTGATGAGGATTCCGCCGGGGTCCTTGCCCGGCATGATGAATTTGGCGAGAGCGCCTACGACCAACCCGATAATCAGCGTCCAGATCAGACTGAACATTCGCAACCTCCTTGGGTAAGCTTGCCTGGTTTAGACTTCCGCCCCGTGGCATTTTTTGTACTTCTTGCCGGACCCGCACGGGCACGGATCATTCCGGCCAATCTTGGGATGATCGCTGACGACGGTGCGGGGTTTGCCCTCGTCCTGTCCGGCCGATGCTGCTGATGCATTGGCCTTCGTATAGGTCAACTGCCCGCGGCGGGGCCGGCGTTGCAGCCGCTGTTGCGGCGGTTCCTCCACGGTTACCTGCAGCAGGTAGAGCGCGCGCACCGTTTCTACGTCTATGCGGTTGAGCATCGCTTCAAACAATGAGAAGGATTCCTTCTTGTATTCTACGAGCGGGTCCTTCTGTCCGTAACCGCGCAGGCCGATGCCTTCTTTGAGATGGTCGAGCGCAAGCAGGTGATCCTTCCACTGCGCATCGACGATATTGAGCATTATGATGCGCTCGTAGTAGCGCATTGCTTCTGCGCCGACGAGGGTTTCCTTTTCGGTATAGCCTGCTTCGAGGCGTTCCCATATGCGGTCGCGGATTTCGTTGCGTTCGAGATGTTCGATGTCGATTCCGGTTTCATCGGGATTGAAGCCGAACTGATAGAGCAGCGCTACACGCAGCCCCGAAAGATCCCACGCATCGGGCGTCGTGTGCATGCTCAGGTACTGATCGAGCATCTCGTCGAGCAGCATTTCGGCGGTTTCCTGAAGTTCCGCGCGATGGTCGGGTTGTTCGAGCAGTTGGCGGCGCAGGCCGTAAATGGTCACGCGCTGCTTGTTCATCACATCGTCGTATTCGATCAGGTGTTTGCGTATGGTGAAGTTGTGCGCTTCGACGTTCTTCTGCGCGGCTTCGATGCGTTTGCTGACCATCCTGGATTCTATGGCCACGCCCTTTTCCATGCCGAGGCGCTGCATGATGGCCTTCACGCGGTCGCCCGCGAAGATGCGCATAAGGTCGTCTTCGAGCGACAGGAAAAACCTCGACGAGCCGGGATCGCCCTGGCGGCCCGAGCGCCCGCGCAACTGATTGTCGATGCGCCGCGATTCGTGCCGCTCGGTGCCCAGTATGTGAAGGCCGCCGAGACTTATTACCTCGCTATGTTCGGCCTCGATCGCCGGTTTGACTTCGCGTATTGCGGCTTCGATGACTTCGGGATCGGCCTGGTCGGGATCTATTTCGCGACGCTTGAGCAGTTCGCGTCCGAGGAATTCGGGATTGCCTCCGAGCAGTATGTCGGTGCCGCGGCCGGCCATGTTCGTGGCAATCGTCACTGCGCCCTTGCGTCCGGCCTGCGCGACGATTTCGGCTTCGCGTCCGGCGTTTTCGGGTTTGGCGTTCAGCACGTTGTATTTCACTCCGTGACGCTTCAGCCGGTTTGCAATCAGTTCGGAGTTTTCCACCGATACCGTGCCTACGAGCACGGGTTGTCCCTTGTGGTTGAGATCCCGGATTTCTTCGACGACGGCGTCCCATTTTTCTTCGAGCGTGCGGTATATGGCGTCGGGATTATCCACGCGCACCATCGGGCGGTGCGTCGGGATGGTCGTCACGTCGAGGTTGTAGATTTTGGCGAATTCGACCGATTCGGTTTCGGCCGTACCGGTCATGCCGGCGAGCTTCTGATACATGCGGAAGTAATTCTGAAGCGTGATGGTCGCAAGCGTCTGCGTTTCGCGCTCGATCTTGACGCCCTCTTTCGCCTCGACTGCCTGATGCAGCCCGTCCGACCAGCGGCGGCCCGTCATGATGCGCCCCGTGAACTCGTCCACGATCACGACTTCGCCGTCGCGTATGATGTATTGCTTGTCGCGGTGATACAGCGTATGCGCGACGAGCGCCTGATTCAGGCAATGGAGGATTTCCATATTCGACGGGTCGTAGAGGTTGCCGTAGCCGAGCAATCTCTCGGCCTTCTCTATGCCGGGTTCGGTGAGCGTCGCGGTATGGCGTTTTTCATCGACCTGAAAATCCACGTCGCGCGTGAGTTTCGGGATGACGGCGTCGGCTTCGTAATACTTGGTCGTAGAATCGTCGGAGGCGCCGGAGATGATGAGCGGGGTGCGCGCCTCGTCGATGAGTATGGAGTCGACTTCGTCCACGATGGCGAAATAATGCCCGCGCTGCACGCAGGTCGATATCTCGAACTTCATGTTGTCGCGCAGATAATCGAAGCCGAATTCGTTGTTTGTGCCGTAGGTGATATCGGCGCGGTAGGCTTCCTGGCGCGCAAAATCATCCATATCGTTCTGAATGCAGCCGACCTCCATGCCGAGGAAGCGATAAATCTTGCCCATCCATTCGGCGTCGCGGTGCGCGAGGTAGTCGTTTACGGTGACTACGTGCGCGCCCTTGCCGAGCAGCGCGTTGAGGTATACGGGAAGCGTGGCTACGAGCGTCTTGCCCTCGCCGGTGCGCATTTCGGCGATCATGCCGCGATGAAGGACGATGCCGCCGATCATCTGCACGTCGAAGTGGCGCATGCCGGTTGAGCGGCGCGAGGCTTCGCGCACGCAGGCGAAGGCTTCGGGCAGGAGTTCAGCGAGGGCTTCCTGTTCGAGTTGTTTGCGCGCTGCATCGTTGAGCATCTCCGCGCCTTCGAGTCGTTCGGCGAGTCGCTCGCGGAACTCCGCGGTTTTGCCGCGCAACTGCTCGTCCGAAAGACTCTCTATCTCCGGTTCGAATGCGTTGATCTGCGCTACTATCGGCCAAAGCTTCTTCAACAATCTTTCGTTGGCCGAACCGAAGATTTTGGTGATTACTTTTTCGACGGCGTTCATAACACTTCCCTTACCTGTGATGCTTTCCCGTTATACGGCAACGAAAAATTGTAGTTGAGCCGCCACATGGCGTCAACTGCGTCTACAGAAAGGCGGAAACGGAAGAATACGGAACAGACGGAAATAAACGGAACAAACGAAATCCGTATTCTCTCTTCATGCTTGCGATAGGCTATAATTTGCGTTCCGGAAATCTTCATTGATTCATTCAACATACAACATATGATTCATTCATCAGCATTCGACCTGACGGCCAATGCAGCGCTCGTGCGGTTGCCGAACGGGCTGAGTGTGCTTGCTTGCGAAGTGCACGATCGGCCCGTAGTGACGTCGATGATCTGGTACCGCGTCGGTTCGCGCAACGAGGAGCCGGGGCAGACCGGAAAATCCCACTTCCTGGAACACATGCTCTTCAAGGGCACGGACCGGTACGGCAAGGGCGAGATCGACGCCATTACGCTGCGCGAGGGCGGCTCCAACAACGCATTCACGGATACGGATTTTACGGCTTATTACTTCAACTTCGCCGCCGACCGCTGGGATGTTGCGCTCGAAATCGAAGCGAGCCGTATGAGCGCGAATATGTTCGATGCGGACGAATTCGCATCCGAAAAAGAAGTCGTGCTTGAAGAGCTTCGCATAGGGCTCGACTCTCCGTGGGATGCGCTCGATCAGGCGGTATGGGCTGCGGCCTTCACGCAGCATACCTATCACCACCCGGTCATAGGCTGGATGGAAGACCTGGAACGCGCGACGCGCGATGATATGGAGGCTTACTACCGCCGCTGGTATCACCCGCGCAATGCAACGATCGTCGTGGTGGGGGATTTCGATGCGCGCGCGGCGCTCGACCGCATAGAAGAGTTGTTCGGAGAAAAGCCCGAGGGGCCCGCACCGAAGCTGGAATTGTCGCGCGAACCGCGCCAGCAAGGCGAGCGGCGCGTGACGGTCGAGCGCCCTACGGAAGTCGAACGGTTGCAGATGGGATGGCGCGCGCCCGAAGTCGCGCACGCGGATTCGTATGCGCTGCACGTACTCGCAACGCTCGCGGGCACGGGGCGCACATCGCGATTGCACGAAAGACTTATCGAGCGAGACCGCTCGGTCATCACGCAGTCGGTGGATTACACGGATCGCATCGATCCCACGCTTCTGACCGTTCGCGCCGAGATAAGACCGGGGCGCACGTTGCCGGATGTCGAAAGCGCAATCAGGGATGAAATTGCGCGCTTGCAGGACAGGCCGCCATCCGATGAAGAGCTTGCGCGCGCCAAGCGCCTCATGCGCGCGCGCTTCATCCTCGAACACGACACGGCGGCGAACCGCGCGGTGACGCTCGGGCTCTATGAAACGATCCATACGCATCGCTTTCTCGCCGATTACTTCGAGCGCATAGATGAAGTCTCTGCCGAACAGGTCCGGAAGGCGGCAGGAGAGTATTTGAATTCCGACAATCTGACCGTGGGGCATTTGATCGACGAAGGAGCGAGCGCGCGATGACGAATGTACGGGCGCCGGAGTTGAAGGTTGAACGCACGGAGATGGGCAACGGTCTGGTTGTACTTCTTGCGGAGGATCATGCGATTCCGGCCCTATCTATAAATGCGATGGTGAAGGCGGGCGAGCGTTATCTGGAGGACGCGAAAGCGGGATGGGGAACGCTTGCCGGGGAGATGCTCATCGAGGGCACGCTGGATCGCACGGCGCAGCAGATTGCGGCTCTGGTGGAGTCGGCGGGCGGAACGCTGAAGGCGGCGGGCGGGTATGCGACTACGGGCGTGAGCCTGACGCTTCTTTCCGAAGATATGCCTATGGGGCTGGAGCTTGCCGCCGAGATGTTGCGCACTCCGGCGTTCGGCGCCGACCGGCTCGGGCTTGCAGCAGACCGGCGGCTTGCGGAGTTGCGTGCAAAACATGACGATCCGCGCTGGGTTGCATCTACGGCTTTTAACGAGATCGTTTTTGAGGGTACGCCGCAGGGCCGCCCGCTGATGGGCCGTGAGGATACGATTGGGCGGATCGTGCGCGAGGATCTTGTTGCATATCATCATCGCTTTTTTGCGCCGAACAACGCGCTGATTACCGTCGTCGGAGATTTCGATGCGGCCGAAGTTGCTGCGAGGATCGAAGCGCTTTTCGGCGACTGGGAACGCGATCCCGGATTTGCTCTTCCGTTCGTGACCGAGCCTGTGCGGTATCAGCCGCCGCGCAGCAGGTTCATACGCATGGAAAAGGAGCAGGTGAATATTTTCCTCGGGCATCTGGGAGTGCGGCGCAATACGCCGGATTATGCAGCGATTCGCGTGCTCGATACGATACTCGGCGATTCGCCCGGATTCACTTCGCGCATACCCCGCGTGCTGCGCGATGAGCAGGGGCTGGCCTATACGGTGTACTGCCGCATGGCGGGCAGCGCGGGCATCGATCCGGGAAGGTTTGAAGCGTATATCGGCACGGCGCCCGAGAATCTGGATCGCGCCATAGATGGGTTGCGCGAGCAGATCGCATTGATGGCGGAACGCGGGCCGAGCGATGCGGAGGTGGCGGAGGCGAAGGCGTATTTGACGGGGAGCAGTGTTTTCGATTATGAGACCAACGCGCAGGTGGCGGCGTTTCTGTCTACGGCGGAGATCTGCGGGCTGGGCTTTGACGAGCCGCAACGATATATGGAGGAAGTTTCGCGCGTGACGACCCGCGATGTGCGGCGCGCGGCGCGGGATTACATAAAGCCGGACGCGCTGTGTCTGGTAGTGGTCGGGGAAGAGGGATAACGGAAGAAACGAAAATAGACGGAATAAACGGAAAGAAGCCTGGGGTATCCGGTTCTTTCCGTTTATTCCGTCTATTTTCGTTTCTTCCGTTATCTCTTACTTCTTCGGCGGAACGATAGCGTCCTTGCACGCCTTGGCGACGCGGAATTTGACTACGGTTCTGGCCGGGATCTTGATTTCGGCGCCCGTCGCCGGGTTGCGGCCCTTGCGCGCTTTGCGGTGAGCCTTGACGAGTTTGCCGATGCCCGGGATGGTGAACTGCCCGGTCTTCTTCGTCTGCGCGAGAGCGACGGTTGCAAACTCGGCGACTACATCGCCGGCGGTCTTCTTCGAGAGGCCGAACTTGGTCGCGAAGTGCGCGGCGAGCTGGCTCTTGGTCATTGCTTTGGCTGGCATACTTGACTCCTTTTTCCGTCTGTTTCAATACGGGATCCCGCTCGGGCGGAACCTCCGATGTGGTGCTTGCGAACGCCTCCGGCCGAATCTTTCTCCTGCGATTTGTCGGATAACTGCCCTGTCCCGGACCGGCCTCGATTTCGCGTTCGCGTTCATATAACACTATCTTGTGTTAAAACGGGCCGAAGTATACCGTAGCTTGTGGCATAGCGCAAGAAGAAAAAGCCTTGTTTTTAGGGCTTTCGTGCGAGTTTTGAGTGTTTGAGCCCCGTCGCTATTGGGTTTTTTGCAGGTAGTGTTCGGATGATAGTCGGCGTTGCCAAAGGCGTGGGATATGGTTTAGAGTCTCTGGCACAAATTCAAACATCAGGGAGGAGAAACAGCCGTGCCGTTAGCCGTGTGTCCCGAGTGTGAAGCGGAGATCCACGTCGATGAGGATCTCGACAAGGGCGATGCCGTTCGTTGCGAGGAGTGCGAAGCAAAGCTCGAAGTAGTCGGACTCGATCCCATAGAACTCGATCTGGTGGTCGATGACGACGAGGACGACTACGACGATGACGACGATTACTGAGCATTGGCGGCATCAGGGCGTGGGCGCCACGTATCCGGTGCGGTTGGTACGCAGCCGCACGCCGGGGCGCGTCGTTTGCACGCGAACTTCGTGGTATTTGCCGTCGCGCCGATCGGGGTAGTATGCGAGCACGTAGCTTGCCCTGATCTCTTCAGCCAGAGCGCGGAATATGGGGGTGAAATCCCTTGCGTCTGCGGCGAAGTCGCGTCCGCCCGTGGCTGCGACTATGCGCGTGGCGTCGAGCGGCGTGATTACGCGTCCGATCGATTGTGTGGCCGAGAGCATATAGGAAGGCAGCGTCACGGAGTAGACCGTGACTTCGGCCTCGATTGCGCGTCTGACCATTTCCTTTCGGTCTATGGTGCTCGCCGAATCAAAGCCGTCGGTAATTACTACGACGACGCGGCGCACGGGCCGTCCGCGGCGTTGTCGCGGCGCCTGTTTCGCCAGCATGGTTACGGCGCGGTCTATGGAGTCGTAGATGCGCGTGGAGCCCTCGAATTTATTGGCCTTGCCGAAGGCGGATTCAATGCGGCGCGGATCGTCGGTGAAGCGCTGAATGATTTTGACGTTGTGATTGAATGTCATCGCGGCGAATACTGCGTCGCCCTTCATCAGTTCGGTGAATCGCAGGGCGGCGCTGCGCAGCGTCGCGGTTTCTTCGGGTCTGAGGCTGCCGGAAAGGTCGAGCGCGAAGACGACGGCAATGGGGCGCGAGAGCGTGGCCTCATCGGTCAGCGCAAAGAAATCTATGGGGCGCTCGCGTCCGTCCTCGAATACCTGAAATTCCTCGGCCCTGAGATCGCGCACATACTGGCCGCCGGCGTCCGTAGCCGTAACGTCTATGGCCACGAGATCGGTCTCGATGCGGATCGGGACATCGGGACGCTGTTGCTGCGCCTGGCGTTGCGCGGATGAAGCGAGCGCGTGCGGCATAAGCAGCGCCGCGCCCGCAAGGACAAACATCCCGATGCCTATGTACTTCCTGCTATAATTCACATTGTCCTCGCGTAGGGCTTATCATTATACGTCTTTTGTGTCTTGTACGTCTTGTACGCTGTGCGCGTTTCGGGGCGGATTGCGGGAGGAATGGTATGACATCAAATAAAGGATACGCGCATGCGATCGTGCAGGTTCTGCTGCTTGTCTGGATCGTCGCGCCGGCGTATGCGGCGCAATCCTCGACGGGTTCGGTGCGCGGCAGGGTAAAGGAGCACAACGGAAAGTGGCTTGCGGGCGTTGCTGTGCGCGCGGTTTCGGCGAAAGACGAATCCTCGGCGTTCGAGACGACTACGGACGGCAAGGGCGATTTCGAACTCAGGGGGCTCGCCTCGGGCGATTACACGTTGACGTTTGCGCGGCAGGGCTACAGGACATTCACTTCGCGCAAGCTCTCGGTCGAAGCGGGAGAAACCGTCAAACTGAGCCGCGCAATCGAGCTTGCGCCGGAGCGCGAACTCTACGCCGTGATACGCGGAGCAATTTTCACCGACGAGGGATTTTCGCTGCCGAATGCAAGGGTGATGATCGAGCGCGTGGGCGAGGGCAAGCGCTTCCGGCGCGAGACGATGTCGCACGAGGGCGGAGAGTTCGCCTTCAGGCTTCCGGCCGACAAGGGGCTCTATCGCATTACGGCGTCGGCGCGCGGCTTTCAGACCGCGAGCAGGGAAATCGAGGTGGACTCCGACGATGTAAGGCAGGTGGCGCTGTCGCTTGAACGCGTGAAGTAAGAATAACGGAACAAACGGAATAAACTAAACAAACTGAAAGAAGACATTATGCTCTTTCAGTTTGTTTAGTTTATTCCGTTTGTTCCGTTATTCTCTCTTACTGGTTCATCGAGGAGAGGAATTCGGCGTTGCTCTTGGTCTTGCCGAGTCGTTCGAGTACGAGTTCCATCTGTTCGACGCTCGAAAGGGGGCTGAGCACGCGGCGCAGCACCCAGATGCGGTCGAGGTCTTTTTTGGGGATGAGGAGTTCTTCCTTGCGCGTGCCGGATTTCTGGAGGTCGATGGCGGGGAATATGCGTTTGTCGGAGAGTTTCCGGTCGAGATGGATTTCCATATTGCCGGTGCCCTTGAACTCTTCGAAGATGACATCGTCCATTCGGCTGCCGGTTTCAATGAGCGCCGTGGCGATGATCGTAAGCGACCCGCCTTCTTCTACGTTGCGCGCGGCGCCGAAGAACCGTTTCGGCCGTTGCAGTGCGTTGGCGTCGACGCCGCCCGAGAGGATCTTGCCCGAGGGCGGAACCACGGCGTTGTGCGCGCGTGCAAGGCGCGTGATGGAGTCGAGCAGGATGACTACATCGCGTTTATGTTCGACGAGTCGTTTGGCCTTTTCGATGACCATATCGGCCACCTGGACGTGGCGCGAAGCGGGTTCGTCGAACGTCGATGAGATTACTTCGCCGTTGACCGAGCGCTGCATATCGGTGACTTCTTCCGGGCGCTCGTCGATGAGCAGAACGATGAGCGTTACTTCCGGGTGATTTTCGGTCAGCGAGTTTGCTATGGATTGCAGGAGCATGGTTTTGCCCGTGCGCGGCGGCGCTACGATGAGTCCGCGCTGTCCCTTGCCTATGGGGGTAAACAGGTCGATGACGCGGCCCGGGAGGTTGTCGCTGTTGCTGGTTTCCTGGCGCAGGTGTTCGTTGGGGTAAAGCGGCGTCAGGTTATCGAAGAAGATCTTGTCGCGCGCGATGTCGGGGGGTTCGAAGTTGATGGCTTCGACCTTGATGAGCGCGAAGTAGCGTTCGCCCTCTTTCGGCGGGCGGATCTGGCCGGAGATCGTGTCGCCGGTGCGCAGGTCGAACTTGCGTATCTGCGAAGGGCTGACGTAGATGTCGTCGGGGCCGGGGAGGTAGTTGTATTCCGGGGCGCGCAGGAAGCCGAAGCCGTCGGGAAGGGTTTCGAGCACGCCTTCGGAGAAGATGAGGCCGGACTTTTCGGTTTGCGCCTGAAGGATCTTGAAGATGAGTTCCTGTTTGCGCATGCCGGTAGCGCCGGGCACGTCCAGTTCCTTGGCGATTCCGGTCAGTCGCGAGATGTTCATTTCCTTGAGGTCGGCGATATCGAGGAAGTCTTTTCCGTCGAGGCTTATCTCGTTATCGAAATCGTCGTGCATTTTCTCGCGGGACCTGCTGTTGATTTTCTCTGGCATATAGATTCTTTCCGCCGGCGCCGTGCGCTGCCGGCTCGAAACTCCTTCACTTCGTCGGGTGATGCTGCGCGCGATGGGCGGACTGCGGTCGGCGCTTGCGTCGTCCGGATTGTCGTATCAGGGATCTGTTGGGCGGCGCGGCGGCGGGCCGGTCGCCCGGTTGTAATTTCCCGGAATATCTTCAGCGCGCAATCGGGGGCCGATTGACGCCTTCCTGAATTGCATCCCAGATCTCGCCTGCGCCGGCGCGCGTCGGCGAGGAATAAGGGATGATCCGTTCGGTTTGAAAAGCCTTCCGCATCCGTGCTCGAATCGTCCGCTGTTGGTTGCTCGTCAGTTTGTCAATTTTCGTTGAAACCACCAGATAGGAAAGACCGAAATGCTGAAGCCAGGATTGCATCTGCAGATCTAGCGGGGAAGGCTCGTGTCGAGCATCGACAATCAAGATAGATAGCACAAGCTGCGGACGCCGCGCAAGGTATTTCTCGATCAATTGGCCCCAGGACTGCCTCTCCTGCTTCGAGACTTTTGCATAACCGTAACCCGGCAGATCTACGAAGTAGAACGCCTCGTTGATGAGGAAGAAATTGATCGCCTGCGTGCGACCGGGCGTAGAGCTTGTGCGGGCCAGATCCCTGACGCCGAGCAGACTGTTGAGAAGGCTCGATTTCCCTACATTCGAGCGCCCCAGAAACGCCACCTCCGGCCTTGCGTCGCGTGGAAACGATTCCGGCCCCTTGGCGCTGCAGATGAACTTGGCGCTCTCGATCCGCATATGTTAGTGCTGAGCGTGGGGAAGAAGAAGTGCTGAGTGCTCCGTAAACAAAGTTCTTTGAGTTTTTCAGCCGCGAAGCGGCGAAAGATCTGTAGCCCAGGGCGTAAGCCCTGGGTTGGCGTGTAGAAACCATGTAAGCCCCGGAGGGGCGGAAGATCTTTCGCCGCTTCGCGGCTGAAAAACTCAAAGAACCTTATTTACAGAGTGCTCAGACTCCTTCTTCACCCGGTCACCACTCCCTCGGGCGAGGCGCCGCCCGGTTGCGGGCCCTCCCAGATCGGCGGCGCGATTTCCGTTCCGGTTGTCCGGCGCGGCGTGGGGAGGCGTTCGAGCGCCAGTTGCAGCACTTCATCCATCGTCTCTACGATGTTGACCTGCATGGCTTCGAGTATATCGGCCGGCACCTCTACCAGATCCTTCTCGTTTTCCTTAGGAATGATCGCGGTGGTCAGCCCGGCGCGATGCGCGGCGAGCAGCTTTTCCTTCAGCCCCCCGATCGGCAATACCTTGCCGCGCAGCGTTATCTCCCCGGTCATCGCTACCTGACGGTGCACGGGGATGCCGGTGAGCGCCGAGGCCATGGCCGTAGCCATCGTAATGCCGGCCGAGGGGCCGTCTTTGGGTATCGCGCCTTCGGGCACGTGCACGTGTATGTCGTAGTTTTTGTGCAGGTCTATGGGGATGCCGAGTTCGGCGGCGCGCGAGCGTATGTAAGTAATCGCGGCGCGCGCCGATTCCTGCATTACATCGCCGAGTTTGCCGGTGAGCGTCAATCTGCCGCTGCCCTCTACGAGCGTGGCCTCGATCTGCAGCACATCGCCGCCGACTTCGGTCACGGCGAGCCCGCTTGCAAGGCCGACTTCGCTGCGTTCGGCGGCCATTTGCGGGCGGAATTTCACGGGACCGAGGAAGCGCCGCACGGTTTCCGCATCCACGGTGAAATGAAACTCGCCGTTTTCGCCCGGCTGCTCTACGGCATCGGATTTCTGCACGAGCTTGCGCGCCACCTTGCGGCATATCGAGCCTATCTCGCGCTCCAGGTTGCGCACGCCGGCTTCGCGCGTGTAGGACTCTATCAGGGTTTGCAGCCCCTCATCGGCGAAAGCGATCTGCTCGGATTTCACGCCGTTGGCCAGGCACTGCTTGGTCACAAGATGGCGGCGTGCGATTTCCAGCTTTTCACGTTCCGTATAACCGGCGAGGCGTATGAGTTCGAGCCGGTCCTGGAGCGGCGGCGGAATCCTGTGCAATACGTTCGCCGTGGCGATGAACATCACCTGCGAGAGGTCGTATTCGACGTCCAGGTAATGATCGTGGAAGGTATGGTTCTGTTCGGGATCGAGAACTTCGAGCAGCGCTGCGGACGGATCGCCGCGAAAATCGGCGCCGAGTTTGTCTACTTCATCGAGCAGTATGAGCGGATTGATGGCGCCGGCTTTTTTCATCATCTGGATGATCTGTCCGGGCAGCGCTCCGATGTAGGTGCGGCGATGGCCGCGGATCTCGGCCTCGTCGCGCACGCCGCCGAGCGAAAGCCTGACGAAATTGCGCCCCGTGGCTTTTGCAATCGAGCGACCGAGCGATGTTTTGCCCACGCCCGGGGGGCCGACGAAACAGAGTATCGAACCGCGCGGCTTGTCTACGAGCTGGCGCACGGCGAGGTATTCGAGTATGCGCTCCTTGATTTTTTCGAGTCCGAAGTGATCGGCGTCGAGCACTTCCTGTGCAAAGTTGAGGTCGCGGATCTCTTCGCTGCGGTTTTTCCACGGCACGGAGAGTATCCAGTCCAGGTAGTGGCGCGATACGGTGGATTCGGCCGACATCGGCGGCATCTGTTCGAGGCGGCGCAGTTCGTTCATCGCCTTTTCGAGCGCCTCATCGGTCATGCCCGCGGCTTCGATTTTGGCCTTCAGTTCCTCGAATTCCGCCTGTTCGTCCTTGCGTCCGAGCTCCTTGTGAATGGCCTTGATTTTTTCGTTCAGGTAGTACTCGCGCTGCGCGCGCTCCATCTGGCGTTTGACGCGCGTTTGTATGGTGCGATCGACGTTGAGTTTGTCGATTTCGAGTTCGAGCAGTTCCACGAGGCGCAGCAGCCGTTCCTGCGTCGGATAGATTTCGAGCAGTCCCTGTTTATGCTCTACCGAGAGTTTCATCACGTGCGTCAGGTGATCGGCGAGCTGGCTCGGATCGGGAGTGCGCAAGGCGGCCTGAAGCTGTTCGGGATTGGGTTCCTGGGCGAGTTTCGTGAATTGTTCGACGAGCGTGCCGAGGCGCGCAACGAGCATCTGCACGCGCTTGCTGTTGTCGGCGGTGACGGGCGCGCGGCGCAGCGTTGCGAGCATAAATCCGTCGTGCTCCTCTACGCGCACGGCCCGCGCACGTTCGCGCCCCTCTACAAGAACCTTGATCGTAGCCTCGCTCGGTTTGCGCAGCGAGTTGGCGATGTAGGCGAGGGTGCCTACGCGGTAGATCTGATCCGCGGCGGGTTCTTCAATCGTGGCGTCGTGCTGTGTTGCGAGAAAGATCATGCGGTCGCCCGCGAGCGCGCTTTCGAGCGCCGCTACCGACGATGCACGGCCGATGACGAATGCCGCGCGCGTGTGGGGAAAGACCACCACGTCGCGGATCGGTACCATCGGGTATCGGACTACATCGCTCGGGGTACTGTCGTGGAATTCCTGCATTCTGCTTAATCCTCGGCTCTCGGTTAGATCAAACCGCCTGACATTTGGAGCATCAGGAGAGAAAAACGGAATAAACGGAATAAACGGAACATACGGAAGGTTTTAATCTTTTCCGTTTGTTCCGTTTATTCCGTGCCGTTTTTCTCTTCTTTGATTCCCGCGTTCATCTTTGCATCCGGATCATCAACCGGCCTTTTCCAGGGGGAAGGCGGCGCGGCGATTGGCGACCATCTCTGCGGTAACGGCGAACTCCTTGACCTTCTTCTGGCTCGGAAGCGTGTACATGGCTTCGAGCATGAGTTCTTCGAGAATCATGCGAAGTCCGCGAGCTCCGACCTTGCGTTCGCAAGCCTGGCGGGCGATGGCCCGCAGCGCGTCGTCGGTGAAGCGCAGCTTGATGCTGTCCCATTCGAACTGCTTCTGATACTGCTTGAGCACCGCGTTTTTGGGCTGCGTCAGTATCTCGATCATGGCCGCTTCGTCGAGTTCGTGAAGCGTGCCGACCACCGGCAACCGGCCCACGAATTCCGGAATCAGGCCGAACTTGATCAGGTCTTCGGGTTGCACCTGATCAAACAGCGGCGATTCCTGCATCTGCTGCATCGACCGTATCTTCGCATTGAAGCCGAGCGCCTTCTGCCCTATGCGGCGCTGTACGACTTTTTCCAGACCCACAAACGCGCCGCCGCAGATAAACAGTATGTTCGTCGTATCTACGAGGTAAAACTCCTGGTGCGGATGTTTGCGTCCGCCCTGCGGCGGGACGTTCGCCACGGTGCCTTCTAGTATCTTGAGCAGCGCCTGCTGTACGCCCTCGCCCGACACGTCGCGCGTAATCGAGGGGTTCTCGTCCTTTCGGCAGATCTTGTCGATTTCGTCTATGTAGATGATGCCCTGCTGTGCGCGCTCCACATCGCCATTCGCCGCCTGGAGCAGCTTGAGGATGATGTTCTCGACATCCTCGCCGACGTAGCCCGCTTCGGTAAGCGTCGTGGCGTCGACTATGGTAAACGGCACCTTGAGCATGCGCGCGAGCGTCTGGGCAAGCAGTGTTTTGCCCGTGCCCGTAGGCCCGATGAGCAGAATGTTCGACTTCTGAATCTCGACCTCGGATCTGCGCTTGAGCATCTCTATGCGCTTGTAGTGCTGATAGACGGCGACGGCGAGTTTCTTTTTGGTCTCTTCCTGGCCGATGACGTATTCATCGAGGAAGGTTTTGATTTCGGTCGGTTTGGGCAGGGGCGGCCGCGCGGCGGCAGCCTCCTGCTGCGCATCATCGCTGATGATCTCTATGCAGATGTCGATGCACTCATTGCAGATGTAGACGGTAGGTCCGGCGATCAGCTTTTTTACTTCGTTCTGGCTCTTGCCGCAGAAGCTGCATCGCAATGTATCTTCGCCTCTTCGCATTACCTGGCGCCCTCCACTCGGGGCACCGGACAGATAATGCAGCGAGCGAAGTGCAACCCGGCAAACGCGGGAGGAGGTTCTTCCCGTTTGCCCGGTTGCGATTCATTCGTTTCGTTATCTCTGTGCCGCATGGTCGTGTGTGTATTCGTATCCAAACAATAAAAACAGCAATTAATACAAGTGAATGATAAACAAGAGCAGCGGAGCGCGCAAGCCGGGGTCAGGCGTCCGTCTTGAGTGCGGCGCACGCCGATACGCACTGCTCGCAGATCTGAACGCGCCCGCCGCTGAAGAGCCGTTCGCCCTGCGGGTTCTCGGCATCGTGCGGCGCAAAACCGCAGGCTACGGCGGTCTGCTCGCCGAACCACCTCTGATACCACGGCCGCTGCATATCGTGCGGCGGCAATCCGAGTTCGCGGTAGTCGGCAAGCAGCGCCAGGCATACGTCGATGCACTCGTCGCAGATATACCCGGCGCGGCCCTGAAACAGGCGCGCCACCTCGCCCTCGCCCAGATCGCAGAAAGAGCAGCGCGCGACGAATGCCGCCGGCGGCGCATCGGCGTCGGGCGCGAAGGGGGAAATGGAGTCCTGCGGCGGCGCGTCCATAGTTTCTCAGCCGGAGTTTCTCAGCCGGATAGTTTGCGGCGCCTCGGCATCGCCCGCATCGCCTGCATCGCCCGCCGTCGGGCTTTACTCGCGGTGCTTGATCACCTGGTCGATGATGCCGTATTCGCGGGACTGCGCGGCGCTCATGATGCGGTCGCGTTCGACATCGCGCTCGAGCTGTTCGAGCGGTTGCCCGGTGTGAAACGACAGGATCTCGTTTATCGCGCCGCGCATCCTGATGATCTCTTCGGCCTGGATCTTGATGTCGGTGGCCTGTCCGCCGATGCCGCTCGCCCACGGCTGATGAATCAGTATGCGCGAGTTGGGCAGCGCGAACCGCTTGCCCTTGGTTCCGGCTGCAAGCAGCACGGCGGCGAACGATGCGCATTGTCCGAGGCATATCGTAGTGATCGGCGCGCGGACAAACTGCATGGTGTCGTAGATGGCCATGCCCGCGGTGATCGATCCGCCGGGCGAATTGATGTAGAGCGATATGTCGCGATCCGGGTCCTCGGATTCGAGAAACAGAAGCTGCGCGACCACGAGATTCGCGATCGTATCGTCGATCGGCGTCCCGATGAAAATGATGTGTTCCTTGAGCAGCCGCGAATAAATATCGAACGCGCGTTCACCGCGCGCGGTCTGCTCGACTACCATGGGCACCAGATGAGCGTAGGGTTGGATCATAACTGACGACTTCGATGATGGCTAGAACGCTTCCCGGAAGGTGTCATAAGAATGCGCCTGAAAAGCCCCCGGCGTCATAGCCGCGTCGGGGGCCTTGTTGCTTTCAAAACGTTACGGTTGCCGCGTCAGGGTTCGGATGGTGTGGGCTGCGGTTCCTGCGCCCCGGCGGCGGCATCTTCAGTAAGGGCATCTTCAGTAAGGGCATTTTCAGCAAGGGCGTTATCGGCGACAGCATTATCGGCGATTACGTCTTCGGCCTCGATGTCTTCTGTAATGACTTCTTCGACGACCTCTTCACCTGTAATCGTTTCTTCGGCGATCTGGGCGTTATTGACAATGAACTCGACGGTTTTTCTGTACCGCAACCGATTTTCGATACTAGACAGGCGGTCTTCCTTTGTCAAGCGGGCCGCCAGAGCCTCCGCCGACTCGCCTTCCTCATCCGCCATGCGCTCGATTTCGGCGTCCATTTCATCGCCGTCGACCTTGATGTCCTCGACATCGGCTATGTTTTCAATGACGAGCGCCGCGCGTACATCGCGTTCGGCGCGCTCGCGCGCTTCCTTGCGCCGCTCCTCCCAGTCCATTCCGCGCAGCGACTGCGGCGGGACTCCGTTGCGAATCATCATGTATACGAGTTCGCGCATCAGTTCGTCGGCCTGACTTTCGATGATTGATTCGGGCAGCGGGAAATTGTAGCTCCTGAGCAGTTCATCTACGGCCGATTCGCGCAACTGCCGAGCTGCGTGCGCTTCGGCCTGGCGTTCGAGCCCGCCGCGCACTCCGGCGCGCAGTTCGTCAAGCGTTTCCTCGCCGACTTCGCGGGCGAAATCGTCGTCGAGCGCGGGCAGTTCCTTGCGCCGCACAGCAACTACAGTAGCGGTGAAATCCAGCGTCTTGCCAGCCAGCCCCGGAGAAGAGAAATCCTCGGGGTAGACGACGCGGAATTGCTTTACATCCTCGGCGCGCACCCCGCGCAGATTCTCGGTGAACTCGGACTGCACGCCCTCGGCGCCGATTTCGATGACTACATCCTCGGCGTCCATGTTTTCGTCGCCCGGAGGCTCGATGAATACGCCCGAGAGATTCACCGAAACCAGATCTCCGTCTTGCGAAGCGCGATCCTCTACAGGAACCATCTGTGCGGCCCGCTCGCGCCAGTTTTCGAGCACGCGATCCACGTCCTCATCGCTTATGGCGGGTGTGCGTTTTGTCAGCTTCAATCCCTTGTAGGCGGCGAGTTCGAAATCGGGCAGCACTTCGAAGCTGACCGTAAAGCGCAGCGCTTCGCCTTCGTTGAGGTTGAGTTCGCCGATTTCCGGATTCCCGATCACGCGCAACTTGTGGTCGGTGACCGCGTGCTGCAGCGCGTGCGGCACGAGAGAACCGAGCACTTCGTCCCTGATGTCCTTGCGGAAGCGCTGCTTGACGATCGTCAGCGGCGCGTGTCCGGGCCGGAAGCCGGGCACCCGTGCGTGCTGAGCAAATGCGCGCGCAGCCTTTTCGAATTCCTCCCTGACCGTATCGGCCGGGATTTCAATGGTCACATCTTTTTTGCATTGCGCCGAGTCGGCGACCGCCACTTCTACTTTCAATTCGCTCCACCTTCCTTATTCCCGCCAAAATAAAAAAGAGAGATAACGGAACAGACGAAAAAAGACGGAACAGACTGAAATATTCACCTTTTCCGTGATTTTCGCATCATTTCGTATGTTGCTCGTATGTTGCTCGTATGTTGCGTTATCTCTCTTCAGCGTATTCAAAGCGCGGGAGAGATGCGAAAGGGGGGACTCGAACCCCCATGCCTTTTGGGCGCCAGATCCTAAGTCTGGTGCGTCTGCCAGTTCCGCCACTTTCGCGCGCAAATCCGAACCCGAGAGACTAACAAAATCCCGGTAACGGCGCAACCTGCGCATTTCGTTCATCTGCATTGCGGAAAGATTCAGTATATGGAAATGAAGACGGCGAAAAGTTGACAAGACCGGGGGTTTGAGCGCGGCAAGCGACATATATCATGCGCCGAATCTTTCCACGACGGATTTTTATCTTGACCCGGGGGGGGGGCAACCTGCTACAGTGCTCGGCGTCCGAGTCAGCAAGCTGGAAACAGAAGCCCCATAGCCATAGAATGCAGCCATAGAATGCAGCCATAGAATGCAGCCATAGAACGTTGCAGAAAGCTCGGGACGCCACAGCAAACAGTTATTCAGAGCACGCTCGATATTTCGTTGCTTGATATGTTATCTGCATCCGTTGATTCAACCTTGAAGCTGCTTCATACAATGTGAACTGACATTGTGTGGTTGCCCAACAGTAGCAACGTACAGTCTGTCATCTGTATCACTTCAGCCGCCGGATGGGAGAGTGTTATGCATCGTATGTATGTCGCGTTGATTGTGATGTTTACGGGGCTTTCCCTGATTACTTTTTCCGGCGGTCGCTCAAATAGAGCGGCTGCCGATGACCGGCATCAGGACCATCATTCGGCGCAAATTGCACAAACACAGCAGCTTCCAATAGTTGATGGCTCGATAGATCCATCTCTCATCCCGGATATTGATGCGCATGAGATTTTATTTAAAGTCCTCACGGCTGAGAATTCGAATGATCCTCTTTTAGAGCAAAGAAAAAAATCGTTTCTGAGAGTATCCGGATTTGACGAAGCTGAGTCCGCAGCAATAGTTAATATAGCTTATGAATACAAGAGGATCATACAGCCGCTGGACGATGAAGTTGAATCTATAAAAATGCAGCACTGGCCGAACCCCGATGCTACAGTAAAAACGCAGCTAACTCAGTTGCAAAAATACAAAGAAGGAATCGTTGCGAATACTTTTCTGGCCCCGCTTCGGGCTCAGTTGAGCAACTATGGGCCATCGGAGAAGTTCGACGCATTTATTACAGATGTGATTAAGCGAAAAACCAAAGGGTTTCCGACAAGGTTGCCTGCAAAACAGGTTGGTTGGCTGCTGGATCGGTTTACGAATCTTTTCTCTGTCTCTGCTCAAGCTTATGGATGTAATACATATGTATATATATATACAAATACTTGGGTGGATTATTATGATGGTTATGTATATTGCGATAACTATTTTTCGGCGCCGTATGACAACTGTGGGCATCAGTATACTTTAAGTTTTACGCTGGCAGGGCAAGTGAACCCTTTCATAAGCCTTTGGGGAAACCCTAACGGAACCGGGATTTATCAAACTCTTGTTGATGTAGAAGGCTATTGCCCTCTTGCTTCGGCCTATTTCGGCTCATCCCAAGATGCCAGCCAAACGAGCGTTGATGATTATATTGAAGTACATCCTATGAACGGCATAACCCTTGACTACCAAACTCTTCCGTCTGGCGCCATGGACGAGAAAGTGACCGCAAGTATCGGCTATGGTTTTACTGCCGGCGCTGTTGGTAAGACCGTTAGGCTCAATCCCGGGTTTTCATCATTTACGGGCTCGTTAGTAGCTGGAGATGTGGGAGTGGAACCGTCCACTGAACAGTATGTCGCAGTAACAGGAGCTGCTTTTACGTTAAAGTACAGGAAAGTTTATACTATTAATACTGGATCATTCAAAGCATATGCCGGCTTCAAGCCCGGAACTGTACATGTTCTGGGGGCCACAGCTTCGATGCCAAGAACCACAACATCGACGCAATCGATAACAGTTCAGTAATACTACTATATGCGCAAAGGTAAGTCTAAAGGGAGCAGTTTCGTCCCGAGATGAGCGCATCAGGGCGAAACTGCTCCCAATCTTGCACTCCATCGCACAAGAAATCCTCACTGATCATTTTCCCAATCTCTTTCAGTCAATTCTCCCATCGGTACGCCTACTCGACCTGAAGTCGGGACGCATTTCTTCGCCCCGACAGGGGCGGACGAAATGCGTCCCGACTTCAGCTGCTCGACAGCAATGTCTGTTTTGGTTTGTCCTGCTTTCATCGCGATTTTCTCCCAGATTGATCGTGAAATTACTTCAAGCGACTATTAGTCTGTAAACAAAGTTCTTTGAGTTATTCAGCCGCGAAGCGGCGAAAGAGCTGTAGCCCAGGGCGTAAGCCCTGGGTGAGTGTAGAGAAGCGGTTCCAGCCCCGGAGGGGCGGAAGATCTTTCGCCCCTTCAGGGCTCGGGCGTTTTTCGCCTGCTGACCTGGCGCTTACGCACCAGGCTACAGATCCTTCGCCGCTTCGCGGCTGAAACACTCAAAGAATTTTGTTTACAGAGCACTATCTACAATTGTAGTAGTAACCTTCTGCCCGTCAATAAAGTACAAGGTTCATCGATTTCTTTCGGTTTGACAGCCGTTCGCCGTGAGACGAAGATAGCGTACGAAATACGATTACGGGTCTACAGGAGAAGAATATGTCGTTTCTCGATCGCATCAATCAGGATCTGGCGGCGGCGATGAAGGCGCAGCAGCCCGAGCGGCTTTCGACGCTGCGCATGGTCAAGGCGGCGCTCAAGAACCGCGAGATCGAAAAGATGGCTCCGCTCGACGACGCAGAATCGATCAGGACGCTGCAATCGCTCGTCAAACAGCGGCGCGACAGCGCCGAACAATACCGGCAGGCCAATCGTCCGGAACTCGCCGGGAAGGAAGAAGCGGAAATTCGCGTCATCGAGGAGTATCTCCCCGCCGCCGTCGATGAGCAGACGCTTGCGCGCATCGTCGACGAAACGCTCGCCGAAATCGGCGCCGCTTCGGCAAAAGACATCGGACGCGCAATGAAAGCCGTTATGGCCAGGCTTGCAGGACAATCGGTCGACGGCAAGATCGTCAATCAACTTGTCAGGGCGAGGCTGGGATGAAAACAGAACGCGGAATTCGCCGAATATGACGGAAAAGCGCGGAAAGCATCCGAGCATTAGCCTGCCCGTGATTGCCGCGCGCAGCGCGTGGGGCTGTCCGGACGGAGAAGGCAACCCGCGCACATCCCCCATCTACACCGCCGTCACGCACCTGATCGTGCATCATACGGCGACGGCGAACGAGGCTGCGGACTGGGCTGCGTTTGTGCGCAGCATATGGAGCTTCCACGTATTCACGAGAGGCTGGAGCGATATCGGCTACAACTACCTGATCGATCCGAACGGCATCGTTTACGAGGGCCGCTCGGGCGGCCCGGACGTGCAGGGCGCGCACTTCATCTGCGCCAATGCCGGAACGATGGGCGTAGCGCTGCTCGGCGCCTTCGACGCCGCACCGCCTGCTGATGCGGCGCTTGAGAGCCTGACGAATTTGCTTGCGTGGAAGTGCGCCGAACGCGGCATAGATCCGCTCGGCGCATCGCTGCACGAAGCCACGCAGCTTTACCTTATGAACATATCGGGACATCGCGACGGCAATGCGGCATCAACAGGAACGGGCGCCTGCCCCGCCGGAACCGAATGTCCCGGCGCGGCGCTTTATTCACTTCTGCCGCAGGTTCGGCGCGAAGTCGCCCGAATGCTGGGAGTGGAAGAGAGATAACGGAACAAACGGAAATAGATGGAAATAGACGGAAATAGACCGAAAAGACGGAAAGAAGAGGTGCATCCATGTTCGTTCGATCTTTGAGGCTTATTGCGCTGCTTGGCTGCGCCTGCGTCGCGGCTGCGCTTTTTATTTCTGTGCGCAGCGGCGCAGAAGCGACGCCGGCCGAGCGCGGTCTTCACAACCTGACGCACAGGGCTTACGGCGCGCCGATTATGACCGATGCGCTATTTGCGCGGTTGTCTTCCGTATGGGAGCCCGAGTGGAAGGCGAAAGTAGATGCGAATGATCCGGCCTCGGCACGGCGCGTTGCTTTCGAAAGATACGGTTTTTCAGAAGCTGCGTGGGACAATCGCGGCGGGCCTATGCAGTTTCTCGTCACGCCGCAGGGCGGATGGGTGCAGACCTGCATGCTGTGCCACGGCGGGCGCGTGCCGGGTACGGGCGAAAGCCGCATCGGCATGCCGAATACCGAACTCGATATGCAGACCCTCTACGACGACATCACGCGAATGACCGGATTCAAGGGACCGTTTCCGTTGCTGTTCTCGATGTCGCGCGGCCGTACGAACGCCTTCATTTTCAGCCTCGAACTGCTGCGCCGCCGCAACGAAGACCTCTCGCGCCGCAACGATCCGGCGCCGATGGGCGATTACAGGGATATGGATCTCGACCCCATACCGTGGTGGCATCTGAAGAAGAAAACCGCGCTTTATGTAGACGGCACGGTAAGGGGCGATTTCGCACGCCCCATCATGCAGTTCACCATGGGCGAACCCGACGGCGCGAAGATCCGCTCGTGGGAATCCGATTTCAGGGACGTGCTTGCATACCTCAAAACCATCGAAGCGCCAAAATATCCCTTTCCCGTAGATCGTCGTCTTGCTGACGAGGGCCGGAGCGTATTCAACCGCACCTGCGCCGAATGCCACGGCACATACGGCGCGCAGGGCAAATATCCGAACCGCGTCGTTCCCGTTGATGTCGTGGGCACCGATTCGCTGCGGCTGACTGGATTGCCCCGGGAGTTCCGCGCGTATTTCCAGAAGACATGGTTTGCCGCCAACGACTCGCACACGGTTGAAGATCCGCCGGGATACGTAGCGCCGCCGCTTGACGGCGTATGGGCTTCGGCGCCGTATTTCCACAACGGATCGGTGCCGACCGTGTACGGCGTGCTGACGGCCGAAGCGCGTCCGAAGTATTTCCGGCGCGCGTCCGACATCAAGGCTTACGATGAAAAGAATCTGGGTTTGAAATACGAGGCGCTTTCCGCACCGGCTCCGACCGATGCGCCGGGCGAAGCGCGCCGCCGCGTAATCGACACGACGCTGCCCGGTCTCGGCAACGGCGGCCATCACTTCGGCTTCAAGCTCAGCGAGCGCCAGAAGCGGCAGGTGATCGAGTATCTGAAGACGCTATAGACGCTATGAAAAGAAAGCCGTAACGAAAAGCCGCGGCGAAAGGCTTTGACCGGAACGTGAATGCAAAGGAACGAAGTATGGATTTTCAGCAGATCATCTACGAAAAACAATCGCGCGTGGCTGTGATTACATTGAATCGCCCGGAAAAGCTGAACGCCTATTCCGAAGTCATGGTGCACGAGATGCTCGCAGCGCTTGCCGATGCGCGCGACGATGACGAGGTGAGGGCGGTAATCATCACGGGCGCGGGGCGCGGCTTCTGTTCGGGCGGCGACATATCGCGCGATTTTCAGTATCCGGCGCGTTACCGCGGGCACCGTCTGGAATCGATGCTCGAAATGCGCGAGAACTTTCATCAGCTCGTGCGGTTTTTGCGGCGCTTCGACAAGCCCGTAATCGCGGCGGTAAACGGCGCTGCCGTGGCCGGCGGATTGACGCTTGCCCTGTGCTGCGATTTTCGCATCGCTGCCGAAAGCGCGCGCCTCGGCGATACGAGCCTGAAATTCGCGCTGATGCCGGATGAGGGCGGCGCGTGGCTGTTTCCGCGCTTTATGGGAATCGAGCGTGCGCTGAAGATGTCGCTGTTTTCCGAAGTCTATCCGGCGGCGAAGGCGAAGGAACTCGGGCTTGTAACCGAGGTCGTGCCCGATGCGGAGTTGATCTCAACCGCAAGGGAGTGGGCCGAGAGGCTTGCATCGGGGCCGCCCATAGCAATCAGGATAACGAAGCGAATGATGTACAAGCAGACGATGATGGATCTGGATAACGCGCTCGAAGACGCCGCTATGGGCACGCTCGTTACCAACTACTGCGAGGATGTTAAAGAAGGCACTGCGGCTTTTCACGAAAAACGCAAACCTGATTTCAAGGGGAAGTGAAGAGAGATAACGAAACAAACGAAAAGAAACGAAAAGAAACGGAATACAGGGATAAAGATGAAAGGATGGGTATGTCTGAAGGATCTCAGGAAGTGGTATTGACTTCGGTAGCGGATCGCGTGGCGACCTTGACGTTCAACCGGCCCGACCGGCTCAACGCGCTCAGCCGCGATCTGATTTACAGGTCCTTAGAATGTCTGAAGCAATGGAGCCGCGATCCCGAAGTCGGAGCAATCGTCGTTACCGGAGCAGGTCGCGCTTTCTGCGCGGGCGGCGATGTATCGGGTATGGCGAATCAGGATGCGCCCGTCAGGACGCTCGAAGAGCAGATCGACGACCTTCGCGCGGCGCAGGAACTATCCTGGCAGCTTTTCAACAGTCCGAAGGTGACCGTGGCCGCCGTAAACGGTCACGCGATGGGCGCGGGGCTAGGCGTGTGTCTGGCCTGCGATCTGCGCATCGCTTCGGACCGGGCGCGGTTCGGTACGGCTTACGCCAAAGTCGGTTTCGGCGGCGATTTCGGGACTACGTGGCTGCTTACGCATTACGCCGGCGCTCCCAAAGCGAAGGAACTTTTCTTTCTTTCGGAGATCATAGACGCTGCGGAAGCGCATCGCGTGGGGCTTGTCAACCGCGTAGTCGGGCACGACGAGCTTGCGCAGCGCGTTTCGGAGATTGCCGCGCAGATCGCGCACGGGCCGCTGACGAGTTACCGTTACATGAAGGCCAACGTGAATCAGTCGGCCGTTGCGGATTTCCGCACGATGCTCGACCGCGAAGCCGAAACGCATCTTCGCTGCGGGCAGACCGAGGATCATAAGGAAGGCGTGCGTGCGTTTATGGAAAAACGCGCGCCGCGGTTCAGCGGCAAATAAAAAGCGCCGGAACTATGCCGGAACGAAGCGAACGGAAATGCGAACACTGCGGGGCGCCGATACCGCCGAGGCGGCGCAACTGTCTTGTATGCTTCGCTCCGGTGCACGCCGCGCCGCGTCGCGGGCAGATGGCTGAAATCGCGCGGGAAATACCGACTACTCACCGCCCCGATATCACGCTGCACGACGTGCCCGAATACCGCGAGGCGCGGCTCCGGCGCGATCGTCGTATAAAGCAAATCGTCATTGCATCGATCATCGGCTGTGTGATCGTCACGATAGCGGTGGTGCTTTACGCCCGCGCCCAGAAACAGCAGCAGGCGCAGGCCGCAACCAAAAGGCGCGAACTGACGGCGCGGCGCGAACTCGACCTTTATGCGCAGGGGCTCGAACTCTTCTACGCCGATGCGCACCGCTATCCCTCGACTCAGGAGGGACTCTCTTCGCTCGTAAGACGCCCGTCGACGCTGGCGGTCTGGCGCGGGCCGTATGTAGACGGAGACTTTTCCGTAGATCCGTGGGGGCGCGATTACGTCTACTTCGATATAAACGAGGGCAAGGATTACGTGCTCTATACCTACGGGCCGGAAGGCGAGTCGGCGGAAAAACCGTTTCTGCAGGTTCACTCGAAGGGCTACTCCGGGACGCGCCATGAATAGTTCTGGCGGGCGATTTTGCGAGCTTGATCGGGAAGTGTGCGGGTAGTAGTATCGGTGCGTCCCGACCGGGAATCGGCCGGGGGGCATTTCAAACAGCTCCTTTCATTTCAGTTCATTTCGGTCCGGAGAACCCTTCACGATGAAGACAGTACTTCGTCGCGGCCCGTTTGCCGCGCTTCTGGTTCTGGCTCTTGCGGCCGCCGCGCTTGCGCAATCGGCTCCGCGGCTCGACTACACGATGAGCATCGCCGACGCCGCCCGCCATTACTTCCATATAAAAATAGATGTAACGAATGCATCGGGGCCGACGCTCGATATTGCGCTGCCGGCGTGGACGCCGGGCTGGTATACGATACGGCCCTATGCGGCAAACGTAGTCAAACTCCACGCGCACGACGGAGGGGGCAACAGGCTACCGCTGCGCGCCGTAGACAAGCAGACCTACAGGATCGAGACAAAAGGTCTCAAGTCCTTTACGGTCGAGTACGACTACTTTGCAAACAACCCGGCGGTCAACGGCGCGGAACTCACGCCAAAGCGCGGTTATTTTCTGGGAACGAATCTGTTCTTTTACGTTCCCGGTCATACTACGGACACGCCCTCTGCGCTGAGGTTTGAAATCCCGCAGGGCTGGCGCATTGCTACGGGATTGAAGAAAACCGGGGAAAACGCCTATTTTGCGCGCAACTTCGACTCTCTGGTCGATGCGCCTACGATCCTCGGCGATTTCGACCACGACACGACTACGGTGGACGGCAAGACGATTCACGTCGTGATGGATCCGAAGGGGCTATACGATGCGGCAAGGCGCGCGAAATTGACCGAGATGGTCGGGCGCGTGATTGCATCGCAGGCGGCGATGTTCGGCGGATTGCCGTATGACGATTACTGGGTGCTGTACGTCGGCGGCGAGACTGTGCGCGGCGGCGGCGCGCTCGAACACGAAAACTCGACCAACGTCATGGTGGGCCGGTTGCCCGACGATCCTGCGGGTTTGATTCCGGTGACTTCGCACGAACACTTCCACGTATGGAACGTCAAGCGGCTCAAGCCTGCGGGATTGATGCCTTATGATTACAGCCGCGAGCAGTACATACGCGAGTTGTGGTTCGCCGAAGGCGTGACGAGTTATTTCAGCGACGTGCATCTGATGCGCGCCGGGATATGGACGCCCGAGACGTTTTTGCAGCAGCAGGCGGGGCAGATCGGTTTTCTTCAGGGCAATGAAGCGCGAGCGTGGATTTCGCTCGAAGACGCCAGCCTCGTGACGTGGCTTACTTACGGCGGCGGCGCGACGACGGCGAACTTCGGAGTGAATTATTACAACAAGGGCCAGGTAGTCGCGATGCTGCTGGATCTGGAAATCCGCGGCGCAACCGCAGGGCGCAGAAGCCTCGACGATGTGCTGCGAAATCTGTACGAGAACTACGGCAAACGCGCGCGCGGCTACACCAATGAGGATGTGGAGAAGGCGGTTTCCGAAGTTGCAGGGCGCAGCTTCAGCGATATGTTTGCGAAGTATGTGAAGGGAACCGAGGAACTGGATTACAACCGGGCGCTTGCGCACGCGGGATTGAAGCTTGAAGAGGTCTCTGCATCGGGCGAGCAGGCTGCGGGGGCGAGGCGCTCCGGGCGCGTGCGCATTGTAGAGATTGAGGGTGCGAGCGAAGCGCAGAAGAAGTTGCGGAGTGAATGGCTCGGGCAGGCGACACGTGCGCAGGGAGCGAAGTGAGAGGGTGCGATGTTGACGCGACGATCTTTTTTGCGGGGTGCGGCGGCGGTGTCGGCTTCTTTCAATGAAGCGGGGATTGGGGCCGCGCTCGACTCGGTGCGCTTTGTTGCGGGCAGGACTGCGGAGGACGCCGCAACCGACGAGGATTTCTGGTTCGAGATACAGCGTGCTTTCACCGTGGACCGGACGTATATCAATCTGAACAACGGCGGCGTATCTCCGTCGCCGCGCATCGTGCAGGAAGCGATGCGGCGTTATCTGGATTATTCCAACCACGCGCCCACGCTGACAATGTGGCAGCATCTGGAGCACCAGATCGAAAGCGTGCGCAGGCGTCTGGCGCGCGCCTACGGGTGTTCGCCCGACGAGATGGCGATTACGCGCAACGCAAGCGAAGCGCTGGAAATCTGCCAGCTCGGGCTGGATCTGCAGCCGGGCGATGAAGTAGTTACTACGGATCAGGATTATCCGCGCATGTTGAATACGTGGCGTCAGCGCGAGCGCCGCGACCGCATCGTGGTGAGGAAGGTATCGTTTCCCGTGCCGCCGCCGGGTCTGGACGATCTGGCGGAGCGTATAGAGCGGGCGGTTACGCCGCGCACGCGCGTGATTCATTTCTGTCACATCACGAATCTGACGGGGCAGATTTTTCCCGTAAAGCGGATATGCCGGTTCGGGCGCGAGCGCGGCATCGAGGTGATAGTGGACGGCGCGCACGCGTTTGCGCACTTTCCGTTCACGCACGCGGATCTGGATTGCGATTATTACGGCACGAGCCTGCACAAATGGCTTACGGCGCCGCACGGCACGGGTTTTCTTTACGTGCGCAAATCCAAGATCAAAAACCTGTGGCCGCTGATGGCGGCTGAAGAAAAGCAGGACGATGACATACGCAAATTCGAGGAGATCGGTACGCATCCGGCGGCGAATCACAATGCGATATCCGAGGCGCTCGATTTTCACGAGGGCATAGGGCCGGAGCGCAAGGCTGCGCGGTTGCGGCATCTGTTCCGGCGCTGGGCAAAACGTCTCGACGGGCGCAAGGGCGTAAAGATCCTGACGAGTTACGACCCGCAGCAATCGTGCGGGCTTGCTACGGTGAGCGTAGAGGGAATAAAGCCGGGCGATCTTGCCGCACATCTGTTCAATAAATACAGGATTATCGCCACGCCGATAGAACACGCGCAGTTTCACGGGCTGCGGGTTACGCCGAACGTATACACGACGCCCTCCGAAATAGACCGGTTCGCCGAGGCGATGGAAGCGGTCATCGAGAAGGGGAGCGCCGAGTGAGCGCAGCCGAGAACGCGGGATAGGCGAAGCACCGGCAATTCCCGGTTGAGGAGGAAAGAGAGATAACCGAACAAACGGAATGAAACGGAACAAACGGAAAATCAACGAAAATCCGGGAAAGTATGATTTTGCTGAAAATTTCTTACCGTTTGCGCGCGCATCACGTTGCGGAATATGATGCGGTATTCGCCGCGCGCACATTGCCCCTGATTCGCGAGCACGGCTTTCGGTTCTGGGGCGTATGGCGGACGCTTATAGGCGACGCGCAGGAATATCTGGAGCTTTGGGAATTCGATTCGCTCGCCGAGTTCGACGAGAAATGGCGCGGACTGATGAACGATCCGCGGCTGAAAAGCATCTTCGATGTCACCGGCCCGATGGTCGAAGACGAACGCCTTACCATTTTCGAACCCACCCTGCCCGGGGAGCAGATCCTCACCATGGGTCGCTCCGTCTCCTGAGAGTATTGATAGGAGGCGCATGTATTTACTGAGGGCAACACTTGCCGTTTCGCTTTTTGTGCTTTCGTTTGCACTCGTTGCACCGGGGCAGAATCCGTCAAGAGATCAGGCCAAAGACCAGCCCAAGGACCAGGATCAGACGATTCGCGTTACTACGAATCTCATCGAAGTGCGCGCCGTCGTGACAGACCGCAAGGGCAGCGCGGTGCCGGGGCTCAGGCGCGAAGATTTCGAGATCATAGAGAACAAGGACGCGCAGGAGATAGAGTTTTTCTCGGCCGTGCGCGTAGGCGCATCGGTCGAGAATGCTGTTGTATCGGAAGCCGGGCCGGAAAACGCCCCGCCCGCGGCGCGGCGGCCCGGGCCCGCTGCAAGTCCGGCGCGTACGGTCGTGCTGTTTGTCGACAATCTGCACCAGACGGATGCAAATATGCTTTTTGCAAAGCAGGCGCTCAAGAAATTCATCGCGGAAAAGCTTACCGATGACGACATGGTTGCGCTTGTCACAAGCGGCGGCACGCTCGGACTGTTCAGCCAGTTTACGCGCGACCGGCGGCTGCTGGGTTACGCCGTAGACAAAATCGGCCCGCGCGGCGCCAATCCCAACACTCTGTTTACTCCATATCTCTCAGGGCAGGTGGAACAGGGAATCCCGGATGCGATGAATTTCGCCATACAGGTGCTTGCGACCGAAGAGCTGCTTTCGGGGCCGCGCCAGATGATGGAGAGTATTGCGCGCGGCCGTGCGCGGCAGGTTCTGGCCGGAGCCACGTATCAGCGCACCGCGACGCTTGCGACTCTGCGGGCAGTAATCGACCGGCTTGCGACGATGCCCGGTCAGCGGCTCATAGCGATGCTCTCCGACGGGTTTACGCTCCAGGACCGCGGGGGCAGTTTCGATACGTTTTCGGTGCAGGCGGTCACAAGCCGGGCGGCGGCGGCGGGCGTCGTGATTTATACGATCGACAGCAAGGGACTCGACGCTGCGGCCGTCGCCGACGCTTCGCGGCCCGGCATGGCGGCTTCGCATCTGGTGCAGAGGTTTCTGGACGGCGAGCGCCACGATTCCCGGCAGGTGATGAACGCGCTTGCACACGACACGGGCGGCGATTACTTCCGCAACAGCAACGACCTCGTTGCCGGCATACAGCGTACCCTCGACGACAACAACGTCTACTACGTGCTCGGCTATTACCCGGCGAACGAAGACGATCCGAAGAGATTCCGGAAGCTGAGCGTGCGCGTGAGGAATCATCCGGAATACAAGGTGCGCGCAACGCAGGGCTATATGCCGTCGGCGATCGCAAAAGCGGCTGCTGCTGCGGAAGCGAGGACGCCGGCCGAGCGCCTGAGGCAGGCAATAGTCTCGCCGCTTCCGAAAACCGAGATCGGAGTATTCGCCACGGCCGATTACATAGAAACCGAGGCCGATCAGTCGCAGGTGACGCTTCAGGTTTACATCGACGGCGCGCAACTTCAGTACAAGGAAGACGCCGGAAACCGCAGCTTCAACGTAGATTTTCACGCTATGGTGTTCAACTCTGCGGGAGAAAGAGTTGCTTCGACCGAAAAGGGAGTGCGTTCGGCGTTGCCGCAGGCGGGTTACGAGCACGGGTTGGAGATAGGTTATCGGTATGTCACGCGCCTCGGGCTCAAGCCGGGTTTTTATCAGGTGCGCGTAGCGGTGCGCGAGCCGGATACGGAACGCATCGGAACGACTTCAGCGTGGGTGGAGGTGCCCGATCTCAAGCGCAAGAAGCTTGCGTTGAGCAATATACTTCTGACCGACGCCGAGAGCCTGGATCACGTCACGCAGCTCGGCAAGGAAAATGTTTCATTCCAGGTCGGCACGCGTCAGGGCATACGCGTATACAACAAACGGCAGATGCTCGGCTATTACATGCGCGTATACAATCCGGGCAAGACCGAGTTGATGTACCGGACCGAAATCGCGCAGGGCGATAAGGTGATTGCGCAGACCGAATGGAAGCCGGTTGCGGGCGCGGGCAGCGTGAGCGCGAAGGGAATCGAGCTTGGACGCATGCTTCCGCTTGCCGAAATCGAGCCGGGGCTGTATGAACTGCGCCTGAGTTTCCGCGAGGGCTCATCGAAGAAGGTTACGGAGCGGACTGCGGCTTTTGAAGTCGTCAGATAAGAAGGAGAGATAACGGAACAAACGAAAATAGACGAAACAAACGGAAAAGTTGACGTTGACATATTTCCGTTTGTTTCGTCTATTTCCGTTTGTTCCGTTATCTCTCCTAATCGTGGCGCAGGGCGCGTATGGGGTCTACGCGTGCGGCGCGCAACGCCGGATACACGGCCGCCGCAAGGCTTATGAGCACGGCGAATGCAATCGCGCCGAGCCACAGGTACCACGGGATGGAGAAGAATTCGATATAGGGCCCCTGTTTGACGACGTAGCGGTTGACGAGGAAGTTCGCAAGGCGGTCCGTGCCCCATCCGGCGAGGACTCCGAATGCGCCGCCGAGCAGTCCGATCAGGCTCGCCTCGAAGAAAAATATCCGCATAATCTCGCCGTCCGAGCCGCCTATGGCTTTCATGATGCCGATTTCGCGCGTGCGTTCGAGTATCGACATAATCATCGTATTCGCGATTCCGAACGACGCCACGAGCAGGGCAATTCCGCCTAGCAGCGCCAGCCCGCCGTTGACTACGAAGAATATGTAACGGATCTCGTCGATCTGATTGGTGAGCGAAAAGGAGCGGAAGCCGAGTTTCGTAATTTCGCGCTGCACATCGCGCACTACCGTGGGATCCATCACTCGCACTTCGGCGCGCTGGTATCCGGCGTCTCCGATGAGCGCCTCGCTCATCAGTTCGAGCGGATCGCGATTGGCCTGCCGGAATCGGCGCGCCTGCTCTACGGGAATGTACAGATCGGTGCGCGCAAACTGATCGAAGTTGACTCCGCCGTCCGAGGGCAGCACGCCGCGTATGCGGAATACGTGCGTTTCGTAGCGGCCGTCCGGCCCCGACTCCTGATCGCCCGCTTCGAGCAGGCCGAGCGGTATGCCGAATACGGATGTAGGTTCGGGGCCGGCTGCCGAGGGCAGCGTCAGCAGCGTGATTTCGCGTCCGATCGCGGATGCCGCATCCTCGGCGCGTTGTTCGTCGCTTTTGACCGGAGCGGGCGAAAAGGGGCCCTGGTTGCGGCGCGCGCGGCGAGCGGGGTTGCGGCGCGCGGCGACGCGATCGAGAAAGTTTTCGGTGACTATGACCTCGCGCGCGTCGTCGTTTGTAAACGAACCGCCGGCGAGAAAGTTCTTGAAGCGCGGATTGTAATCCACCGAAGCGAGCGCGCCGCCTATGCGCTGGCGTTCGGTGCGCCCCTCGTAACGAACATAGCTTTGGAACATCAGCACGGGCAGCGCGTAGCGAACGCCGTTAATTGCGGCCATTTCGGCTATGGCGGCATCGTCGAGACGGCGGCGGCGCAGATCCGGCGTAGGGCTTGCAGCCGGAGAAGATTCACCCTGGGGTGGATCTGAAGGATCATCGCCCGAATCATCATCAGCATTGTTTGATGAGGCGTCAGCATTGTTTGATGGGACGTTTGACGGATTATTCATTGTGTCGTCGAGTGCAATGAGTTCATCCGTGTTTGCGCCGAAGACGGTGATGACGGTAAAGAGGTCGAGTTTGGCGAAGGCGTTGGAGATGATGTTCTGCTGAAGGCCGATGCCGAAGCTGACCATCGTGATGATTGCCGCAACGCCGATGACCACGCCAATGACGGTAAGCGCGGTGCGGAGTTTTGCCTGCCGCAGATTGCGCAATGCAAGCGCGAGTATGTCGGTCAGGTTCATGCGTCTCCGTCGATTACCCTGCCGTCCTTGAGCCTTATGATGCGGTCTGCATAATTGTGCGCCAGTTCCTGATCGTGCGTCACCATCACAATGGTTCTCCGGTCGCGCCGTCTCATCTCGTTCAGAAAATCCATCAGCTCGGTTGCGCGCCGGCTGTCGAGGTTGCCCGTAGGTTCATCCGCCAGCAGTATGTCGGGTTCATTGGCCAGTGCGCGTGCGATGGCTACGCGCTGCTGCTCGCCGCCCGAAAGCTCCGAGGGCCGGTGCAGTGCGCGGGTTTCGAGTCCTACGCGTGCAAGCAACTCGTCGGCGCGTGTGCGCCGGTCGCGGCGCGCAACGCCGGCGAACGCAAGCGCGAGCGTTACGTTTTGCTGCGCGGTCATCGTAGGAATGAGGTTGAAGCTCTGGAAGATCATACCGACGCGGCGCAGTCGGTATCGCGCCATTTCGCGCGAAGACAGCGGCGCAAGGCTCTTGCCGTCGAAAAGAATCTCTCCCTCGTTCGGGCGATCGAGTCCGCCGAACAGGTTCAGAAGCGTGGATTTCCCCGAACCGCTCGTACCGATGATGGCTACGAACTCGCCGCGCTCGATGCCTGCCGAAACGTCAGAAAGCGCGCGTACGGTTTCGGCGCCCATATGGTACTCGCGGGTTACGCTGCGTGCTTCGAGTATCGGCATAAGAAGTTCAGCCGTGCAGCAGTGCGAGAAAGAAGAAGTGCTGACGGGGAAGAAGTGCTGACGGGGAAGAAGTGCTGAGTGCTGAGTGCTGAGTGCTGAGTACAAATAGGAACTGAAGAACTTCAATACAGAGCATCTGTAATTAAAGTTCCTGATTTCCTATAGCGGTTTCGATTTTGGTGTTCAGTACTCTGCCAATTAAGTTCTTTGAGTTTTTCAGCCGCGAAGCGGCGAAAGAGCTGTAGCCCAGGGCGTAAGCCCTGGGTAGGTGTAGAGAAGCGGCGCCAGCCCCGGAGGGGCGGAAGATCTTTCGCCCTTTCAGGGCTTGAACTTCTTTTTCTGCTGACCTGGCGCTCACGCACCAGGCTACAGATCTTTCGCCGCTTCGCGGCTGAAAAACTCAAAGAACTTGCTTGACGGAGTATAGAAGTTCTTCAGTTCCAAATTGCACTCAGCACTCAGCACTCAGCACTTCTTCTTCCTTCCTTCGCGTGCTGTATTTGGCTAACAGAACTCGGTTGCGTTGAAAAAGTAGCTCAGTTCTATGCGGGCGTTTTCGGCGCTGTCCGAACCGTGCGTTGCATTTTCCTGCACGCTCGCACCGAAATCGCCGCGGATGGTGCCCTTCGGCGCCTTTGTAGAATCGGTCGGTCCCATCAGATCGCGCCACGCCTGAACTGCATTGTCCTTTTCGAGCGCCATAACCACGCTCGGCCCGCTTGTCATAAACTCTACGAGATCGTTGAAAAACGGCCGCTCGCGGTGAACGGCGTAAAAGCCCTCGGCTATTGGGCGCGTCATATGCACCATCTTCAGCGCCCGCAATTTGAAACCGTTGTCGGTGATGCGCTGAATGATGTTGCCCGTATTGCCCGCGCGCACGGCGTCGGGTTTGATGATCGCAAACGTCCTCTTTGGAAGGTTCTCTGCCGTATCCGTCATGTATACCCCTGTCTGAATCTGAAATGATGAATTAGTCGCAGATCATACCATTACGGAGAAAAATTTCCACATTCGATGCAAGGGGCGCCGTCCACGGCCGTTCTTTGGTCGGAGAAAACGAAAAACCGGCTTCTCCGTTGGGGCGTGCGTTAGTTAGTGTGACCGGTCACCTCCATCTCGGCAAAGCCCCCTGAATTTCGGACTGCTTACTGGGAGGAAGTGATGCGACGTGTATTTTTCTGGGGAGCGATGGTTTCGCTCCTGTCTATCGCTACAGCAATTCTGCTCAACGACCACGGCCCGAGCGTCGAGGCCGCCTCGTCCGGACCCATCACGCAGGGCACGCTGCAAATCATCGACCGCGACGGCAGGCCGCACACGCCGTGTCCGCTCAAACATACGGATGTAAAAGCGCAGGTATCCGGATCGCTTGCGCGCGTAACGGTCACGCAGCAATTCACAAATCCGCTCAACGAAAGCATCGAGGCCGTATACGCCTTTCCGCTGCCATCCACAGCCGCCGTCGACGATATGACGATGGTCATAGGCGAGCGCCGCGTGCGCGGTTCGATCAAGCGGCGCGAAGAAGCGCGCGCAATTTATGAAGCCGCGCGCAATTCGGGCCGCACCGCCGCGCTTCTGGATCAGGAGCGCCCGAACATATTCACGCAGTCGGTGGCGAACATTCTGCCGGGCGCGGAAATCAAGATCGAGATCAGCTATGTCGAGGTGATGAAATACGAGGAGGGCTCGTATGAATTCGTATTTCCGATGGTAGTCGGGCCGCGCTACATTCCGGGCGCTCCCACGGGCAAACAGGCGGGCGGCTGGGCGCCGGATACGGACCGCGTGCCGGACGCTTCGCGCATAACGCCTCCCGTAGCGCGCGAGCGCGCCGGGCACGATCTTTCGCTTCAGATGGAAGTCGAGGCCGGAGTCCCGATCGACTCCATTGCATCCGGTTCGCACGAGGTCGATTTGACGCGCACGGGCGCAAGCTCCGCCCGCGTGTGCCTTAAAAACAGGGCCACGATTCCGAACAAGGATTTCCGCCTGAAAATAGATGTTGCGGGGCGGAAGATCGGCGACGCGATACTGTCGCATCACGACGATCGCGGCGGCTTTTTCTCGATGATACTTCAGCCGCCCGATCGCGTAGATATAAAGGACGTGCGGCCGAAGGAACTGGTTTTCGTGCTCGATACTTCGGGGTCGATGTACGGCTTTCCGATAGAGAAGGCCAAGGAGACGATGAAACTCGCGCTCGACGGTCTTTACCCGCAGGATACCTTTAATCTGATTACATTTGCGGGCGACACTCACGTGCTGTTTCCCGCGCCCGTCGCGGCTACAGCAGAAAACCTGCGGCGCGCGCAGGAGTTTCTCGCTTCGCGCAAGGGCGGCGGCGGAACCGAGATGATGAAGGCGATACGCGCCGCGCTCGATCCTTCGGATTCGCAGGAGCACGTGCGCATCGTATGTTTTATGACCGACGGTTATGTAGGCAATGATTTCGAGATCATATCCGAAATTCAGAGGCATCCGAACGCGCGCATCTTTTCGTTCGGAATCGGCGGCTCGGTGAACCGTTTTCTGCTCGACAAGATGGCCGAGGAGGGGCGCGGCGAGGTGGAATACGTCGCGCTCAACGACGACGGCTCGGCCGCTGCAAGGCGTTTTCACGAGCGCGTGCGGCAGCCGCTTCTGACCGACATACAGATCGACTGGGGTGGACTGTCGGTTGCCGATGTATATCCGCGGCGGATACCGGATCTGTTCAGCGCAAAACCCGTGGTAGTCGTGGGGCGGTATACGGCGCCGGGACGGGGCAGGGTCAGGTTGGAGGGGCGAATTGCGGGGCAGTTTTTCTCGCGCGAGATACCGGTTGAATTTCGTGAAAACCGGCCCGAGCACGATGTGCTTGCGACGCTGTGGGCGCGCTCGCGCGTAGAGGATCTGATGGGGCAGGATTATATGGGAATGCAGCGCGGTACGGCGCGCGAGGAGATACGCGAAAGTATCGTGCGTCTGGGCATCGACTTCCGGTTGATGACGCAATTTACATCGTTTGTTGCGGTGGAGGAACGCATCGTTACGGAGGGCGGCAAGCCGCGCCGCATAGAAGTGCCGGTCGAGATGCCCGAAGGCGTAAGCTACGATGGCGTCTTCGGAAGCAATAAGGAACATTCGGGGGCTATACCGATGCGGGGCAGATCTGTAATGGGAAGCGCGGCGATGACGCCGGGCACGGTTGCGGAGTTGCCTGCTCCGAAAGCATCTCCTAAACGCGAAGACTCCCGGGACGGTGGAGCCGGCATCGGAGGCGGGAGCGGAAGCAACTCGGGCCGGGGCAGCGGCGTCGGCATCCGCGACGCCAATGAGCGGCCGTCGGACGGCAAACTTCATCCCTCGCTTGCGGGAATCATCGAACGGCTGGAGAAGAAGCAGAAGGTCGAAGCTTCGTTCATACGCGACGGCAGGGCCGAAGTGCAGATATGGCTGACGGAAAAAACGCCCGAAGCCGTAAGGGCGCTCAAGGCTCTCGGTCTTGAAGTCATCGTAGATGAGCCGAACTCGAAACTCGTCGTCGGCAGGTTGCCGGTAGAGAAGCTGCGGGCGTTGAGCGAGTTGAAAGTAGTTCGTTACATCGCGCCGTAAAGAGGAAGAGAGCGCGGAAGCGCGCGGCGAAAGGCGGGAGTCACTGAGAGGCGTTCATTCCGTGATTTCCGTCATTTTCCGCGCCTTCCGCGCTTTTTTTTCCGCATCGAGGCCGAGGCGGTCGCGCGCGTTGAGGTAGAACTTGTAGAAGTAGTCCACCATCGACCAGCACGACGATATGACCACGATCCACAGCAATCCGCGTCCGAGCCCGTAAAGCATCACGCGTACATCGAGCGATGTCAGTTCTTCGGGGCCGAACAGATGCTCTATGAAAGTATGCATTTCGGGCACGGTCCAGAATGCGATGATGGGGAAGGCTTTTGTTTCCACGGGCGGTCCGCCGGAAACCGACGAGGTGATGAGCAGCGCAATCGTCACCACCTGCATAAACATCTTGAACTTGCCCATGCGCGAGGCCGGAATCGTCCAGCCCTCAGTAGCCGCAATCGAGCGCAATCCGGATACTGCGAACTCGCGCCCTATGATGATGACCACGGCCCAGGCCGGAGCAAGCTGATTTTCAACCAGAGAAATGAAGGCGGCCGATATGAGCAGCTTGTCCGCTATGGGATCGAGCAGGATGCCGAGGCGCGATACCTGACCTCTGCGGCGCGCAAGCCATCCGTCCATCGCGTCGGTTATGGCGGCGAGCAGAAAAAGCGTTACTCCCGCGATGTGCTGCGGCACGCCCACCCAGTCTTCGGAAAAGCGCGTAAGCAGCACCACCACAAGAAGCGGCGCGGCGAAGATCCGCAGCAATGTGAGCAGATTCGGAAGCGTCATAACGGTGCTCGGAAGCGGGGCAGGAGAGATAACTGAACAAACGGAAATATACGGAAATATATGGAACAAACGGAACAGATCATATCCGTTTGTTTCGTTGTCTCTTTTGCCTCATCCGCGGTACCGGTTCGTGAGCGGCATCCGCCGGTCGCGGCCGAATGCGCGGGTCGTGATCTTGATGCCGGGCGCGGCCTGACGCCGCTTGTATTCGTTGATGTCGACCTGCCGCACGACCCATCTTACCGTAGTCTCGTCGAATCCGTCGGCGACGATGGCGTCTATGTCCAGATCGTTTTCGACGTAGCGTTCGAGTATGGCATCGAGTATGTCATACGGGGGCAGGGAATCGGAGTCCTTCTGGTTTTCGCGCAGTTCGGCCGACGGCGCGCGCGTGATGATGTATTCGGGAATCACGGGGCTATTCGTGCGGTTGCGATGCTGCGACAGCGCATAAACGAGCGTCTTCGGCACGTCCTTCAACAGTGCAAAGCCGCCGGCCATATCGCCGTATAGCGTGCAGTAGCCGACGCTGACCTCGCTTTTGTTGCCCGTAGACAGGACGAGCGAGCCGAATTTGTTCGACAGCGCCATCAGTATGTTGCCGCGTATGCGCGCCTGAATGTTTTCTTCGGCTACGCCCATCGGAGCATCGGCGAATATGGGGCGCAGCATTTCGAGATATTCCTCGAATGTTTCTTCTATGGGAACGACGTGATAGGCGCAGCCGAGATTGTGTGCAAGCTGTTGGGCGTCGCGCCCGCTTTCCGCAGATGAATATCGCGTGGGCATAAAGACGCATGTCACGGCGTCGGGGCCGAGCGCGTCGGCCGCTACGCAGGCTGTGAGCGCAGAGTCGATGCCGCCCGAAAGCCCAATGACTACGCTGCGAAAACCGTTCTTGTGCACGTAATCGCGGGTGCCGGTGATTAGCGCTCTGTATACCTCGGCAACCTTGTCGAGCGGTTCGCAGAGCGTGGGACTCAGGCGAGGCGCCCCCGGGTCGTGCGATTCAGCGGCGCGCAGGACGATGTGTTCGACGCGCAGCCCCTCGTCGTCGCCGTCAAGCCGTTCCTGCCTGCGTCGCGGATCGTGCAGACGCTCCTTGAAGACGCGTTCGGTATTGATTTCTGCGAAAACGAGTCCTTCTTCAAAAGCGGGGCCGCGCGCAACCGTGCGTCCGCGTTCGTCTATGACGAGGCTCTGACCGTCGAAGACTAATTCATCCTGTCCGCCTACGGCATTGACGTAGGCTACGGCGACGGCGTTGTCTTCGGCGCGCGTTTGCAGCATGCGTTCGCGGTCGCCGCCCTTGCCCGCGTAGTAGGGCGAGGCGGAGATATTGATGACGAGGTGCGCGCCTGCAAGCGATTGAAGTTTTGTAGGGCCGCCCGGATACCATATGTCTTCGCATATGTTGACGCCGAAGGAAAAGTCTCCGTTCATTCCGCAGTGGAATACGGGAGCGGCAGTGCCTGCGCGAAAGTAGCGATATTCGTCGAAGACGCCGTAATTGGGCAAGTAGGCTTTGCGGTAAATTCCTCTCAGGTCGCCGTCGCAGCACACGGCGGCGGCGTTATGGATATCGGAAGTTTTATCGACGAAGCCGATGACGGCGATGATTCCCCGCGTAGACGCCAGGATTTCATCGAGGGCGCGGCGGTTGGCGCGTATGAACTGGGGTTTGAGGAGCAGGTCTTCGGGCGGATAGCCGGGCACGACGAGTTCGGGCAGGGCTACGAGGTGTGCGCCCGAGTCGCGGGCGCGGGAGATTGCGGCGATGATTTTCGCGGTATTTCCTGCGAAATCGCCTACGTGTGGATTGATCTGTGCGAGCGCGATGCGGATAACGCTCATGGCGGTCTGTCTAATCCGTCACTTCGACGGTGTCGATGATGCCCACGATGGCGGCGTCTACGGGGCGGTCCTTCATGCCTTCGGCGAGCCGGGCGCTGCTGCCCGAAACCACAAGGACGCGCTCGCGGAAGCCCGCGCCTACGGTGTCGATCGCAACCAGAAAGTTGTTTTCGTCCCTGCCGTCGAGCGTAAGCGGGCGCACAAGCAGCAGCTTTGCGCCCTCAAGCCGCACGTCCTTGCGCGTGGCGACGACCGTTCCGACGATTCGTCCGATGATCATGGTGGAGACCCGGCATCGAGGGAGAAAAGAGAGATAACGGAACAAACGAAAATAGACGAAAACTACGGAAAGAAGCATAGTCGGGTTTTCTTTCCGTATGTTTTGTCTTATTTCGTTTGTTCCGTTATCTCTCTTTCCTCCTTCATTACTTCTTTCCTCGCGCTTCGAGCGAAACGGGCAGGTTTTCGTCCACCGATGCGTGCGGGCGCGGGATTACGTGAACCGATACGAGTTCGCCTACGCGGCGCGCGGCCGCGGCTCCGGCGTCGGTGGCCGCCTTTACCGCCGCGACATCGCCGCGCACGATTGCGGTGACGAATCCGGCGCCGATCTTTTCGTACCCGACCAGTTGCACGTTCGCCGCCTTGACCATCGCATCAGCGGCTTCGATCATGGCTACCAGTCCCTTGGTTTCAATCATTCCGAGTGCTTCCATCAATTGGAGACTCCTTTCGGCAAAATCCGTTTGTTTGCTTCTTCAGCGGTTTGTTATTTACCTCAGCGGCGCGCCAGTTGCGCCGATTCAACGAGCAGTTCGAGCAGTTCATCGCGCGTCAACGTAACGCTTTCGTGTATGTTGACGCCTGATGCGGCCTGCTCCGGCGTGTAGGGGCAGGCCTGGTTGGTGCGCGCCTCGGGGCGCATCATTCCGCCGCGTTCGCGAATTTCATAAAGTTTTTCGATCGCATCTACGGGCAGCGTGTTTTCGTTGCCGAGGCTGCGCGCAATCAGGCTGATGCGCGCCGTATGTTCGAGCGTTTCGAGTTTGTTGAACGCTTTTTCGAGCGTTTCCGCATAAGCCACCGCGCCGTGATTGGCCATCAGCAGCGCGTCGTGGTAGGCCAGATACGGTTCGATGGCCGCGGTCAGCTCATCGGTCGATGGTGTGCCGTAGCGGGCCAGCGGCACGCATCCGAGCGTGAGTACGACTTCGGAGAGTATCGCCTTGTCGAGCGCAAGCCCGGCGACGGCGAACCCGGTGGCGTGCGGCGGATGCGCGTGGACTACGGCGTGAATGTCGGGCCGATGCCGGTAGATGATCTGGTGCATCGGGAATTCGGAGGAGACGCGGTATTTCGTATTTTCGAGCGGCCGTCCTTCGAGATCGACCAGGACGATCATATCCGGCGTCATCCAGCCCTTGCTGACGCCGGAGGGTGTAGCGAGTATGCGATCCCGAGCTATGCGGGCGCTGATATTGCCGTCGCCGGCGACGATCATTCCGCGGTCATAGCAGCGGCGCGCATAATCGACGATCTGCTCCCTGATCTCGCTGTGTTCCATCCGGATCTGTTCCGAGCTTTCTTGCAGCGTTTATCCCGCCGATTGCGCCTGTCCGTTTTCGGTTGCGTCCTCGGTAGGCAGGAAATCGCGGTAATCCACGATCACACCCGTCGCGCTCGGACGCGCGAGGAAATACGAGAGACTTTCGAGCGAGATCGTCAGATCGACGTTCTTGACTTTTACGCCGGGTTTCGGATGCAGGCGTACGGGGGCGAAATTCAGCACTGCCTTTACACCGGCGGCCGTCGCCTCGTCGAGCACGGATTCTGCGGCGACTGCGGGCACGGCAATGATTACGATGCTGATTTCCTCGCGCCGTATCACTTCGGCGAGGTTCTGCACGTCTTCGATCAGGAGGCCTGTGCGCGCCGGGCTGCCGATTTTCCCCGGATCGCTGTCGAGCAGGGCCACTATCTGAAAGGTTTGCAGATTAAAACCCTGATAGTTTGCAAGCGCCAGCCCGAGATTGCCCGCGCCGACAATCGCGATCCTGTGATCGCGCGTAAGTCCGAGTATCTGCCGCAGATGCTCGCGCAGGTCGTTGACGTAATACCCGACGCCGCGCACGCCGAATTCGCCGAAATAGGCGAGATCCTTGCGGATTTGGGCCGAGTTTAGATTGAACTGCTCGGCCAGCGCCTGTGATGAGATCGTCTCCACGCCGGCCGCAGCCAGCTCGTTCAGACAGCGCAAATAGACCGACAGCCGGTTAGTAGTCAGTTCCGAAATCTTCTCTGTCTTCATACGGATAGGCTTCGAACAGCGAGGCTACCCAGCCATCCGCCACTCCTCGCGGTCACTCTATCGCACGCGTGCGCAGGCTGTCAACGCAAGGCTCCGCCGCACCGCTCTCACACCTGTTCCCGCCCGCCCGCCGCCCGATTTACAACCGCTGCAACCCCGGCTTTGACTCTGCTTGCAAAGGTTGCGTAAACTGCATACACAGCGCCATTCGTATGGGGCTCAATCCGCAGCCATTACATGAGGCTTTGGACAGGGCTTCGGGTAAAGCGACAGTGCAGGGAGCAGTCGATTGATCGCGCATCTGACGGGCAAACTCTTTCAGAAACAACCCAATTCGGTCATCGTAGATGTCGCCGGCGTAGGCTACGAACTGACCGTCCCGCTCTCGACCTTCTACGACCTCGGTGAAACCGGGTCGGAAGTATCATTGCGCGTATACACCTACGTCCGCGAAGATGCACTGCTGCTTTACGGCTTTCGCACCGAACGTGAAAAAAAACTCTTTCTGATGTTGACGAGCGTATCGGGAATCGGGCCGAAGCTTGCAATCACGGTATTGTCGGGTTTGAGCGCGGAGGAATTGATCGAAGCGATACGCAGCGGCAATCTGGCGCGGCTTGTGGCGATACCGGGCGTGGGGCGAAAGACGGCCGAACGGCTGATCGTCGAATTGCGCGACAAGGCCGCTGCGCTTGTTGCCGCTGATGCCGGTGCGGACAGTACGGCGAGGGCGCCCGAGTCGGGCGCTGCGGACGTGCGCGAGGATATCATATCGGCGCTCGTCAATCTGGGTTACCAGAAGGCGGCGGCCGAACGCGCGGTGAGCGCGGCGCTCAAGGAAGAATCGGGCGGGGGGTTCGAGGCGCTGCTCAAGCGCGCGCTGCGCGGTCTTTCCCGCTGAGGCTGATCGGGGAAATGCCGCCCGGGTGAATGTAAAAAATGGCGAGAAAGAAAAACGACGAGGATGCAGGCGACGGACGGCTGATCGAGGGCGCGGCCCTGGAGCAGGAACGGGATTTCGAACTGTCGCTGCGCCCGCAATGGCTGCGCGAATACATAGGGCAGTCGAAGGTAAAGGAAAACCTGGGCATCTTCGTCAAGGCCGCACGGGCGCGCGGCGAGGCGCTCGACCACCTGCTGCTCAACGGGCCGCCGGGCCTTGGAAAGACGAGTCTTGCAAGCATAGTAGCGCGCGAAATGGGCGCGCAGATGCGGATGACGGCCGGCCCCGTGATCGAAAAAGCCGGCGATCTTGCAGCCATACTGACAAACCTCAGCGAGGGCGACGTTCTTTTTATCGACGAGATTCACAGGCTGCATCCGGCAATCGAGGAAATTCTTTACCCGGCGATGGAGGATTTCGAACTTGATCTGGTCATTGGACAGGGACCCGCGGCGCGTTCGGTCAAACTCGATCTGCCGCGCTTTACACTCATAGGAGCAACCACGCGCGCCGGGCTGATTTCGGCGCCCCTGCGCGGCCGCTTCGGAATCAACTTCCACCTGGATTTCTACCCCGTAGACGATCTGCAGGCCATCGTCGTGCGCTCGGCGGCGATACTCGGCGTGGAAGTGGATGATCCGGGCGCGCGGGCCATAGCCGAGCGGGCGCGCGGCACGCCGCGCATAGCCAACCGACTGCTGCGGCGCGTGCGCGATTTCGCCGAAGTGGAGCACGAGGGGCGCATATCGGCCGCCGTAGCCAACGATGCGCTCAACCGCATGGAAGTCGACCGCTACGGACTCGACGAGGTGGATCGCAGGATGCTGATTACGATCATAGAAAAGTTCGGCGGCGGCCCCGTGGGCGTGGCTACGATTTCGGCCGCCATCCAGGAAGAAAAAGAGGCGATAGAGGAAATCTACGAGCCGTACCTGATACAGATAGGTTTTCTCAACCGCACGCCGCGCGGGAGGATGGCGACGCCGGCTGCTTATCTCCACCTCGGACTCGATTACCGCGCTCCGGGCAACCAGCGCGATCTGTTTTGACTAAATCGATCCTTACGAGAATCGTACAAAGCCTGAGACGGCAAGAGAGATGACGGAAAAAACGAAATGAAACGAAATTTACGAAAAAGTTGAATATTTCTGTAGCTTCCGTCTTTTTTCGTATGTTCCGTTATCTCTGTTTTATGTCCAATTTCGGGGTTTCTTTTTCTGATTATGCAACGAGCCGATTTCGACTACGAACTGCCCGCAGAACTGATCGCGCAGGAGCCGGCGCCCGAACGCGACCGGTCGCGAATGCTCGTAGTCGACAGGGCGCGCGGTGTGTGGCGCGATGAGAGTTTTGCCGAGCTGCCGTCGATGCTTGGGCCGGACGATCTCGTAGTTCTGAACAACACGCGGGTGTTTCCGGCGCGGCTCGTCGGAAGGCGCATGATTTCCGGTGCATCGGGCGCGCAGGTCGAGGCATTGCTGATTGCACGTGCGGAAGACGGCGAAAACGAATGGGAGGTGCTTGCCAAACCGGGCCGCGCACTGCGCATCGGCGCGGAAATCGACTTCGGCTGCGGGCGGTTGCGCGGCGTAGTGGTATCCGCAGGCGAGGAGGGACGCAGGCGCATCCGCTTCGATTGCCCTTCGGATCAGTTCGAGCGCATCGTAGACGAGATCGGAAATACGCCGCTTCCGCCCTACATCAGACGCGAACGCACCGCACGCATAGACGAGCCCCGCTATCAGACCGTGTACGCGCGGCGTAGAGGGGCAATCGCCGCGCCGACTGCGGGGCTGCATTTTACGCCGCGGGTGCTCGAAGAACTGCGCGCGCGCGGCGTTGACACAATCGAGATCACGCACCACGTCGGGTATGCTACTTTTCAGCCCGTGCGCGTAGAGCGTATAGAGGAGCACCGCATCGCCGCCGAGCGCTACGAGATCACGCCGGAGGCGGCCGAAACCATCAACCGCAGACGCGCCTCGGGCGGGCGCCTCCTCGCCGTGGGCACTACAAGCGTGCGCGCGCTCGAAAGCGCGGCCGAAGACGGCGGCACGGTGCGCCCGGGGAGCGGGGTAACCGGGCTATTCATTTATCCTGGATACCGTTTTCGCGTAGTGGATGCATTACTGACGAACTTTCATCTTCCGGAATCGTCTTTACTCATGCTCGTCGCCGCGTTCGGCGGACGCGAACCAATACTCGAAGCCTATCGTCACGCGGTCGCCGCACGGTATCGCTTTTACAGCTACGGCGACTGCATGCTGATTGTGTAATGCGGCGATCTGTAAAGTCGTTCTGTAATTTTCTGTAATTTTCTATGGTTTCCAGTAGTTTCCTGTAGTTTAACGATGTTGAAGCGGATTACGGATACCTCGGCGGGCGATGCGCAGCCGGTTCAGGCGGCGGGCAGGCGCTTGAAGACCTTCAAGGGCACGATGTCGCCCATCACGCTCACGGACCTCAACGAGTGCTGGCAACTCGATCTGCGCTGCTTTATAGACGGCGAAGCCTACGAACGCGAAACATTTCGCTACCTGCTCTCCAACACTCAAACCGTCGCGCGACAGATACGCTCCGAAGACGGCGATATGACTGCCTTCGTCATAGGCGTCATCGAACCGGACGGCACCGGCCATATCACTACAATCGGCGTCGCCCCCGAAACCCGGCGCCGCGGCCTTGCCCGCCTCCTGATGCACGAAATCGAACGCAGCTTCGCCGCCCGCGGCGTCCGCACCGTCCGCCTCGAAGTCCGCGTCGGCAACCTCGCCGCCCAGTTCCTCTACGAACAACTCGGCTACATAATCGTCCAGCGCATGGATCGCTACTACTCCAACGGCGACGACGGCTACCTTATGGTTAAATCCCTCGATCCCTGCGATTAAAGTATTTGAATCCTTGCCTTTGCAGCAGATTCCCAAAATTACGGGTCATTTTGCGCCACGCTGCACGGTTCGTTATGCTGCACGGCAGAAGTTAAATGGGGTGAAGGAAAAAGCGGGGTATGATTGACAGCGACCAGCTAATCTGTTATAAAACGGGCACTTAGCAAGTCAGAGTGCAGTTTGTTGGAATGAAATCGGTATCTTTGAAAGCAACGTTTCCTTAAAGGCGAATCTTTGAAGACAAAGATGAGAGAACCACTCTCGAAGCGGAGCAAAACGCGGAGCCTGGCGCAGGGTCTGGAGCAGCGATCGATAAAGCGGAGCGGATCTGCTTCGAAGAAATCGGCGCAGCGCGGAGCGAAGCAGGCGGCGAAGCCGGAGTCAAAGTTGAAGTCGGGCAAGCCGAAGTCGGGCAAGAAGCCGGCTTCGGGCGGCGGTGCGTCTGCGAGGGGGGTGAAAGCGGCAGCCGGGGCAAAGGGCGCAGTAAAGGCAGCGGTATTAAAAGGAGCGCGGAAAGCGCCGGTCAAATCCGGGATTAAGTCCGGGGGAAAATCCGGGGTTAAGTCTGCGGTAAAAGCGCCGTTGAAAAGTGCGGTCAAGGCGGCGGTAAAAGCCGCGTCAAAGAGCCCGTCAAAATCACCGTCAAAGGTCGTATCGTCAAGGAGCGTATCGTCGAAGGGCATAAAGAGGGTAAAGGGCGCAAAGGGGTTGGGCGTAGTGAGGCCGCCGCTTCAGCCCGTACTGCCGCCGCCGCCGCGCGAACCCGTGCGGCGTCAGGTATCGACGGGCGGGTTGAAGGCGTTTGAGCAGGCCTTGAAGGTATTCAATCGCCGGCAGTTTGCCGAAGCCAAGGAAATGTTCGAGGCGCTTCAGCACCGTTTCCCTCACGAAGTCGAAATCAACGCGCGCGCGCAGACCTACATTCAGATCTGCAACCAGAAGATGCCGCGTCCGAGTGCGTCGCCGCGCGATGCCGAAGAGCTTTACGACCGGGGCGTGATAGCGCTCAACATAGGCGATTTCACGCAGGCGCGGTCATTGTTTGAAAAGGCGCTGCGTTTGCGGCCCAACGAGCCGCACCTGCTTTATTCTCTGGCCGCCACGCACGCGCAGACGGGTGCGCGCGACGAGGCGCTCGACTACCTGCACCGCTCGATCCAGATACAGCCGCGGTATCGCGCGCAGGCGATGAACGATGCGGATTTTTCGGAACTCTACGAGGACAAACGCTTCCTGGAAATCCTCGGCGTCAGTTCGCCCTTCGACCTGCTCGAAGCCCGGCGTTAAAAACAGAAACTGCAAAATACCGGACTGGAACGCAATACCGGCAACGGGTGATCTTCTTTCGGCAATTTCCGCGCCTGCCCGCCCGCGTCTTGCGCGGTTTTGCCCCGAGAGGCAGCCTTGACAGAATCGAGCAGCCGATGGCAATATGCCTTTTCTTCTTTGGCGCCCGTAGCTCAGTTGGATAGAGCGTTTGGCTACGAACCAAAAGGTCGCACGTTCGAGTCGTGCCGGGCGCATCAATACAATCAATAACTTAAAGGTCGCTGGCAAGCGGCCTTTTTGCTTTACTTCCACGCTTACTTCCACACTTAGTACACTGTAAACAAAGTTCTTTGAGTTTTTCAGCCGCGGAGCGGCGAAAGATCTGTAGCCCAGGGCGGCGAGCCCTGGGTGGGTGTAGAGAAGCGGCGCCAGCCCCGGAGGGGCGGAAGATCTTTCGCCCTTTCAGGGCTTGAACCTTCTTTTACTGCTGACCTGGCGCTTACGCACCAGGCTACAGATCTTTCGCCGCTCCGCGGCTGAAAAACTCAAAGAACTTTGTTTACAGTGTACTGGAATATCCGCACTTGAAGTCACGGTATTGGGGCAAGCATTTCTGGGCCGTCGGGTACGGAGCCTGGAGCATAGGCAACGTGATGGAGGCACTGGTGCAGGAATACATTGAGCACCATCGCCACTCGTCCAATCGCGATACTGACCCATTCATCCTCGCGTAGCGCGGACTTTCAGTCCGCGGCAAACCCCTGCACTTTGAGTGCAGGGTGGTTTAGTCGTACAGCCCCAACTCCTCGGCTTCCTCTCTCATTTGCCGGAGAATCTCCTGCGTTTGCTCCTTTCGCTTTCGTTTGTACTCAATAATGTCTGACATCAGGATGCGGCGGTGCGTGCCGACCATATGGAACGGAATTTCTCCGGCGTCCAACTGCTTGACCAAAAAAGGCCGGGAGACGTGTAAAAACTCAGCGGCCTTTTCCGGCGAGACCTCGTCGTCTTCCTCTACGATCACGACTCTCTTGCCGGCTACGGCTTTCGTCAGCGCGTGGGAAAATAGGCTGATCAAAGATTCCGGCAGTGGAATCTCTTTCCCCTTTCCGATCCTGATGCTGGGGGCCTGCCCCTTCGACAGATATTCTTTCAGCGCATCGAGATTTTTCCTGATCGCCGCAACAGACTCAGGCGAGAGATCGCTGACGCTGAAACTTAATTCCCGTGTATTGCTCATCACACTCACTCCTTAAAATGAATTGAGAGGTGACTTCGTTATCAATCATCGCCCACAAGCACTCTACTCTTTTAGAAAGCTATCTGCAATAACTGAAACAAGCGAAACAACTGGATTGGCCTGACTTGCCTGGTATTGAGGCTATTCTCCAAGTCTTCTAAACCGATCCACACGACATCGGGATAAACAAAGAGAGATAACGGAGCGAACGAAATAAGACGGAAAAGACGGAAATATTCAACCATTCCGTAGTTTTCGTTTATTTTCGTTTGTTCCGTTATCTCTCTTTCCCATAAACCGGGAATTACCGGTCATCGTGCGATAGCAGTTCTGAAATCGTCGCCAACCGATAGCCGTCCCGTTGCAGCGTTTCGATGATCCCGCGTACTGCCTGCAATGAGGGGCGCCGATTCGGATACATTGCGTGCAGCAGAATGATGGAGCCGGGACGCACGCGGGAGCGGGTTTCGGCGATAATCTTCTCCGCCTCAGCGGCGATCTCCGGATTCGAATCCGGCTCCACATCCCAGGTAATGGTCTTCCGGCCGGTTCTGGATAAATACCACGGCAGGGCGAAGAGCTTTTTACCGTAAGGCGGCCGGAAGTGGATCGGCTGGGTGTAGCCGGCGGCGCGGATCAACTGATCGGTTTTTTCGATTTCCTGCCGCACAAACGCGGGCGAGACCAGCAGCATCCGCACGTGCGAGTACGAATGATTGCCGATTTCGTGACCCGCGGCGACGATCCTGCGGCCCTCCGCCGGGTTCTTCTCCAACTCGCTTCCAATCAGAAAGAACGTGGCCTTGACCTGCATTTCGTCCAGCACGCGCAGGATTTCGGTCGTTCCGTTCGGGGTCGGGCCGTCATCGAAGGTCAGCGCCGCCAGTTTCTCAGTGGTATTGATGCGCGGAACTATGACGCCAAAGAATTGAAAAGTGCGCGATTTTCCGACCTGCCAAAGCGCTCCTGCACCGAGCAGTAAAAAGACAGGAACCGTCATCAGGAGCTTTTTTTTCATACTCGATTTGGAGCGATTGTATATGGCAAATGTTTTATCTGGAATATCCAAGGCGGATTCTTAATTTTCGTTCAGCGCCCGCATCGGGTCCTGCTGCGCGGCCCGGCGCGCGGGCCACAGGATTGCCGCCAAACCAATGAATGCCATCACGGCGCAGGCTCCCACGAGCGTGACGACATCGAACGGCGGCACGCCGTGCAACTGGCTCGCCAGGGCCTTGGCGACGGCATTGGCTCCGAGCAACCCGCCCGCAATGCCCAGCGCCAGCACCAATCCGCCTTGTCGCAAAAACAACCGCAGAATCGCGCCTGGCGTAGCGCCGAGCGCCAGGCGAATGGCGATTTCGCGTTCGCGCTGTTGGACGGCATACGCGGTGACGCCGTAGATGCCGAGCAAGGCCAGGAGCACGGCAAACGCGGCAAAACCTGTCAGCAGCGACATCAGAAAGCGCGGCGCGGCCAGCAGCTTTACGGCTTCGCCGTCGAGTGTGCTTTCATTGCTGACCAAAACCTCCTGATCCAGTTCCGCGACGGTCGTGCGCAGGGCTGCCAGCCATACCGATGCCGGACGATCCGTGCGGAAATAGAGCGGCGCATAGCGGCTCGGCGCTTGCATAAACGGCAGATAAATATCGTTCAGGTCCACGTCCGTGTGCGTTTGCCGTGCATCGCGCGCCACGCCGACTATCGTGCGCCAGACGCTGCGGACATTGCGGTCCGCCTGTTCCGCCGGGCGAATGCGCCGGCCGATGGCGTTGCCCTGCGGCCATAGACGGCGCGCCAGCGTTTCGCTGATGATGGCGACGGGTTCGGCTCCTTCGCGATCCGCAGCGGTGAAGCCTCGCCCCTGTTGAATGCGAATGCCCAGCAAATCAAAGTAGCCCTCGCTCACCGCCATCACGCTTGCCTTGCGCAGCTCGTCGTGGTCGGCATCCGCTTCAAACGTTTGCGTCGGGTATTCGTAAAAGGGGATGAAGTTCGTGAAAGCGAAAGGCGCATTGGTCGTCGCGGCCAAATGCTCTCGGAGCCGCTCGTAAAATTGCAGAAAGGCCTGGGGATCGGGATACGTGCGGTTGGGCAGCGCTATGCGAGCGCGCACTACGTGTTCGGTTTGAAAGCCGAGGTCTGTGCGCACCAGATGCACGACGCTGCGGATCATCAATCCGCAGCCCGCCAGCAACGTGACGGACAACGCCACTTCCAGCGCAATCAACCCGGAGCGCAATCGCCGCATCGTCGGGCCGTCGGTTCCGCTGCGCCCTTCGCGCCGCAACGCATCGGCGAGTCGCTTTTCCCACGGCGTGATCATGGGGATGAACGAAAGCGCGACCGCGACGAATACGCCTGCGCCTCCCATCAACAGCAGCACCGACGTATCTAGCGCAATTGCCGCCGTGCCGCCCGGCGCGCCGCGTCCCAATCGTTGTTCCACAATCGGCGCGAGCAGGCGCAGTGCTGTTTGCGTCGATGCCAACCCGATCACAAACGCTGCGCCGCAAAGCAAACCAATTTCCGCGGCCAGCATTCGCACTATGCGATTGCGACCTGCGCCGAGCGCCGCGCGCACGGCTATTTCCTTTTGCCGCCGCAACGACCGCAGCAACAGCAGCACTGCCACATTCACGCACACAATCACCAGCACAAGTCCCGCAGCAATCGCGACCGGCAGCAACAGTGGGCGCAGTTGTTTGACATAGCTTTCGTGGGCGGATTCCAGTTTCACGCCGCGCCAATTGGGGGGGAAGTCCGACCCGATTGCGCTGACGGCTTCCGTGATGCGCTGCTCTGCAACCGCAACGGAGACGCCTGCACGCAAGCGCACCAGATATACCTGTTGCCTGCTCGTTGCCGGTACGGCGAATTCCATCGCACCTCGTGCATACTCACGCGCGTAGTGGAAGTCGGGCGGCAATACGCCCACGATGCGAAACGTCGACGGCGGCTCGGCCAGGTTGGAACGGCTGGCCTGAAACGAGCGTCCAACGATATTCGGGTCGGCGCCGAATCGCTCCTGCCACAGCGCATAGCCAATGAGCGCCGCCTTTTCCGCTTCGGCGCGGTACTCTTCCGCAAGGAAGGGACGCCCGATCACCGTGCGCAGCCCCAGCATTTCGCCGGCGCCGGATGCAACCGACAGCCCCAGCGCCTCTCGCTTCGCTGCGCCTTCGCCGATGTAAAAGCGCGTCAACTGCGATGCATCCGCCGCCTCTACGACATCGCTCAAATCCTTCCAGTCCATCGTCGAGGCGCCGCGCGGTTCCGGCGTGCGCGGCGCCGTATAGCTTACGAGATGGAGCCGGTCCGCCGCCGGGAACGGCAGCGAGCGGATCAGGTACGCATTCACCACTGCAAACGTCGTAGCTACGAGCGCAAAGCCCAACGCCAGAGAAAACACTGCGACGAGAGTAAAGCCCTTGTTTTTGGCGAGAGTTCGAGCACCGTAGTACAACTCGCGCGCCAGGTCCGCCGGCATCGGGGTTCCGGAGTAGGCGTCGACGATGGCGCGCTCTCGTTTGCGTTCTTCACGGGGCAGTTCACGCGCCAACAGTTTACTGTCGTGTAATTCGGCCAGCGTCTGTCGACAGGCTTCCGCTTCGCTTATGCCGCTTGCGATCAATGATTCAAAGCCGTCGGCCAGATCCTGCGCGAGTTCTTCTACGATGGCGGCTTCGCGCGCCGGCGGCAAATTCAGGTGAGCGAGTTGTCGTCTGATCTCTGCTTTCCAGTCCGGCATCCTGATTCCTTTTCTCGTCGGGGTGGTGCGTATTCCAGGAGTTCGTATGCGACATCAGCTTGGACGCAGCAGAGGACGGTTTTCTTCCGGACGAGACGACAAAATCTTCTCATTCGGATCGCAATGCGACGATCGGGTCTACTTTTGTTGCGCGCCGCGCCGGAACGAAGCAGGCCGGCAAGGCCGCGAGCGTCAGCAGCAGCGCAATCGCCGCAAACGTCGCCGGATCAGTGGCGCTGACCCCAAACAACAGGGTTTTTATCGTTCGCGTCAACGCAAGCGACGCCGCCAGGCCAATCGCCAGGCCGATGATAACCAGCTTCATACCCTGCCCGATCACCAGTTTGAGCACATCACGACTTTGGGCGCCGAGCGCCGCCCGCACGCCGAATTCGCCTGTGCGCTGGGCGACGGAGTAAGCCAACACGCCGTAAATGCCGACGCCGGCGAGCAGCAGCGCCAGTCCCGACAACCAGTTCAGTAATATTGCCCTGAATCGAGGTTGCGCCAGGTTCGTCGCGACAAGCTGATCCATGGTGGCGACACGGGTGATGGCTTGTGCTGGATCGAGCGCCGCCGCTTCGTTGCGCACAGTCGGCAGCGCAGCCAGCGGATCAGTGGTTGTACGAACGGCAAAATGGTTGACCAAAGCCATCGGCCATTGCTCGAAAGGGATATACAAGTCAAAACGCACGTCTTGCAGCGCGCGATGGCGCGTGTCGCCGGCAACGCCGACAACTGTGCGCCACGGGGAATCGCGCAAATCCAATCTGAGCTGTTTGCCGATTGGATCAACGCCCGCGCCGAAAAGCGTTTTCGCCATCGTCTCGCTGATGATGGCGACGGGCTGCGACCGTTCGGTGTCGAAGTCCGTGAATTCGCGTCCGGCTTTGATCGGGAGCTTGAAGGTGCGGAAGTAATGCGGCGTGACGGCTTCAAAATTCGGCACGCGATTCTTTTTGGCCTCGGTTTCCGACTGGCCTTCCAGCACGAATGGAACGTCCCAGCCTACGCGGCCTTCCATCGGACGAATCAGCACGGCGCTGGCGGCCTCGATGCCGGGACGGGCTTCCAGCCGTTCGATCAATCGCCGGAAAAATTCGCGCCTTGATTCGGGCGTGCGGTATTTGGCGCCCTGCAACCGCAGGTGCATCGTCAACACGTTTGATGGATCGAAGCCGGTATCGAGGCGGCTCAGATTGACGAAGCTGCGCAGGATGAGCGTTGCGCCAATCAGCAGGACGACGGTGACGGCGACTTCGGCGATCACCAGCAGGTTTCGCGTGCGTGCGCCGGAACGCGCGCCGGCCATTTTGTTGCCGCCTTCGCTGAGCGTTTGATTCAGATCAAGTCGCGAGGCCGTCAGCGCGGGAACCAATCCGCAGAGCATCGCCGTCAGCAACGTGACGCCAAGGCTGAAAAGCAGCGCCGTGGGGTTCAATCCAGCTTCTTCGATTCGCGGAATGTCGTTCGGCGCAACACCGACCAGCAGCCTGATCAGCCAGTTTGCCAGCAGCACGCCGCCCGCGCCGCCGGGAAGCGCCAAAACAAAGCTTTCCGTCAGCAATTGCCGGACAAGCCGGAATCGCCCCGCGCCGAGCGCAGCACGCACGGCGAATTCACGCCGCCGGGCTGTTGCACGCGCCAGCGACAAATTGGCTATGTTGGCCGCGGCGATCAGCAACAACATGCCCGTCGCCGCCAGCAACAGCCACAATGCCGGTCGCGCGTCGCCGAACAGGTGGCGGGCGAGCGGCGTGATGACGATGCGATGTCCGGCGGCATTCATTTCAGGATGCGCAGCGGCAATCCGCGCCACGATTGCATTCATTTCGGCTTCAGCCTGTTCGGGCGTCACGCCGGGTTTGAGCCTGCCCACCGCCGTCAGAAACGACGCCCCGTAACTTTCCGTCTGTCGTTGCGTCACCACCGTTTTGATCGGCAGCCACAAATCCACGCCTTTAGGAAACTCGAATTTCGCGGGCATCACTCCGATTACGGTGTAGTTGGCTTCGGTCAGCGTGATGCTTTGACCGATCAGGTTCGGATCGGCGTTGAAGCGTTCGCGCCAGATGCGATCGCTCAGTACAACAACTTTGGGCCCGTTCACCACGTCGTCGCTTGGGTCGAAAACGCGCCCGTAGGCGGGCTGCGCGCCCAGCAGGGAGAAGAAGCTGCCCGTGACTTTGGCGCTTTCCAGTTGCAAAGCCTCGCCCCGTCCGGTCAGCACGTAGCCATATCCGTACACCGTCGCGGGCAAGGCGGCGATGCTGGAAAAGCTGTTTGTCTGTTGTTGCCAGTCGCGCACCTCGGCCATCGCCAGTTCCACAAACGCCGTGCCGGAAGCCGTATCTTTCTTCCATAGCGCAACCAGTTGCTCCTGCTCCGCAAAAGGCAGCGGTCGCAGCAACACGGTGTGAACGACGCTGAAAATCGTCGTGTTCGCGCCGATGCCCAGCGCCAGCGTCAAGACAGCGATCAACGTGAAGCCCGGTTGTTTCGCCAACATGCGTGCGCCGTAGCGGAGGTCTTGTAAAAGTTCTGCAAGCATATTTGTCCTCCGATTGGTTCCGAGCACGATAGGTTCCGGGTTGCTTTGCCGCTCCACCCGCCGCAGTTCGCGCGCCAATAATCCACTCTCGCTTAATTCCGCAAGCGCTTGTTGATGAGCCTCCGCTTCAGTGGCGCCGCCTGCGAGCGACTCGGCGTAGCAATCATCGAGGTGCTGCGCTAATTCCTCCACGATTACCGCTTCGCGCATCGGCGCAATCCTCAAGCCGGCCAGCCGCGTTCTGATTTCGGGTTTCCAGTCAGGCATCATCCTCACTCATAACGGAGAGCGGAGAGCGGGTCTACGCCGGCTGCGTGACGCGCAGGCAGGGAGCAAGCCAGGATCGCTACGGCGATCAGCAAGACCGGCACAGCCACGAAGGTCAGCGGATCAGTCGGCTTGACTTCGTAAAGCAGCGTAGTCAGGACGCGCGTCAGCGCCCACGCGCCGGCAAGACCGATCACAATACCCAGACTCACCAGCATGATTCCTTGACGCAAGACCAGCCCGATCACGTCGCGGCGCTGTGCCCCTAACGCGATGCGAATGCCTAATTCATGGGTGCGTTGTGCGACCGAAACGGCCATCACCGCATAAAGGCCAATCACCGCCATCATCAGCGCGAGCGCGGCAAAGACGCCGAGCAGCACCGTGCGGAAGCGCGGCTGGGCGACCGATTCAAACAACCGTTGTTCCATAGTGCGGATTTCGAAGACAGGCAAATTTGCATCAATGGCTGTCACAGAGCCTTGCAGTGCTGAGGCGAAGATCGCCTGTTCCACCTGCGTGCGCACCGCGATGTTGAGCGTATCGGGGGGAACCTGGCTCAAGGGCACGAACATTTCCGGCTGAGGTTCTGCCCCTCTGGCCAGATGCTGCACGCTGCCAACGATGCCGACGATCTCGCGCCAGGTTCCCTCGTTTAAAGTTTCATTGATGCGCTGCCCAATCGGATCGGCATTGGGCCAATATCGTTTGGCCATCGTCTCGTTGATGACGGCCGCCAGCGGCGCGCGCTGGTGATCCGCGCCCGAAAACTCGCGCCCCTTGAGCAGCGGAATGCCCATCACCCGAAAATAGTCCGGGCTGACGGCGCGGAGGTTGGCCGCGGGCATACCCGGCCGGCGCTCCTCATTTTTTTGGCCATTCATGAGAACGCCAAACATATGGTTGCCTGCGGCAAAAGGCAGAAAAGAGGTCAGCGCCGCCTCTTGCATCCCGGGCTGTTGGCGAATCTCTTCCAGCAGCCGGTCGGCAAAAACCAGTCGCTGCTGCGGCGTGCTGTAGGCGGAACGCGGCAGCGAGATGCGCGCCGTCATCAACCGTTCAGGCCGGAAACCCAGCGGTGTTTGCTGCAGCCGCACAAAGCTCTTGATCAGCAAACCCGCGCCCGTCAGCAACACCACGGTCAACGCGACCTGCGAGACGACCAATGACGCACGCAGGCGGTGCGCGCCGAAGCTGCCGCCCAGCGTTGGGCTGCCCGCCTTCAACGCTTCGGTCAACGCCGTGTGCGAAGCGCGCAAAGCCGGGAGCGCGCCGAATAACAGCCCGGCCAGCCCGGTCAGCGCGAAAGTAAACGCGAGCACCCGGCCATCCACGCTGATCTCGCCGTTGCGCGGAATCGTGCTGGGTAACAGCGCATTGATCAGCGTCATTCCTCCGGAAGCGAGCAACAAACCGGCTACACCGCCCAAACCAGCCAGCAGCAAACTTTCGGTCAGGAATTGCCGCACAACGCGGTTGCGGCTGGCGCCGAGGCTCAGGCGGACAGCGATTTCTTTCTGTCGCCGCGCCGCCGCCACGAGCAGCAGGTTCGCCAGATTGGCGCAGGCGATCAGCGCTACGAAGCCGACCGCGCCCAGCAGCACCAGCATCATCGTGCGCGCGTCACCCAACAGCGCTTCCTGCAAGCCCATAACCCGCAGGCGCTGGAAGCGCGGGCCTTTCTCCCCAGGCCCGATCTGTTTGATGATCGTGGACAGTTCGGCATCGGCCTGAGGCCGGGTTACACCCGGCCTCAAGCGGGCAGTGATCGTGATAAAAAAGGGGCTGAAATAACTGTCCAGCTCTTTAGCGCTCAAGGCCAAGGGCACAAACAGTTCTTTGTCCGAAGGAAAATTGAGCGTCGGCGGCAGCACACCGATCACCGTGTAGCTGTGTTCGTCGAGCCTGATTGCGCGGCCTACGACGTTGGGGTCTGCGCCAAACTGTCTTTGCCAGACTCCGTGACCAAGCAGGGCAACCTTTGCGCCGCCCTCCCGATCTTCTTCCGCCGTCAGATTTCTGCCGTATAGCGGCTGCACGCCGAGCGTCGGCAACAGGCCGGCCGAGACGCGCGCGCCATTGACGCGCTCCGGCGCGCTGCCCCCGGCCAGGTTGAACGTTGCTGTCGAGTAAGCGCCGATTTGCGCGAAAGAACGGTTCTGCAGCGCCAGGTCGCGCACATCCGCGCCGGCAAAGTCTGCGGGTCCCTTCCCATCCACCAGGAGCATCAGGCGTTCGGGTTCAGGGAAAGGCACAGGGCGCAGCAAGACGGCATTCACAATACTGAACATCGCCGTGTTTGCGCCGATGCCCAATGCCAGCGTGAGCACGGCGATAAAAGTAAAGCCGGGATTCTTTCTCAACATTTGCACGCCGAAGCGCAGGTCCTGCCACAGGTCTGCAATCATATTTGTTCTCCGATTCGTTCCGAGAAAGATGGGTTCGGGCGCGACCTGCCGCTCCACGCGCCGCAATTCGCGCGCCAGCAATTCATTGCCGCTCAACTCTGCCAGCGCTTGCCGACGCGCTTCCGCTTCCGTCAGGCCACGCGCCAGTAACTCTTCATAGCAATCCTCCAGGTCCTGCGCGATTTCCTCGACTATGGCCGCTTCGCGCGTGGGCTCCAATTTCAAATTCGCCAGCCGGAGCCTGACTTTTGCTTTCCAATCACGCATATTCGCTCGCTCCGTATTTCTCTTCGATGACGACTATTTTTATTCGACTTTCACTCTTCGCCCGGAAGCCGCATAGAAAGCTACGGCGGTTGCCTAAAGCTGCTGTACGCAGCGAAAGCCCTTTTCGTCATGGTGAATTTCAGGCCGGTTGCCGAGACGACGGCTGATCCTCGTGATGGCCGGAATCGTGTCGAACGCACCGCCTCGCAAGACACGCAATTCGCCGCGACTCGGCCCGCGCGGATTCGCTGCGGGAGAACTCCGGTAATAGTCCCTGTCGTACCAGTCTTCGCACCATTGCAGGACATTGCCCGCCATGTCGTACAAACCGAATCCATTCGGCGGAAAGGCTCCCACAGGAGAGGCGTAGGTGTAGCCGTCGTCGTAATTTTCAAACAGGTAATAATTGGGCTGATAAACCTTCGCCCTTTTGAAACTGGTATCCGCCAGATTCGCCGCCTTGCTCTTTGGATAATCATCGCCCCAGACAAACACGGTGCGCGCCCGCCCATTCAGCCCGGTGTTTCCGCCGCGCGCCGCATATTCCCATTCCGCTTCGTAGGGCAATCGTCCGCCCGCCCATTGGCAGTAGGCTTTGGCGTCCTCCCAACTCACATTCACAATCGGATAATTGTCATCCCATCCCCACGACGGCGCGGGAGGCATAGCCCGTTTCGTCGCTTCACTGTATTTGCGGTATTGCGCGACTGTGATGTTCCAGCGATACATCCGGAATCCGTCCACCCGAACTTGATGCGCCGGCTGCTCGCTCAGTGTGTGTTGCTTCCAACTCTGCGGCCAGTTGAACTTGCGCCAGATTTGATCCAACTCTGCGGCGTCGCTGCCCATCACGAATGCTCCCGGCGGGATGAAAACCATTTCCGCACCGTCAATCGGATTGACGCGCTGGTTGTCGATCCGGGTCTGGCGCGCAACGCTGTAATCTCTCGCAAGGCCAGCCATCAAGAAAATGAGCGACAGGCAAAGACAATGAAGTCGAAGCATCTTGAATCACCTCATCGGTAGTTGATACGCGGCAGCAACGCAGATTCCACACAGGATCATTCACTTCGCAAGGCGATAATCGGATCAACCTTCGTCGCCCGCCGCGCCGGAATCCAGCACGCCGTGAGCGCCACGCATATCAATAACAGCGCGATCCCCGCAAACGTCGGCGGATCGGTCGCGCTCACGCCGAACAACACCGTCCGCAACAGGCGCGTGACGGCGAAGGCGGTGAGCAATCCTGCCGCTATGCCAACAAGCGCGAGCCGCATACCCTGCCCGATGACGAGATTGCGCACATCGCTCGGCTGCGCGCCCAATGCCAGCCGAATGCCGATTTCACGCGTGCGCGCCGACACGCTGTAGGCCATCACGCCGTAAACGCCTATGCCGGCCAACACCAGCGCCAGCCCCGCAAATGCTCCAAGCAGTACAGCAATGAAGCGCGTGCGCGAAGTCACGTCCGCCACCCGTTCCTTCATTGTTTGAATGGCGGTGAGCGGGATGTTGCGATCAAGCCGTAGCACTTCGCGTTGCACTGCCGCGGTGAGAGCCGCCGTATCAATGCCTGAACGCACGGTCAGCATGCGCATCTGATCGGTGGGTTGCAGCGCCGAGACGTAGAGGTCCGGCGCCGCTCCTTCTTCGAGGCGGCCATACGGCACATCAGCCACCACACCGACAATCTCGATATATGGTTCAGCGGTCTGGTACTTCGGAGTCACATAAGGCCGGATGCGTTTGCCGATGGGGTCTTCGCCGGGGAAAAACTTTTCGGCAGCGGCTTGATTGAGCAGGGCCACGCGCGGCGCGCCGACGCGATCCTGCGCGGTAAAGACGCGCCCCCGCAGCAACGCAATGCCCAGCGTTTTGAAATAATCGGGCGAGACGCTGTGAAACCCCACGCCGGCGCGATTGATGTCGGCGCGCCCTTCGATGTCTATCACGGCCCTGGCGTAACGGCCCAGCAGCGGAGTGTTGCGGCTGAAGCTGGCCGCTTCGACGCCCGGCAAGGCCTGCACGCGCTCGAGCGCCTGTTCATAAAACTCCGGCTTCGCGTCGCGCGAATACACGGTCATTGTCAGCAGGTTTTCCGGCGCGAAACCCAGGTTGACGGACTGCAACCGCAGCAGGCTGTTGATCATCAACCCCGCGCCGACGAGCAGAGCCAGCGACAGGGCGATCTCGCCGCCGACCAGCACGTTGCGCACGCTCAATTTACGCGGGCCATGAAAGCCTGCGCCCGAACCGCCCGCGCCTTCTTTCAAGGCTTCATTGATATTGATGAAGGAGGATTGCAGCGCGGGCAGCAGGCCGAACAAAAGCCCAGTCAACAACGCCAGCGCGAAGTTGAAGCCGAGCACGCGCCAGTCCAGATTGACTGTGAAGAAATCAAACGTGTGAGAATACGATGTCCAGAATTGCGTATTGTCCCTGGGGCGAATGCTCATAAGCAGCGGCACGCCCCAACGCGCGAGAAGCACGCCGAACGCGCCGCCCACCATCGACAGCAGCAGGCTCTCCGTGATGAGTTGACGCAGCAACCGCAGCCGCGAAGCGCCGAGCGCCGCGCGCAAAGCGAACTCCCGGCGCCGCGCCGCCGCACGCGCCAGCAGCAGGTTGGCCACATTCGCGCAGGCGATCAGCAGCGCCAGCCCGACGGCGGCCAGCAGCAGCAGGAACGAGGTCTTGAGCGCCGGGTCGACTTTGGCGGATTGAAACGGCTCCAGCACGGGGACTTTCGCATTCCCCGGCACAGTGTCAGGCGGGCTGGGGTATTTCTGCTCGATCTCAGCACTGACCTGTTGCATCTCGGCTTGCGCCTGTGCGAGCGCGACGCCGTCTTTCAAACGGGCGATGACCTGAAACCAGTGATCGTCCGGATCGGTGAGGATAGTGCGAACAAACCTGGGGGCGGCCATCATCGGCAGCCAGACATCCGCAGTGCCGCTTTGACCGCGAAAGCCGGGCGGCAGCACGCCGACGATGGTGAACGCCAGTTTGTCGAGCTCTATTGTCCTGCCGACTACCTGCGGGTCGCCGCCATAGCGCCGCTGCCACAGACCGTACCCCAGCAGCGCAACCTCGCCCGCGTCTTCCGCCGTGAAAGTGCGCCCGACGATGGTATTCACACCGAGCAGCGGGAAGTAACCGTCCGAGGCCATCTCCATCCATAACTGCTCGGGCGCGTCGGTCCCGGTCAGGTTGTAAGGGCTTTGATTAAAGCCCGCGACCTGGGTAAAACTCCGGTTCTGGCGGCGCAACATCTCAAAGCGAGGGTACGACCAGATCGAAGGCAACATCCCTTTAGTCGGATCAGGCGGCGTTCTGAACACCTTCACCAACTGCTCCGGCTGACGATACGGCAAGGGACGCAACAGCAGCGCATTGACCACCGTGAAAATGGCCGTGTTCGCGCCGATGCCCAGCGCCAGAGTTAAGACGGCGATCAGGGTGAAGCCGGGTTGTTTCAGCAACGTCCGCGCGCCGAACCGCAGGTCCTGCCACATGTCGGCAACCATGTTGATTCTCCGATTCGTTCCGTGGATGAGAGGTTCCGGTGCGACCTGCCGCTCCACGCGCTGCAGTTCTCGCGCCAGTAATTCTTTGCCGCTCAATTCGGCGACTGCGCGTTGATAAGCTTCCGCTTCGGTCGCGCCGCTTGAGAGCGATTCGGCGTAGCAGTCGTCCAGGTGCTGCGCGAGTTCTTCGACAATCGCCTGCTCGCGCGTCGGTGCAATTTGCAGCCTTGCCAGTCGTTGTCGGATATGTGGTTTCCAGTCAGGCATAGCAACCCTATTCACTCCACACGACTTTGGGACAAAAAAGAGAGATAACCGAACATACGAAATAAGACGGAACAGACGAAAATATTCGACTTTTCCGTAATTTTTCGTTTCATTTCGTTTGTTCCGTTATCTCTCTTGCCGTCTCACGCTTCGTACAACAAAGTTTATCTTTCAATACGTCGCCTTTTTGCTCCGTTGCGGCAACCACGACCTCACGGATAGACTGGATCACCAGTTCCGGCTCATCCATTTGAATGTGATGGCCGCTGCGCGCAGCGACAATCAGTTTGCCCTGCCGCGACCTCTTGGCGACGGCGGCGTGATTGCTCCTGCGCTCTTCTTCCATCGCCTTTCCATCGGGGCCTGATTCTTCAGGGATGCCGCGCGTCAGCACGATCAGCGGCTTGTCGCCGAACGGGTATTCGCTCTTCGCCTGTTCCGTGCGCAAGGCGGCGAGTTCTTCCATCTCGAATGGATTCACGCCCGCCGCGATGTGCCCTAATTGACCGCGCGCCCAGGCCCGCATCCGTTGCGCTTCGGGCGGCAGCTTGTCGCGCGGCGGGTCGTTCGCATGGGGCACGAGCGATTGCGCGCCGGCTTTCATTTGTCGTAGGGCTTCGGGTGGAATGTCGCTCAGTCGCAATGGCCCGGAGGTTTTGATGGCAGGAATCGGCTCGCCTTTCACCAGTTCCGACGAACGCGCCAGCTTGCCGTTGGTCATCCGCCAGGGATCGTCCGCGCCGACATCCACCAGCGCCATCCCGACGACATCCGACGGATACATGAGGGCGTAAAGCCGTACCAGCCAGCCGCCGTAAGATTGTCCGACAAGCACCAACGGCGGCTTGACGCCCGCTTTGTCGAGCAGCGTGTGCAGTTCGTAAACGATTTGGCGATAGGTGCGCGGATGCGGGCCCCAATCGCTCCAGCCATCGCCCGCGCGGTCGTAGGAGCAAACGCGGGCGAATTTGGCGACGCCCGGTTGAACGAGGCTCCATTCCACAGAAAAATCGCCAATCCCCGGTTCGAGGATGACTGTCGGCTGCCCCGCGCGCGCCTCGCCCGTGCAATTAAGGTGCAGCCGCCAGCCGCCCACATCCACCAATTTACCGGGCGGCGGCAGCGGCGGCGCAGATTCGTTCTGCGCCTGAATCGTCCCAGCCTGAAGCAGCACGAACAATGCCATCCAGGCCAGGCCACCTAACAAAAGCCGATCTTTTCTTTTCATCATTCGCTCCGTAGCGCTGCCATCGGATCAACCTGTGCGGCGCGGCGCGCCGGGAAATAACCGGCCAGCCCTGCTACCGCGATCATCACCAGCGTAGCGATGACAATCGTCAAAGGGTCGGTGGGCGTCAGACCAAACAACAGCCCTTCGGTCATCCGCGTCGTCGCCAACGCGAGCGGCAGTCCAATGACCGTTCCGATCAGCGCCAGCAGCAACGTTTCACGCAACACCAGCCACAACACGCCGGCTGCGCGTGCACCGAGCGCCATACGGATGCCGATTTCGCGCGTGCGGCGTGTGACGGCATACGCCATCACACCGTAGAGCCCCAGGCCGGCGAGCAGCAGCGCGAAGAGCCCGAAGAAGCCGGATAACAAAGCGACCAAACGTTCCCGGCTGACCGATTCGCTGATGTGCTCAGCAAAGGTTTTCACGTTGAAAACGGGCAGGTTCGGATCGAGATTGCGGACTTCCCGTCGAATCGCCGCCGCCAGCGCAAGCGGATCGCCCGCTGCGCGAACGCACAGAATCCGCTGCCCCAATTGCTCGTATTGGGAATAAGGAATGTAGGCTGTTTGCGGCGCGGTTTCTTTCAGGTTAACGAGGCCGAAAAGCAATGCGGACAGCAGCGTGACGCCCAGCGTGAAACCGAGCATCCGCAGATCAGCCCCAAAGATTGTGATTTCCAGCGCGCGTCCCTGCGGTAAAAAGCCCAGCAGCGCATCTGTTCCCCAGCGGGCGAACAGCAATCCCAGCGAACCGCCCAAAGCGGAAAGCAAAACTCCTTCGGTCAGCAATTGCCGCACCAGCCGGAAGCGCCCCGCCCCCAACGCCAGACGCACGGCGATCTCTTTCTGACGCGTCGTGGCGCGCACCAGCATCAGATTGGCGACGTTGAGGCAGGCAATAAGCAACACCACACCCACCAGACACATCAGGATTACGAGCGGTTGTGAAAACTGGCGGCTCAAGCTCGATGCGCCGGTTTTAGCGGAATCGAGGTGGATGCGGAGCGCTCTGAAATTCCGGTCGTCGGTCGTATCGCCCGTGTTGCGGCGCAAGTCGGGCTCACGCGCGATTTGATAAACGGCGTCCGCAGATGGCTGCGCCTGTTCGATGCCGACGCCGGATTTGAGCCGCGCCATTACGCCGAGCCACCAACTACCGCGCTGCTCGAAAATCGGCGGGCCGGGCTTCGGGCGTACCTGACCATCCATCAGCAGCGGGATGCGCACATCGGGCGCAGCGCCAACCTCTACACCTTGAAAGCCCCGCTGTGTGACGCCGATCACAGTGAAAGGATAGTTATTCAGCCTGATCGTCTGCCCGACAATGCTCGGGTCTGCACCAAAGCGTCGCTGCCAGAAATTGAAACTGAGCACGGCTGCCGCATGCGCGCCGGGCGTCCGGTCATCGGCTTCCGTCAATACGCGGCCAATCGCCGCGCTGACGCCCAGCACGGAAAAGAAGTTGCCCGACACCTCTTCGCCCTGCACGCGCTCCGATTGACCGCCGGCGCTCATACTCATCTGCAAACCGGAACGGGCGAACATCCCGGCAAAGGCCGAATTGTTTTCGCGCATTTCACGAAAGACCGGATAGGAGAACGAAGAAAACCCGCGCTCCGGCTGATCCGGCCCGGCAATATTTACGACCACTAACTGCTCAGGCTGTCTGATCGGCAACGGCTTCAGCAACAGCGCATCCAAAAGGCTGAAAATCGCCGTATTCGCGCCTATGCCGAGCGCCAGCGTCAGAATCGCAATCAGCGAAAAGCCCGGTTGTTTCGCCAGCATTCGTGCGCCGAAGCGCAGGTCTTGCCAAAGGTCTGCAATCATATTGCTCCTTCGATTGGCTCCGAGAGGAATGGGTTCTTGTTTGAACCGCTGTTCGCTACGCTGTAATTCGCGCCCGAGCAGATCACTCCCGCTCAATTCCAGAAGCGTCTGTTGATGCGCTTCTGCTTCGCTCGCGCCGCCTGCCAACAGCGCCGCATAACAATCGTCGAGGTCCTGCGCAAGTTCTTCGATGATGGCGGCTTCGCGCGTCGGTTCCAGTCGTAATCCGGCCAGCCGTTGTCTGATTTCAATTTTCCACTCGGGCATGTTTAAACCAAACCACATGAAATTGGGGCATAAAAGAGAGATAACGGAACATACGAAATGAAACGAAAATTACGGAATAGTCGAATATTTTCGTCTGTTCCGTCTTATTTCGTTTGTTCCGTTATCTCTCTTGCGTCATTCGTATCTCAGAGCGATCATCGGATCGACGCGCGTTGCGCGCCACGCCGGAACAAAACAGGCCAGCAGCGCTACCGCCGCGAGCAGCAATGTAATGCCCGCAAACGTCGCCGGGTCGGTCGCGCTCACGCCGTAAAGCATCTGGTTCAGCAGTCGGGTCAATCCCAGCGCTGCCGCCAACCCCAGCGCTACACCGCCAAAAGCCATCTTCATGCCGTGGCTCAAGACCAGACGCAGCACGTCCCGCCGTTGCGCGCCCAGCGCGATGCGTACGCCGAGTTCCTGCGTGCGTTGTCCGACCAGATATGAAATGACGCCGTAAAGGCCGATGCTCGCCAGCAGCAGCGCGGCCGCCGCAAAGGCGTTGAGCAGGATCATCAGGAAGCGCTGGCGGCCCAGCGAATCGGCGATCACTTCATTCATCGTCCGCGCGGCGAAAACCACATTCTGGCTGTGCCGGCTTTGCACTGCGCGGCGGATCGAGTCCAAAAGCGCAGCCCCGCCTGTGCCCACTCCCTCAACACGCACCACCACTCCCACCTCAGAAGGGCTGCCCGGCAACTGCCTGAACGGTTCGTAAAGTTGCGCCTGAAGCGATTGCCCGCCGTCTCCGGCAAGGCTCCACTGCTTCACGTGCCCGACCACTCCGACGATCTCCAGCGGGTCTCTGTCGCTTCCGAGATGGATGCGTTTGCCGAGCGGGTTTTCGTCCCGGAAATATTGGCGTGCGAAGACTTCATCGATAACCACGACGGGCTGGGTTCGTACTTCGTCCTGATCTGTGAAAAAGCGGCCCTGCCTGAGCGGGACGCCCATAGCCGCCAGGTAACCGGGTTCGACCCGATATACAAGCGCCATGTGCATCTCGCTTGTGCTGGCGGGCCTTGGCTTGCCGTCAATCCAGAAGTACAGGTCGTCTTCGCTCTGCAAGGGAGAAGCGCCAACCGAAAATGAAGCGGCCTGTACGCCCGGTATCGCGCTGATGCGTGCGCTCAGGTCGCGCAGGTTGGCGTGCTTTGCTTCATCGCTCGCAGTTCTCATCGAGGGCGGAAAGCCGAGTCCGAAAGTCAAAACATTTTCGGGACGAAAGCCGGGATCAACGTTCCAGAGCGCACTCAGGCTGCGGATCATCAATCCCGCGCCGATCAGCAGCACGAGCGCCAGCGCCACTTCCACAGCGACCAGTACGCCCTGCGCGCGCCGCCGCCCGCCGCCCGTTCCGCGCCCGCCTTCCTTCAACGTTTCGGATAATGGCCGCTGCGAGGCCTTCAGCGCCGGAGCCAACCCCGCTAGCGCTCCCGTGAGCAGCGAAATGGCCAGGGTAAAAAACAGTACGCGCGCGTCCAGCCCAACCTCTTCCGCGCGCGGCAATCCGCTGGGCAAAGCGGCGAGCGCGGCCTTCGTTCCCCAGGCCGCAAACATCAACCCCAGCCCGCCGCCGATTAACGCCAGCAACGTGCTTTCTAGGAGCGATTGGCGCAGCAACCGCCATTGCCCTGCTCCCAGCGCGGCGCGGATGGCGAATTCGCGCGTCCTGCCCGTAGCGCGCGCCAACAGCAGATTGCTGACGTTCACGCACGCGATCAGCAGCACGAAGCCGACCGCACCCAGCAGCATCCACAAAATCGGCCCGACATCCCCGACCAACCTTTCCTTGAGCGGAACGACCGCCGCTCCATGGTCCCGGTTGGCCTCCGGGTAAGCCTCGGCCAGCCCGCGCATCACGCCATCCAGATCGGCCTGCGCCTGCGCGAGCGTCACGCCCGGCTTGAGCCGGCCAATGCCGTGCAGTCCCAACGCCGCGCTGCGATTCTGCAACGCGGCATTGTTCCACTGGCCCATAGGCACATAGACATCCGCGCCGCGAAAGAGAGTAAAGCTCGCCGGCAGCACGCCCACAATCGTGTAGCTCCTGTCATCCACGGTAAGACTTTTGCCCACCGCGTCGGGCGAGGCGTTGAACTTGCGCCGCCAAAGCTCCGCGCTGATCAACACCACCGGTGCAGCGCCGCGCTCATCTTCGCCCGGCGCGAAATCGCGTCCCAGGGCAGGTTTGACGCCGAGCACGGAGAAGATATTCGCCGTGACGCGCCGCCCGCGAACCTGTTCGGCTTCACCCGGGGCAATCAGATTGAAACCGGCGCCTCGCGAAATCGCCATCGCGGAAAAGGTCTTGTTTTCCCTTTGCCAGTCCAGAAAATTCGGATAGGGAATAGCGCCGGTCGCGAAGTTGGGCTTGCTCTGGTGAAGCGTGACGAGCCGCTCAGGCTCCGGGTAAGGCAGCGGATTGAACAGCACGCCGTTGACCACCGAAAACAGCGCCGCGTTGGCCCCAATGCCCAGCGCGAGCGTCAATACGACTACTGCGGTGAAGCCGGGGTTCTTCAGCGCCATCCGCGCGCCGAAGCGCAAGTCATGCCATAGTCCTGCGATCATTTTCGTCCTCCAGTCGCTTCCAGGCTGATTGCTTCCCGGAATGATGGGTTCAGGATTGACCTGCGGCTCCATCCGCCGCAGTTCCCGCGCGAGCGCCGCGCTGCCCCTCAGCTCTGCAAGCGTTTTTTGACGGGCTTCCGCCTGCGAGGAGCCGCCCGCGAGCAGTTCCTCATAGCAGTCATCCAGATATTGTGATAGTTCCTCGACGATCGCCGCCTCGCGCATCGGCGCGAGCTGCAATCCGGCCAGGCGTCGCCTGATCTCCGGTTTCCAATCAGGCATTTTCCGGCCTCGCTACCCGGTTGATCGCGGCCACGAACGACTCCCATATGCCGCGCTGCGCCGCCAGAACCTTCCTGCCGTCTTTGGTCAGCTTGTAAAAACGCCGCCGTCGCTGCCCGGCCTTCTCCACCCACTTGCCCTCAATCCAGCCGCGTTTCTCCAACCTGTATAGCAGCGGATAAAGCGAAGCTGCATTGAACTTCAAAACACCGTCCGAGCGGGTCTCGATCAGCTTGCGGATTTCATAACCGTGGCGCGCGCGCGCTTCCAGCAGCGAGAGAATCAACAACTCCGCGCTGCCTTTCTTCAACTCGCGATCCAGTCGCTGTTCATTAATAGGTGACATAACAACATATTATGTAAGCAACTACCCCCTGTCAACGAGGGTGCTCGAAAAGAAGGGAAATATTCAACTTTTCGGTTCTTTTCGGTTCTTTCCGTTTCATTTCGTATGTTCCGTTATCTCTCTTTCTGTTTCGCGTTTCGTACCAATCTACTGCGGATCGATTCAGGCCGGGAATTTGCAGCGGGAATACTACGGGTGCTTGTTTTTTGCTGCGAGGTCTGCTTATCTTTCATTACAGTGAAATCGATGAACCGCCGGGAATTCAATTCAAATCTTCTGCTTGCCGTTCCAGCCGCAGCTTTCGCAGCGCAGCAACCCGCATCTTCGCTGCGCGTCAACGGCCGGCGCCTCAACACCCGTCTTGCGGAACTTGCGCAGTTCGGCAAAACCCCCGAAGGCGGTACGCACCGCCTCGCCTATACCGAGGCCGATCTCGCGGCGCGCGAGTATTCGATGAAGCTTATGCGCGACGCGCGACTCGACGTCTCGATCGACGCCGCAGGCAATATCATCGGACGCCGCGCGGGAAGCGAACCTTCATTAAAACCGCTCGTCATCGGGTCGCACATAGATTCGGTGCCCGAAGGCGGCAGCTACGACGGGCAGGTAGGCTCGATGGGCGCAATCGAAGTCGCTCATACGCTTGCCGACGCCAATACGCGATTGCGCCATCCGCTCGAAGTCATAATCTTTCAGAACGAGGAAGGCGGCACCGTAGGCAGCATCGCCATCGCAAGAGGGCTCGCCGAAAAGGAACTCGATCTGGTTTCCAACAGCGGAAAGACCATACGCGAGGGAATAAGGTTCATCGGCGGCGATCCCGATAAGCTTTCCGGCGCCGTGCGCAGGAAGGGAGATCTCGCGGCTTACGTCGAACTGCACATAGAGCAGGGAGGCATACTGCACGCCGGGAACATAGACATCGGCGTAGTAGAGGGGATCGTGGGAGTTTACTGGTGGGAGGTTACGATCGAAGGATTCGCCAATCACGCGGGCACGACGCCGATGAATCAGCGCCGCGATGCGCTGCTTGCCGCGGCGAAATACATCGACGCCGTCAACCGCATCGTTACATCGGTTCCGGGGCGTCAGGTAGGCACCGTAGGCCGTATACAGGCTTTTCCGGGCGCGTACAACATCGTTCCGGGAAGGGTATTGACCACGCTCGGGCTGCGCGATCTGGATGCAGCGAAGGTGCGCGCGTTGTTTGAGAGCATACGGACCGAGACGCGGCGGATCGAAAACGAAACCGGAACGAAGTTTGATTTCAAGCAGGTGAATTCCTCTCCGCCCGCGCCGGCCGACGAACGTATACGCCGCATCATAGACCGGTCGGCGAAACAGCTCGGATTTACTACCAGGGATCTGCCGAGCGGCGCGGGGCACGATGCGCAGGAGATAGCGAATCTCTGTCCGATCGGAATGATATTTGTGCCGAGCCGCGACGGCATCAGCCACAGCCCGCGCGAGTATTCGACGCCTGAAGACATTGCAAACGGCGCAAATGTTCTGCTTCATACGCTGCTTGCTCTGGATCAGGAGGTCTGAGGCCTGATCCGGGTCTTTTTTGTGCGCCTTCCGTATTCTCCTGATTTTCGGCTGGGGGGGTAAGCAAATGCCGCTACGAATCACGGCCGCCCTTTTTCTGCTGTTCGCCTTTGGAGTAATGCCCGCACAGCAGCCGTCGAACACCGGATACAACATCGTATCGATCGTCACCGACGATCAGTCGATATGGTCGATCGGCGCTTACGGCTACCGCGATGCCGTCACGCCGAACACCGACCGTTTGGCGCGCGAGGGCGTCAGGTTCAACAACGCTTTTGTAACGACTCCCGTGTGTTCGCCGAGCCGCGTGGCGTTTCTCACCGGGCTTTACGGCACGCAGGCAGGGATAACGGATCACATAACGGTCGATGAAGCGGCAGCGGGAATCGGGTTGCCCGAATCGGCGGTGACCTGGCCGCGCGTGCTGCAGATGAACGGATATCGCACGGCGCTTTTCGGCAAGTATCATCTGGGCATGCTCCCGGAGTTTCATCCCACGCGGCGCGGGTTTGATTACTTCATGGGTTCGCCGCGCGGAAGTTTTGCGCCCGTCGATCCGCAGCTTGAAGTCGCCGGAGAGATGAAAGAAATCAAGGGCGCGGCCTCCGACATTGTAATGGACGCCGCGGTGCGCTGGATCGAGGCGAACCGGGACCGGCCGTTTGCCGCGCTGATTCACTTCCGCGAACCGCATCTGCCCTATACGCCGATGCCCGAAGCGGACGTGCAGCCCTTCAGGAATCTCGATCCCACGATCCCGGATGAGAAGGGGCTCGACCGCGAGCAGGTAAAACAGTTCTACCGGGATTACTACGCATCGGTGCACGCAGTGGATCGCAATCTCGGCAAGCTGCTTGCGGCGCTCGAACGGCTGCAACTCGATCGCCGCACGATAGTCATTTTTCAGAGCGATCACGGCTACAACATCGGGCATCACGGCATACATACCAAAGGCAACGGCTACGTAATTGCGGGCGGCGTCAACGGCCCCAAGCGTCCGAACATGTGGGATACGTCGCTGCGCATACCGCTTTTGATCCGCTGGCCGGGAGTGATCGAGGGCGGCGGAGAAATAAACGAAACGGTTGTGAATCTGGATATGTTTCCCACGGTGCTTGGAATGCTCGATATTCGGGCGCCCGCCGGATATCGCCACCACGGGCGGGATTTCACTCCGCTGTTGTTGGGGCGGAGGCCGGCGGATTGGCGCACGGAATTTTTCGGGCAGTATGATCTGCACAACGGCGGGCTGGCGTATATGCGAATGCTGCGCACGGATGAGTGGAAGCTTGTGCGTCACTACCGCGCAAGGGAACTCGATGAACTCTACGATCTGAAGGGCGACCCCGGCGAGTCGAGGAATCTTTACCGGGACGCGCGTTTCCGCGATGTGCGCGAGCGTTTGCAGCAGCGGCTGGATGAATATATGAGGGAGATCGATGATCCGATCGTCCGGTCCGGCATGTAGTGATTGCAAATGGCGCTTATCTTCCTGCGCCGGGGAAAAAAAGAGAGATAACGGAACAAACGAAAAAAGACGGAACAGACGGAAATATTCAACTTTTCCGTAATTTTCGTTTTATTTCGTTTGTTCCGTTATCTCTCTTTTTTTCCCGGCGCAGGAAACTTTTTCGCCGAGTCGTCGAGAACCAGAATCCAGTCCTGGCCGCGTCCGCGCCCGGGCGGCGTGAATGTCTGGAGCGCCGCATTGTCGCCGGTGTGGATCATAACAGCGTTTCCGTACCGCGGATCGAACCACCAGGCGTTGACCCTCTCTATGGTTTTGACGGCGTCCAGTCGCAGCGTGAACGGCTCGCCGCGCGGCGAATAAACGAAGGCGAACGACCCATCGTCGGCGAGTGCGGCCCGCACCTTCGCGCCGCCCGCGCGCGGCCCGTCTACAATCATCGCATCGTAGGGCGCAAGCCGGGTGAACGGGCGGGACTCAAACAATCGTCTGACTATGCCCATCTGAAGCGCGCCCGGATGATCGAGCGCTTCGCGCCAGGCTACATTCGCATCGATTACCGGCTCACGACCCGGCGCCCACATCTGCCATATGTTGTTGTTGCCGTAGGTATGCCCGCACGCGCCGGCCAGCATAGACCAGTAGGCCGCCTGTCGCACGTCGTAATCATCGAAGCGCAGATGGCGCGAAACGCCTTGCAGGTAGAAGCCTACGGGAATGTGTTCGTAGCGCGGCTCGCCGTCGAGGGTCGGTTTAACGGGATCCAGCGCATAATCGTGCGCGGTAAACAGGCCGTTGTCGTGGTCGCGCGCGGCGTGTGAACTCTGGCTCATGTTGAAATCCAGCCAGTCGGCGTTGTGAAAATAATCCGACGAACGGCCCGGGCCGCGAGGATGAAATGTAATCAGATGCGCTCCGCCGTCGCCCCGGCGAAGCCCGCGCGCCATCGCCTCGATTATCGCCCGGTCCTGCTCCGAATATATGTTGCGGTCGCCGCCGAGAATCCATATCACCGGCGCATCGCGGTAGCGCCGCCCCATCCATTCACCGAACCCGCGAGCGTTTTCCGCATTGAATACAACGGGTCCCCTGCCGCCGCGCGTCGTCTGCCATTTGTCGCCCCACGTGGGCAGCAGGCCTACGCGTAATCCGAGTTCGCCCGCCTTGTTGATGATGAAATCGACGTGATCCCAGTAATCGTTTTGTCCGCCTTCCTTCACGTCGGGCTTGAGCGGGTCGTTGTTTATCAGGGGGCGATGGCCGTAGGCATTGGGCGTATTCAATCCGTCGAGTTCCGCCAGAGCGACGGCCTGAATGACGGTGAATCCCTTCTGCGCGCGATTCTTGAGATACATTTCAGCTTCTTCGCGGTTCAGGCGATGAAACAACTCCCACGCCGTGTCGCCGAGCCAGAAGAAGGGTTCGCCTTGCGCAGTAACCAGGAATCGCCTGTTTTCCGATACGCGAAGCCCGGGCAGCGCAGGCGTCTGTGCGCCGCCGACCTCGATTGCCAAAGCCGCCAGAATGAGGCAAAGAATGCTGTAAGCCACGGGTCGCGTTTTTATATAAAACATTCCTTTGTCTTCCCTTTGTCTTTCCTTATGTCTTCCCGATTCCTTTTGGATTTCTTTCGGATTCCTTTTCGCGTTTTTCCGCGTCCGTTTTTCCGCGGCTTCCGCGCTCACTTTCCCCGATTCAGATCGCAGTTCTGCGCCTTGCGACGACCTTATTATTGCAGTCGTGGGCTTCTACTTCGATTTGCGTCCGGTTCTCGGGACGCTTCCCGATTACGAATCTTTCGGCGCGCACCTCGCCGTCAACGGCATCGATCGATTTCCAGGGACGCCCGTCGATATAAATATCAAGCCGGGAAATCTTCGCGCCTGGATCTTTCGAATGCACGCGTGAAGTTGCGCTCACGATTGCGCCGAATTGCCCGCGTGCGGTGAACGGTTTTACCGAAAGTCCGAAGACGGGTTTTGTTGCGAGTATCGCGGCGGCCCTCGCAATCAGGTCTTCGTTGTGTTGCAGGATGTCGCGTCTGGTCATGTAGTGGCGTCTGTCGGGTGCGATCCCGAGTTCTTCGAGAGGTCTGCCGGCGCGTTTGCCTACGCGTATGCTGCGGCGCACGGCCACAAGCATATCGGCGCCCTTCGGCAGCGGCTTGAAGGGAGATGCGGCGCCGCCGCCGAATGCGCGCATAAGATCTTCGTACCACCATAGGTTGGCGCCGCCCGCTCCCGTGTTGTCGCTCGTGCCGAGCACTTCACCGATTTCATTGTCCTGAAATCCGGCGGCGAAGATGTCTGTAGTGCTGTAGGAAAGCGCATCGGTGATCAGCAGTACGGGGCCGTAGTAGACCTGGCCCGTGTCGTTGCAGGACTCGTCGGAGTTAAGGGGAAATCCGCTTGAATATGTGGCTCCGGTGGTGACGGATTCGGCGATGGACTCGGCCCATCGCTCAAGGTTCCAGCTTTTCGGCGCTGCGCGGCATATTTCCAGGCTCACCGGCGTATTGATGAATTCGAACAGTTCGGGCCTGATGCGGTTGGGCGTAAACAGTTGCAGCAGTCGCTCGCCTGCCCTGATCCTGCCGCCGCCGTTGCCTCTCACGTCCAGAATCAGCCCTTGCTGCGGAAATTCATCCGATGTAATGAGGTCGGTAAACTCTGCGACGAACGCGTCGGGATCGCTTACATCGAAGCTGAACAGCCGGATGTAACCGTAATCCCGCCCTTTCACGGTTCGCGTTTCGGCGTACAGTGTGTTTTCGATCGACTTCAGCGGGCGTATTTCGGTGGGCCCGAAAAAAGTGCGCTTTACTTCGTTGATGCGTGTTTTCTTGAGGTCTATGGCCGCCCTCTTCTTGCTCGAATTTTTGGAAACGAGCGAGGCGGATTCGAGTTCGCCCGCGCGGTATACGAGCCAGTCCTGACGATGATTGGCGATGCGGCCTGCGCGGGTTTTGTAAGTAATGTCTACCCACATTTCATCCGGTGGGGGAGAGCTGTCGAGCGGTCTGATGGTCAGGTTGTCGAGGCCGCGTGCGAACCGCGCTTCCGGGTTGCTTCCTGCCTGCGCATCGCCGTTGATTTCAATAGCCCTTCGTATTGGCACGCCGTTCCAGTAAAGGACTTCGACTCCGGGTTCGAAATCGGGCTCATCATCGCCCATTGCGACGGCGCGCGAAACCATGAATTTTTCGCCGCCGCCCCTGCGCTCGAAATACTGTTCGATAAGAAACGGCAGGTATGCGACGTGATCGCGGTAAGGTTTGGGCAGCAGGTACATCGTGTGCAGATCGCGCGCCGAACCGAAGATGGAAAGCATGCGCCGGTGGAACTCCATGGCGGGAGACATTTCGCTTTCCTTCATTTCGGAGAGGCGGAATCGCAGTAGCTTGAGTTGTTGTATCGGATCTACGGCGTGCATTGCGCGCTTGAGCGGCAGATGCACGTAACTCATCTCAAGGACGAGCAGCGCAGCGTCGACTATTCGCAGCCGGTCCTTTTTCGACAGCTTTCCCCTTTGCCCGGCGCTGTTGAGAAAATCCTCGAGCCGGGCAATCTTCGGTTTATGCGCGCCGAGCGATGCGGCGATCTGCTGCAACGTGCCTCTGGCGCCGACTTCGAATTCAGCCATCGTTTCTCAACCGCGGGAAGAAAGAGAGATAACGGAACAGACGGAAATGTACGGAACAAACGAAAAGTTTGACCATTTTCGTGCTTTCCGTCTATGTTCGTCTGTTCCGTTATCTCTCTTTCTACTCACTTCTTCTTGGCGGGTTTTTTCGCCGCTTTTTTCGGTGAACTCTTGGCGGCGGGTTTGCGCTTGCTTGCGCTTCCGCCGCCGGGATCGCCCTGACGGCTGGAGAATGCGAAGGGTGTGCGGGTTTCTGTTTGGGGCATCATTGTATTTTCTCCCTTGTTTACTGCATTGACATCCAACTTCACCAGTTTACCTGCCCGGGGCAGACAACTGTTGAAGCTGCCTGAGGTATATCTGAATATCGGGCCTGCGCGAATACGATTGATAGTTGTCCGCGCCGAGGCGCTGTTCAAAAGCCGCGCGCCGGGACTGTGCATTCGCCTCACGATCCTGAGTCGCGGTCTTGTCGTTTGCAAGCTGTGCGGCCCGCGCCGCAATAAGCCAGGCGCGCCACTGCGTATCGAGTTGTCCGGCCGGCTCCGACATAGCCTGCGCCGCAAGCGCATTTGAACCTGCTCCCTGCGCGTCGCCCGCTATCAACAGTACTTCGGCCAGCGCAAGCAGCGCGCTCGAAATCAGCCGCGTGCTTTTCTGCTGCTTTGCCGCGGCGACTGCTTCTTCGCACAACAACCGCGCCGGTCGCGGTGAACCGGACATAGCCTGTGCAAGACCGATGGTCTGTTTTGCAAGCAATGCAACGTCGGCGTATTCCTTCCCGGCGAGTTCGAGCGATTTGCGCGCTTTTATTGCGGCTTCCGCGTAGCGGCCCGAACTGAGCGCCGCCTGCGCGCCTGTGAGTTCAACCCAGGCGAGTTGCGACCTGTAGCCGGTTTCCGGACGGTTTGCGATTGAAAAAGCCTCGTCGAGCGCTGCGTTTGCTTCATCGTATCTGCCGAGCTGCCACAACATCGTCGCGCGGTTCATCTGATCCCAGCCCATTCCGATGCGCGCACCGATGGATTTGTTTATCCTGTAGCTGTCGTCCAGATGAACGAGCGCCTCGGCGTATTTCTCCTGATTGACTCCGAGCAGCACTCCTATGCTGGAATGCGCGGCGGCAAGCTGCGCCGCATCGCCCGACTGTTTTGCGAGTTCCAGTTGCTGTGTGAATGCGCGGAGCGCAACTTCGTATTCGCCTTTTTCGCCGTGCGCGCGGCCGAGCAGTATCAGCGCGTTCGATGTCTCCTTGCGATAGCCCGCGGGCTGGTAAAAAGCGAGCGCGGCTTCGAGATGCGATATGGCTTCGTCGAGATTGCTCTGCTGCGTGTTGAGGCTGCCGAGCGCGAGTCTTGCGCGCGCTTCGATCCGGGGGGCCCTGTCGGTTCGGGCGAAGTCGAGAGCCTGTTGGAAATACGACTGTGCTTCGGCGAATTCGCCGCGCGAAAGCAGCGTGTAGCCGAGATCTATCAGTCCGTTTGTTGCAAGGCTGCGTATGTTGGCCGCCTGCGCGGCCGCGATTGCTTCGGCGGCGATCTTTTTTGCGCCCTCGGTATCGCCTTCGGCGTAATAGACGCTGCTTAATTGCAGTTGGGTTCTTATCGACTGAAAGCGGTTGGCGGAACCGCGCGAAATCTCAAGCGATCTTTCGAGCTGGAATTTTGCTTCGGGCAGTTTTCTGATCCTGGCAAGCAGTGCGCCGCGCTGGAAGAATACATCGGCCAGACCTTCCTGCCCCGACATCGCCTGATAGATGCTCTCGGCGCGGCCGAACGCTTCCTTAGCCGGGGCGAGTTCCTGCCGGCGTCCGTACAGAATCCCCAGACGCAGGTGTCCGGCGGCGGATTGAGGGTCGAGTTCGGTCGCTTTCAGATAACACTCGATCGCCTTGTCTATGTTTTCGTTCTTTTCGTATGCGCGCCCGAGATCGACATACGCCGCGGATTTTTCGGACGCCGATACTTCATCAATTATCTTTGCATAGGCGTCGATTGCGTCCGCGAAATCGCGCCTGAGCGTGGCTCCTACGGCGTCGACATACATCGCATCGACCTTGGACCACGAAGCCTGATTGGGAACGAGCGGGAGGACGCGCAGCAATTCTTCTCTCGCCCTGTCTGTATAGTCCGTTTCGGCGTATGCTTCGGCGAGCCGCGCGCGGGCGAGTGCGAAAGAAGGATCGATTTCGACCGCGCGTTCGAGAGCCCTGCTCGCCTGAAAATACGCACCCTCGCGGATCGCGCTTGTGCCGCGCGTGTACCACTGCTGCGCTTCGGGCGCGGGCGCGTGCAGGGGGTTGTAGAAAATGCCCGGACCGACAAAAACGAAAAAACCGGCGAGAACGACGACTGCGGCGATGCCGATTTTATAAGGGGCTGCAAGGCGCCGGGGCTTGCTGATTACGGCGGTAGGAACGACGATTTGCGCCGTAGGCTGGGCAGGCCGCTGCGCGGGCGGTTCGCCTGCGAGCGGCAGCGTCCCCATTTCCGCAAGACGGTTGATGAAATTGCGCAGCCGGTCGAGATCCTTGAGCATCGCGGATGCCGATTCGTAGCGCGATCCGAGATCTTTCGCCATCGCCCGGAATATGATCCGGTCGAGATCGGGCGGGACTGCGGGATTGAATTGCGAAGCGGGCGGAGGCGTCGAGTTCACTACGCGGAGTGAGATCTGTATCGGAGTAGTGCCCTCGAAGGCGGATCTGCCGGTGGCGCATTCATAAAGCAGAACTCCGAGCGAGAAGATATCGCTGCGTTCGTCTACAGGTTGACCCTGCAACTGTTCGGGCGACATATAACCGGGCGTTCCAACAATCTGTCCGGTTTCGGTCAACCGGGCGCTTGTGTGGGCGTCTTCGGCGGCGCGGTTCAGGTGTTCGGCGAACTTTGCGAGGCCGAAATCCAGGATTTTCAGTTGTCCGCGCGGCGTGAGGATGGCGTTTTGCGGTTTGATGTCGCGATGGATTACGCCGTGCGAGTGGGCTTCGACGAGCGCATCGCAGGCCTGAATGCCTATATCTACGACCTCGCTCGGAAGCAGTGCACGCCGGCGTATCCGGTCGGCGAGGTTTTCGCCTTCGATGTACTGCATGACGATGAAGGTGCGGTCGTCTTCTTCGCCGACTTCGTAAATCGAACAGATGTTGGGATGATCGAGTGCGGCTGCGGCCTTGGCTTCGCGAATCAACCGCTGGCGCGCGTGCCTGTCCCCGGCCCACTTGTCGGGCAGCATCTTGATTGCGACCTTGCGTTCGAGTTTGAGGTCTTCGGCGAGGAATACCTCGCCCATGCCGCCTGAGCCGAGCTTCCGTATGATCCGGTAATGTGAGATTTCCGCTGAATCCAAGAAGATTCCTTCTCAACCCGTATC
>JAHBSF010000169.1 GCA_019639255.1 Acidobacteriota bacterium | reverse complement strand
CAGATCGACCACCGCCCCGGGTAATGCCACCCGAGGGCTGGTGAACTGCCGCGCCGGAAGGCATGCTCGCTCGAAAATCCTCAGCTCGCGACCAGTGGTGTTGCGGAATGCAACAGTTGTGACTGGGGCGGGCGTCAGAGGGTAAACCTGCACCAGGAAGTTTGCACTTCGCTCATTGAAATTTGACAAGCGCGTTGCTAGAGCGCATGTCACTCAGGTGTAGCGTGGCGATACCCGCAATGGGCGAGGTAGTTTCGGCATTCGTCGGGCGGGAAGTGATCGATCAGCCGGCCCAGAAGTGACCACAGGCCCTCCATCGTGCGCTCACCTGCACTCCGCAAGTGCCACTTCAGTTTCGAAAACACCTGCTCGATCGGATTCAGGTCCGGGCTGTAGGGCGGCAGGTACGCCACCTGCGCTCCGGCCGCTTCGATCGCCTCCCGCACTCCTGTGACCTTATGCGACTGCAGGTTGTCCATCACCACGATGTCCCCTGTCTTCAACGTCGGCACGAGAATCTGACGCACATAGGCCAGGAATGACCGTCCGTTAATCGCCCCGTCAATGACCATCGGCGCGGTCAGCCCACTCAGGCGCAGGCCGGCGATGAACGTGGTCGTCTTCCAGTGCGCATGAGGCACTTTGGCGATCAGCCGAGTCCCCTCCAGACTCCGGCCCAGACGGCGGCACATGTTCGTTTTGGCCCACGTTTCATCAATGAACACGAAGCGTTCGATGTCCGCGGCGATCAACGTGTTCTGCCACGCCCGCCACTGGCAGCGTTTCTCGGCGACGTCCGGCCGGTCTTGTTCGGCCGCGCAGAGGACTTTTTTTTGACGGTCAGTTTGAGCTTCTGGAGCGCGCGGCAGAGCGTGTTGAGGCTGAACGGCGTCTGGAGCTCTTTCTTCAGTTCGCTCAGCGTCGCATCCGGTTTCGCGGTGACCAGCGCAACGAGCTGATCCTTGATCGCGAGCCACCTGGGTTCACGCGCACGGCGGATGCGAGGCGCGATCTCATCGTTCTCGCGACGCCTTTGGCGGAGCCGTCTGATCCACGACTCACTGACGTTGTATTTGACTCCCACCTGCCTGACTTCCATGCCGGCATCACAGTCGGCCAGCACACGCTTCCTGAGATCGATCGAGTAAGCCTTCATCTGCAATCCCTCCATGAGATTGCCTGTCTTACTCAATCTTCGCAGAGGGCGCTAGGGATCAAAGACATGCGCTCTAGTCGAGTGTTCTGACCCTGACGACAATGTGGGTTGCCACTGCCAGGAGTACGGCGGGCGCCCCGTCGCCGCTCACATCCGCAGGCCGCGGTTGTGGAGGTGTTCGATCAGCCGGTCCACTTCCGTGAACACTTCCGCCTGCAGGCCGAACTCCCGTCCGCGGTCGACGTAGGCCGGGATGTCGTCGGTGTAGAAGCATTCCTCCGGCCGGCAGTGAATGGCCTTGAGTGCCGCCTCGTACATCGGAGTTTCAGGCTTGATTGCGCCGACCTCGTACGACAGCACCAGTTGGTCGAACAGATCCAGCACGGGCCAGTGACGGCGGATCCAGTCGATATGCCACCGGCTGGTGTTCGACAGCACCACCAGCCGCAGGCCCTGGCGTTTCAGCGCCTCGATGACCGGCACGATCGGCTCGTTCAGGCGGAAAATGTCGCTGCACGCCGTACTGAGGGCAGCG
>JAHBSF010000168.1 GCA_019639255.1 Acidobacteriota bacterium | reverse complement strand
GGCCGATGCGCCCCACTATCGCGAGAACCTAGCGACCGGCTACCCGAAAGTCTGGATTATCTTGAGACCGACAGGCGTTGAGCCACCACTCGAACTCGCAATGGTAACTGCGAACCCGTTTGAAGGTGAGGGGCTTACCGAAAGCGCCGGGGACATCGTTGAGCCAGTGCCGATGCCAGAAGCCATGCGAAACAATCTCGCGGCTTTCGTCGAGCAGCACTACGTTCACGAGCCCTTCTTCAAACGCAAACGTGACAAAGCTAATCCTGAAGCGCTTGGAACGAAGCCCGGCGGTCTCGCGGAGAAGAAATCGTGAGCGGGGAGGACGAAGGTTTCCTCAATCGTTGGTCGCGCCGCAAACAGGAAGCGGCAAAGCAAACTGCAGAGGATGCTTCGACCCGAGAGGCCTTGAACGCGGAGCAGAATGCTCCGGCGGCGGCATCTGCTGGCGTGGCGACTGAACCTGCAGAAGAGGAATTCGATGTCTCTAAGCTGCCGCCCGTAGAGTCGATTGTGGCGGGTACCGACATTCGCGCTTTTCTTTCGAAGGGTGTTCCCGCGGCATTGACCCAAGCTGCACTACGACGCGCTTGGAGCGCGGACCCGGCAATCCGCGATCACATTGGGCTCTCGGAATACTCATGGGACTTCAACGCGCCGGGTCAGTACGGATTTGACGCGCTCGATCCGTCTGTGAACGTGCAGGAGATGGTTGCTGACGTCTTCGGTAAGGTGAAGGACGTGGTCGCCGAGTCCGAGATCGAAGAAAAATCCGAATCCGAAGCATCGAAGTCAGAAGCCGCTGAAGCAGAGCTACAATCCGTTGAATTGCGAAGCGGGGACACGCAGCCGACCGCTAGCGCGGTTGCGGATGATCATGCACAGGCGCACCCGGGCGACAAAAGCGCACAAGCGGACGCTGCGGCGCAACAGTCCGACTTGGATGGAGAACCAACAATGCCGCTCATCCGCAGACATGGTGGAGCTCTGCCGACATAAAAACCCGGTAAAACAGGTTTCTATGGTGCGATGCAGCATAAAATAGCTGCCACCTATATAGGCAGGGGCTATTGCCGCCTTTAACCCTCACGGTTACGCTGTTTGAAAGCGTTCGAAAGAAGCGCTGATTCAAGCCGTTCTAAACTTCGGCGGAGGGAAAATTGCGCGATCAAGGCTTAGAACAAGCCATTCGGTCGGTCGGTGGGGTGAGCGAACTCGCTCGTCGCATCGGAATCGCGCAACCGTCTGTATCCAATTGGAATCGTGTGCCTGCTGAGCGCGTTGCTGCTGTTGAAGCGGCGACGGGAGTCTCGCGCACCACGCTTCGTCCAGATCTTTTCGGAGCAGAATTTTACGTGAGCGATACGCTTGACGAAATCGATGCGGCACGCGCGCAGGAATATGCACTGCTGTCCATGCTGCTCGCCAAGGCGCCGGGCGCCGATCTGTTGAAGCGACTGGAAACGCTCCAAGGCGATGACACCGATCTCGGTAAAGCGCACCGCTCGCTTTCCGATGCAGCCGCTTCAATAAATGCGCAGCAAGTCGATCGCGAATACTTCGACGTTTTTATCGGCGTCGGCCGCGGCGAGTTGCTTCCCTATGCATCGTATTACCTGACCGGCTTTTTGCACGAGCGTCCTCTCGCGCGCCTGCGTGGAGACCTGTTCTTGCTCGGCATCGAAAAGAACGAAGCCAATCCCGATCCGGAAGATCACATCGCTTTCCTTTGCGAGATCATGGCGGGCATCGTCGCGAAGCGTTTCCCTGCGCCCGTCGGTGCGGACCGC
>JAHBSF010000167.1 GCA_019639255.1 Acidobacteriota bacterium | reverse complement strand
GAACTGCCCGGCCTGGACTTTTCTCACCTGCCTGCAAGCCTCACGGCAGCAGGAGCTGGCGCGGGCAACACCCAGACGCGCGCGAGCTTCGCCGCAGAAGCCGAAGCCATCGCGGCCGCGCAGACGCGGTTGATCTGGCTCGCGCCCAGCCGTGACGAAAGCGGCGCCGGAACCGTGCTGCGGGAGGAAGAAGCCGCGCTCTGGACGGGAGCGACCGACGACCAGCTTCCCGAACTGGAGGCCGCCGCTCCCGTGCAGGGCGGCCGCGAACGCGGCTTGATCCTTCACAAACTCATGGAAGAAGTGCTGACCGGCGAAACTCCAGAGGCGGAAGCCGCCCTAGCCGAACGGGCGGCCGACCTGATCCACGCTCTCGGCCAGACGCCTGTCGCCGACCCAGCGACGGGGCCGTCGCCCGAGGAACTAGCGGCCTGTGTCGCCCGGACCTTCGCTCTGCCGGATGTCGCGGCCCTACGGCCGGGTCTGCTCCCCGAATTTCCTGTCTATGCCGCACAGGCGGACGATGGCGTGGAAACCGCGACAGCCGGGATCGCAGACGCGCTGACTGTTGGCGAGGGTGGACGGCCCATCGTGGTGGTCGATTGGAAGAGCGACGTAAGCCCCGACGCTCAGACACTCGACCACTATCGGGCTCAAGTCCGTACCTATCTCGACATGACGAATGCGGAGCGCGGACTGATCGTGTTAATGACCTCTGGCGCCGTCATTTCCGTCCTGCCAATGATACCGACTGAGCACGAGGTCGCCTGACCCATGTTGTGCCTTACTTGGATCAATCGCCCACCTCGACTGAGGACTGCGGCTTTCAGTACACGCGAAGCCGCGGCCGAAATGACTCGCAAGACGAACTCAATACAGGGAATACTCCCGCACAGAATTCATTCCCGATAACCGTGATGTTTTCGGCATAACCAGAGGGTGGCGTTTTGGACACGGTACACAATCCGGATCGTTTTATGGCCGATCTTCGGCAGATCCTATCGCAGGGACGTATCCAACCCAGCGGATCGCGGGCGCGTGAAGGGCGCACTTCCCGATAATCTATCGGGCCTTATGGATCTTCTGCCAGTGCTGCGGACGGGTGAGACAATCATCTCTGGTGAAGCCGCACGACTACCCGTGCGCTGCCGCGTATCGCTTCCCCCCGCGGATCGCTTGCCCCGCAGTTCAGATCCCGAAGTCAGCGCAGCCTGGCGGACCCGCCGCGTGGCAGAAGGCTATGATCGCATGGTGGCGTCGTGGCGAGCACAACGAACCACGGCCGTTGTGCGAGATATTGCGATTACGCGGACCCCCATCAACGAAGATGAACAGTAGGAAGACCTATGATTCGAGACCCCGTCGCCTCAAGCAATATTGCATCCATAGGCTATGATCCCGGCAGTGAAATACTGGAGGTCGAGTTCACAAATGGCTCGATATACCAATATTTCAATGTATCCGCCGGACTGTATGAGCAACTCATGGCCGCCCCGTCTAAAGGGCAGTTTCTAAATACCTATATTAAGAACGCCTATCCGTATTCGCGCGTTGGGTAAATTCTAACATCCATGCAACTGAATCGTGGGCTCTCAATGGGGAGGCTTGTCTGCTTCGACCACAACCTTGGCAAAGGTGCGTTCGTTTCCTACGCTGCTGCTCGGAATAAGGCGGAAAGGAAGCCGCACCCTTCGGTAGTCGCTACTCCAGCGTTTGATGCGGCGCCGACAGGCAAAGGTCTGCCGCCACCGGAACGCAAGTTAAGATGGTTGCGCCCTCCCGCAACCATCTTTACTGGCGTCGATCGCAAGTTATGATCGACGCCAGTCCCCGCAACCAACTATTCCCTCGACGTCCCATTC
>JAHBSF010000166.1 GCA_019639255.1 Acidobacteriota bacterium | reverse complement strand
GACAAACGGCGGTGGAAGCTGGACCCTGGTGAGTAATGGCATCTCGGATCGAGTGGTCGCGCTCGTGTTTGCGGTGAACGGGCCGAGGCTGCTGGCAGGGACGCTGTTCGGGTATTACGTCTCGGAGGACGGCGGTGTGAGCTGGCGGCCGAGGAATACGGGACTGTTCAGTTTGCAGGTCGGAGGGCTGGCGGTTAAGGGCGAACAGGTGTTTGCCGGGACGCGCGGCGCGGGCGTGTTCGTCAGCCGGGTGGAGTGAGGGAGCGGAAGGCAGCAGGAGAGATGACGGAACAAACGAAATGAAACGAAAATGACGGAAAGGTTGCATATTTCCGTAGTTTCCGTCTTATTTCGTTTGTTCCGTTATCTCTCTTTTTGGTTGACTGCGCCATCGGAAAGATAAGAAGATCCGAACCGCTTACCGATGCCGTAATCAAGAAGTAGCTGTCGCCGCCAGGGAGGCCAATCAATGGATATATACTGGTTCAGACTCCGGACTCTCGTCCTCATCGCCCTGATCGTCATCGCCTTCATCCTGGATCACCGGCAGAACGCGCAAGCCGTCCAGACCCTGATCAAAATCACTCCGGTCTCGGCCGCCAGTTTCGCCCCGCAGACTCCGATGGCGCCCGGGTCGATTGCTGCGATCTTCCTCGACGGAGATGTTGTGCCTCCCGGCACCGTCGTAATCGGCAACGATACCAATCCTTCAACTCCCGAAGTCGAACTGCCGACGCTGCTGCAGAACCTGTCGTGCGAGGTCCACGGGCGTTCGGCGGGGATATTCTTTTTGAGCGCGCGGCAGTGGAACATCCTGCTGCCTTCAGATCTTCAGCCGGGTGTGGGGCCGATCGTCATCAGGGATGTGACGGGGTTGATCCGGGCGGCGGGCGAGATCGAGATCACTCGGGTGAGTCCGTCGATCTTTACCGCCAACGTCAACGGCGAGGGAGCGCCGGCGGCGTTTCTGATCCGGGTGCTCGGCAATGGTCAGCAGCGCATCGAGCAGGTAGCGGAACTCGATCCGGTGACCCAGCGGTTTGCCCCCAGACCAATCGATCTCGAACGCGGCGACGAACTGGTGTTTCTGATCCTGTACCTGACGGGTGGACGGGGAATCAATGATGCGAGCGAGACGCGGATACTGATCGGGGGGGCGGAGTACGTCCCGGATTTCGTGGGGCAGGCGCCGGGATTTGTCGGACTCGAGCAGATCAACATGAGGTTGCCGCGATCGCTGCCTGCGGGATTGTTGCAGGTGCAGTTTGTTTATCTGGCGGATGGGCGCGGGGCGAATGGGTGCGAGATCGAGGTCGCACCGCCGACCGGCGCGCCGCCGAGCATTCGCGGGTTGAGCAGGGCCGAGGCGCTGGCGGGCGAAGTTATCGAAGTCACGGGAACGGGATTCACTCCCGACAGTGAAGTACTGATCTCCGACAGTACGAGAAAAGTCTACAACGCGAAGCTGATGGAGTCGGACTCGACGAGTCTGAAGGTGATGGTGCCGTTCGGGTCCGGGACCGGCAACCTGATCGTCAGAAACGCACGTGGCGAAGCGAGTTTTCCATTCCGTATGCGCACCTCGATGAGCGGGATAGTGCAGAGAGTCACGCCCGGGCAGGGAGGAAGTGACGAGAGAGTCGGGATCAGGAATGTAACGATCCGGATCAGGCAAAACGAAGTCACAAGGACGGCGATGACCAATGATGACGGATCGTTCATTCTGCCGGACGTGACACCAACGGCAAGGTTGGTGTTTGAAGTAGACGGGACGACCAACGGATTCCTGCCGCTGCCGAGGGATCTCAGAAGCCTGCCCGTAGTCAGTGGGAGAGACAACCAGTACGAGGGCTACATCGAACTGAAGGAGATT
>JAHBSF010000165.1 GCA_019639255.1 Acidobacteriota bacterium | reverse complement strand
GTCGCCGTGATGCTGACGCCCTGGCTGATGCTGAAACTCGTCGGCAAAACGCCCGCGCATTCGCACGGTCACGATGTGGGCAGCGGCAGCTGGCTCGGAAAGCTCTATGTCGCCGTCGCCAAACCGATCCTGCGGACGAAAAAGCATTCCTGGATTTTTCTTGGTTCGGTCGGCGCGGTCACACTCGCTTCGCTCGGCTTGCTCTACACGCAAAGCGTGACCGTGAAGCTCCTGCCCTTCGACGACAAAACCGAACTCTCGGTCGTGGTCGATCTTCCGAAGGGCGCTTCCGCCGAAGACACCAACCGCATCCTGCAAAGCATGGTCGAGCGCCTTGCGCCTGTGAAGGAGATCGCCTCCTTCCAGACCTATGCCGGCACCGCCTCGCCGTTCAACTTCAACGGGCTGGTGCGGCACTATTATCTCCGCTCGCAGCCCTATCAGGGCGATATCGCGGTCAACCTCGTTCACAAAAACGACCGCAATCGATCGAGTCACGAAATCGCACTCGAGCTTCGCAACCGGCTGAAAGCCGTCACCTTGCCCGAAGGCACGATCGTGAAAGTGGTCGAACCGCCGCCGGGACCGCCCGTGCTCGGCACCCTGCTTGCGGAAATCTACGGCCCCGATCCGGAAACCAGACGCGCCGTCGCAACGAAACTGCGTGAAATCTTCGAAAGTGTTCCCTTTATCGTCGACGTCGAGGACAGCTTCCGCTCGCCGCCGCTACGCATGCGCGTTCGAATCGATCAGGACAAGCTCGAGTTCTATCGGGTCGAGCAGGACAGCGTCTACGACACCATACGCATCATCGCGGGCACGACGACCGTCGGCTACTCGCATCGCGGCAAAGGCCGTCAGCCGATCCCGATCCGGATCGCGCTTTCCAAGAGCCAGCGCGTACTGGACGAGCGCATTCTCGCGACTCCGATTGCCGCGAACGCGCTTGCGAATAATCGCTCCGTGGTCGAGCTCGGCGATGTCGTCTCGATTTCCGAAGACCGCGCCTCCTATCCGATCTTCCGCCACAACGGACGCCCCGCGGAGATGGTAACGGCGGAACTCGCGGGCGCGTTCGAAGCGCCGATTTACGGCATGCTCGCGGTTTCTCACGCGATCGACAAGACCGACTGGGGCAAACTGCCGAAGCCGCGGATCGCGTTACACGGCCAGCCCGCAGACGAATCTCATCCCGTGCTGCTCTGGGACGGCGAATGGGAGGTGACGTGGGTTACGTTCCGCGACATGGGCGCGGCCTTCATGATCGCCATTCTCGGGATTTATTTTCTGGTGGTCGCACAGTTCAAGTCGTTCAAGCTGCCGCTCGTGATCCTGACGCCGATCCCGCTTACCTTCATCGGTATCATGCTCGGCCACTGGTTGTTTCATGCGCCGTTCACGGCAACATCCATGATCGGCTTCATCGCGCTTGCCGGCATCATCGTGCGCAATTCGATCTTGCTCGTGGACTTCATCCGCCACGCGCGAACATCTGAGCGGCCGCTGCTTGATGTATTGCTAGAGGCCGGCGCGATCCGCTTCAAACCGATCCTGTTGACCGCGCTTGCTGCAATGATCGGTGCCGCCGTCATTCTCACCGACCCTATCTTTCAGGGACTTGCCATCTCGCTTTTGTTCGGACTCGCCTCCTCCACGGCGCTCACCGTGATCGTCATCCCGGCGATTTACGTCGTGCTGCGCGGTTCCCGGAACAATCCCAAGTCAGACGCGCCCTGACGCAGCAATCTTCTTTCAAGAACGGAGCAGAAATATTCCGGCAGCACCCAAGTAAAAGTCATCCCGCAAGCCAGGAAATCATGGGCAAGCCGGAACGAAAGCAGATGACTTGTCGGAACGGAAAACTGCGCTCGTCGGAATGAACGAGAAAACCTCTGCGAGGCAGTTGAGAAATTTGGTGGGCGCACCAGGGCTCGAACCTGGGACCCGCTGATTAAGAGTCTTGTCGCTCGCAAATAAAATCAAGCACTTA
>JAHBSF010000164.1 GCA_019639255.1 Acidobacteriota bacterium | reverse complement strand
GCTGATGTTATGCAAACTGTATAAGCCGGACCGGGTCTGCTCCGGAGTGCTCGGCACTTGTACACTTCCTGACTCAAAATCCCGGCTTCAGTTTCAGCCACCCGTAACGCGTATGGCAGAATTTATAATGAGGTACGACATTGCCCCCTAACCGACAAATGCAGCAAGGCCCCCCCTTGTTCAAAGCACTCTTCGAATCCTTCAATCCGCAACGGCGCGGCTGGTCGCAGGCGTTCCGCTCCCCGCAATCCGTCTACAGCGCTGCATCTCCCGATCAGGTATCGCACGTCGTTCTGAAAGCGCAGCAAGCCGCAGCGCGCGGGCAATGGGCGGTGTTGATGCTTTCATACGAAGCCGCACCCGCGTTCGATCCCGCGCTCGCCGCACATCCCGGCCAGGGTTTCCCGCTCGCCGTCGTCGCAATCTACGACGAACCGGAATCCGGCCCCTATATTTCGCATACTTCACCCGAAGCGAGAGCGCCGGAGGTGAACGCCGGGCCGTGGGCTGCGCAGACGAGCCGTGATGAATATGCGCCGGCTCTCGCTCGCATACGCGAATACATCGCGGCAGGCGACGCCTATCAGGTCAACTACACCATTGCGCTCGTGCGCAGTTTTTCGGGCGATCCGGAAGCCTGGTATCGGCGGCTGTGCAGTGCACAGGGTGCGGGCTACTGCGCGTATCTGGATCTCGGTCGATACGTGGTCATTTCGATTTCGCCCGAGCTGTTTTTCGAGCGTCGCGGCGATCGCCTGATTACGCGGCCGATGAAGGGCACAATAGCGCGCGGCCGGTGGGAAGCCGAAGACCTTGTGCGTGCAGGCGAACTTGCAGGTTCGGAAAAGAACCGGGCGGAAAATCTGATGATCGTAGATCTGCTGCGCAACGATCTCGGGCGCATAGCCGTGCCGGGTTCGGTGGAGGTACCGGAGCTTTTCGCCGTCGAACGCTACGAAACACTGTGGCAGATGACTTCGACGATCGAGGCGACGTGCCGCGCCGGAACGCAACTGATGGATGTACTGCGCGCTGTTTTCCCGTGCGGTTCGATTACGGGAGCGCCGAAAGTCCGCGCAACGCAGATCATTCGTGAAATTGAAGCCGGACCGCGCGGCCTTTATACCGGAGCGATCGGTTTTGTGCGTCCGGGCGGCGATTGCGTATTCAACGTGGCTATCCGGACCATAGTGCTGGATCGGGAGACGGGAATTGCCCGGTTCGGCGCGGGCGGCGGCATTACGGCGGATTCTACGGTTGAAGGCGAATACGACGAATGTCTGCTGAAGGCTTCGTTCCTGGATTTTCATCGACCGGATTTCGAGCTTCTTGAGACCATGCTCATAGAAGACGGCGAATGGTTTTTGCTGGAAAGGCATCTTTCGAGGGCGGCGGCTTCGGCGCGGTTTTTCGGATTTGCGTGGGATGAAAGCGCGATCCGCAGGCAGTTGTTCGAGGTACTCACGCGGCATTATGCGGGGCGGTGGAGGGTGCGCTGTCTTTTTGATCGCGGCGGCGGCGTGCGCATAGAGGCGTCGCAATTGCCGGATGAAGGGAAGCGAGTTTTGCGCGTGGGTTTTGCTGCGCAGCCCGTAGATTCGCGCGACGTGTTTCTTTATCACAAGACTACGCACCGCGAAGTTTATGAACGCGCGTTGCGCTCGCGCCCCGAGTGCGATGATGTGCTGCTGTGGAACGAGCGCGGCGAGGTTACGGAATCCGCGTTGGCTAATCTCGTGATCGAGGATGAGGACGGGATGTGGACGCCGGAGCGCGAGGCGGGATTGCTTTCGGGAACGTTTCGCGATGAATTGATCGCAACCGCACAACTGCGCGAACGCGTGATTATGCGCGACGAAGTGCATCGAATGGGGTCGTTCCGGCTCGTCAATTCGGTGCGGCGGTGGATGAGCGCAGCGCTGGTCGATTGACGGCGATTCCCGGTTTAAGAGGAAAGAGAGATAACTCGAGTTTAGACAAAAAAGATCAACAACGAA
>JAHBSF010000163.1 GCA_019639255.1 Acidobacteriota bacterium | reverse complement strand
CAACTTTTCCGTTCTTTTCGTTTCATTTCGTTTGTTCCGTTATCTCTCTCTTATGTTCCGAAGTCGTGTTTCTTGATTCAAACTGGCAGGGCGCCATCTTGGCCGGCTTCCATTCGTCAGTCGATTTTTGTCTCCCAATAATTCAGCAACAAAGATTTGTCCGCCGTCTTCGAATACCAGACGTTTGCCGTCAGGTGACCAGTCGAGGGCTGCGCCTACGGACATTTCCTGTGTAAGCTGCCGGGGGGCGCCTCCCAGAGAATCAACAACGTAAACAAAACCGTAGCATAGTCCGGATTCTGAGCAGGACTGAGCCGGGTTGAATACTACAAATCGCCCGTCGGGAGACCAGCCTGCTTCGAGTATGCGGCGCGCGCCATCGGTTTCGGCCGATGCCTCGAATCCTCCGAGCCGGGCAATATCGGTCAACTTCAGTCGGGCGCCGGATTCCAGTTCAGCAATGAACAGTTCTTCGTGCACTCCGACCACTTCCTTGAAAAGCACCCGATATTGATCGGGGCACACCGATAAATCTGAAAAACTCCTTACGATCGGAGGAGATGGAATCGCCAGACTGTCGATCTGGTCTATCGAGAGTTCGGAGGTGCTCTTATCACTCAACTTGAATGAAAACGATCGCAAATTACCATTCGCATCCAGAGTCGAAATTATAATCTTGTCTGAATCTGAGGTTGTTTCTATATGGTCGACGAGCAGATCGGGAGAAATAGCCAATGTTCCCAGCGGTTCTATCGCGGTATTGGCGAAATCGACCCGGTTGATTTGCAACCCGTGGAGGAAAAAAAGCCCCGACCCGTCCACTGACCATACGAAATCGGAGATAACCTCCCCAGGCGGGAGTGCAGCAAGTAAACGCTCAGTCGAACCCTTGTCGGCATCAGTTGCCCATAATTCTCCATCTTTTAAATATGCGATTACCGCGTGTGGGAGCGGTGTCGGAGTCGGCGCCGGCGTCTCTCCTGCGGGTTGATGAGGAGGATTGTAAGAACACGAAGCAATCAGAATCAGTACGGGGTAGAGTATCCGAACGATAGGACCGAATTTGAAGGCAGCGGGCAATGCTCGCACGCTCATATAAATGAATTGCTGAAAGACTTTTATCATCCGGCGCGATTGCGGATTCGACTCGGCGTTGTATTTTGAATGACGTCGCGACAAAGATCAATTCGGGATTGAGGGGCGTTGAGCCGTCGTGTACACTACTCGCTCGCCGGCGTAATGATTATTGATCCTGTCCGGCCATCGTAGTGTTTGCGGTGTAGGCAACTTTCGGTTTGATCGATTGTTATGAAAATTACCATTAAATACGTACTCGTATCCGCGCTCGCTGTTGGAGCGAGCGTGGGTTGCGAACAGCCCCCGACCAACGTGGACGCGGCGCGTGCGACTCCCCCGCCTGTGTCCGCCCCTCAGACTCCGAGGCCGCCCGCGACTCCGCAGAATCCCGAAGACGCAATGCCGCGTATTCGCGCCGAAGAGGCAATCAGGATGGTCAGAGCGGGTGAAGCGGTAGTTATAGACGTGCGCGGCTCCGATGCGTATAAAATCACGCATACAAAGGGCGCCCTGGATTTCCCGCTGGACAGGCTTGAACAGGGAGATTTTACGGGATTGCCCCGTGACAAGCGCATAATTGCGTACTGTACCTGACCGTCCGAACACACAAGCGCCCGTGCGGCGCTACTGCTCGAAAAAGCGGGATTCAAGGGGGCAGGCGCATTGTTCGGCGGCTTGCACGCCTGGGAAGCGGCGGGTGGGGAAGTCGTTCGCGCCGCTCAGTAATGGAGGCCAAACAAGTGTCGGAGTCTCAGATAAAAACGACGCTGAAGGCGGGCGACAAAGCACCGGCTTTCAGTTTGAAGAATTCGGACGGAAACACGGTCAGGCTCTCGGATTTCAAAGGCCGAAAGCTGGTGCTTTATTTTTACCCGAAAGATATGACCCCGGGCTGTACAAAGGAAGCATGCGGTTTTCGCGATGATTATGCGGAATTGAAAAAACGCGGCGTCGAGGTTGTGGGCGTAAGCCCGGATACTGCTGCGCTGCACCAGAAATTCACATCTGCTTACTCGTTGCCGTTCGAGTTGCTTTCTGACCCGACCCGCGAAGTGATGATGAAGTACGGCGCCTGGGGTGAAAAGACCATGTACGGCAAAAAGGTGACGGGCGTTCTTCGCTCGACCTTCATCATCGACGAATCAGGACGCATTGCCCATATCTTTCGCAAGGTCAAAACCGATACGCACAGCCGCGATGTGATCGGGGTGCTCGATAAACTTTA
>JAHBSF010000162.1 GCA_019639255.1 Acidobacteriota bacterium | reverse complement strand
GATCGGCGACCTGCAGGAAGTCATCGCCCGCTGCCATCCTCGCGAACAGGTAAACGAACAAAAGAAGAGCGAATGAATGCGACCGTAAGCGCCTATCTGACCGATCTGGAAGCTCGCCGTCCGTCGCGTTCGCGGCGCAACCAGAGCCGGCACGCGTTGGACCTGCTCTCGGTCTGGGTGCGAGAGGCGCACCGCGTCGATGATTGGCGGTCGGTGACCGAGAGTCACCTGTGGGGCTTCCTGGTCTATTTGCAGCGCGACTACCGGACGGCGCAGGGACGCAGGGTCAAGGCGGCCTCGGTGCAGAACTGGCTGGCCTGCATTCGCGGCTTCTTCAGTTGGCTGCAGGAACGGGGGCGGTTGGTCTATAACCCGGCGGCGCGCGTCCTGATTCCGAAGGTCGAGCGGCCGCTGCCGCACGTGCTGAATGAAGAGGAGGTGGCGCGCTTGATCGAGATGGCCGACACTGGTACGGCCATCGGGTTGCGCGATCGGGCGCTGATGGAGGTGCTGTATGCGACCGGCATGAGGCACGGCGAAGCGCACCGGCTCGATCTCTATGATCTGGATCTGCGGGCGCGCCGGTTGGCGATCCGAGCCGGCAAAGGGCTGCGCGATCGGATCGTCCCGCTGACCCGAAACGCCGTTTACTGGGTCGAGCGCTATCTCATCACCAGCCGGCCGGAGCTGGCCGAACGGTGGGGGAGAGGACGCCGGCGCCGACCCAACAGGATGGTCGCCGCGAGTCCGGCGCTGTGGCTGTCGGTCGGCGGGCGGCGATTCTCCTATCAGATGATCGCTCAGGTCATCCGCGAGTATGCTGAAGCGACCGGAGTGAAGGCGACGGTGCACACCTTTCGCCACTGCTGCGCGACGCATCTGCTGCGGGGCGGGGCCGATTTGCGGCACATCCAGCAACTGCTCGGCCACGACCGCCTCGACACGACGGTCCTCTACACGCACCTCGAGGTTGAAGATCTGCGGCCAAGCCTCGCTATGCTAGAATCCGGGCGGAGGTGAAGGTCATGGAAGAGACGATCAAATGGTTGGGCGTGACTGAAGAAGAGATTCGGCGCATGGATGAGGAGACGGAACAGATGATCATCCGCATCCGGGAGACCAATGAAAAGTTGCTGCGTGAAGAAGGCGAGATCGCGCAGTTGCAGGTGGAGACGCGAAATCTGATTGCGCAAATGAAGGAGCGGCAGCGTGATCAAGCAACTGTTTGAGATCATGCGGCAGGTCTTCCTGCTGACCGAGACTCTGAGCCGCCAGCAGTCGGCGCTGAAGGAATTGCAGCAGGAAGTGCGCGACTTATCCCAGACCGTCAATGAAGATATTCGGCGGCTGCAAAGCACGGTCGAGCGACTGGCGGCGGAGATACGCCATCAGCATGAGCGCGAAGAGTCGGAGCGGCGGATTCTGAAACTCGAACTCGAAAACCGCCTGCTGCAGATGGAACGCGGCCTGCCGGCAGCGAGATCCGAACCGCCGGCGGATGGGGAATAAGATTCAAAGTGAGATGACGGCGTGCGAATCGCCGCCTTTCTTTTAGCCGCCGATCGCTGATCTTTGACATCGAAAGCCGGAAACACAGAAATCGTGCGGGCGGGCGTTTGTCGATTTGCTCGTTCTTACAGCGGTTTCGATTTCAGTGTTCATTACTCTGTCAATTAAGTTCTTTGAGTTTTACAGCCGCGAAGCGGCGAAGGATCTGTAGCCCAGGGGCGTAAGCCCTGGGTATCGGGCCAACATCAATTTCAGCCCTGAAAGGGCGAAAGATCTTCCGCCCCTCCGGGGCTGGCGCCGCTTCTCTACACTCACCCAGGGCTTGCGCCCTGGGCTACAGCTCTTTCGCCGCTTCGCGGCTGAAAAACTCAAAACTTTGTTTACAGAGTGCTGAACACCAATATCGAAACTGCTTTAGTCGGGTATGAGCGAGACATTGAAACCGGGCTGGATTTTGCGCAGGCACGGTACTACGCGAATGTGCAGGGACGGTTCACAAGCGTTGACCCACATAATCCCATCGTTGACAGTAGAGATGAAGAGGCATTCAACGACTACTTGGGTCAGCCACAAAACTGGAATCGTTATGCCTACGTTTGGAATAACCCCTTGAAGTACACTGATCCTACTGGTGAAGATGTCTATGTTGTTACATACACAACAGGAAACAGTGTGGGAGATGAGGAATTTAGGCGTGCAGCGGAGACCAGAGCAGCCGAAATACAGAAACAAAAAGGATTTGATCCAAAGAAAGACACTGTCTTGGTGAGAGGTGTTTACAGCAAGCAAGATTTCAAAAACATTCTTAATCAAGCAAATGGTTTGGAAAAGGAGTATGGCAAAGTAGCGCAGGTTTCGCTTTATTCGCACGCTGGAACGGGTCAGGGCCCAGTCTTCCACGACGCACGGACCGGTGGTGTGCAATTTACTCAGCAAGAACTGAGCGACTTGCGCGTAAACTGGTCTGGTAGTGCAAGTGCCTCCTTCTACGGCTGCCACACTGGAGTGAACTTTGCTCAAAACTTCGCCAATGCTCAGGGAGTTCCCACATATGGCTATAATGAGTATGCTTACTTCTCGTCCAAACGCGATAAGCGCGAAGGTCCAAATGCTACTGGCCCCCTT
>JAHBSF010000161.1 GCA_019639255.1 Acidobacteriota bacterium | reverse complement strand
TGCATTCGGGGGCAACCCGGCACTCGCCGGGATCCAGCTCAGTCCGTCATCGAGCGAACGAAAGACGCCGCCGCCGGAGGTTCCGACCAATGACGCCTCAATGTCGAAGACGGCGGCGTTAACTATCGGATTGGTGAGACTGCTGCTCCTCGGCTCCCAGACGATCGCTGACTCGGCCAGAGCGAAAGTTCCCGCCCCGCTCGTTCCGGCAAAGACCGCTCCGCCGCTCGAAGTCATAGCCGACACCAGACGCCCCCCGCCTTCAGTCAATCCTTTGTTGATCTCATTCCACGTCGCTCCATCGTCGGCCGACCGGTAGACCCCGGCGCTCGTTCCAGCAAAGACCGCTCCCCCTCTCGTCGTCAGCGATCTCACCAGACGCGCATCCCCTTCCGGCAACCCGTTGTTGGCTGCGCTCCATGTCGCTCCATTGTCGAACGATCGAAAAATCCCCGCGTCCGTCCCGGCGAAAATCACCCCGCCGCCGGCCGTCAGTGCTCTGACGGTGCGCGCCTCCCCTTCCGGCAACCCGTTGTTGGCTGCGCTCCACATCGCTCCATTTTCGAGCGACCGAAAGATCCCCGCCTCCAATGTCCCGGCAAAAACCGCACCGGCGTTCGCCGTCAGGGATCTCAATACGCGTGCGTCCCCCGTCGCCAACCCCGTATTAGCTTCGCTCCACGACGCGCCATTGTTCGTCGAACGGTAGATCCCACCCCTGTCTGTCCCGGCGAAGATCATCGTGCCGCTAGTCGTCAGGGCCACCACTTTGCGTGTGTCCCCCGTCGGCAACCCCGTGTTTGCCGCGCTCCACGTCACCCCGTCGTCGAGCGACCGGTAAATACCAGCGCCGAATGTCCCGGCAAAAACGGCCCCGGCGCTCGATGCCAAAGAGTAAACCGAGCGGGCAAGTCCTTCCGGCAAACCGTTGCTCGCCGCAAGCCATGTCGCCCCGTTATCCAATGATCGAAAGATCCCCACCCCCAAGGTCCCCGCAAGAACGGTTCCCCCGTTCGCCGTCAGAGACTGAACCAGGCGGGCGAATCCCGCCGGCAGCCCCGCACTCGCTGCATTCCATGTCGCCCCGTTATCGCTCGAGCGGAAAACTCCCGTCATCATTGTCCCGGCAAAAATCGCCCCACTGCTCGTTGTCAGGGAAATCACGACGCGCCCATCCCCTGTCGGCAGCCCCGTATTAGCCTCGCTCCACGCCGAGCCATTGTTCTGCGATCGGAAGACCCCGGCCTGCGTCCCGGCAAAAACCGCGCCACCGCCCACCGTCAGCGCATTAACCGCGCGTGCGATTCCCGCCGGCAACCCCGAATTGGCGTCGATCCACGTCGCTCCATTGTCGGTTGAACGGTAGATCCCGGCTCCATCCGTCCCGGCAATGACCACACCGCCACTCACGGCCAGGGAGAGGACAATACGCGCACTTCCCGCCGGCAGCCCCGTATTGGCCGCGCTCCACGTCATTCCATTGTCGGCTGAACGGTAAATCCCGGCTCCATTCGTCCCCGCGAAGACCACGCCACCGCTCACCGTCAGCGATTTCACACTCCCCGCAGATCCCGTCGGCAGCCCCGCATTGGCCGTACTCCACGTCGCCCCGTTATCGAGCGATCTGTAGACGCCGGACCTGAATGTCCCGGCAAAGATTGCCTCCGTACTCGAAGTCAGGGACAACACCGTGCGGGCGAATCCCGTCAATCCATTGCCGGCCTCACTCCACGTCGTTCCATTGTCCAATGATCGATAGATCCCGGCGCCAAAGGTCCCGACAAAGATCGCCCCTCCTTTTAGCGTCAGGGCCTGCATATCAAAATCCGCCGGCAGTCCGTTGTTTGCCGCACTCCACGTCGCCCCATTGTCCAACGACCGGTAGGCCCCTTCACCCTCCGTCCCCGCAATAATCGTGTCCCCCGCATTTACCAGCGCCAGAATCGGAATCGAATCTCCATTTATCATCACGCTCGACGCCCACGTCGCCACAATCGTGATGACGATCGACTTCGACGCGGTCTGCACCGGCGCACCGTTATCGCTCAAGATCAGATTGACCACATAAGTCCCGATCTGTTCGCTCGTCGGCCGCCACTCCAGCACCCAGCTCGTCGCCGTCGTCTGCCGGATCAGCGCACCCGCCGGCAATCCCGCCCCGACCAGCGTCAACACCTGCTCCGCATCTCCGTCATATCCATTGATGACGATCGCCAGACGCTGCCCGATGTTGGTTGTAAACCTGTCTCCAACCGTCAATATCGGCGCATCGCTCACCGGTCTGACATTGATCGTCACTACTGCCGGCGCGCTCTCCGCCGTCCCGTTTCCCACGACGAAACTGAAAGCGTCCGTCCCGTTGAAATCCGCCTCCGGCGTGTAGACCAGATTCGGTACTGCTCCCGTCAACCTTCCACGGCGCGGATCGCTGATGACCCGAAACAAATTCCCTTCCGTCCCGGTCAGCATCACATTCACCGCCTGATCCTCATTCGTCTCGATGCTTCGGCTGAAAGCCACCGGCGTGTTCGCCTGCACGGCTATTACTTCCAGCAAGACGATCTGTGATGTCATCTCTCCCGCGCTGTCGGTCGCACGCAACTCAAGCGTGAAGGTCCCCGTCACCGTCGCTTCCGGCGCAAGCCTCAACACATATCGG
>JAHBSF010000160.1 GCA_019639255.1 Acidobacteriota bacterium | reverse complement strand
CGCACAATTCTGTGTTGAACCAAGCCGGGGCCGGACCAACGATATTGAACAGAGTCCAGTTCCGGTCGAGCGCTTGCTCGAAAGAGACATCTGAACTGGAAACATTCGATCATTCTCTTTCGCAGTTCGGTCGGATCTACACCTCCGGATAGAAAATTCGACGAGCTTCAGGAATCGTAGCCGCGTCGGACTTGCGATTGAGAACGATCGGGTTATGAGGCAAGCGTCTTATCTGCGTGTAGCGCTTAGTTCAACAACTGCAGGCAGCGGACGGCGCTTTGCGCCGCAGCCGATGCTGAGGGTTATGCAGCTTAGGAGTCGTTCGTGCCTCTTGAAATTCGCCAACTCGCGCCAGACGACATCACGCTTATGAAAGCGTTGCTTACAACTTTCGGCGACGCTTTCAATGAAATGGCCGCCTATACCGCGAAGCAGCCCAGTTCGGACTACCTTCAGAGACTTCTCGGCGGCGACTCCTTCATCGCATTGGCAGCTCTGAACAATCACGAGGTTGTCGGCGGCATCGCTGCTTACGAGCTTCGAAAGTTCGAGCAAGAACGCAGCGAGATCTACATCTACGATTTAGCCGTCGCAGCAGCGCACCGCCGTGAAGGAATCGCTACGGCCTTGATTGAAGAACTGAAAAAGATAGCGGAAAGGCGCGGCGCCTATGTGATCTTTGTTCAGGCCGATACCGGAATTGAAGACGAGGCAGCCGTCGCGCTTTACACGAAGCTGGGAGTCAGGGAAGAGGTGTTGCACTTCGATATCGCAGTTGTAGGCGGCGATGACGCCGCTTAAACCGATCCACCGGAGATCTGGACAATGCGTGAGACGGCAAGATAGATAACGGAACAAACGAAATTAGACGGAAACTACGGAAATATTCAACTTTTCGGTAATTTTCGTTTCATTTCGAATGTTGCGTTATCTCTCTTTTACCTCCCGGTTATTCCGGCGCCAAGAATGAAGATCAGAAGGCTGCATAGGATTGCCGGAGTCATCCTGTTGCTTCCCATGCTCGGCTGGGCGGCAACTGGTCTGGTGTTTTTCATCAAACCCGGATATTCGGGAGCGTATGAAGTCCTGGCTGTCAGAACCTATCCGCTGGGCGAGGGATTTTCGGTTGCTGCAAATCCGGAGTGGCTGGAGTTCCGGTGCATCAGAACCATCCTCGGAAATCATGTGATTGCGCGAACACGGCAGGGATGGGTTCATCTGGACGCCAATGACCTTCGACCAAAAGAACGCCCGGCTGAAGACGAAATCAGGCGACTTGTAGAAGATTCGTTTACAGCCAATCCCGCCAGATACGGGCGGATCAGGGAAATTACCGAAGCCGCGGCGATTACCGACACGGGCGTCGAGATACGCCTGGACTGGCAGAGGTTGACGCTTCAGCAACGGGGACGCGACACCAATTTTATCGATCTTCTTTACAGGATTCACTACCTGCAATGGACCGGCGCAAAGAGTCTCGACCGCGCACTGGGACTCGCGGGGCTTGCGCTGTTGATTGCCCTCGCCGGATTGGGCGGCTTCCTGGCCTGGAAGCGAAAAAGAGAGATAACAGAACAGACGGAATGAACGGAACAATCGGAGTAAGACGTAGTTCGGCTAACTTTTCGTTTGTTCGGTTTCATTCCGTATGTTCCGTGGTTTCTTTCTCCTTCCAGCGCAGCGGCGGCACGGAATAGGTCACCGTTGCGTGCGCGACCGGGTCTTGTTCGCCTTCGGAAAATATCGTGACTGCGGCTACGGCGAGTCGCGCGCCCACGCGCAGCAGATGAGCTTCGGCGATAAGGTCTTCGGGCGCGGGGCGGCGAAGAAAGCTTATGTTCAGGCTCGTAGTCACGGCGTGCGCTACGGGGCCGAGGTGCGCAAGCAGCACCAGATACGTAGCAGTATCGGCAAGCGTCATCAGCGACGGTCCCGACACCGTACCGCCCGGGCGCAGGTGAGATTCGTGACAGCGCATTCGCAGGCGCAGGTATCGGTCATCTACCTCTTCGACGCGGAATCGCCCCTCTTCCAGATACGGAAAATGCGCTGCGAGGAATGCTTCCAGTTCTTCTGGGGTCATAGCGGCCATCGGTGCTCCTCCGCCATCGGCGCTCAACAAACATTGATGCTCTACAGATTGCCACACTCCCGGCGCGCATTCTCGCCCACTTTTCCTGTTCTCTCAAATGTCAGACTCTCTGTTCCCATCGCTTTGCCTGCTGGATTGGGGAATAAAACATAAACACGGAATACACGGAAGCAACAGAAATCAAGAAAATCACGGAAAAGGCGATCGTTGTCGGGTTCGGGCTTTACCGATTCACTTGCATGACGTAGCTTTGGCAGCAAGTTGAGCATGACGAAGGAACGCACATGGCTTGGATCATTCTTGTTATCGCGGGGCTGTTCGAGGTCGGCTGGGCCATCGGATTAAAGTACACGGAAGGCTTCACACGCCTCTGGCCTACTATTTGGACTGTGCTGGCAATGGGCATTAGTCTCTACCTGCTTGGCATAGCTATGAAGTCGCTTCCCGTGGGTACCGCATACAGTGTGTGGGTCGGGGTGGGCGCGGTTGGCACGGTGATTCTCGGAGTCGTCCTCCTTCGCGATCCAGTAAACACGGTTCGGATCGTCAGCGTTGTGCTCATCATCGCTGGGATCATAGGTCTCAAGCTCTCGACACCGGCCTAGCAACCCGTTGCAGCGGACGCGCCCCTACACGCGATCGTCAGGCGGCTTCCCTGTCGTCATAATTGTTTGTCCTACTTTCGACGGCGTCTGACATAGGTGCTGCACCGGAGA
>JAHBSF010000016.1 GCA_019639255.1 Acidobacteriota bacterium | reverse complement strand
TATGTATGGCTGCTGATGATAATAGCGGCGGCGGCGGCTTTATCGATCACCACGGCTATGCGGGCGCGCGAGCAGGCGCAGCAGGCGCAGGCATCCTATGCGCAGACGGCCGAGCGCGTGCGCGCGGTACAGGCCGAAAATGAAGCCATACGTGCGCGCATCAAGCGGTTGCAGAGCGACCCGCGCGTGCAGCGCGAGGAAGCGCGCACGCACCTGAATTATCTGGGCGCCAACGAAGTTCCGGTTAAACTGCGGTAAAACGGGCTCGGTCCGCACCTCACCACGGACTGAGCCGGCATGGATTTCTTCCCCATCAACATTTGCGCAACTCCGGTAGCGCTTGATTCAGGGCTCTGAAACGGGTCCCGCGTGTCCGTTTTTCCTGGAAATCTCGAAAACATCGGCGCGACGCTCGAAATCCTTTGCTACGTTTCCCAGAATCGCCACGGCTTGCCGCAACCGCTCGCCGGTTTGGGTCAAATCGAGGAGTTTCTGTTTTTCCTCGACGTCGATTTCGAGATATGCGCAAACTATGAATGAAAGCGCTTCCGGGTCCTGCGGCAGTTCGGGCGGACCGAGTTCCTCTCCGTGCGCATCTTTCAACCTTCGTCCGGCTTCGATTACGCGTTCAAAAAGGCGCGTTGCGCGCGCGATTTCCGCATTCAGGCTCTCGCTCGAAACCTCGTCGTCGAAAAACTCCACCTCCGCCTGCAGGTAGGGCTCTCCTTCTACATAACGCAGCGTGCGGAAGCGACGGCCCCCGGCGCACAGAATATTTGACCGGCCGTCGGGCAGTTCCTGCGCTACGAGTACTTCAACCGCGCAGCCCGCGCGGCCGAGCGGCGGCGCATCGGGCCCTGCGTCTGCGTCCTCCGTACGGCAGATGATGCCGAAGGTCTTATCGGCGGCCAGCACATCCTTGAGCAGTTTTCGGTAGCGCGGCTCGAAGATATGCAGCGGCGTCACGGCGCTCGGGAACTGCACGATCGGCAACGGGAAAAGCGGCATTATGCGGCGATCTGATTCCATATACCCCGACTCGACGAACAAAACTCACAACGCAACGAACCGAAATAAACCCAACAAACGAAATCGCACACTTCCGTTTGTTCCGTTCATTTCCGTTTGCTCCGTTATCTCTCCTCAGTCATCGTCAATCGTTGACTTTAATCGTTGACTTTCAGGACGGCGAGAAACGCCTCCTGAGGGATCTCGACCTTGCCCACGCGCTTCATGCGCTTTTTCCCCTCTTTCTGCTTTTCGAGCAGTTTGCGTTTGCGGGTTATGTCGCCGCCGTAGCACTTGGCGAGCACGTTTTTGCCCAGCGCCTTGATGGTTTCGCGCGCAATCACGCGCGATCCGATCGCGGCCTGTACGGGCACCTCGAAAAGCTGCCTCGGTATCAGCTTCCGCATACGATCCACAAGCGACCTCCCGCGCTGATAGGCGAACTCCTTGTGGCATATGATCGAGAGCGCGTCTACGGGCTCGCCCGCCACCAGCACGTCGAGTTTTACCAAATCCGCCTCTCTGTACCCGGCAAGGTGATAATCCAGCGATGCATACCCGCGCGAAACCGATTTCAGCCGGTCGAAGAAATCCAGCACGATTTCATTCAGAGGAACCTCATACGTGAGCAGCACGCGCGTGGGCGAAATGTAATCGAAGCCCTTCTGCACGCCGCGTTTTTCTTCCAGAAGCGCCAGGATGCCGCCTATGAACTCCTCGTTCGTCATAATCATCGCCGTGATGATCGGCTCCTCGAACTTCACTATATCCCCGGGCGGCGGCAGTTTTGCGGGCGAGTCGATTTCGTGCACCTCGCCGCGTATGTCCGTTATACGGTAACGCACGCCCGGCGCGGTCGTAATCAGATCCACGTCGAATTCGCGTTCGAGCCGCTCCTGCACAATCTCCATATGCAGCAGGCCCAGAAATCCGCAGCGGAAACCGAAACCTAGCGCCGTAGACACCTCGGGCTCGAAGAAGAACGAGGAATCGTTCAAGCGGAGTTTTTCGAGCGCGTCGCGCAGCAATTCGTACTGGTTGGGTTCAACCGGGTAAAGCCCGGCAAACACCATGGGCTTGATTTCCTGAAATCCGGGGAAGGCTTCGGACGTAGGCCGCGCCGCTTCCGTTACAGTGTCGCCGATACTGACATCGGCTACGGTCTTGATGTTGGCCACGATGAATCCGACTTCGCCGGCGCCGAGTTGATCAATCGCGCGCGGCTTGGGCGTCAATACGCCGAGGTCTTCGACCTCGTAATCGCGCCCCTTGGCCATAAGTCTTATTTTGACGCCGCGCCGCAGTTCGCCGTCTATTACGCGCACCATGACGATGACTCCGCGATAGGGATCGAACCACGAATCGAAGATCAGCGCCTTGAGCGGCGCGTCGACCGAACCGCGCGGCGGCGGTATTTCGCGCACTATGGCTTCCAGAATCTCCCGGATTCCGATGCCGGCTTTGGCCGAAGCGAGTATGGCGTTGTGCGAGCTCAGGCCGATGACGTTTTCGATCTGCTCCTTTACCTTCTCGGGTTCGGCCCCCGGCAGATCGATCTTGTTTATTACCGGTATCAGATCCAGGTTGTGATCCACGGCCAGATAAGCGTTCGCAAGCGTCTGGGCCTCTACGCCCTGGCTCGCATCCACGATCAGCAGCGCCCCCTCGCACGCAGAAAGGCTGCGCGACACTTCGTAAGAAAAATCGACGTGTCCGGGAGTGTCTATAAGATTCAGTATGTAGTTCCGCCCGTCTTCGGCCAGGTACTGCAAACGAACCGCGTGCATCTTGATCGTGATGCCGCGTTCGCGTTCGAGGTCCATGGCGTCGAGCACCTGTTCGGACATTTCGCGGGTTTCGAGCGCGCCCGTAGCTTCGAGCAGCCGGTCCGAAAGCGTGGTCTTGCCGTGATCGATGTGAGCGATGATTGAAAAATTTCGAATAAAATCCGACATATACCGTATTACCGCCGTTCATACCGCCTTGCAGCAGAAAAGCAGCATACCCCGCCAAGCCGCGATTTTCAAACTTCGCACCCGGCGCGCGCCCTTGCCCAAGCGCACGCCGAGCGGTTATCTTTCTGGACTTCCTGTTACATCATTTTTTCAGCGCATTGCTGACGAGGATCATGAAACCCGTAATGGCGACCAACGAGAGTCTGTTCAAAACCTGTCTCGACCGGCAAGACGATGCGGCGTGGGCCGCAGCCCTCGACCGTTTGATGCCGGCGATTCATCCCGTAGACCAGCGCGCCGTGCGCATATGGTTTTCCTTTTTCCCGCTGAAACTGCATCGCGCCGTTGTTGGCGCCGATGACCCTGCGCGCACGGAAATCGATCTGGCGCTGCGCGGGCGCTACCGTCTGGCCGATCAGGTCGACTCTTCGCACCGCTTTCTTTACGGCCATCGCTTCTGGCCGGGAGTAAAGCTCGAAGTCAATAAATACCTGCGCGACGCTGCGCCGGACGACCGCCCGCTGGAAGATCATCTGCGCGAAGCTGCGCGCCGCGCCGCAGAAACGCTCAAAACCGAAACCGAACTCGTAACGGCAATCACTGCCGTTGCCTTTATGACCTTCCAGCAGGCCGGAGCGGAAATCTTCTCCCGCCCGGCCGAAGCGCGCGATTACACGGCAAAATGGAGGAAATCCCCGTCGCAGATCATCGCCGAACGCGCCCGCGACGACTCTCAGGGCCTGTTCGGTTTTCTGCGCAGCGTGGATCAGGTCTACACCGTAACCTTTCGCGAATACGAATCCGATGCATCGTTCAGGATCGTCAACGCGCAGGATCTGTGCACCGCGGCGGCCAACGACAAACGCGATTACCGTTCGCAGGACGAGCGCTGCATCGAGGGACCGATCCCCGTAGAGTGCCGGACTTCGGCGTGCGGCACCTGCTGGGTCGGCATACTGTCGGAGACGAGCAAGCTCGACCCGCCGACGACGCGCGAAGTGCGCAAGATGAAGGAATTCGGCTACGCCGGTTTTACCGGCACACCCGATTCGCCGATTCGACTCGCCTGCCAGACCTTCGCCCACGGCAATGCCTCCATAGTCATTCCGCCGTGGAACGGAAGGATCGGGCGACTGGATGAATAGCGCTGAATGCGAGGGAGGAGAACAGAGTGCTGAGTGCTGAGTGCTGAGTGCTGAGTGCAATTTGGAACTGAAGAACTTTAATTCAAAGCATCTGTAATTAAAGTTCCTGATTTCCTGTTTGCACTCAGCACTCAGCACTCAGCACTCTGTTCTCCTCCCAAGGAGACGAAGATGAACAAAGCCCGTCTGCTCCACCGCCTGCTTCCCGCACTGCTGCTTGCAGCCCTGGCGCTGCCTGCGTATCTTGTACCGGTCGTCGAAGCCAACGACGCGCGGCTCGAACGCATTGCGCGCAGCGTGACGATATACCGCGACGCTTACGGCGTCCCGCACGTCTACGGCCCCACGGACGCAAGCGTCATCTTCGGTTTTATGTACGCTCAGGCCGAGGATAACTTCTGGCAGATCGAGGACAGCTACATTCAGGCCTTGGGCCGCGCCTCCGAAGTCTACGGCGAAAAATCCCTCGACGCCGATCTGACCAACCGCGCGCTTGAAATCGTAAGGCTCTCGCAATCGGAATATCCGAAAATTTCGCCGAAGATGAAGGAGATCTGTCAGGCGACGGCCGACGGACTGAATTACTATCTGGCCAAAAACCCGCAGACAAAACCCCGGTTGATCACGAAGTTCGAGCCGTGGCACCTGCTCGCTTTCGGCCGGTTTGCGCAGTATCAACTCTTCATCTACCGCCGCGCAGGCATCCGCGACAACGAAATCCGCTCGGCCGTGCAGGAAGTCAAGGCCGCAGGCGTGACTATGGCGCTGCCGCAGATTGACGAACAGGTAGCCGAAGCCGAGATGGGCGACGAGATCATCGGTTCGAATACGTGGGCGATCACTCCTCAGAAAAGCGCCAGCGCACGCGCGATGCTGTTTATCAATCCGCATCAGCCGTTTTTCGGGCCGGGCCAGTGGATCGAGGGACACCTTCACTCCAACGAGGGATGGAACCTTTCGGGCGCAACATTTCCCGGCTCCCCCTTCCCTACCATCGGTCACAACGAACATCTGGGCTGGAGCCATACGGTAAACAACCCGGACATCATCGACGTGTGGGAAGAAAAATTCGACGATCCCGTGAACCCGCTCAACTATCGCTACGGCGCATCGCATCGAACTGCTACCGAATGGACCGATACGATAGCAATCAAAACCGAAGGTGGTCTTCAGAATCGGCGGTTCAAGTTCCGCAAGACGCATCACGGACCCGTGGTAGCCGTCAGAAGCGGCAAACCGCTGACGGTGAGAATGGCGAAGTTCGAGGATTACGGCGTGCTCGAACAGCGCTACGAGATGGGCCGGGCGCGCAACCTCGAGGAATTCAAAAAGGCGATGGCGCGCACATCGGTGCCGATGTTCAATACGATGTACGCCGACCGCGACGGCAACATATGGTACCTGTACAACGGCGCCGTGCCGCGGCGCGCGACGAAATACGACTGGTCCAAACCCGTAGACGGCAGCGATCCCGGAACCGAATGGCAGGGTTATCACCCGATGGAGGAACTGCCGCAGAGCCTCAACCCGCCCTCGGGTTATCTGCAGAACTGCAATGCAACGCCGTTTCTGGCAACCGATGAAGGGCGCGGCAATCCCGATCCGACTAAACACCCCGCATACATGGTCGGCGAAAGAGACAACGCGCGTTCGCGAATATCGCGGCGGATACTGTCGCAGAAGGAAAAATTCACCTTCGATGAATGGGCGCGCGCCGGTTTCGACGCCACCGTAATCGAAGCCGAAACCCAAATACCTTTGCTCGTCTCGGAATGGGAAAAACTCAAAGCCGCCGATGCTGCGCGCGCCGCAAAATCGGCCGAAATAATCGACGAACTGAAGAAATGGAACGGCGTCAGCACCGTGGACTCCGTGCCGATGACGGTTTTCACGCTCTGGTTTTATACGAAGACGCGGCCCACGATGATGTCTGCAAACAACCCCTATCCGCAGGTAACGCTGCTCGAAGCAGTAGCGGCGGATCTTGCGAAGAAGTGGGGCACGTGGCGCGTGGCGTGGGGCGAAATCAACCGCATACAGCGCGTGCACACAAGCGGACAGCTCGAACCCTTCAGCGACTCGCGGCCGAGCCTGCCCGTAGCCGGAGGGCCGGGCGATCCCATCGGAATCGTGTTTAACTTCTACTCGCCGGAAGCTGCGGGGCAGAAGCGCCGCTACGGCATCGCCGGCCACTCTTTCGTCAGCGTGGTGGAATTCGGCCCGCAGGTCGAGGCGCGTTCCGTGCTGCAATTCGGGCAAAGCGCCGATCCGGCATCGAAGCATTACTTCGATCAGGCTGAATTGTATGCCAAGGGACGGTTCAAACCCGCGTGGTTTACGCTGAAAGAAATCAAGGCGAACCTCTCGACATCGTATCGTCCCGGGGAGAAGAAGAGGTAGAAGAAGAGATAACGGAACAAACAAAAATTCACGAAACAAACGGAAAGAAGCATTGCTGTTGCCTTCTTTCCGTTTGTTTCGTTTATTTCGTTTGTTCCGTTATCTCTTCTTATCTTGTGGGTAGGATATAGGATTTGCGGCCCCAGACGACGTATTCCGGATGATTGCGGATCCTGATTTGGATTTTGCGGCGCCGGCCGTCGCGCGCCTCGTCGAGCGGGTAAAGTCCAATAACGTAGCTGAAGTGAATGCCCGAGAAGATGCGCGAATAGATCGAGACCGCCTGATCCGGGTGTTCGAGAAACTCGGCCCATCCCCCCGTCAGCTTCGACAGCGCCGCAAGCGCCGTTTGCTGGCGCGCGCGCATCTCGCCGAGGCGCAGATAAAATCCGTCCGGCATTCCGCGCATCTGCGGGGCAACCCCCATCGCGTTCGGCGCGCTCCGGGTGCTGAATTCCCGCAGCCGCTCGTTGCGCTCCTCGACCGACAATCCCATAAGGCGGACGCCCGGAATGACCGAATACACGGTTGCGCGCGACCTTTCGAGCGCGGCGAGAATATCGCCCATACCGTACTCGAGGCCGCGCGGCCCCGGATCCCCCACCGTAGAGCGCAGCCAGTCGAGTTCATCCCCGTCGGTCTGAAAGATGATGATCGGGCGTTCTTCTTCCTCGATCAGTTCGCGCAGGACCGCAAACAGCGCGCTGTACTGACGGCTGCGCCCCAATTTTTGCGAGGCGGCGCGCCTGCGTATGGTTTCCAGCCCGCGTTTCAGTTCGTCCTTGTTTGAGGTGAATGCAGTGAGCAGTTCTATATCGTCGGTGACGATCGCCATACGATCCGTGGGGCGAAGACGATCTGCAAGGATGCGCGCAGCGTCGAGGCTGTTGTTGAGGAATGGAAACTGGCTGCCGCTGTAATCGATGATCAGGACGATCGAGCGCGGCAGAACGGCGCCGTCGCCGAGCGCGAAGGTGGCGGCCTGCTGCGGCTTTCCGTCTTCGGTGATTACGAAGTCTTCGCTGCTGAGCCCCCTGACGTAGCGCCCCTTCGGATCGAGCACGAGAGCTTCGACTACGGCGAGATCCGTTTCGATGCGCACCACATCATCCTCGGCTTGGGCATCGGACCTTTCACCCTGCTGCTTCTGTTCGGATTTCTTCTGATCGCGATCGACGGCCTGTTTTTTCCTGTCGTCCCATTTGAGGCGCTTGAGGCTCGAACCGAAATCCTCGGGTTTTGGTCGCTCCTGTCCTGACGCGCCGACGCCGATGCCGACAATCAACGCCAGCACGACGGCCATCAGCAGGCTTTTCCGCGAATTCCGCCCTCTTTCCGCGTCTTCCGCAGTTTTTCCCGCCTTTGCCTTCAACTGCCGCCTCATACGATTCAGATCCGCGCCGACTGTTTCGCCTCTTCAAAAGTGACGCGCTGTTTTTGTCTGTACGAAATGTTGGCCATATGCGCGGCGACGGCAGAACGGTAACCGATCTCTACGGGCGCGTTCGGCTCCCTGCGCGACCGCACGCACTCGATGAAATCGGCCATGTGATTGGCGCCCTTGCTCTGCCCTTCGAGCATCGCCGCTTCGGCGCGATTCACTTTTTCCGGATAGTAGCGCAACCCCGTCAGCGACCTGCCAGTGACCATATCGGTCGATCCGGCCAGTCGTTCGATCGTGCCGTGCGAGCCGAGTATGCGGTCGCCGATGCCGTAGCGGCTGTTGCTGAAGGTCGATTGCCAGGTCAGCACCAGATCGTCCGGAAAATCGAGCGTTACGGCGATCGTATCCGGCACTTCGCGTCCGTCCTTTTCCGAAAAAACGCCGCCCGACATATACGCCGCAGTGGGTACGGGCAGATCCAGCACGCGCATAGTCCACGCGATCTGATGCACCATGTTTTCCGTAACATTGCCGCCGGAATAATCCCAGAACAGACGCCAGTTGATGAACCGGTTAGCGTCAAAAGTCCGTTTCGGGCGACCGCTCAGAAAAGCGTCCCAATCGACGTTGTCCGGCGTGCAATCCTGCGGTAACGGTCGCACCCATTGCCCCCTGCCGCGCGGCGTGTTGCGGCTCATCCAGGTCTCGATGTGCGTGATCTTGCCGACGAGTCCATCTTTTATCCACTGTTTCGCATCGATGAGTTCGCCCGAACTCTGGTGCTGAAGCCCAATCGTAACGACGCGATTTGAACGTTTCGCGGCTTGGAGGCAGGCGTCGGCCTCCTCGATCGACCAGGTCATGGTTTTTTCGGCGTAAAGATCCTTGCCCGCCGCGAGAGTATCCAGGAAGTGGCGCGCGTGGCAGTGCAGAGGAGACGCTACAAGCACTGCATCGACGTCCTTCAGATCCAGCAATCGTCGATGATCGGAGAAAAGCTTTACATCGGGCGCAAGGTTTTTGGCCTCGTCGCGACGGCGCGAATAGACATCGGCGGCGGCGATCATTTCGGCGTTCGGGGCGCGCATGACGTCTTTGATCAATTCCTGCCCGCGCGCGCCGGGGCCGATGATGCCGACCCGGACGCGGTCGTTTGCGCCGAGCACCCTGTTCCAACCCGAGGCGGTCAGCATCAGACCCGCACCCACTGCGCCGCGCGCCGTAGACGACAAGAATTTGCGCCGATCATTGTTATCGATGCCCATCTCTTCACCTCATCAATCCAAAATCAATCCAGAATCAAAGGAACGTTTGCGCCCGATCTTACCAACAGAGAACACGAAACACACGGAATTCACGGAAAAGTTTCGGTTCTTTCCGTGAATTCCGTGTGTTCCGTGTTCTCTTCTTTTCTTCTCAGCGATTCCTGATTTAAGGAGGGAAGAGAGATAACGGAACAAACGGAAAGTTTGACGATTTCCGTAGTTTTCGTCTATTTCCGTATGTTCCGTCTTATTTCGTTTGTTCCGTTATCTCTCTTCTCTCCTTAACCGGGAATCGATGTTATTCAAATCAACGAATGCTGATTTCGACGATATTCGCCTGCCTGCCGTCTGCTGCAACAGCGATCTGCACCGCCCCTCTCCCCGCCAGACTTCGCGGCAACAGCGCATTTATCTGATCCAGCCCGACGAATACTCCCTGCGGTCCCGCATAAAGCGCTTCCAGATTCGTACCCCCCACGCTCAACTGCACGGCCGCAAGATCGCTGCGGAATCTGACGCCCGTGCCGAACAGCACCAGAAACACCTGTTCTCCTTCGGGCCCCAGGTCTATCGGCGCTGCAATAAACCGCCCCGCTCCGGCGTCGAATACGGCAGTGGGTTCAAAAATCTGCGCCCCGTCTGCTGTAACCCTCAGCACCTGCGCTGCGGCTACGCCATCCCCCGTAGCGTTTGCCGCAAAAAGACCGGGCGCGACCGTTTCGATCATCACATCGCCCACCGAGACTGCGCCGCTGCCGCTCGTAATCGTGATCGTAGCCGGACCGAGCGCCACGCCCACGGGCAGTGCGTAATTGATCTGTCCCGCAGATACGAAGAAAAGAAGCGCCGGATGATCGGCGCCCGCGCTGTCTCTGATGCTGACCGTGGTTCCTGCAAGATTCGTGGGCAGCGGCAGGGTTGTCGCCGCTTCGGTAGCGGTGGCGAGCATCGTACCGAATGCCGCGATGATGGATTCGCCGGCGAGCGCGGCGCCGCTGAAGCTCGCCGCCGATACGTGCGCCGCCGTGCGTATGATCGATACCTGCGCGCCCGTGTAGCTGGTCGGTACTTCATCTGCGTTCACGCTTGCGACTTCGCGCAGCGCAGGAGCATCCCCGAAAGCAATCTGGGTCGTCGCTGCGGAAGCTGCATCCAGCACGTTGAAGTTTACGCGCGCGATGCGGCGCGTACCCGCTTCAAGTCCCTGACCCGGAGGCAGCACCAGCGCAAGACCCAACCGCCCTACGGCGGTTTGCAGCGGGTTGACTGCCTGCAGCGATTGGCTCGGAGCGGCATCACCCGGTTCGGCTCCGACGAACGAAAGCACTCCGGGGTCGAATTCCAGACTGAAGCCGAAGCCGTTTTCTCCGCCGAGGGCGTCGATTTCTATATCGAGCGTGTTGGTTTGTCCTGCGATAAAACCTGCGGATACGGCGCGCAGCGTGCGCGCCTGACCTGAACCCGATGTGAAGTTGACGCTTTGCCGCTGCGGGACCGATTGCGACGGCGACGAAGCCGGTTGAATCGGGCCGCCAGCCGAGGTCGGAGGGTCGAGGTCGTCGACGTAGCGCCAGGTCTGCACTACATCGGTCACCCTGCCGGCGCCATCGCCTTTATTGATGCGCGGCGCGGTATCAAACCGCTGGAATTGACTCCCCAGGTTGAGCGGCTCGGCCGCGATCACAATGCCCGCAGCTAGCAGGACATCGTCGTATGTGATATCGCCGTCGCCGTCAACATCGCCTTCAAGTCCCAGGTTGGACGGCAGAACCTGCGCGCGATTGCCTCGCGTGTTGAAGTGATGAAGGAACAACGCGCCTTCGGAATTCGACGCGAGAAAGTTGCTGAGGTTGTATGAAGTTTGGATCGTTCCGCCGGGCACATCGTTGAACATCGTGCTTGTACCGAAATCCAGCCCCGGATTCGCCGCGTCGTAGGTGAGCACTGCGCTTTCGTCGATCACCAAATTGCCGAAGCTGGTCTTGACCGTGTAGTTGAATGGGCCGTTCAGATCCAGCAGCGACTCCGCAACCGGCAGTGCGGCGACGTTGGTGTAGTAGAGAGCGGAATCCAGCGTCGCCGGCGAGAAGGAGTTCAGGAAAAATGTCTGGGGCACGAAAGTCTGGGTGTTGATGTTGAACAGGCGCGTGACGGGCACGTCGCTCGGCGCGCCCTGCGCGTTCGGGATCGAAGTGTTGAATAGATGGAAATCGTCCCTGCCATCGCGGTCGATGTCAAAGAAGACGTTGAACCTGATCTCATTGTGCGATCGCCAATCGCCGTAGGTTGAGACGCCGAAGATGAGGCGATCTCCGACTTTGCGTATGCCTACGTCTTGCAAATCAAAATAATCGAGTTCGGGCGGCGTCAGCGCGTCATTCGGATCAATACACTGCAGCTCGAAAGGCGAGAGGAACGACCGCCAATCGGCCGGCAGCGTGGGGCCGTTGTTCACGCCCTGCCCGGTCAGGTTGAGCGTGAACAGGCCGGTCGTCTCGGTGAGGTTGATCGAGGTTTGCTGCGTGCCCATCTGCGAGGCCGGGCGCGCGTTGTAATAGACGGCGGCGAACGGCGGGCGAAAGAGATGTTCCAGATTGAAGATGATTTTGCCTTGCGCCTCCGGCAAACAGTGGCGCGCGTTGCCGGATTGCGTGGCGCTGACCCAGGAGGGGCATTGGCGCTTCATAGCAGCCGAATTGACGTTCAACAGATACTCGATGTTGAAAATCGAATTACGCGGCGCCGTGCCGGTCTGATTGGGAATCGTCACGTTGACGCCCGGAATCGCGGCAATGGTGTTCAAGGTGACGTTGTAGTTCGCCTCCTCAGCGGCGTACCAGGCGAACCTGACTCGTCGCGACTGTGTCTGGTTGCCGAGGGCTTCGATGATTTCGCCAGACAGGTTGGTCGCGGTGTCCGTCTGGCTGTTGTTCACGGACGCAACAGTCTTGATTGCGGCTTCGGCGTTGACTCCACCGCCGCCCACCAGGCTCGGCCCGCGTTCAGGCTGAGCGGAATTCGCGCCGGAGAAAACGCCCGTGCCCGTGCTGCGAATTATGTCGTAAATTTGCTGGGTCGTGTAGTCGGGATACTTCTGTCGAATCAGCGCGGCCGTGCCTGCCACGGGCGGCGCGGCCATGGAAGTCCCACTGAGGTAAGAGTAGTTGTTTCCGCTGCCTGCTCTGGCCGAATCGATGTTGACGCCGGGCGCGGCTATGTCCGGTTTGAGAACGTCGTTCGTTGTCGTTGGGCCGCGCGAACTGAAGTAGACGCCGCCATACGGGTTGAACGAGGCGTAGCTGTTACCCAGTCCTGCCTGAGAAGTGACGTCGCCGGGCGTGAGGCTGATGTTTACCGTCTGGCCTGCATTCAGTTCCGCCCGGATGGCGTCGCCGCCGGTTTGTGAAATCAGGAAGCTCGGAATGGTGATGTCCGAACCCGTGCCGTCATCGCGCACATGGACGGGGAGCGCGGCGGTGTTATTGGCGATGATCGCCGCCACCGCGCCCGCGGCTTGCGCGTTGCGCGCCTTCGTCGTCGGTGTGCAACCGCCGCTATCAATGAAGGCAATGGCGCCGTTGATCTGCGACCCGTTGGTCAGCGGCGCGCAGCCATCATTCGGCACAGCCAGTACCGTTGTCCGCGTGTATGAGAGGTTGAGCGGGAAGCCGAATTCAGTAACCGCGCCGGTATATATTCCGGCGATGTTGCCCGGACTATTGACGCGGATGTTTTGCGTAAAGAGTCCGTTGTCGGCGTTGGCCACCACTCCGAGCGCGCCTTCGGCCAGAGCGGGGCCGCCCGCAGCCAAATGCGTGTCGCCGCCGTTGCCCAGCGCGCCTACGTAAATCACATTGGCCGCCGCGCCGTTGTTGATGGCGGCGATCACGGGACTGTTGGGCAGCGTCGTGAACGGGCCGCCGCCCGGCAGGATGACGACTTGTATGCGGTCGGAGAAATCACCGTCCTGATTCGGGTCCATCGCGCGCTCGATAGCCTGCGTCACTACGGCGTTGCTGGCCGCGCCGCGGGCGTTGCAGCCGAATACGCGTATCGCAAACAGGTTCGCCTTCGGCGCTACGCCCGGCCCGATTCTGAACGACGAAAAATTCGTGTTCTGATTGTAATCGCCGACATAGGCCGAACCGTTTTCGGCGACGCCGATGCCTGCGGCGATGCCGGCCACAGCAGTGCCGTGCCCGTGGCTGCGGCAATCACACGGATCGGGATCGGGATTGGGAATGTTATTGTTCTGGTCAGCCGCGTTGTAATTGTCGCCCACCAGATCAATGCCGCCGATGACCTTGATGTTGGGAAAGTTGGCATTGTCGCCGATGATGGTCGGGTTGTTGCTGTTGAAGTCAGCCGGATTGCCGGAGCCGCCGAGGTTGGCGTGCGTGTAATCAATGCCGCTGTCAATCACGGCGATGGTGATGCCTTCGCCCCTGTAGCCTCCCTGAAGCGAGGGATCCCAGGCCCGGTGCGCGCCGATGAAGGGCACAGAGGTGTCGGTCGCCGGATAAATCAACTCCGGGAAATGAACCGCCTTGACGCCGGGCAGCGCCAGAACCTCGGAGAGCCGCCCCGAAGCGACCCGCGCCGTAACGCCGTTATAGACGCGCTGCACGCGGCCCGTGATTCTGGCATTGAAGCGCGGAGCGGCGAGCGCGGCGACGAGCCGTTGCTGCGCCTGATTGATGCGCGCCATCTGCGCCTGCGCCGCGGCAATCGCCCTCGGATTCGCTCGCCCACCCCGGGTTTCGACGCCGCGTTCACGCCTGAAAGCCTCGATCGCGGGCGGTTCTTCGAGTTCGATGACGACTTCGACCGGATCTTCAGGCCCGGCCAGATGCGGGTTATTGTAATTCGAGTACGGGCCGACGCGGAGTTCATCATCCGGCGGCATTACCGGAGTATCGTAGCCGCTGACGCCATCCTGCGCTGCACGTCCGGATTGGACCGGCGAGGCAGGCAGCCACGCGGCTATGAACGCTGCAACGAGAATCAGAACAGCGAGCAGAGGTGAGCGTAGCTTCCGGTCCTTCATGTGATTCTCCTTCCGGTTCCACTCCTGCTTTCAATCTCCTGCGGCTCTTGGGGGAGTTCACGGGCTGCGTTAATATTCAATCCGGCTTTGTTTTATCTGAAATACATCACTCGCGGTTCCGGAGTCCCCAAAGAGATGTGAAAGTTGGATGAAAGTTTTGTGAAAGCGGTTATGAGCATTCCGGCCAAACAAATCTATGAGTTTGGTCAGTTCCGCCTGGAAGCGGCGGAGCGCAGATTGCTGCGCGATGGAGTGGTGTTGCCGCTCACGCCGAAGGCATTCGACACGCTGCTGCTTTTGGTCGAAAACAGCGGACACGTCCTCGGCAGGAAACAATTGCTCGAAACCCTTTGGCCCGACGCCGTGGTCGAAGAGAACACGCTAACGCAAAATATCGCTGCGATCAGAAAAGCGCTGGGCGAGGGACAAAACTCACAACGCTACATCGAAACCGTTCCCAAGACGGGCTATCGCTTCGTCGCTCCGGTAAGAGAAGCAGCGCAGAGCAACGGCGCGGCCTTGATCGAGCCGCTCGCGGTCGAAGTCATCGAAACGCAAGAGACTCTTGTTTCCGCCGACCCGGAAGATCGACCGACCGTCGGGCGCAGGCGGCCGGGCGCATTTCAACGGGCGAGGCCGATCGGGTTGTTCGGATTGACTGCCCTGGCGCTGGCGCTGCTGGCGGTGGTTGCCGCCGTTGTGCTGAAGTCGAAACCCGCTCAGCCGGGCGGCGTCATCGGTTCCATACTTGTGCTTCCCTTCCAGCCGGCCGGCCCCGGCGACGACAAATATCCGGGCCTGGCCATAGCGGATGATTTCATTGCGCGGATCGGACATTATCAGCGCCCGAAGGTTCAACCGGTGAGCGCGGCGTACCGGTATCTTACGGCCGCACGGGATACGGTCGCAGCCGGCCGGGAAATGGGCGCGGAGGCTGTGCTGACGGGCGGCTTTCAAAGAACGGGCGATCATTTGACGATCGCGCCGCAACTGATCAGGGTCAGCGACGGCGCCCTGCTCTGGAGCGGGAAATTCGAGAACGGCGGCAATAATTTTTTCGCGCTTCAGGACGCCGTACTGGCCGATCTCGCGGGAGTGCTGCTTCCCGATACATCTCCTTCAGCGCGCGCGCTGCCCGCGCGGCGGCATACGGCGCAGCCGGAAGCTTATGAGGCGTATGTCGCAGCGCGCCACCTGTGGAATCAGCGTACGGGCGAGAGCCTGCACCGGAGCATTCTCCTTTTCGAGCAAGCCGTTGCGAAAGACCCGCGCTATGCGCCGGCTTACATTGGGCTGGCTGAAGCCTGCGCCTTCGACGGCGCTCGCTGGCGCGAGGTGGAGACGATTGCGCGCAAGGCGCTGGAACTGGATCAAGACAGCGGCGAAGCGCACGCCGCAATCGGTTTTGTCCGCATGTTCTGGCAATGGGATTGGGACGGGGCGCAGCGTGAGTTCAGGCGCGCGATCAGTTTGGCGCCGCATTACGCGACGGCGCGCCAGTGGTATGCGACCCATCTGGCCCTGACCGGACGGATGCTCGAAGCCCAGGAGGAGTTGCGGCGGGCGCTCGAACTCGATCCGTTCTCGCTTTCGATCAACGCCGATCAGGCTCAGTTGCTTTATTTCACCCGGCGGTACGATCAGGCCGTCGAGCAATGCCGGAAAGTTCTCGCGCTGGACCCGGATTTCATCAATGCGCGCATCTGCCTTTATCAGACCTACACGTTGATGGGCAGACACGACGAAGCGATTGCCGAGTATTTCAAACTGCAGGCGCTCGCCGGTTCGAGCCAGGCGTTTTTTCGGGGTGAGGAAACAGCCCTGCAAAACGGCTACGCCGAATCCGGCATCAGAGGCTTCTGGAAAACCAAAATCGCCGGCGTGCTGAATGATCGGTCTCCCAATCATCACGCCGCCGCCCTGTACTATGCGCTGCTCGGAGAGAAAGAGGCCGCCTTGAAACATCTAGCGCAGGCTTACCGCAATCGCGACTTTGCGCTGGCCTACATCAAGGTGGAGCCGGGCTTCAGCGAAATGTCCGGCGACCGGCGCTTTCAGCAACTCCTCGGGCGCATCTTTTCCAACGCCAAAAGATGAGAGAAACAACGGAACATACGGAATAAACGAAACAAACGGAAAAGATCACACACTTCCGTTTGTTTCGTTTATTCCGTATGCTCCGTTGTTTCTCTTCCTTGTACGGATCGTCGTCAGCACGCCTGCGAATCCATCCCGCAGGCGGATTTTTTTGCCTTCCGCCGACCTGCGCGGCGAATAATGGACCGGCGCTTCGCTTATACGCCAGCCGCTGCGCGCAAGCCCTGCGGTGATCTCCGGCTCGATGCCGAATCCGTTCTCCCTCAGATCGAGCGACGGCAGAACTTCGCGGCGCATCGCCTTGTAGCACGTCCACACGTCATTGAGATTGAGGCCCGTCAGCAGATTTGAAAGCCGCGTCAGCAATCTGTTGCCGACGTAATGCAGAAGTTTTCCGGCGCGCGGGCGACCCATAAGGAATCTCGCGCCGTAAACTACATCAGATCGCCCCTGCTCGATCGGTTCCAGGAGCTTGAAATAATCCTGCGGGTCGAGTTCCAGATCTGCATCCTGAACCAGAACGATGCTGCCGCGCGCCTCGGCGAACCCTCGACGCACCGCCGCACCCTTTCCGCAATTTTCCGGTTGCAGAAAGATGCGAATGTCCGCTGCGCTGCGCGTTGCAATTTCAAGCAGCAATTCGCGCGTGCCGTCGGTCGAGCCGTCATCGACGATGATGATCTCTTTCTCGATTTCTACGGCGCGAATCCGTTCGAGAATTGGTTCGATGGTCGTGCGCTCGTTGTAACAGGGCACGACGACCGAAAGCCTCGGATGCATCGAATCGCAGGACAAAGCAACTCCGGAACTTGGAAAACACGGAAGCATTTTCTCCGTTTAGGGGGGGAAGAGAGATAACGGAACATACGAAATTAGACGGAACAAACGGAAAGTTTGAAGATTTCCGTAGTCTTTGTCTATTTCCGTTTGTTCCGTCTTATTTCGTTTGTTCCGTTATCTCTCTTCTCTCCTTAACCGGGAATCGATGTTATTCAAATCAACGAATGCTGATTTCGACGATATTCGCCTGCCTGCCGTCTGCTGCAACAGCGATCTGCACCGCCCCTCTCCCCGCCAGACTTCGCGGCAACAGCGCATTTATCTGATCCAGCCCGACGAATACTCCCTGCGGTCCCGCATAAAGCGCTTCCAGATTCGTACCCCCCACGCTCAACTGCACGGCCGCAAGATCGCTGCGGAATCTGACGCCCGTGCCGAACAGCACCAGAAACACCTGTTCTCCTTCGGGCCCCAGGTCTATCGGCGCTGCAATAAACCGCCCCGCTCCGGCGTCGAATACGGCAGTGGGTTCAAAAATCTGCGCCCCGTCGGCTGTAACCCTCAGCACCTGCGCTGCGGCTACGCCATCTCCCGTAGCGTTTGCCGCAAAAAGACCGGGCGCGACCGTTTCGATCATCACATCGCCCACCGAGATTGCGCCGCTGCCGCTCGTAATCGTGATCGTAGCCGGACCGAGCGCCACGCCCACGGGCAGTGCGTAATTGATCTGTCCCGCAGATACGAAGAAAAGTAGCGCCGGATGATCGGCGCCCTCGCTGTCTCTGATGCTGACCGTGGTTCCTGCAAGATTCGTCGGCAGCGGCAGGGTCGTTGCGACTTCGGTAGCGGTGGCGAGCATCGTACCGAATGCCGCGATGATGGATTCACCGGCGAGCGCCGCGCCGCTGAAACTCGCCGCCGATACGTGCGCCGCCGTGCGCACGATCGACACCTGCGCGCCCGCATATCCGGTCGGAACTTCATCTGCGTTGACGCTTGCGACTTCGCGCAGCGCCGGAGTATCGCCGAAAGCAATCTGTGTCGTCGGGGCGGAAGCTGCATCCAGCACGTCGAAGTTTACGCGCGCGATGCGGCGCGTGCCCGCTTCAAGTCCCTGCCCCGGCGGCAGCACCAGCGCAAGACCCAACCGCCCCACGGCGGTTTGCAGCGGGTTGACTGCCTGCAGCGATTGGCTCGGAGCGGCATCACCCGGTTCGGCTCCGACGAAGGAGAGCACTCCGGGGTCGAATTCCAGACTGAAGCCGAAGCCGTTTTCTCCGCCGAGGGCGTCGATTTCTATATCGAGCGTGTTGGTTTGCCCTGCGATAAAACCTGCGGAGACGGCGCGCAGCGTGCGCGCCTGACCTGAACCCGATGTGATGTTGACGCTTTGCCGCTGCGGGGCCGATTGCGACGGCGACGAGGCTACCGGTTCAAGCGGACCTCCGGTCTGTACGGGAGAATCGAGCGCAGCACTGTAACGCCCGATCTGCACCCAGTCGCTGACTGAAATGTTCCCGTCGCCTTTTGAGTTTCGCGGAGCTGCATCGGCTCGTTGGAACTCATTTCCGAGATTCGGATCCTTCAGTCCGACGACGAATTTGTCAAAGTTGGTGAAATCGTCTGCATTGACGATGCCGTCTCCGGATCGGCGCGGATTTACATCGCCTTCCAACCCAAGATTGGCCGGAATAACCTGAGCGCGATTGCCTCGTGTATTCAGCGTATGCAGGAGCAACGCCCCTTCCAAAAAGTTGTTTCTGAAGTGTTCCAGATTGTAGGTAACCGGGATCGTTGTGCCGTTAAGGTCGTTGAAAACATTGGAGGCGCCGAAATTCAGCCCCGGATTCGCGGTATCGAAACGACAGCGTCGGGTCCGGTCGATTATTACGTTGCCAACGCTTGTGGCCACCCAGTAATCGATGATGCTGTTTGACGCAGTGAGTCCGAGCGCAGAAGCAAGAACTCCCAATACTGCAATATTGGTGTCGTGGGGATAGGTGGGGCGCACTGTGGAAGAAAACAGGTTGACCAGAAACTGGGTCGTAGTGTTTTCGGTACTGATGTTAGTGAGGCGCGTAACGAAGGCATCGCCGGGCGCACCCTGAGCATTCGGAAATGAAGTGTTAAACAGCTTGAAATCGTCAATGCCGTCCTGATTGACGTCTATGAAGACGTTGAACGTTACCTCATTGAGCGATTTCCAATCTCCATAGGTGGTAACACCGAATTGAAGTATTTGATCGGGGCCGGATGAACTCGTACGCACGCCGACGCGGTGGATGTCAAGGTGGTCAAGTTCGGGAGGTGTAGAAGCTTCGTTCGGATCGTTTATCTGCCACGCGGACGGATAAAGGAGCGCTATGATGTCGCCGTTGCCGAAATCGTTTCCGGTAAACACCTGTTGTCCGGTCAGCGCAAGGTTGGCCGAACCCGTGGGAGCCGACAGATTGAGCGAGTCCTGCACGGCCCTCATTATCGAAGCCGGACGCGCAGCGGTATAGGCAGGTATCTTCAGTTGCAGGCCGCCGCCCGACCTGTTGAGGTTGAAGAAACCTGTTTCCTCGTTCAGGAAATGGCGCTCCTGGCCGGAATGAGTAGTGCTGAGCACCGGATCGCGCACGTTTCTCATCTGTGCGAAGGAATAATTCCAGACTGCAGGGAAATCAGCGGTTGAATTTGCCGGAACGTTGATTGTGGAAGGAAACGAAGGGACGACGCCCGGAATGTCGGATTTGGGTTCGTAAGAAACCGTAAAGGTTTGCGATGTGCTGCCGGTATTGGTGATTTCCAAGGTGAATGTGGTCGTCTGGTCGGAAGTGATTTCCAATACATTGCCGAACACACCGATAGTGTTGGTGATAATCTCAGATGAATAAGCCACAAAAATTTCCGTTGCGGCTGCGTCAATGGCATCAACTGTACCGGCGCCGACATCCGGCGCTCCATACATGGGCATACCATTCATCGGCTCCTTGAAGACATTCCCTGCGGTGGAAATCAATCTCGAATAAATCTCCTTATTGTCAGCGTTCGGATGCGCTTCTTTCAACAATGCCGCGACTCCGGCCACGTGCGGCGCCGACATAGAAGTGCCGGAGAAAACAGCCGAGTCGCTACCCGAGCCGACAAACGCCGATCTGATCTGCACGCCTGGAGCGGAAATGTCCGGCTTTACGAAATTGTTGAATGCACCGCCGCGCGAGCTGAATCCAAACTTTGTATTGGCGAATTCCGGCAATCGATTGATGTTGTTCCGATCGATCGATGCATTGAGAGTAATTCCGCCTTGCACCGGAGAACGTATCTGATCGGCCGTTTCTTTATTGAGAAGAAGTGCAGGAATTATGATGCCCCTGGCTGAACTACCACTGCTGAATGTAATCGGTAGCACTGTAGAGTTGTTTGCAATAATAACGGCCGTTGCGCCGGCATCCTGTGCGTTTTGCACCTTGGTCCCGTTCGTACACCCCCCAAAATCAACAAACACCATTTTACCGTTTGTCTGAGTTGCATTTGTAAGCGGAGTGCAGGCGTTCAAGGGCACAGCCGCGCTAATCGTTCCGGTGATTGTAGAATTGACTGCCGGGCCGAAATCAGCCACAGCCGCCGTATAATTTCCGGCAAAGCTTGACGGGCTGGTTATCTGAAGCATCTGATGATAGCTTGCATCATCCACCGTAGCTGCTACCGATATAACAGACGGCGTGTTACCCAGAGAATTGGTGCTGTAATGGGTGTCGCCGTTGTTGGTAGCCGCCGTTACATTGATCATTCCTACCAATGCTGCATTATTCAGTGATGAGATCACTGCCGATCCATCGAAAAACGCTCCCCCGAGCGACATGTTGATAATATCCGCGCGATCCGACATATCGCCGTCGCCGTTCGGATCCATCGCCGCATCGATGGCCTGTATCAATACTGTATCGGTTGTCGAGCCGGTATCACCGAATACCTTGTATACGATCAACCGGGCGTCGGGTGCGACTCCCGGACCTATGATTAGCGATGAGAACGGCGTACTCGCGTCGTAAGGCCCGGTGTAAGTCAAACCGTCGGCATTGACTCCGAGTCCGGCTATCACTGACGCCACCTTCGTGCCGTGTGAGTTTGTTGTGATCGGATCCGGATCGGGTTCGGGAGTGTTGGTTCCGTCGAAATTGTCGCCGACAAAGTCGGAGCCGCCGATGATTTTAGAGTTCGGGAAAGTTTGGAATCCTCCGAAGTTGCTGTGCGTGTAATCGACGCCGTCGTCTATAACGGCAACGACGATATCTCTGCCCGTACTGCTGAAATCCTGCCAGACCTGCTCCGCACCGATGAAGGGTACCGAGCCGTCGAGCATACGGTGATACTGGTTTACGATATGAACCGCCTTGACTCCGGGCAGCGCATGAATTTCTTCTAGCCGTCCCGAAGCCACGCTTATTGCCAACCCGTTGAAGGCGCGCTGCGTGCTCGAAAGCACTCGCGCATTGAACGGCGCGCCCGAGAGTTCAGAAACAATTTTGTGCTGCGCCTGCGCGACGCGTTCGATCTGTGCGCGCGCCGCAGCTATGGTTTGCGGCAATGCGCGCCCGTTATAGGCCGATGCGCGCCTGTGTTCTCTGGCGAAAACCGCTGCGGCCGGTTCGTCCTGAAGCTCTACAATGACCTGCACCGGATCGTCCGGCCCGGCGAGTTTCACGCCGTTGAAGGTTGAAAACGGGCCGATCTTCAGTTCTCCGGGAGGCGGGTCCTGCGGCCGTACGGGTTCGGGCGGATCGGGAGCGAGCAAGGGATGCGGCGCAGGCGTGGGTTCGGAAGTTCGCGCAACGCGTGCGGGCAGCAGCGCCGAAAGCGAAACCGCAAGCGAAGCGAGCAGTAATATATCTACCAGAAGATGCGGACGCAGAGATGAATTCGCCATCCGGCGCCTCCTTTCGGGTAAAACGAAAGAGGGCGGTAAGGCGGCTCACACGGAAGCGCGTTCCGTCTGTTCCGTCCTTTTCCGTTTGTTTCGTGTTCTCTTTACTGTTGCGCGACCGACTTGCCGGATGAATCGTGGATGATTACTACAAGTCCGCTTTAGTGGAAAATAGCGCCGTCACTATATATCATCCCGGGGCGAAATGAAAAGCCAATCGCAGAGCCTTCCGCGCACCGCAGCCGCATCGATCGCGCTGCTGGTGACGCTATATCTCGTAATCTACCCGCTACGGCTGGATTCGGTCATCGGGCCGCTGGTGGATGACGCGTGGTACGTGCTGCTAGGAAAAGCCCTGGCCTCGGGCGAGGGCTACACATTGATAAACGCGCCGACGCCTGGAATACGCCCGATTGCGCCGCCCGCGTTCCCGGCGGTGCTTGCGGTAGTGTGGCTGCTGCACGGCGAATTTCCCGCAAATCTGTGGCTGTTCAAAGCGGTTTCGATGGCGGCGATGGCTGGCGTGGGCGTAGTTGCGTTTCTGTATTTTCGGCGGCATCGCGGATTGTCGTTTCACCTTGCGCTCGGAATCGCCGGGGCTGCGGTCTTTTATCCGGCGCTCGTCTTTATGGCTACGGCGACGGTGATGTCCGAGTGTTTCTTTACACTCGTGCAACTCGCGGCGATTGCAGCCGTCGAAAGATGTGCGCAGGCTGATGAAGATAAAAACCACGGGACCCTGCGATGTGCGGCGATTTCGGGAGCACTCGTAACATTGGCGTTTCTGACGCGCTCGGCGGGCGCGGGACTGATACCGGCGTCGATTCTATACCTGCTGTGGATGCGCCGCAGGAGTCAGGCGCTTGCGCTCGCCGTCATAGTCGCATTGGGCGCAGGATCGTGGGTGGTGTACTCGCGCGTGCACGCGCCCACGCACGAGCAGCGCCTTGAACAGGCGTCGAGTATGATCCGGCCTTATACCGAACAATTCTGGCAGCGCATGGCCGGAAACCCCGCAAGCGGATTGATAACCGCGCGCGAGCTTCCCGCAAGAGTGTGGTCGAACCTGTCAGAAATCGTTCGCCACGATGCGGGCGCAGTTGCTTTTTACGGAGTGTTCCGCGCGATAGAGCCGGGACGGATCGTATATCTCAACCGCGCGCAGGTATGGTGCTCGATCCTTTTCGCATTACTCATACTGCTGGGATACGCAGCCGAAGCGCGCAGACGCGCAACGTTTCTTGAGTTCGTTTTTCCGCTATCGCTTTCGATATCGGTGCTGTGGGGCTGGGAGCAGTTCCGGTTCCTGCTGCCGTTAATTCCGTTCCTGATTTTTTATCTGCTGATGGGCCTGCGCGCGGTATATGTTTTTTTCGCCCGTTACTCCGCCGGGCTTGACGAAAGTGCAATTCAGAGGCGGCTTGCTGCAGTCGCGTGGTTCGTGCTTGCGGTAAACGTCTTTTACAACTTTCAGTTCATACAAAAGCGATACGCTCCAGCGCCGGGAGAAGAAGTGAAGTGGCACTCGACGTTTGTTGAAAACGAGGCGATGCTGCGCGAGGCGGATGCAAGGATTGAACGGGATGCGGTAGTTGCAACGACGATTCCGCCGCTTGTGTATCTGTTTACGGGGCGCAAAACCGTGTCGATGGAATATCCCTACAGTGAAGAGGAAAAGTGGAAGCGCGCGGGCGTGCGTTATCTGGTTCTGCTGTCTACCGAGGTGTTGCCTCCACCTCCTGTCGAGACCCGGCATCGGGTTGTTTACCGCCATCCGGGAAGGTTGGGGCTGCGCATAATCGATCTTGCCGCGCCTTGATCGCAGTAGGGACAAACGGAAGTACACGGAAACTACGGAAATATTCAACTGTTGCGTCGTTTTCGTTTCATTTCGTTTGTCCCGTTGTTTCTGCCCGGTTTTTGACAGCCGCAGGCAGTATTGGGTATTGTCGCGGCGACGTAAGGGATGAAGGCGGAACTGAAAAAAATGAAACTTTATCTTGCAGCCGCAATGTGCATTTGCAGCATTTTATCTGCGGATATGCCTACCGCAGCGTCCTATGTCAACGATCAGCGCGCCGCGCCGCCTGCCCGATTGCGCTGTTCTCGCGATCATCTGACTTCATTTACCGGACGCATACTTGCCTATCGCCGCCAACCCGGCCGTATCTATATCCGCATAAGAACAGATGAAGACACGACGGAAAACTTCACGCTGCGATTCCCAAGAGATGAAGACGCGGCGCGCAATTTCCTGATGCGCGGCGAGGAATTCAAAAGCGAAGACTGGAAGCGTATTGAAACACGCCCCGGCCGGCTTAAACCCGGAATGCGCGCCATCGTATGGGTATGCGACGACGGCTCGACGCCCGTAGTAGACTGGCGACCTGCGGAACAGTGAAGTCAAACCGCGGAAGACGCAAAAACGAAGACGCGGAATTCACGGAAAGAAATGGGAGTCTCTGATCCTTTCCGTGAATTCCGCGTCTTCGTTTTTGCGTCTTCCGCGGTCTGTTTTACTTCCCGGCCCGATACTGCGTCCACTGCGCATCCATGCGCGAGGACTGTCCTCCGGTAAATCTGTACATGCAGGCGTCGTCGGTGTAGTCCATGAAGTTCTCGATGGGATCGAGTCCCGCTGCATTTTTGCCGGGGCAAGTGTCGCGTCCGGCAGGACAGCCGTAGGCGGCCGATCGCTCGGCAGGCGTATCGCTTACCGAATCGCCGGCGCCGTTGCAGCCGCCCTGGAAGGTGTGATACAGGCCGAGCCAGTGGCCGACTTCGTGCGTACCCGTGTCGCCGAGGTTATACGGAGACAGGTTGCCGCCCGGCAGCGAGTTCCACGCGCAAACTACGCCGTCGTTTTTCGGATTGCTGTTGTAGCTCGACGGGAATGTCGCCCAGCCGAGATACCCTCCGCCGCTGTTGGTGTAAAAGTTCAGATCCTGTGCAGTCCCGAGCCGCAGCGCATTCTTCATGTTCCGCTCGGCGGTCGTGCCCGGCCCGGCATTGTACCAGGTCGAATTGACCGTGTAGTCCAGCCCCGACCGGATGAAACGGAACGGAGTGTTCGCCCCCGCGCCGCCCGGTCCCAGACCGGCGTAGGCGGCATTCAGAACATCTAGTTGTGCATCTATCCAGCTCGACGGAACAAAACCCGTACCGGACGCTCCTGCAACTCCGTTCTGCTGTATGACGTGGAAATAAACCCTTATCGTCACGCTGGCGGGCGCAAGAGCAGATGCGATGGCTGCGGAATTTGTTCCCGAACCACGCCCCGGACGCTCCCGCTCGTTGCCGTCCGCCTCCTCTTCGTCCTCCGGTCGAGCGTTGTCGAAACATCGACGACCGCTGTCTACAAACGCCTGCACCGACGTAAACACAGTTCCGTCCGGAGCAACGAACGTTCCGTCCGACTGCAACCCGGCTCTGGTAAGGACTTCATTGCCGCTGCTTCGTCCCTGCTGCGCCGCTGCAGCCCCAAACATCAGCCCCGCAAGCGCAATAAACGCAATCAGGGGCAGCCAAAGAGTAGTCTTTCGCTTCATCAACAGACCTCCGATAATGTGCACGATGGTAGTATTTCGCTCCCTGCTCATTCGGGAGTTCCTCGTTGGGGGAGGATCCGTCCAGTCCAACTCTCAAGGCCGGGGCGGATGTCGGAGAAACCAGCGCGCACTCTAAGGCAGCCCGTGTTTCCTGTCAATAATTTTTTTTAAGGAGTGCGGGAGAAGCTTCACAAGAATGGAAATCATCACCGGCCGCGCCAGCAGGGCGTGCGTTTATCAAGGAATGCGCCTATGCCCTCCTGCGCGTCTTCGGCCATGGCGTTGAGGCTCATGATTTCTTTTGTATAAGAATAAGCGCGCGCTTCGTCGAGTTCGATCTGGGCGTAAAAAGCGGATTTGCCTATGCCGAGCGTGAGCGGGCTTGCAGAGGCGATTTCGGCTGCAAGCGCCGTGGTCGCAGTCTTCAATTCCCCCTTCGGAACCACGCGGTTGACAAGCCCCCATTCCGCTGCGGTATGCGCGTCAATGAAATTTCCGGTAAGCAGCATTTCGAGCGCGCGTTTGCGTCCCACGGCGCGCGACAACGCCACCATCGGAGTGCTGCAAAACAGTCCTATGCGCACGCCCGGCGTGGCAAAGCGCGCATCTTCCGAAGCCACCGCGAGATCGCACGCAGCCACCAACTGGCATCCGGCCGCAGTCGCTACGCCCTGAACCTCGGCGATAACCGGCTGCGGAATGCGCTCTATCGTCGCCATCAGTTCGACGCACGCATCGAAGATCTCCCGGTACTCGCCTGCCGTGCGCCCGCGCAGTTCGTTCAGATCGTGGCCCGAGGAAAATACCGAACCCGAAGCCGCAAGAATAACCGCCCGGACATCCTGCTCAGCCTCAACCCCGCGCAGCACGCCCGCCAGTTCGCGCATCAGGCCGAGCGACAGCGCGTTGCGGCGCTCGGGCCGGTTGAGCGTTACGCGCGCCACCCCGTCGCCGATTTCAATCAACAGATGCTCTGTATCCATAATGCACTCCCAGGAGAGATAACGGAACAAACGAAAATTCACGAAACAAACGAAAGGAACCCATATTTCCGCCTGTTTCGTCTTATTTCGTTTGTTCCGTCATCTCTCTTTTCACCGGTTGGCGCGCGCCTCGGGTCTGACGAACACCGCAGGCACGTTTGCATCGCGAACCGCTTTATTGAACGCCGGAACGTCTTCGGCCATCACGCGCCGCAACTTTGCAAGCTCGGCGTCTATCCTTCCGGCCAGGTCGTCATATACCTGGTAGGCCTGATCCGCAGGCGCCGCATCACCGCTTGAGACTACACCGGCAAGCGCGGCGAGTTTGTTGTTGAGCCGTATGGGATAGTTGAGCGGGTCCTGATTGCTCTGGTTTTTGGTCTGGTAGAGTTCCTCTTCTATAGAGGTAAGTTTTGCGTTGAGCGATGCGGCCGCTTCCGTTATCGAGGCCGAATCCTGCCGGCCCCGTACGCGCCTCGACGTTTCATCCACCTGCCGGCGCACGTCGCGAATTGCAAGAATCGCTTCGTGAGTTTCCGTGAGTTTGTTGCGAATCTTCGTCAGCAGGTCGAACTGTGCGGCGAACTCTTCGTCCGTAGTCTCTATGCGGGGATCTTTTTTGAGCGTAAAACTCTCGGTCATAACCTGTCCGCCCACCGTCAGTTTTACCTGGTAGACGCCGGGTGCGGCTCGCGGTCCTCGCGTCTCTCCCGCCCACAGAATCAATCCCGGAAACCTGACGGCATCCGGATATCGCAGATCCCATACGAAACGGTTAAGCCCGGCTTCGGCGGCCACACTCGCGGTTGCGCCGCCGAAACCGCCCGATTCACCGCCGGCCGATTCCTGTGAACGGCTCGTAAAGCGGCGAATCTGTTTGCCGTCGCGGTCAAGAATTTCGATTGCAATCTCGCTCTGAGGTTTTTCCTTGAAGTAATAGAAAATCACGGCGCCCGCCGGAGGATTCTGCCCTACTGCCGAACCCGGCGCAGAAAATCCTCCGCCGCCCGGCATGCGGTAAGCATCCTCGGGTTTGAAAAGATGCGCTTCTTTAGCGGCGATCTGATTCGACAACTGATGAAGCACGGGCAGATCGTCGAGCACCCAGAAGCTGCGCCCCTGCGTTGCAACTACAAGGTCGCGCTCGCGCTTGTGCACCATAAGATCCGTGATCGGAACTACGGGCAGGTTGTTCTGCAGCGAACGCCAGTTTTCGCCGTCGTCGAACGAAACGTAGACTCCGGTTTCGGCGCCGGCGTAAAGCAATCCGCGCCGGTTCGGATCTTCGCGAACCACGCGCGTGAATGCTCCATCGGGAATGCCGCGATCGATTTTCCTCCACGTCCTGCCGTAATCCGAGGTCTTGTAAAGATACGGACGGAAATCATCGAACTTGTACATCGTCGCTGCGATGTAGGCTACGGCTGCATCGTGCGGCGAGGCGTCGATGGAATTGACCTGAATCCATTCAGGGATGTCTTTGGGCGTGACGTTGTCCCATTTCTCGCCGCCGTTTCGTGTTACGTGCACGAGGCCGTCGTCCGAGCCCGTCCATATGACGCCCTTCTGCACCGCGGATTCCGCTACGGTAAAGATCGTGCAGTAATACTCTACGCTCGTGTTGTCTTTCGTAATCGGTCCGCCCGAGGGGCCCTGTTTGGATTTGTCGTTGCGCGTAAGATCGGGGCTGATGGCGCGCCAGGTCTTGCCCTCGTTCGTGGTTTTGAAAAGTATATTGCCCGCGGCGTACAGCGTGTCTGCATCGTGCGGAGAAAACAGCAGCGGGAAGTTCCACTGAAAACGGAAACGCATGCCCTCGGCGCCCCATCCCATCGGGTTGTCGGGCCATACGGTGACGTTGCGCAACTGCCCGGTGCGGTGATCGTAGCGCGTAATCAATCCGCTGTAAGATCCGGCGAAAACGATGTTGGAATTTTTCGGATGCGGCGCAATCCAGCCCGATTCGCCGCCGCCCACAGCGTGCCAGTGCGTGCGGTCTATGCCGGAACCCGCGGTGCGCGAAGGAATTTTTACGGTGGAGTTGTCCTGCTGCGCGCCGTAGATGTTGTAGGGAAAATCGTCGTCTATGGCTACGCGGTAGAACTGCGCCGTAGCATGGTTCTGATCGGTCCAGGCGCGTCCGCCGTTTACCGATACGTTTGCGCCCCCGTCGTTGCTGTTTATCATTCGCTGATTGTCGTCGGGCGCAATCCACATATCGTGATTGTCGCCGTGCGGAACGCTGATAGTGGTGTAGGTGCGCCCGCCGTCGTTCGATTTATGGAAGGCCACGTTGAGGACGTAGACGGTATCCAGGTTCTGCGTATCGGCGTATATGCGCGTGTAGTACCAGGCGCGCTGCCGCAGGTTGCGCGATTCGTTGACTTTCAACCACGTGCGCCCGCCGTTGTCGGAGCGGAATACGCCGCCGTCTTCGGCCTCGATGATCGCCCACACGCGTTCGGGATTGACCGGAGACACGGTGACGCCGACCTTGCCTACGACGCCGCGAGGCAGCCCCGGATTGCGCGTCAACTCGGTCCAGTTGTCGCCGCCGTCCGTGGATTTGAAAAGCCCGCTGCCCGGGCCTCCGCTTTCCAGACTCCACGGTGTTCGCATAACTTCCCAGAAACCCGCATAAAGCACGTTTGCGTTCGATGGATCGATGACGAGGTCGATGGCGCCGGCCTTGTTGTTGCGAAACAGCACGCGCTCCCAGTTGCGTCCGCCGTCTTTCGAGCGGTAAACGCCGCGCTCATCGTGCGGACCGAATATGTGGCCGAGTACGGCTGCGTAAACCAGGTCGGGATTTCTGGGATGAACGCGCACGCGCGCGATGTGGCGGGAGTTTTCAAGGCCGATTCGCTTCCAGGTTTTTCCGGCGTCGTTTGATTTGTACATCCCGTCGCCGTGCGATACGTTGCCGCGAATCGGCGATTCACCCATACCGACGTAAACAATGTTCGGATCCGATTCGCTGACGCCGATTGCTCCGACCGATCCGGCGCCGAAATAGCCGTCGGATACGGGCAGCCAGGTTGCGCCGCCGTCCGTAGTCTTCCACACGCCGCCGCCCGTGGCGCCGAAATAATAAACCATCGGCTGCGAGGGCACGCCTGCTACGGCCGTAACGCGCCCGCCGCGAAACGGCCCCGTTTCACGCCAGCGCAAACCCGCTGCCGGGTCGACGGATGATTGCTGCGCCGCAATGCCGGAACCGTCTATGAGAACGCAAAAGACGGCCAGCAATGAAATGATCATCAAATGGAGGCGAAACGAACTGCTGGTTTTCAGCATGGGATGGACTCCTGAATGTAGAAACCGCGGATAACGCAGAAACGAGGACGCGGATAACGCGGATAATACGGCGTTCGTTCCGTGACTTCCGCGATTTGGTTTCCGTATGTTCTGCGTTAGCTTCCGGTCATCACTTATGCGGCGGCGCGAGCTTTTGCTTCTGCGTGCAATGTCTCGGGTGCGATGTCGGCCCCGTTCGGCCAGGCAACGGCGCCGCCATCAACAAAGAAACGTGCGAAATACGCCGGCTCCCTCAGCGCCTCAAACACGGGGCCGTTCAGCCATTGCGAAAAATCTACCGTGCCGTTGACGCCGTCATTGAATACAAGGTGGATCTTGAACCCACCCCGATATTCAGCACGGACTACTGCCGGAAGGACGTTCATGGGATTCTCCTCAGTCCAGCGGCGCAATTCTTTCGAGTGACTCGCCGCCCATGGCTCTTGTCCAGTTTGCTTCGAGACCAACGCGATTTGCAAGACTCCATTCCCTGATCAGGCGCAATGCGGTGCGTGAGCTGATGCTTCCGGCCAGTATTTCGCCGTCGAATGTGAAGGTCGCCTGCTGGCCTTGATACTCGGCGTGAAAATGAGGGACGCCGTGTTCGCGATAGAACATTCGAATCACGATACCGAAGAATATCGAGATCACCGGCATAGGTACATCCTGTAAACCTCGCCGAGCGCGGCAGCGAAGGCATCGGGCGAAAACCGCTCGGCGAACGTTTTCCTCGCGTTATCGCCGAGCCGTCGGCGCAGATCTGAATCCTTCAATGCGCGAATGATTATATTCGCAAATCCTTCGACATCTCCCGGCTTTACCAGCAATCCGCTTTCTTCGTGCGTAACGTCTTCAGGGATGCCGTCGACATCGCTCGCCACTACTGCGAGCCCGGCGTGCAGCGCCTCGATGAGCGCAAGCGATCCGCTTCCCTCCTGCGTCGAGGGCAGAACAAACAGATCTGCGCGGCGCAAATACGGATGCGGATCTTCTATCCACCCGGTGAACGTAACAAAATCATCGAGCCCCAGTTCCGAGGCCAGCCTGCGGTGCGAATCGAACAGCGGTCCTCCGCTGAGCAAACAGGCGTGAAACGCGGCGCCCGCATCGCGCACCCTCGCCAGCGCCCGCAAAAATACATCTATACCCTTGCGCGGATCGTGGCGAGAGAGAGAGACGATCACAGGCGCATTGGAACCCGCAGATGCTGCGATCTCCGGCGGAGTTTCGGGAACATCACGCGTCGCGTCACGAAAATCTACGACATCCGATGTATACGGCAACAACCGGAACTCCGCGCCGCGCCCGTAACTTGCAAGAAACCGCTGCCGCACAGATTCATAATTGGCCGTCACCAGATCGCACTCGCAGTAGGCGCGCCGCTCGTAGCGCGTCACTACCGTCTTCACCCAACCGAACTCTGCAGCGTAAAGCAGTCGCTCAATCAGCCGTGCATCTGCTCTCAAGCCCTCGAACTTTGCGCGCATTTCATCTTCAGCCGTCGTATAAACGCTGTTGATGACCCGGACGGGGTGAGCGGCGCCCAGCCTGCACCGCAGATCCAGCCCGACGCAGCCCCAGGTGTAAAAACTGTGAATCAGGTGCGGCCCCGCGCGCCCGCGCACAAAACGCTCGATGCCCTCAACCATAACCCGTTTATGAAACGGGATCATAAGCGGCGTGTAGGCGAGAGCGTTAAGCCAGTGGCGGACGAATTTCTCCGCACCCTGACGCATTGGAACAACGAGCGGCCCGCGCGGGCGAAACGGAGTCTTCAGCCGATGCACCGTTCCGAATCCGGCTTCGACCGTTTCATCCCGGTCTGTAACGCAGAAAATATGCGGGTCGTATCCGGCGCGCATTGCGGCTCGGGCATGCGAGCGAACATAAGTCGATCCGCCCCCGATGCCTGAGAGCGGATCCCTGCCGGTCACAAAAATGATCGGATGCGAGTCGCTCAAAGATCAGGCCTGCGTGTAATCAAGGAAGATTTCACCGTCCCTGACATCGACGGCAACCGCGCCGCCCTGCTGCAATGTCCCGAAAAGGATCTCGTTTGCGAGAGGCTCCTTGATCCTGGTCTGTATCAGCCTCGCCATGGGGCGCGCGCCGAAGGTGGGATCGTAGCCGTGCTCGGCAAGCCAGGTGCGCGCCGCATCGGTCAATTCGACTTCGACGCGCTTTTCCGTCAACTGCCCGCGCAACTCGCCGATGAACTTGTCCACCACGCGCTCGATGACTTCAAACCCGAGCGGCGCAAACGCGATCCACCCGTCCAGCCGGTTGCGGAACTCGGGGCTGAAGGTCCTCTCAATCGCTCCCTTGGCCTTGCTCCCGGTTCCACCGATTCCTTCTTCTTCAGCCTCGCTCCTGGTTTTGACCTTCTTTTCGCTGCGCCCGTGCCTGAACCCTATGCGCGTCCCGCTCAGTTCACGCGCCCCCGCGTTAGTAGTCATAATCAGTATCACGTTGCGGAAATCGGCCTTCTTGCCGTTGTTGTCCGTAAGCGTCGCGTGATCCATTACCTGAAGCAGTATGCTGAACAGGTCCGGATGCGCCTTCTCGATTTCATCCAGAACCAGCACCGCATAGGGCGTCTTGCGAACGGCGTCGGTAAGCAGTCCGCCCTGATCGAAGCCGACGTAACCCGGCGGCGCGCCGATCAGGCGCGATACCGTGTGTTTTTCCATGTACTCGCTCATATCGAAGCGCAGAAACTCTACACCCAACGCCCGCGCAAGCTGCTTTGCAAGTTCGGTCTTTCCCACTCCCGTAGGCCCGGAAAACAGAAACGACCCGATGGGCTTGTCCGCCTGCCGCAAGCCCGAGCGCGACAGCTTGATAGCATTGACCATGCCGTCAATTGCGTGATCCTGACCGTAAATCACCGATTTCAACTCTGCGGTCAGATTCTGCAGCTTCTCGCGATCCGAAACCGATACGGTCTTCGGCGGTATCTTCGCCATGCGCGCAACGACAAGCTCTACATCGTGCGCAGTGATGGTTTCGGGCCGCTCCGATGCAGGCAAAAGCTTCGTAGCTGCGCCCACTTCGTCCATCACGTCAATGGCCTTGTCGGGCAGGTACCTGTCATTGATGTGTTTGGCGGAAAGTTCTGCGGCGGCGCGCAACGCTTCGTCGCTGTATTTTACGCCGTGGTGCGATTCGTAGTAGCTGCGCAGTCCTTCGAGAATCAGGATCGTATCGGCGATCGAGGGCTGCGGAATTTCTATGGTCTGGAAGCGCCGCGCAAGCGCGCGATCTCGCTCGAAAGACGCCTTGTATTCGTTGTAGGTAGTCGAGCCTATGCAGCGCAGTTCGCCCGAAGCGAGCGCCGGTTTGAGAATGTTCGATGCATCCATCGAGCCGCCGCTCACCGCCCCGGCGCCCACGATCGTATGGATTTCGTCGATAAACAGAATTACGCCCGGTTTGCGCTGCAGCGCGGCTATTACGGCCTTAAGGCGTTCTTCAAACTGTCCGCGGTATTTGGTTCCGGCAAGCAGCGCGCCCATATCGAGCGCGTAAACTTCTACGTCCTTCAGGATCTCCGGCGCCTCGCCGCGCTGAATCTTCAGCGCGAGGCCCTCGGCAATGGCGGTTTTTCCAACGCCGGGATCGCCTACGTAAAGCGGATTGTTCTTGCGCCTGCGGCAAAGGACCTGGATGGTGCGGCGAATTTCGGCGTCGCGTCCGATGAGCGGATCTATTTTGCCTTCGGCTGCGCGTGCAATCAGGTTTACGGTGAATGCGGCGAGCGGATCGCGCGCGGGGCGGCCGGGTTGCTCCTCGGCTTCGAGCGGCGCGGGCTCCGCGTTGTCATCGATTTTTGAAATTCCGTGCGAGATGTAATTGAGTATGTCGAGCCGCGTAATGCCCTGACGTTCGAGCAGGTAGCGGGCGTGCGAACTGGCCTCCTGAAAAAGCGCGGCGAGGACGTTTCCCGCGTCTATCTGCTGCCGCCCGGAAGCCTCGGCGTTGAGTGCTGCGCGTTCTATGACGCGCTCGAACGCCTTGGTCTGCTCTGGAAACTGCTCGCGCCGCCTCGGCAGCGGCTTTAACTTGTCGCTCAGAAATTCGTCGAGTTCGCGCCGCAGGACTTCCAGATCGCCGCCGCAGTTGACGATCACGTCGCTGCCCGTACGGTCCGAAAGAATTGCATAAAGAAGATGTTCGAGCGTCAGATATTCGTGCCGCCGCCGTATCGCCTCTTCGGCCGCGAGATTGAGCGTGGTCTGCAGTTCTCGGGTAATCATAAGCGTGTTGGGAGGAGGAGAAGAAGAAGTGCTGAGTGCTGAGTGCAAACAGGAACTGAAGAACTTCAATACTGAGTACACTGTAAACAAAGTTCGTTGAGTTTTTCAGCCGCGAAGCGGCGCAAGATCTGTAGCCCAGGGCGTAAGCCCTGGGTGAGTGTAGAGAAGCGGCGCCAGCCCCGGAGGGGCGGAAGATCTTTCGCCCTTTCAGGGCTCGGGCGTTTTGTTTTTGCTGACCTGGCGCTCGCGCACCAGGCTACAGATCTTGCGCCGCTTCGCGGCTGAAAAACTCAAAGAACTTTGTTCACAGTGTACTGAGCGTCTGTAATAAAAGTTTCTGATTTCCTATTTGCACTCAGCACTTCTTCTTCTCCTCACTCAGCACTATTCCTCCTCCATCGTACACAACAGCGGGTACTCGTGTTCCTCGGCCAGTTGTTCTACCTTCGTCACCTTCGTTTCGGCGATCTCGTATGTATATACGCCTGCAATGCCAAGGCCCTGATTGTGGACCTGCAGCATGATCCGGATCGCTTCGTTTGTGTTCAGATTGAATATCGTCTCCAGGACGAAGACGACAAACTCCATCGTTGTGTAGTCGTCGTTGTGCAGCAGAACCTTGTAGAGCGGCGGCTTTTTTACCTGCTGCTCGCTCTCGGTCAATACCGCCTCATCCGGTTCGTGCTCGTAGTCCGGCATAGATCAGATGCTAGCAGAGGCGAGTGGTGGATTAAAAGAGAACGCGGAAAACGCGGAATGATTGATTTATTTTTCCGCGTTTTGCGTTCTGTCCCAAAAAAGGACGGCGTCTCGTCGGCTGGCAGGACAGGATGCCGACGAGACGCCCGGGTGAAAAGCGTTTGCAGATGGTTGACGACCGGACTCAGTACTGTTGTATGCGTTCGACCGCAGTCCGGAAATCTATCCGGGCCAGACCGAGCCTCTGGACATACAACGGATTGAACGGATCAGGCGACGGTCCCGAAGTCGATATTACAAGATACAGGATCGAATCGAGCGCGTTCGGCCGAATCGAGCGCAGCAGCGCCGCTTCGCCCGCTACCATCGCGGTGGAAAACGATGTGCCGCTCCAATACGCCCAACGGTTGTCCGGATAGGCGCTGTAGACGTTGTGGCCCGGCGCCGATACGTTGACGCCGAAATTGAAGTTGGAGAAGTACGACTTGGTTTCGTCGGCGTTGACCGAGGTCACGGCCAGGGTCTTGCCCGGTATGGAGGCCGGGAAGTGAACCAGATTCTGATTGTCGTTGCCGGCGGATGCGACCATAAATGCGCGCCCGTAAGCATAATTGACGGCATCCTGAACAACGGGGTCCGAAGCGTACATTCCGAAGCTCATGTTGATGACCTTCGCTCCGTTGTCGACCGCAAAACGAATCGCGCGCGCGATGTTGAACGCCGTTCCCTGCCCGTTTGAGTCAAACGCCCGAATCGGCATGATCATCGCCTGCGGCGCCGTAAGCGCAATCAACCCGGAAACAAACGTGCCGTGGCCGTATCCGGCCCCGCCCGGCTCGTCGTTCGGATCCACATCCTCGCTGACGAAATCGTAAACCGGACCGGCTATGCGCCCGGCCAGCAGCGGATGCGATGCGTCGATTCCCGTGTCGATGACGGCAACCTTGACGCCCGAACCCAGGCTGATCTGATGCGCCTGCGCCAGCCGCAGATGGCTCACCGTAGGCTGACCGTAGAAGTATGCCTGCGCGCTCGCGTCGATGAACGCCTGGCTCGTCTGGTCGATAAAGGCCTGACTCGTCTGGTCGATGAATGCCTGGCTCGTCTGCTGAACCTCGGGCATCTCGTAGATAAAGTTGTGGCCGACCTTGAGTTTTTGATCATCATCCAGCATCGCGGCGAGTTTGCGCGAAACTTCGGCGCCGGCCTGGATGCCGAGCAGGTAGTAGTCGCTGTTGGGAATGCGCTTCAGCGTGTAGGTGCCGTGTCTCTGGTTGAATCTCTCGACCTGATGATCGTGCTTCATATGCACGATGATTTCAGTGGCACTGTATCTGATTACCCTGGAAGCGCCCTGGAACGCCATCGACGGTTGCGGCGCATAGAACACACCCGCCAGCAAAAAAATCAGCATAACCGTGCCAATCACCCTTGTCCTCATATCACCATCCTCCGTTTCCCAGATTGGCCTTGTCGGGGGCCGAAACAGCCCGTTTATCCCCGCCCGATGAAAACAAACGGCGCCCAGTAATAGGGGTGGGCGTACTGCTGTCGCGTATTTATTGAAGCCTCGCGCAGCGCTTGCCGCGGGGAGACGCCTGCCTTCAATCTTTCATAAAAAGCCGTCATTAACTGCGCCGTCGCCGGATCGTTCACATCCCACAGACTCACAACCAGGGACGCAGCGCCAGCCGACAAAAAGCCCCGGACCAATCCGAGAATCTCGTCGCCGGCGAACGTCCGGTTGGCGCCCGTACTGCATCCGCTCAGGATCACCATCGCCGACGACAACTGAAGCGAGCAAACGTCGTAGAAGTTCAGCCAGTTGTTGGCCAAACGAAACGCGGAGAACATCGGATTGTCCTGCCGCAGAATGGCGTGGCAAGCTATATGCAAGATGTCGCTGCCCGTCGAATGGGCGGTCAACGCCTGCAGATCCGCTTCCGCCCCAGTAAAACACCGCGCATCCGGATACAGGTTGCGAATCGCCTCGATCTCATCCGCTATACGCGGCGCAACCTCATCGGCCGCACCGATCAGAAGCACCCGATCCAGATCCCGGTTGCTGCGCTGCGCGCACAATGCAAACAGCCGCGCGCTCGGCGCAAGCGCAATCTCGTGGCCGTCCGCCAGATACCCGGCGCCGTCAAAAAGCCCCTGGAAGGGAACGTTGTGCAGGGTGTCGAACGGGACGAATATCAGCTTCTTGCCCTTTACCAGATCCGCCGCCGGAGCAAACAACGCATCGTAGAGTTCCTGCAAACAGCCGTTTGTGCTGTAAAGCAGATGCTCCTGATGCGTATCCAGGTAGGGCTGGCCGTAATGGAATTTCTCGAACTGGAACTTCAATTCCAGAATCAGCCCGCGCAACTCCTGCCGCCCCATCGGCCCGCGCACGACGCGCAACTGCTCGCCGTCCACTACGAAAATGATCAGATCGTCGCCGTCGAAGTAATACTCGATTACCGCTTCATCCGGCGCCAGATACGAGCGCAATTCATCGACGAGCATTCCAGATACGTTGCGCAGCCAGAAAAATCCCGGATCGCGCATCTGCACAAGACGCGTCATCTCGACAAGCGCCCGTTCCCGGACCTTGATCTCTTCGTGCAGGTTTTTCTGATCCGCTATGGCCAATTGTTTTCCGTCGAGTTCGCGCTGATGAACCTTGCTGTAGAACCAGTGCAACTCTTCGCGCAATCCGCGCCACCGGTTCTTCCAGTCGTGCGGCTCGCTTCCGTTCCCCGCAGGCGCCGGCTCCAGCTCGTTCACCATCAGATCCACAAGCGTCCGAGCCTTCCGGCTTTCGAGGTAATAGAACGCCTCCGCCTCTTTCTCCGCCCCGCCTGTCAACAGGCAAAGGTGAATCAACTTGTCATAGACCCGAAGTTTGTCCTTGAAGAAGGCGCTGCGAAATTCATCTACCCGAATCCCGCTTCTGATCTGCTCAACGAATGCTACTGCTTTGACGTAATGATCGTAGGCCGCCGTCTTCTCGTCCTCTTCCAGCAACAGATCCCCAAGCAATTCGTGTGCCTGTTGCTTGAGCCAGGAGACTTCCAGCTCCAGACTGCCTGCAAGGCTCTGCTCGCACTTGGCGCGCGCCTCGGCGATGCGACCGCAAACCTGAAGTGCACGCGCTACAACAAGTTGCGCATAGCAGGTGCGGGCCTTGAGGTTGCGCCGAACAAACAGTTCCTCGGCTTCCGCAGCGCGGCTGAGAGCGGCATCGCCTTCGCGGCGGCGAAGGCTGAGTTCGGCGAGGTATATGTTGACTACACCCTGGAAAATTTCGTTGCCTTCAGAGGCAAATTCCGCACGCGCCTGGTGAAAAGCACGCTCGGCCTCGCCCATCTTCTGCTGCCTGAGCGCGGCAAGTCCCCAGAAGGTGAGCGCCTTTGCGGCTTCATAACGCATGCCGATGCGCTCGAATCGCGCGCGGGCGCGCGCGCCGAGTTCGGCGGCTTCGTCCAGAATATTCAGTTGAAGGTAGATTTCGGCCAGATCCAGATCGCACAGCGCGCCCATGCGCTCGTCGCCGAGACGGGCAAAATCGTCGTCGACTTCGTGCAGTATGCGCATCGCCTGGTGATACTCGCCCTTCAGGAAGTGCAGGTAGCCGATGCTGTACTTGACCTGCGTGGCGGCGAGCGCCATGCCCTGTTTGTGGTAGATTTCGTAGGCCTGCTCGTAGAGCGCCTGCGAGCGCCGGAACTCATCGAGGTTGGAGTAAATGTTTGCGCGGTTGAAGGCCACGACCGCAAGCGGCACTGCCTCGCCGGTTTCGGCGAAGACTTCCGCGGCGCGCTCGTAGCAGGCAAGCGCCAGGTGATACTGATCCAGACGGTGATGAACGTTGCCGACGTTGGTTTCAAGCTGCGCTGCAAGGAGATTTTCGCCTCCTTCGAGCAGCGTACGCCGCGCTTCATCCGCAATCCGCAGCGCCTCGCCGTAACGGCCGAGGTACATAAGCGCGTCGATCATCGCACGACCTATGCGAGCGGCCTCTATGGGGCGACCCTCGGCGCGGTAAACGCCGCCGGCCGCCTCATAGAGTTCGATCGCCTCGGCATACTGCCCCAAAACGTGAAGCGCCTGTGCGCGCGCCCTCAGTCCGAGCGCGCGCGCCAGGGGGTCTTCTACGAGAAGGGACAGTTCATAGGTCCTCTCCGCCAGCTTCAGCGCCTCCTTGGCGTCGACGCGGATCTGCCGATCCACCTCGCGCTTCATCTCTTCGATGAGCGCAAGCGACACTTCGGAATATGCTCCCGGAAAGGGGCTGACGAGAGTTCCCATCTCTACCGAATTGTAGGTCTCCTGCATGATCGCCTGCTGGTCCAGCATCGTGTTCTCCTGCGCCATCAGACGGCGCGGGCGGTCGCGATCCGGCTGATCAGGATTTCGCCCTCGGGCACGTCGATCATAAGATCGTAGGTCCCGGAACGAACGCGCGCGAATTTGAAGACCCCGCGCGCGTTGGCCCGCGACGCGGCGACTTCGAGTTCATCACGCAATAACCTGACAGCCACTCGATCCGAAGTTTGCGGGGGCCGATCGCCAGGCAGGATCTGGCCGATCAGATCTTCGTCATCAGACTCGTCGCCTCCCTCAAACCGCAGATCGATGTCGTACCCCTCGGCGCGGTATAGCACCTGACGCCCGGCGGCCGCTCCCGCCCCCGCCATTCCGGAACGCACGGGCGCCAGATGCGAAGGCTGAAGACTGTCGAAGACCAACTGCGCGGCCAGCTTGCGGATCAGCCCCGCCTTGCCCGCGGTCTGCTCCTTGTACCACTCAACCACGCGCGTGATCGTCGCCGCCGGGAAATCATAGGATCGGTCGCCCGCCGTTACGGCGAGCACCTCCCCCAGCCACTGCCGCTGCTCGGCGCAGGCGGGACATCCCGTGGCCAGATGGGCGCCGACCTCCAACCCCGTCACCGGCCGGATCGCGCCCCGTAAGTAATCCATTATTTCTTCTGTGGACGGACAGTTCATCGTTCCTCCTTGAGTTTGCTTAGTCCACTCTTGTCCCGCCACCTTATGAGTGCATTCCAGATACCCAAAAAATACATCCCGCAGCGAAAAAATCCGCACCCGCCCAAAACCAAACCGCGGAATACTCGAAAGAAGACGGCAAATACGCAGAAAATGCTCTTTCTGCCCTTTCCATCTTAATCTTCCGCGTATTCCGCGGTTTATGTTAAAAAAATCCAACCCTGCGCAATTGTTCGCGGAGTTTTTCGAGGCAGCGACCGCGGGTAGGACCGATGCTGGCGACGGGGATGCCGATGCGGCGGCTTATTTCGGCGTAAGTAGCGGGAACTTCCTGATAGAAAAGCTGTTCGAGGATCTGGCGGCACTGCGGCGAGAGGTCTTCGAATGCGCGGCGCACCAGATGTTGCCGTTCGTAGGCCAGGAATTCCTCATCGAGGGGCGGAACGATCTCCTGATCGGCAATCTGCGCCCACTGATCCTCGCCCACGGTTTCCTGCACGCCCTGCCGCTGCCGCAGCTTCCAGCACTCCCGCACCGTAACCGTAATGAGCCACGAACTCAGCCGCGACTCCTTCTGCAGACTGCCCATCTGCTTATAAAGCGCAATGAAAACGCCCTGCAATATGTCGGCCGCATCCGCCGCCGGAAGCTTGAACCTTACGGTTATGGAAGATACCAGCCGCTGATACCGCCGCACGAGCGCCTCCCAGGCGTCGGCGTCCTTCTTGAGGCACCGCGCCAGAAGTTCGGCATCCGGCAGTTGGTTGTAATCCTCCATTCGGCTCAATCTATGTTCTCAGCGCATTGATGTCAAACCGCTGTGGATACTAATCCAAATCACACGGCATTGGCGCATAAAAGAGAGATAACATACATACGAAATAAGACGGAACAAACGGAAATACATGGCTTTCCGTGATTTTCGTTTCATTTCCAATGTTGCGTTATCTCTTGTCTCACGCTTTGTACCAATTGTGGATTGGTTTAGCGGCGATAGATTTCATCGCAGTTCCACAGCAGAAAATCGGGCAGCAGCGCCGGGCGCAGATTGCCGAGATCGCTCGCGGCGCCCACGATCAGGTTTCGCGCAGCAAGAAATATGAACGGCTGCTGCTCGCCGAGAATGGACTGCACCTCATTAAAGAGCCGCTTGCGCGCGGCGGTATTGAGTGCGCCCATCTGCCGCTGCATCAACTGGTCTATGCGCGCTTCCCAGGGAGTTGCCGGCTGCCGCTGCGCGGGATGCCACCAGTGGCCCGAGCCCCGGCTGAGCAGCGCATTCTGATGCGAGGTCGGATCTGCGTCGCCGCTTACGATCGCAAGCAAACACGCCTCGTAATCCCCTCCCTCGCCCAGCCTCGACAGCAGCGCCTGCGCCTCTACAGCCTGAAGCGTAACCTTCATCCCCACTTTGGCCAAATCCGCCTGAATCAGTGCGCTCATCTTCGCCCGCAGCGCATTGCCCGCGTTTGTCGTCAGCGTAAAAGCCACTTCACGGCCCTGAGCATCGAGCAGTTGCGCGCCCTGATAGCGAAAGCCCGCCTGTTCGAGCAGTTGCCGCGCGCGCGCCGGGTCGTAGGCGAACTTCGGCACGTTGGGATTATGCCAGACGCGGTCGCCCGCCGACAGAAATCCGTACTGCTCCGCCGCCCTTCCGGCAAATACCAGATTTACAATCGCCGCGCGGTCAATCGCCGAGGACACCGCCTGGCGGAACTTCGTTTCGCGAAACCAGGCGAGTTTCACCGGATCGACTATCGGACGCCCGCCGCGCTGCCCCGGATGCTGGTTGAACCAGAACACCTCGCGGATCATGCTCGGCCCGAGATCGAATATGCGTATCCGCCCCTGCCGCTCTACGGGCCTCAACACCGCCAGATCGTCGGCATTCACCGGACTGAGCACGTCGGTTTCCCCGCGCTGGAATTTCAGCAACTGCGTATTCCGGTCCCGGTCGATGACGAAAACGAGTTCATCCAGATACGGCAGCCGAGTTCCCGTAGCGCTTCGCTTCCAGTAATGCTCGTTACGTCCGAGCACGAGGCGCTGTCCCGGCACGTAGGATTTGATCTTGAACGGCCCCAACCCCACCACGCGCTCCGGCGCTGCACCCAATCCCCATTCCTGTCTGAGGCGGCCTGCGCGCCAGGCAGGCTCCAGAATGTGGCGCGGCAATATGGGCGGGCCGTCAAAAAGCCTCACTCCGCCCGCATAGGGTACGGGCAGGGTAAACGCCACGGTCAAGGCATCGACCTTCTCTACCTGTATGCGTTGCCCCTGTATGTTGAAGATATCGGCGGACGGCGCCGCTACGTTTGGATCATTTATGACCGCGAAGGTAAAGACAACGTCATCGGCCGTAAAGGGCTGTCCGTCGGAAAACCGCACGCCGCGCCGCAGTGTGAAGGTAATGCGGCGGCCGTCGGGCGATACGCGCCAGGATTCGGCGAGTTCGGGTTCGGGCAGTTGCGTCTGTCGGTTGATCTTTACGAGATGTCCCACCAGCGGCTCGGTCATGCTCGTGGTCGGCTCATCGGTTGCAAACAGCCTGTTGAAGGTCTGCGGCGCGGCCGATTTCGACGCAACGAGCCGCCCGCCTGCGCGCGCACGACTGCCCTGTGCGTTTGCCGCGCCTTCCGATATTGACGGCAACGCCGCAGGCCATACGGCGAGCAAAACAATCGCCGGCGCGATGAAACAAACCAAACCCGCCAGGAACTTTCCCTTAGTTCCGCTTGTTCCGTTTGTTCCCTTTGTTCCCTTTGTTCGGTGTTTTTTCCTGCGCTCCAATTTTATCCGTCCCGATTCAATCGCCCCAGTCAAGTGATGCGGCGCGCGGATCGAGGGCTTCTCTCAAACCGTCGGCCAGCATATGAAATCCGAAGCACACAAACAGGATCGCCGCACCCGGAGCAAGCGTCCACCAGAACCCGGTAAGCGCCAGCACGTTCTGCCCCGTTGCAAGCATACCGCCCCAGCTTGGCAGCGGCTCCTGAACTCCCAGTCCCAGGTAAGAAAGCGTCACCTCGGCGAGCATAAAACCGGGCGCCGCCAGCGCCGCCTGCACAAGCATCAGGCCCGCAATCTGCGGCCACACGTGCCGCCGCAGAATCCTCCAGTCCGTGCATCCTGCTGCACGCGCGGAAGCAACAAAATCCCTTTCGCGCAACCCGAGCACCATCCCGCGCACGATCCGCGCCAGACTCGCCCAGCCAAACAGCGCAATCATCGCCATAATCGACGCCGCGCGGGCTTCGGGCGCAACGTCCCTCGGCAGCGCACTCGAGAGTGCAATAATCAGATAAAACGCCGGGAGGGCCAGAAAAAGTTCCACAGCCCGCATGCATACAAAATCTACAGCCCCGCCGTAATACCCCGCCAGACTCCCGATGCCGATGGCCAGAGGAAACGAAATCAGCAGCGCCGCCGCCGCGATCGAAAGCGATACGCGCGCGCCGTAGAGCAGCCGCGACAGCACATCCCGGCCTAGCCCGTCGCTGCCAAACAGAAATATACGCGCCGGCGCGTCTACGCCGAACAACTTCACCCGGCACGGCAAAACGCCCAGCAGCCGATACTCCTCGCGAGCGACAAAAAACTTCAACGAAAAGGCCTGCGTGCGATCCTCGCGGTAGATCATCTCGATGCGGTCTTCGAGCCGGCTCCGGTAGATGTAGGGCCGCCAGCTCCACTCGCCTTTTTGATCCATCCAGTAGAGCGTCGCGGGCGGCGCGTGAAAATGCTCGCGATCCTGCATCGCCGGATCGTAGGGCGCGAGGAAGTCTGCGGCGAGCGCCGCCAATGCGAACGCGCCGAGCACGAAGACGCCGAACCTCAATCTTCGGGGCGATGCGCGCCAGGCGCGTCTCAATCCTTTCAGCCAATGGGTATCTCGCACCGCCCGGCCCATAATGTTCACCCGCGCTGCGGCCTGCGAATGCGCGGATCGGCCGCAGCCAGCATCAGATCCGCCAGCAGATTCCCCATCGCCAGCAAAATCGCCGCATACAGCAGGCACGCAACCAGCATATCCAGATCGCGCGCAAGCAGCGACCCTACAGCAAGTGATCCGATCCCCGGCCACGACAGCACGGTCTCTACTATGAACGTGCCCGACAGCAGCGCGCCCACGCCCTGACCGAACATAGTCAGCAGCGGATTGATTGCGTTGCGCAAAGCGTGCCGCACAAGCAGACGCGATTCTGCGACCCCGCGCGCGCGCGCCGCACGAATGTGATCTTCCACCATCGCCTCGGCGAGGCCTGCGCGCAGCGTCTGCAAATAATGCGGCGCCTGTTTGAGCGCCACTACCGCAGCCGGCAGCGCCAGATGATGCAAAAGATCAATGAATTTTTCCGCAGTGGAATATTTTTCATTTTCTATTGAACTGATGCCGCCGATCGGGAACCATCCGGTTCCGGCCGCCAGCAGAAGCGCCCCGAGCGCCCACAGAAACGTGGGCCACGCTAGCAGAATCGATACTCCGGCGGTGATTGCGCGATCGAGCATCCGCGACCGCTTCCACACCGACCAGACGCCGAGCGGCAATGCTGCTGCAAGCGCAAGGCCCAAACCCGCCGCCGCCAGCACCGTAGTCTGAAAGACGTGCACCGCAATCTGGCCCGCTACCGCGCAATGACATGCAAGCGAATACCCCAGATCGCCGCGCACCGCGCGCGAAAGCCACCTTCCGAACTGCTCGTACCACGGCAGGTCGAGCCCGTAACGCTCGCGCATTGCCGCGACGGTTTCGGGCGAAACCTGCGGATTGAGGCTCAACTCCGAGAGAAAATCCCCCGGCGCCAGCCGCACCAGAAGAAACGCCCCCAACGCCACCGCCAGCAGCAGCGGCGCGAGCGCCAGCAGACGACGAATTACGATTCGCCACATCTCAGATCAGGAAAAAGAAAGACAACGGAACATACGGAATGAAACGGAATAAACGGAAAAGATAATGCCCTTCCGTTTATTCCGTTTCATTCCGTATGTTCCGTTGTCTTTCCCCACTTGGCTTCACTTTCGCGCCGGCCAAAAACGTAGACTGCGAACGGAAGAGTACGAGTATGACTCTCTACAAGGCGCACTCCGGGTTGTCCGGGTTCGGATCGTATAGGCTCGATTCGGTCAGTCAGATTGTGGATCGTGAGGGCGACTACCTCGACGTCCCGTCATAAACTCGCCGCTATGGGACGCTATTCAATCACGCGCCACCCGATCAGTCAATGAGAAGATTCAAACCGCAAGCCCCGGAAGGATGTGTTTTGTTCGATTGGCTGCAAATGCGGCCGTTGCATCAGTAATTTTGACCTCGTCAAAGCGGTCTGACCAATTTCCGTCCCGGGAAATTGACATTCCGCCGCCGCATCGCTAGTCTGGCAGTCCGTTAACCACACAGAAAAATTCCGCGCGCGCCGGCCGTACAGTACGGGCGCGCATACATCAAACCAGCCCTGGGATTCGGCATGATGACTGTTCGTAGTCGATGGATTTACAAACTTCCCGTACTGGCGCTTTTCGCCGCCCTGGCATTGCTCGCCCAACGGCCGGCCGGAGCCGCAGCGGATGACGAGTTCTTCGAGAAAAAAGTAAGGCCAATACTCTCGGCCAAGTGCCAGAAGTGTCACAACTCTCAGGCTCTCGTGGCCGAACTCGATATGTCGACGGCCGAAGGGTTTGCGCGCGGCGGCGAAAGCGGCCCCCTCATCGACGGCGAACGCCCGATGGAAAGCCGTCTGCTCAAGGTCATAGGCTACGACGGCGAAATCAAGATGCCCCCCACGGGCAAACTGAAGGACGAAGAAATCTCCGTCCTTACCGAGTGGGTAAGGATGGGCGCCCCGTGGCCCGGAGCAAAACCCGCAAAAGATTCCGCCGAATCCGTAGCGGTGCGCAAATCGGGCCGCACTTTCAGCGAGGAGGAAAAAAGTTTCTGGGCCTTTCAGCCCGTAGCCGATCCGGCGCCGCCCGCAATCCGCAACAAAAACCTGATCAAATCGCCGATTGACGGCTTCATTCTCGCAAAACTTGAAGAAAAAGGCATCGCTCCCGCACCGCCCGCCGATCGGCTCGAACTGCTGCGCCGCGCTACGTTCGATCTTACGGGGCTTCCTCCAACTGAAAGCGAGATACGAAACTTTCTCGCCGACCGTTTACCCGATGCTTTCGCAAAAGTCGTGGACCGGCTGCTTGCCTCGCCCCGTTACGGCGAACAGTGGGGCAGACGATGGCTCGACGTGGCCCGCTACGCCGACTCTACGGGCAACGACGAAGATCACCGCTATCCGCACGCCTGGCGCTATCGCGACTGGGTAATCGCGGCATTCAACGCCGACCTGCCCTACGACCGGTTTATCCGCGAACAGATAGCGGGCGATCTGCTCGCGCCCGAAGGAGAGGATGCAAAACTCGGCGTCAATCGCCGCGGCATAGTAGCAACGGGGTTTCTTGCGCTCGGAGCCAAGGCCCTGGCTCAGCAGGACAAGACGCGAATGCTTTACGACGTATACGACGAGCAGGTGGATGTGACGTCGAAAGCGTTTCTGGGGCTGACAGTAGCGTGCGCGCGCTGCCACGATCACAAGTTCGATCCCATACTGACGCGCGACTACTACTCGATGATTTCCATCTTCGCCTCTACGCGCAGTTTCCGCGATCCGAAGGAATTCGTATCCCCGCCGCTTACAAAACCGCTCGTACCGAAAACAGAATACGATTCTTACGAAAAAGCCTTGCGCCTGCACAACGACCGTCTTAAACGAGTTCGCTTTGCAATAGACGAAATCATCGATTCGGTGAAACAGCCCGAAGCGCAAACGGCCGCAGCGCAGCTTGCGGAAATCATGCTCGCTGCGCGCCGCGTTTATGAAGACGGTCTGGAGTTAAACGACGAAGCTCACAAAGTGAAGCTTTCGCCCGAAGCGTTTGCAAAGTGGGTCGAGTATCTGAAACCGGGTAAACCGCGCGAGCACCTGCTTGAGTGGGAGCGGGCCGCAACACTCGAGCGACGCGAAGTTGCGCTCGGTTATCAGGAGCGCTTCGTCAAACGCCTCGGCGAATGGGATGCAAAAGTCTCTGCGTGGCGCAGGAAATATGAAGATGCTGTTGCGGCGAACAAATCCCCGCTGCCCGACAAGCCGTCGTTTGAAGCCGGACACGACCGGTTCTTCGCCGAGGTCTACTTCAACAGGAAGGGACCGCTTGCGGTGGATGAAAAGGATGAAGCGAGGTTTACGCCGGATGCGCAGGCGCGGATGAAAAAACTCATCGCCGAGCGCGAAGAAATCCGAAAACAGGCGCCGCCCGAACCCGATATGGCCTGCGCGGTCGAAGACGGAGAAATCGTCGAGCAGCGCGTATTCATACGCGGCTCGTACCACAATCCGGGCGAACCCGCTCCGAAGGACGTCCCGCAGATACTGAAGCTCGGTATTCCCGCGCCCGAAAACTGGTCGGGCAGCGGCAGGCTCGAACTCGCCGACTGGGTCGCGCGCGCGGATAATCCGCTGACGGCGAGGGTGATGGTCAACCGCGTATGGGGCTGGCATTTCGGCGAGGGGCTCGTGCGCACGCCCGACAACTTCGGCGTGATGGGCGAGCGGCCCACGCATCCGGAACTGCTCGATTATCTGGCGCGCCGGTTCGTTGCAGGAGGATGGTCGATCAAGGCGCTGCACCGCACCATCATGCTTTCGAGCGCGTATCAGATGTCGAGCCGGGCATCGGATGAAGGCATGGCGAAAGATCCCGACAATCGTTTGCTGTCGCGTTTTCCGCGACGCAGGCTCACGGTCGAAGAGATGCGCGACGCTATGCTTGCAATCGACGGATCGCTCGACCTTACTATGGGCGGCACGCTGCAATCCGGCACGGGCACCGACGGCGAAAACGACGACAAGCGGCTGAGCCTGAATCCGGAAAAGATCACCAGGCGCACCGTATACCTGCCGCTGCGGCGCGCAAACCTCCCGCCGCTTTTGAATCTCTTCGATTTCGGAGACGCGACGACGGTAAACGGCAAGCGGCAGTTGACCAACGTAGCGACGCAGGCGCTGTTCTGGCTCAACAGCGAGTTTCTCGCCGATCGTGCGGCGAACTTCGCCCGCGCACTGTGCGCCGAACCTGCGAACGATGATGCAGGGCGCATCGAGCGCGCTTATCTGCGGATACTCAACCGCCGGCCTGCACAAGAAGAAATATCCGGAGCGATCAAATATCTGGCCGTTTACAGGGAAAAATTCCCGGGCGCCGAAAACGAATACAAGTCCTGGATGAGCCTTGCGCGCGTGCTTATGGCGGCCAACGATTTCATCTACCTCGATTAAAAATCCAGAGAAACCGCGGAATACACGGAATGAACGGAATTGGCGGAAACGATCCCATAGCATCGATGTACAAGCGGGAAGCAATGCCCGTATCTCGCCGGGCGTGGCTGCGCGCGGCCGGGCTCGGATTCGGCTCACTCGGTTTGACGACGCTGCTTGCGACGGATTTCTTTTCTCAAACGGCGAACCCGCTTGCGCCGAAATCCGCGCATTTTGCGCCCCGGGCGAAACGAGTCATATTCCTGTTTATGCACGGCGGGCCGTCGAGCATCGATACATTCGATCCCAAAGAGCGCCTCGACCGCGATCACGGCAAGCCGCTGCCGATCAAACGGCCTCTTGCATTCGACCGGTCCGATCCGGGTCCGCTGATGAAATCTCCGTGGACGTTCCGGAGGGGAGGCAAAAGCGGGCTTCCCGTGAGCGATCTGTTTCCAAATGTGCGCGAATGCGCCGACGATCTTTGCGTCATCCGCTCGATGGTGGGCGAGGGCGTAGATCACGGAGCGGCGCTGCTTCAGACCTTCACCGGTACAAGCACCTTCATCCGCCCGAGCCTGGGTTCCTGGACGCTTTACGGCCTGGGAACCGAAAACCGGAACCTGCCCGGCTTCATCGCAATCAAACCCTCGCTTGCGCACGGCGGCGCAAAAAACTGGAGTTCGGCGTTCCTGCCCGGCGCCTATCAGGGAACCGCAATCGGACACGCCGGAATGAAGGTCGAAGACATAAGCAGCGAACCGATCGAGTACCTCGTCAACAAACGCCTGAGCGGCGACGAGCAGCGCTACGAACTGGAAATGCTCCGGAACGTCAACCGCCGCCACGAAGCGCTGCGCGGCAACGATCCGCAGCTCGAAGCGCGCATACAGGCGTTTGAACTCGCATTTCGCATGCAGACCGAAGCGCCCGAAGCGTTCGAGATCGACAAGGAGTCCGAAGCGACGAAAAAACTTTACGGACTCGACGATCCGCTGACGCGCGATTTCGCCTGGCAGTGCCTGCTTGCGCGCAGGCTCGCTGAACGCGACGTTCGATTCATTCAATGCACGCACAGCTACAAGTGGGATCAGCACAGCGAACTTTACAACCTGCACACCCAGAACGCGCGCGAAGTAGACAAACCCATCGCCGGACTGTTGAAAGATCTGAAATCGCGCGGATTGCTCCAGGACACGCTCGTCATATGGGCGGGCGAATTCGGAAGAACGCCCGTATCGCAGGGCGGCGACGGGCGCGATCACAATCCATACGGCTATACGATCTGGATGGCCGGAGGCGGCGTCAAGGGCGGATTCGCCTACGGCGCTACGGACGAGATCGGCTACCACGCGGTCGAAGACCGCATGCACATTCACGATTTTCACGCAACGGCGCTTCACCTGCTCGGCCTCGACCACGAACGCCTGACCTACAACTACAACGGACGCAACTTCCGGCTTACCGATGTAGCGGGCGTCGTTGCACGGAAAATCCTTGCTTGAGTAAAGAAGAGAAACAACAGAACAAACGAAATGAAACAGAACAAACAGAATAGTCATTCTGTCTGAGAGTCATTCTTTCTGTTCTTTCTGTTTGTTTCGTTTCATTTCGTTTGTTCCGTTGTTTCTCTTCCACTTCCCGATACAAACCTATGACTATGCACAGAACCCGATTTGCTATCTGCTTTCTTTTGTTGTGCGCTGCAGTCGCATCGGCGCAGGACCGTACGGGCGCCGTTAGCGTGCGCGTAGCGCCGGATCGCGCCGACTGGACGTATGAACCGGGCCAACCCGTAACATTCTCCATCACCGCCGTGCGCGACGGACATCCGATCAGCGGAGCGAAAATTTCGTACTACATAGGCCCGGAAATGATGCCGCCGAAAATCTCGCGAACCGAAACTCTCAACGATAATGTGTTGCGAGTTGCGGGCGGAACGATGAACGAACCCGGATTTTTGCGCTGCATTGCTACGACGCTAATCGACGGCAAAACCTACCGGGGTCTTGCAACCGCCGCATTCCGCCCGACCGCCATACAACCGGCTACGGACGATCCCGCAGATTTCGATGCGTTCTGGAAGCAGGGCAAGGAAGCACTGGCCAAAATTCCCATAGACGCGCAGATGACTCATCTGCCCGATTACAGCACACCGAACGTAGATGTCTTCCACGTCAATCTGCAGAACATCGGCGCGGGGGCCGCTGCGAGCCGTCTTTACGGCATCCTTTGCGTTCCGAAGGGCGAGGGCAAATTTCCGGCGTTATTAAGCGTGCCGGGCGCGGGCGTGCGCCCTTATAGAGGATTCGTCGCACTGGCCGAACGCGGAATCATTACCTTTCAGATCGGCATTCACGGCCTGCCGGTGATTCTCGACCAAACGGTATACGATTCGCTCGGGCGCGGCGCGCTCTCCGGATATCAGAATTTCGGACTTGAAGACAAAGACCGGTATTACTACCGCCGCGTATACCTCGGCTGCGTGCGTGCGAACGATTTTCTGGTTTCGCATCCGAAATGGAACGGGCGGGATCTGGCGGTAACGGGCGGCAGTCAGGGCGGAGCGCTATCGATCGTCACGGCCGGACTCGACCCGCGCGTGAAAGGGCTGGCTGCATATTATCCCGCGCTCGCCGATGTGACCGGATATCTGAAGGAGCGCGCCGGAGGCTGGCCGCATATGTTCCGCGCTGCGGGCGAAGGCTCGCACAGGACGCCGGAGAAGATTGCGACTTCGAAGTACTACGACGTAGTCAATTTCGCGCGGCGCGTCAATGCGCCCGGTCTGTATTCGTGGGGCTTCAACGACGAGGTTTGTCCGCCGACTTCGATGTATGCGGCGTATAACGTCATACCGGGTGAGAAGCGCTTGCTGCTCGCCATCGAAACCGGCCACAATACGACGCCCGAACAGGTAGAGATGGTAAACAAGTGGCTTGAAACTTTTCTCAAGGAGGGCGGCGTCAAAGGAAATTGATCGGCGGCGGAATCGCTGCGGTTGATACTGGTTTGCGGATCTGACGGCTTCGTGTTAATACTCTGCTGAACCTTACCGGGGGGCGAGTACAGGAGATATTGAGTAAGGTTATGGCAATGCTTCTCAAACTTCCGTTCGAGAATTGCAACAACGACCTCAGCCGCAGCAATCTCAAATCTTCACCGAAAAAAATCCAGCGACGGTCCGGTCGAACTGCGTCCGGGTCGCCTCGCGCAGCAGAGTTTTTCGCTGGGATCGGGATGGTGCGGCGCGCGCTTGAAGACGCCGGCTGCTGCGTCGTTTTCGCCAACGATATCGACCCGGTCAAACACAAGCTATACGCCGCAAATTTCGAGGCCGAACATTTCGTTTTGAAGGATATCCGCCTTCTGAAAGGAAGCGAGATTCCTGATGTCGAGATCGCCACAGCATCGTTTCCCTGCACCGATCTTTCGCTGGCGGGAAAGCGCCGTGGGTTGAAGGGCAAGCAGTCAAGCACATACTGGGAATTTACGCGAGTTCTGGAAGAAATGGGACGTCGGCGTCCTGCCGCAATCCTGATAGAGAACGTCCCGAGTTTCGCCACCTCGCATAGCGGCGAAGATATTTACCAGGCGATAGCCGAACTGAACCGCATTGGTTATTGGTGCGATCTGCTTGTGGTCGATGCACGCTATTTTCTGCCTCAGAGTCGTCCGCGCCTCTTCATCGTCGCCTCAACGGAGCCGTTGGAGGCTCCCGGGGACTGGACGCCGTCGATACTCCGCCCGGAATGGATCAAAGGATTCGTCGCCGAACATCCGGAGTTGAAGATGAACGCCCATCCGCTCGAAATCCCTTTTTCCGGATCCAGGACGCTCGCCGAGGTGGTCGAAAAACCGGCCCCCGACGCCCCGACCTGGTGGAGTGAGAGTCGGGTCGCCCGTTTCGTTGAATCATTGTCGCCGTTGCAGGCGAAGAGGCTTCAGGCTCTGAAGTACTGCCCCACGCTTGCGTGGGCGACGGCCTATCGTCGAACCAGAGGCGGACAGGCCGTCTGGGAAATTCGGCCCGACGCCCTGAGCGGATGCCTGCGGACAGCGCGCGGCGGATCGAGCAAGCAGGCGATAGTCGAGGCCGGGAATAATACGGTGCGAATTCGGTGGATGACCGGGCGCGAATACGCAAGACTGCAGGGAGCGCCCGACTACGACTTCGCCGGCGCCAGCGAAAATCAGGTCATGTTCGGGTTCGGCGATGCGGTATGCGTACCCGCAGTATCCTGGGTGATCCGAAACTACGTGCGTCCGCTGGCGGAAGGAAAGCTGACCGAGGTCCACGACGAAACCCTCTCATATGCCTAAGAAAGCCTCTGGATCGAGAGACGACGCCGTCCCCTGCCGCCACCGCCCGATGCAAGGCGAGGTGGAGCGAGTCAAAGATCTGCTCTCCACACTGGCGGACAAAGCGCCGGATTTGCTCAGAGATCATCAGGTGTCGATCGAAGATTATCCGATGCTGCTTCGTGCGGCGGTGGAAAGTCTGCGGGGGACGGCTTCCGCTACAACGAGCGACAAACGGCGATTCATCGAAGCAATTTTGGATTACGGCGTCAATCGAAAGATATTTCACAGCAGGGAGTTCGTCGGTACGAAGGGGCGTCAGGACTATCGCGTCAAATTGCGCGACGGAACGATCGTCGGCATTGAGGCCAAAGGATGCCCGGATGGGAACAATACGACGATCTGGGAGCGCCCCGGTTGGGCGAAAGAATTTATCGTTTGGTCCATGTGCCCGGAAAGTCTCGCAAACAATCCGGGCAAAGGGATATGGTCCGGCGTCGCGACGCGCCTTATGCCCAAGCTTGCCGCCGAGAAAACCGTAGTCGACGCATTTATTTTCTGGGATGGTCGATGCGGCAGCGAACACCGGCATTGCCCGAAGCAATACGGCGTCGGGGGAGCATTGCGAGCCGCAGCGACCGACATTCCCGGTCAGGAAGGCCGAGCCGACTGGCTTCCTCCGCCATGCATTTATCTCTTCCCGACATCGTATCCAAATATCCGCAGCAACCCCAAACCGGATCTCCATACGCCGGATTCGTGCAAATTCGCAGCGGCCCTGCTGGAATTGTTCGGGGTGCCCAAATCAAAACGCGCGAACTATGTGCATTCCGCGAGCATAGAGGCGCAAGGGGCGGCCAGTGGCTCCCAAATAAGAATCGAACTGACGTCGCGTTGCTGGCCGGATCAGATCGAGCGCCGGGTTGACTCAGGCTGGAAGATTTTGCGCCGGGAGTAAAGGCGAGGATGAGCCGACTGGAGATTCGAGAAAACGTCTTATGCGTCGGGCGACAGCCTCCGGATTCTTCAACTGGCACTCCCAAACAACGAGAACGCCCCATCCGGCCTTTCTCAACAAACGTCTGTTTCGGCGGTCGCGCTGCTTATTCCGATCAAGTTTGGGAAGCCAATACTCCCGCCTTGAGGAAGGGGTTGTTTGCTTTCCGCATCGTCTATGACCGTGCCAAAAACACCCATGCACGAATAACACCTTGCGCAGCCGCGGGAACGCCAGATCGGGACGTCCCGGCAGCGTTGCGACGTGCAGACGATAGCGGTAGCCCATGGCGTGAACGAGGCGTCGAACCGAGAGTTCAGGAGTCGTGTCGCGGCTCCGAACTCGACGCATCGCTTTACTTCGATCTTCGGGCGATAGATTATCCATCGAAACCTGAAGTCGGGCGGATACATGATCCATACTTGCTGCAAGATCGGTATAATACCCCGCAGTCAACATCGGCGGCAAATTCTGCGCAGAGGCGGAAATCAGGCTGGGAATCAGGATTCATGAGTTTCACGATTCAAAAAAACCGGGCCGAAATATTCGACGTCTGCGTCGTGGGCGCGGGCGCATCGGGCGGAGTGATGGCCGCGTGGCTTGCGCGGCAGGGCGCGCGAGTAGCCCTCGTCGAGGGCGGCCCGAAGCACGACACATCGCAGTTCAACACGCACGGCATGCCCTATGAATACGGCAACCGCCGCGTACCGCACTTCATCGACGGAACCACTGTAGGCGGCGAACGCACGCGCGGACTCGGCGGCAAAAGCCTGTTGTGGAACGCCGTCGCTCTGCGCCTCGCGGAACGCGATTTCAAGGGCTACACGCGCGAAAGTGCGGGCTACGACTGGCCGATCGAATACAAGGACCTCGCGCCCTACTACGACAAAATAGAAGAAGAAGTCGGCGTCTGCGGCAATCCGGATCATCTCGAAGACCTCCCCGACGGCCGCTTCCTGCCGCCGATGCCGCTCAAATGCGTAGACCACGTCGTGCGCAGGGGTGCGGCGAAACTCGGCATTCCGGTAGTTCACGTACGCAAGGCGACGCTGACATTGAACCGCAACCGTCCGGGCCGGGCGGCGTGTCATTACTGCGGCAACTGCATGGCGGGCTGCGACGCAGCGGCGAAGTTCAACACCTTCGATGTGCACCTGCGCTCGCAGGCTGCGAACAAAAAACTGACGCTGCTGCCCAATCGCATAGCGCGCGAAGTTGTGGTTAACGACGAAAACCGCGTCACGGGCGTAGTAACGATCGACCGATTGACGCGCGTGGAAGAGATGGTGCACGCGCGCTCGGTAGTCGTCGCTTGCGCCTGCGTGCAGTCGGTAGGATTGCTGCTGATGTCGAAGTCGAAGCGGTATCCGACGGGGCTGGCCAACTCGAGCGGGCGGCTCGGCCGCGACTGGATTCCTCATCTTCTGGCTTTTCACACGGGCGTGATCGAAAGCCTGCGCGGAAGCGAACCCGTAAACGACGAAGGCGCGCTCGACCACGGTTACATTCCGTCGTGGATGCACGCGCGCAAACGCGACTATGCCCGCAGCTTCGCCGTGCAGTACGACTATCAGGGACGCCGCGCAAACGCCTGGTGGGTCAAACAGCTTACGGGTTTCGGCCCCGACCTGAAACGCGAGGCTCGCCGGAACAATCCCGGCATACTCATTTTCCGCCCGAATCTGGAGATGCTGCCGAACGAGCAGAGTTACCTGGAACTCGATCCCGAACGCAAGGACGCTTACGGATTGCCGCAGGTGCGACAGCATCTTGTTCCCGGCGAAAACGAATGGAAGATGTTTCGCCATTCGATAGAACAGACCAAAGAAATTTTTGCAGCTTCGGGTATAAGACTGATTTCGGAGCCGCAGGCGCCCGCAGGGCCGGATCATCAACTCGGCGGCGCCATCATGGGCGACGATCCGCGGCGTTCCGTACTCAACAAATGGTGCCAGACCCACGACATTGCCAATCTTTTCGTGGTCGACGGCAGCGTATTCCCCTCAGGCTCGGAGAAAAATCCGACGCTGACGATCATGGCGCTTGCCGCGCGCACGGCGGATCACATCATCGGACGCCTCAAGCGCCGTGAACTATAAGGAGAAGGAGAATCGGCAAGGATGTTCATACATTCGGTCTATTTCTGGCTGAAACCCGAAATTACTGACGCAGAGCGGGAAAAATTCAATTCCGGCGTCAGGTCGCTGCTAACGATTTCAAGCGTGCGCCATGGATGGGTCGGTGCGCCCGCTGCTACAGATCGGCCCATTATCGACCGGTCGTATTCTTGCGCGCTCATCGTCGTATTCGATGATGAAGCGGGGCACGATTTTTATCAGGCGGACGCCGTCCACGACCGGTTCCGCGACGAATGCGCCGCACTCTGGACCAAGGTGCAGATCTACGACGCGATTACTGCAGAAACCGCAGAACACGCTGAATAACAGCGAATTCACGGAAAGACGAACACGGAAAGACGAAAAAGTCGGAGCGAGTTATGTCGAGAATCAAACCCATTTTTATCGCCGCAGTATTGATCGTTGCATGGTCGAGCCTCGCGCTCGCCTATCGCGCTGCGTTGCAGGTGCCGGAACCAACGATCGAACCCAGAATCGTCAATCCCGGCCCTGCGGGCGGGCGGCCCTCGGATGCAATCGTGCTCTTTGACGGCAAGGACCTGTCGGCGTGGAAGAGCGTGCGCGACGGCGCAGCGGCGAAGTGGGCGCTCAAGGACGGCGCGATGGAAGTAATGCGCGGCGCCGGCGACATTCAGACCAAACAGGAATTCGGCGACGTTCAATTGCACATCGAATGGGCGACTCCCTCGGAAGTGAAAGGCGAGGGGCAGGGGCGCGGCAACAGCGGCGTATTCCTCCAGGGGCGCTACGAAGTGCAGGTCCTGGATTCATTCAACAACAAAACCTATTTCCACGGGCAGGCGGCATCCGTTTATAAACAGTACCCGCCGCTTGTGAACGCCGCGCGCGCGCCGGGCGAGTGGCAGACCTACGACATAATTTTTCGCGCGCCGCATTTTGACGAATCGGGCAAGGTGCTCAAAAAGGCTACGGTAACCGTGCTGCACAACGGAGTGCTCGTGCAGGATCACTCGGAGATTATGGGCGCTACGACGCACGAACCCGTGCAGCCGACGTATACGAAACACGGCAAGGCGCCGCTGAGGCTGCAGGATCACGGCGATCCGGTGCGCTTCCGCAATATATGGATCCGGGAGCTTTAGGAAAAAGATAACGGAACAAACGAAATGGAACGAAACAAACTGAAAAAAACAGTTCCGTTTGTTCAGTTTATTTTCGTTTGTTCCGTTATCTCTTCTCATACCAGGCGGCGATGATCGACCATAAGACAGCGATCCTGCACTACCTTGATTCCGGCGCGCGCAAGCATCCCGGCAAACGCTTCGTCATAAATGCCGGATTGAAGCCATACCGATTTCGGGCGCACCCGCAGCAGTTCATCGAGGTGTCCGGCGAGTTGATCCGAACGCCGAAATACATCCACCATGTCGATTGCGCCCGGAATATCTGAAAGATTCCGGTAAACCGGGCGGCCGAGGATTTCTTTTACTTCGGGTTCGTATACGGGAATCGGGATGATCTCGTAGCCGGCGCGCGCCAAATAAGCGGGAACGAAATGCGCCGGGCGGTCGGCGTAGCGTTCGCTGCGTATGCCGAGTACGGCGATGCGCCGTGTATCGGCGATCAGTTTTCTCAACCCCTCGGCATCGTCGATCAGATTTTCTTTCCAATTCATACCGCGGATTTTAACACGCCATGGCCAACGAGCTTCCGCCCGAGATTGAAAGCTACCGCGATTACGCCTGGCAGCGCGAGCCCGCGCAGCGCGTAGAGACCGTCGAAGAAGCCGAACGCTTCGTGCTGCGCGCCGGATTTGCTGCGCTTCTTACCGACAGGCGACAACCGGGACCGTCGCTGTATCTCGCCGTATGCGGGCGGCGCGACGCCCAGGTTCCGCACAACGTTCAAAAAGATCCGGAAAGCTCGCATACCTGGATTCTGAAAGACGAAGTCGTCAGACGCGGACGCGTTTATTACGGCAAGCTGGCGCGCGGCAAATCTACTTTCGTCGCACCGCGCCTGATTCCCTTCTTCAATGCGATATGGGGCGTTGCGAAAAGAGAAGAGAAACGTCGCCTGAGCGCGCCTGCGCAGGCCGTACTCGGCGTGCTGCGCAGGGAATGGGAAATGGCGACCGCCGATCTTCGCACGGATTCCGGAATAACCGACAGAAAACAGTTCACGCGCGCAATAGATGAACTTCAGGCGGCGATGATCGTCGTGCCGGACGAGGTGGTTTACGCGCCGAAATTCACTTATATCTGGACGCTCGCCGAAGCGCGTTTTCCCGAACAACTGGCCGAAAAAGTCGATCGCGAGACGGCCCGCAGGGAAATCGCGCGGGCGTTTCTGACGGGCGCAGGGATGACCCTGCCCGGCGAAATGGCGCGCGTGACGGGAATGGACCGCAAGGAAGCGGGACTCGCCAACCGCGCGCTGGTTCAAGAGGGTTTCGCCGTATCCCCAGAGCGCGGAGTTTATCACCTCGCGGATCTCGCCGAACGGCTCAGAGCAAACACGGAATGCACGGAATAATCCGCGCGTTCCGTGTTCTGTGTTCGATCGCGTATAATCCCCGCCATGAGCAAACAACCCGACAAGGCCGCTATCGCGCTGATACAGATGAGTTGCAGCGCAGATACGGCGGCGAATACAGAAAAAGCGCTCGCGCGCATAGACGAGGCCGCGCAGCGCGGCGCGCAGATCATCTCTACGCAGGAGCTTTTCCGCTCGCAGTACTTCTGCCAGTCCGAGGATCACTCGAACTTCGCGCTCGCAGAAGAAATTCCCGGACCGACTACGGAGGCGATTTCGGATATTGCGCGGCGGCGCGGCGTAGTCGTCATCGCATCGCTGTTTGAGCGGCGCGCGCCGGGTCTTTATCACAACACTGCGGTTGTGTTCGACGCCGACGGCTCGATGCTCGGACGCTACCGCAAGATGCACATACCGGACGATCCGCTCTTTTACGAGAAGTTTTACTTCACGCCCGGAGATCTCGGCTTTCGCGCATTCGATACGCGCTTCGGCCGCATCGGCGTACTGATCTGCTGGGATCAGTGGTATCCGGAGGGCGCGCGGTTGACGGCGCTGGCCGGGGCGCAGATTCTTTTTTATCCGACCGCGATAGGCTGGCATCCGGCCGAACGCCAGGAATACGGCGAGGCGCAGCATTCGTCGTGGGAAACCATTCAGCGTTCGCACGCCATAGCCAACGGCGTATACGTCGCCGCAGCCAACCGCGTGGGCCACGAAGGGGAACCCACGGGAGGAATCCAGTTCTGGGGGCAGAGCTTCATTTGCAATCCCGCGGGAAAGATCCTGGTCAGAGGCAGCCTCGAAGACGAACAGATACTCATCGCCGAAATCGATTACGGAAAGATCGACGTGCAGCGCACGCACTGGCCGTTTCTGCGCGACCGGCGCATTGACGCCTACCACGAAATCACAAAGAGATTCAATGACTGATCCCAACAATGTACGCCCGACGCCGCGCGCCCTGGGTTATCGCATGCCGGCCGAATGGGAGCCGCACGAGGCTACGTGGCTGTCGTGGCCGCACAAGGAAGAAAGCTGGCCGGGCGCATTCGACAGAGTGCCGGAAATTTTCACGGAAATCGCCGGGCATCTGGCCGAATCCGAACTCGTGCGCATCAATGTAGCGGACGAAGATTTCGCCGCGCGCGTGCGCGAACAACTCAAAAAGGGCGGCGTAAATCTCGACGCCGTGCGGTTTCATCTCAACCCTACAAACGACGCCTGGGTGCGCGACCACGGCCCCATTTACGTCGTGAGGGACCGCGACGGCGAACGCAAACGCGCAATCATCGACTGGGGCTATAACGCGTGGGGGAACAAATACCCGCCGTATGACCTCGACGATGCAATCCCGCAGCGCATCGCCGAAGAATCGGGCGAGCAGTTGTATCAGCCGGGAATCGTGCTCGAAGGCGGCTCGATCGATGTAAACGGGCGCGGCGCGCTATTAACAACCGAATCGTGCCTGCTCAATCCGAACCGCAACCCGCATCTGGATAAAAATCAGATCGAACAGTACCTGCGCGCTTACCTCGGCGTGGACTGCATACTGTGGCTGGGCGACGGCATAGTCGGCGACGACACCGACGGACACATAGACGATCTGACGCGGTTTGTTTCGCACGACACCGTCGTGACGGCCGTGGAAGAAGATCCCGGCGACGAAAACTACCCGCCGCTGCGCGACAACCTCGAACGTTTGCAGTCGATGAAGGATCAGGACGGCGAACCCTTGAGGATCATCACTGTGCCGATGCCCGCGCCGGTCTATTTCGACGGTCAGAGACTCCCGGCCAGCTACGCCAATTTTTACATAGCCAACCGCGCCGTGCTTGCGCCTACGTACCGCTGCGAAAACGATGCGCGCGCAATCGCGATATTGCAGGAACTGTTCCCCGATCGGCGCACAATCGGAATCGACTGCACCGAAATGGTATGGGGACTCGGCGCGATCCACTGCGCAACACAACAGCAACCGCGGGGAAAAGAGAGATAACGGAACAGACGAAATAAGACGAAACAGACGAAAAAAACAGACAAATCTTTCCGTCTGTTTCGTCTTATTTCGTCTGTTCCGTTATCTCTCTTCAGAACTGCACCGTTGCGGCCCGGAATGCCGCAACCGCCTGTTCGTATTCGGCCTGGATTTCGATGAGTTTTACGCGGGCTTCGGCCGTAGCGCGTTCGCGCTGATTGACCAGAAAAAGGGTGCTGTCGCCGAGCGCAAAACGCGTGCGCTCGCCCTCTTCCAGCAGGCGCGCAAGCCGCACTTCTTCTTCGGCGGCGCGGAATCGCTCGTATGTAGTATTTATCGCCGAGACTGCATCGTTGACTTCGGTGAGTATGCGCAGGCGCTCGTTTGCAAGATCGAGTTCGAGCTTCTGCAATTTCAGAGATGCTGCAGCTATGCGGCCGTCGGCTGTGCGCTGCCGCAGCGGGAGAGTGAAGGTCAACCCGGCTTTGAGCGTATACCCGATGCTGTTTTCTCCCGTATCCCTTCCGGGGCCGAAAGTCAGATCGATGCCGGGCAACCGCTGGTTGCGCGCAAGATCCAGATCCACATCCGTTATCTGCTGTTCTATGCCGATGGCGCGCACTTCGGGCCGGCGTTCGAGCGCAAGCCGCTGCCCCGCAACGGCCCTGTCATCGGTGAAAAGCACGGGCGGAGGCGTCGACGCCGGGGCGTTTCCGGGCTGCGGAATGGGCGCGGGCAATCCCACAGGCGTCCACATAAACAGCGAAAGCTTGAAGGCGGCTTTCTGCAAATCGCGATCCGCCTTGACGAGCATTCCCTGACGGCGCTGCACTTCCAGATCGGCTTCGACCGTATCGATTTGCGGCAGATCTCCGGCCCTTGCACGTTCGGCTACGGCTTCGGCTCGAAACTTCGCCAGATCGAGCAGATCGCGCGCTACGCCGAGTGCTCTTCCGGCCGCAACCCAATCCCAATAAGCGTTCGAGGCTTTCAGCAGCAGATCGAGCCGCGTTTCCGAATATTCCGTATCCGCGAGCGGTTCGCCCAGCAGCGCCTGACGTTCGGCTGCAAGTTTTTCGTTTATTCGCGCGCCGCGCAGGAACGGAATCCTGATTTCGGCGAAGTATTCCCCCGTACTGCCCGTAAAGGAAAGCGGCGATTTTACATTCCCGCGATTCAGACGCGTGCCGGCGGAAAACTTCATCCCCGAACGCGTCAGCCAGTCGGCGGAAAATTCGCTCACCGTCGTCGAACTCAGTTTACCGGGCGCGCTCGTAGAGTTGTATTGCAGAAAGCCGCCGCCGAACGAAAGCACGGGATCGAAGGCGCCCTGCTTTTCCAGGCGTTTTGCCGAGGCTGCGCGCCGGTTGACATCCGCGCCGCGCAGCTTCGGATGCCAGGCTTCGACCTGCGCCAGCAGTTCATCAAGTACAAGCACGGGTAATTGTTGCTGCTGCGGTTGCGGTGCATCGGGGCGGCGCCCGCTCTGCGGTTCTGCTACTGCGACAATCGGCGCAACAATGTGTGCAACGATCAGAGCGATGATGCACAGCCGCGCCGTGTGCACCCACGCTCTTGCCTTACTTCCCTCTCCTGGCTCCATCCTTCTCATTACCTCCTCCGCGTTCGACCGTCGGCGGGAAGGCGTTGAATTGCCGCCACAACTCCCAGCCGAGCGACACCGTATCGAGCATGACCCAGCCGTTGACCTCGGCCCCCGGCCTCAACTGATCGAGCGGCGGCCACGCGTCCTCGCGTCCCGCGCGAATCTCTTCGTGATCCGGTTCGACGATTATGCGGAACCGGCTCTGCCCGTCATCCACCGCATCCATCACCTTTACGCGCCCGGCGAACGTACCCACGGCGATCGACGGCCACCCGACAAACTGCAACGCGGGCCAGCCCGCAAAATTCAGCCGCACCTGACGGCCGACCGAAACCAGCGGCGCATCGTAGCCCGAAAGCAGCAATTCAACGGCCTGATCCCGGGTTTCGGGCGCAAGCACGGCAAGCACATCGCCCGCCTTCACGGTTTCGCCGGGTCCGACCTTGAGCACGCGCACTACTTTGCCGTCGCGCGGCGCGCGCACGATCCGCTGATCCGTGCGCAACCGCACGTTCTGAATGTCTACGTCGAGTTTCAGGAGATCGCTGTTGACCTTCGCGATGGTTTCGCGCACCGAAGCGCGAGCGGCGCGCAGGGCATTGAGCTGAGCCGAAGTGTCGTTTACTACTTTTGTCAGATCCAGACGCGCAACGTCCAGATCGCGTTTCGCAACTTCGAGCGCCGCCAGCATGCTTTCGAGTCGCGTGCGCGCGCTCACGATGTCGAGTTCGCCGAGCTCCAGATCCCGCTGCGAACGCAATCCCTTGCCGAACAGTTCGCGCAACCGCTTCAGGTTCAGATCCGCAGTAGTCACGTTCTGCCGCGCCTGCTCGACGTTCTGTTCCGCAAGGCGTATGCGGTCCTCGGCCTGACGCACGCGCTGTTCGGCGGCCGGAATCGCTACGTTGCGCGAGCCTTCGAGATCCGCAAGCTGCCCGAGTATGGCCGCCTCGCGCGCCTCGGCTTCGCTGCGGCTCGATTCCTGATACTGCCGCTGCGACTGAAGACGCGAATACTGATCCCCGTCCAGAAACTTCGAATCTATGTCCGACAACTCTACGATCGTCTCTCCCGCCTTGACCTCCTGCCCCTCGACTACGCGCCAGGAAAGGAGACGGCCCGGGATCTGCGCCTCTACGTTCTGCGGCCGGTCCATGGGAGAAAAAACTATGACGCGCCCCACGCCCGTCACCGACTGCTGCCAGGGAACGAACGCGAGCGAAAGTACGAACACTAGAAGTATCAACACGAGCATCCAGGCGAGCGTGCGCACCGGATGCGGCGTCCGCATCAAATCGAGCGAACGTATACGCGGCGCCGGCAGTACGGGCTTGAGTGCGGCGTCGGAAATCTCGTCGATGGTCTCCTTCGGACGCGCCGCCATGGTTTATTCCGCCTCCAGAAGATTGCGAATCATGCTCGGAAACAGGCGCGCAAATTCACCGTCGCGCACGCGAGCCAGATCCGCCGCCCGGCCTTCCTGAACCACGTTGCCGTGCGAAAGCACCGCAACGCGCTGCGATCTGGCTACAACCTCGGGATCGTGCGATATGTCGATGATCGTCCAGCCGCGCTGCGCGTCGTAAAGCGCATCGAGCAGTTGCAGCTTGTCGCATTCATCTATGCCGGTGAATCCCTCGTCGATGATCAGCAGTTGCGGACGCCCGATTATTGCGCGCGCAATCAGCAGACGCTGAATCTGTCCGCGCGAAAGATTGCGCCCCTCGGTGACAAGCTGCGTCTGCAATCCGCGCGGCAGCCGCGCAAGTTCGTCCCCAAGCCCCGTCAAATCAAGCGCCCACTCCAGGTCTTCGTGCGAAATGTATTCGCGCCCGAGCAGTATGTTTTCTTCAACAGTTCCGGCAAAAATTTCGTTCGTATCGCTCACCATACCTACTATTCGCCGCAGACTGTCGAGCCGCAAATCGCGCACGTCCATCCCGTTGATCTGCACGATTCCGTGATCGGGTTCGTGAAGCCCGCATACGACTGCTGCCAGCGTAGATTTCCCCGCCCCGCTCTCTCCCACAAGACTCAGGCTCTCGCCCGGTTTCAGATCCAGATCGATGCCGTTCAGAACCTCCGCTCCCGAGGGATAGGAAAAATACAGCCGCTTGCAGTGAACTCTCGCGCCGCCCTGACCGCGCCGCGCCTCGCGCCCGCCCTCGCGCTCGAGCGGAAGATCGGTAAGATGCCCTACCTTGTCGAGGCTCGTAAGCAAATCGTAGCCCTGTTCGAGCATTCGAATGAGTTTCTCCAGCCCGTCGAGCACGCCCACGACCACAATTTCCGCCGCAACCACCTGCCCCAAAGTCAACTGACGGTTGATTACCAGCCATCCGCCGATTGCCAGCACTCCGGCAAACGCTATGGCCTGCATCAGGTAATTTCCGAGCGCCTGCCTGAAGATTACGCGAAAATGCGATTCCCTCGCGCGCACATAATCGATTACGAGCGCATCGGCGCGCTCTATGGGAAACGCGCCGACTGCGCTCATCTTGAAACCCCGCTGGCATCGGGCGAGGTCTTCGAGCCAGTCCGCAACGCGGTATTTGCTCTTCGATTCCTCTATGCTCGTATCCAGTCCGCCCAGACCGAGCACGCCCACGGTGAAGGCTACAAACAGTACCAGAAAAACATCGAAGGCCAGCAAATAGGGATGATAGAACGCCATCAACAGCATTCCGATCGCCACCTTCAGCAGCGCCGAGGGACCTTCGAGCAGGATCTTCGCCGCCGATTTCTGCATCGTTATTACGTCGAAGAAACGGTTGACCAGTTGCGGCGCGTATTCGCTCATCAACGCATCGTAGCGAAAGCGGGGCAACCTTTCGGCCACATCCAGCGCTATGCGCGCAAAAATTCTCTGCTGCAGGCGCTCGAGCAGCGTCAGTTTCAAAAGTCGGAGCACCCCCGCAAACAGCAGTGCTGCAAGCACGCCCAGCGTGAGTATGACGAGCGGCTGCGCCATAACTCCGGCCGCAATAGTGTTGACGAGCGCCTGCGCCGCAAGCGGCACCGCGAGCAGAAGCAACCCGATCAGGCCGTTGTAGACGATTATCACCACCAGATCGCCCTGCTCCAGCCTGAGCATTCGCCGCAACCGCTCGTAAGGCGTCGGATGATGATGTATGTCTGATGAATCCGGTCCCCGCCCCATCAGTCGATCTCACCTTTCGATTCTGAGAAAAGGATGACGGAACAAAATGAATCAAACGAAACTAACGAAACTAACGGACGCAGATTGCCCGTTCCGTTCATTCCCTTACCTTCTTTCCGTTCCCGTTCCTGTAAGGATGGCGGACATTGGATATAATGGCGAGGAAAAGGAGATGAAACATTGACGCGCACAAATTCGATGCCGCCGACGACGCCGACCGACAAGATCTCACCCCCCACAAAAGGTTCTTCAGACGAACTCCGCCTCGGCATCCCCGGCTTTACCTACGCCGACCTTTACCGGCCCGACCGGCTTGCGGATCTTGTCGCCGCCTTCGAGCGCCGGCTGCAGGAAGCAGATGCCGAACTGTGTGATGCATTTTATCATCCCGACGAGGGCGGCTCAAAATTGAGCAAACGCGAGGAAGCAGACCTGCTCGTGCGCGCAGCCCCCCACCTCGGAGCCTTCCTCGCCCAACTGTTCGGCGTTGAACACGAGCGTCAAAATTTAATCAACATCGCCGAAGCGGAATCGGTGATCTTCGATTTCAAGAAATTCTCCATTCAACGCCGCGTCCGAAAGCTCACAACCGAAAAAGTCCTCTCTGCGGTCGCCGAATTCCACTCGCTCGACGCCCGGGTGCAGAATCTTCTTGACCACTATCTTTCCAATGAAGCCCGCGCCGCCGATGAAGAACTCGTCGTTGCACGCCTGTGGGCGGCCGTGCGCCCGCAACCCGCGGAACTCGATGCGCTCGAACGCTGGCTTGCCGCGCTCGCCGTAGTCGAACCCCAAAGGATCAAACACTGGCTGTCGTGGCGACAACCGCACTCGCTCGATTACGACAACCTCGTGCAGATCGAACGACCGCGCGCAGATCTGCCCGAACTTGTGACCGGCCCCGCACACGGGCTGCGCCGCCGCGACGGTTTTCAACTCACGGACCTGCGCGCCGACGCGCGCGAAGTGCTCGATGAAATACACTACTGCCTCTACTGCCACGACCGCGACAAGGACTCCTGCTCTACCGGCTTTATAGAAAAAGACGGCTCCGTGCGCCCCAATCCGCTGGGCATTCCGCTGGCCGGCTGCCCGCTGGATGAAAAAATTTCTGAAGCGCATCTGGTGCGCCGCTCGGGCGAAGCGCTCGGCGCTCTCGCACTCATAATGATCGACAATCCGATGTGCCCCGGCACCGGCCATCGCATTTGCAACGATTGCATGAAATCGTGCGTCTTCCAGAAACAGGATCCCGTAAACATCCCGCAAATCGAAACCGGCATTCTTACCGACGTTCTGAACATGCCCTGGGGCGTGGAAATTTACGGACTGCTCACGCGCTGGAATCCGCTCAACCGCAGACGCCCGCACGCGCTTGCCTACAACGGCCGGAACGTTCTGATCGTGGGTCTGGGCCCGGCCGGGTATACGCTGGCGCATTACCTGGTCAACGAGGGCTTCGGCGTAGTCGGTATCGACGGATTGAAAATCGAACGTCTGCCCGAGGCCTTGACAGGATCAGAGGGCCGGACTCCGCAACCGGTACGCGATTGGCGCGAAATCTACAACGCGCTCGACCGGCGACTGCTCGAAGGCTTCGGCGGCGTAAGCGAATACGGAATAACGGTGCGCTGGGACAAGAATTTTCTGACGCTGCTGCACCTGACGCTTGCCCGGCGCGATCTGCTGCGCATATACGACGGCGTGCGGTTCGGCGGCGCATTGACGATAGAGGACGCCTGGGAACTTGGCTTCGATCACATCGCAATCGCCGCCGGCGCGGGCCGCCCGACGATCATCGGAATGAAAAACAACCTCATTCGCGGCATACGCAAGGCAAGCGATTTCCTGATGGCCCTGCAACTCACGGGAGCCTTCAAGGATTCGTCGATGGCCAATCTGCAGGTTGAACTGCCCGCGATAGTCATAGGCGGCGGACTCACCGCCATAGACACGGCCACGGAACTTGCAGCCTATTACCCCGTACAGGTCGAGAAGATGCTGGCGCGGTACGAAACGCTCGCGGCCGAACGGGGCGAGGACGCGTTCTGGAGGATTTACCGGGATGAAGACCGCGCGCGTATGGAGCGTTTTCTCTCGCACGGGCGCGCTGTGCGAGAAGAACGCCGCCGCGCGCAGGAAGCAGCCGAGCCGCCCGATTTCGTCAAACTCGTGCGCGAGTGGGGCGGAGTCTCGATCGTTTACAGAAAAACCCTTCAGGACTCGCCCGCATACCGCCTGAACCACGAAGAAGTAATCAAGTCCCTGGAAGAAGGCATCTACTTCATCGAATGCCTGAGCCCGCTCGAAGCCGTCCCCGACCCATACGGCGCTCTCAGCGCAATCCGCTTCGAACGCCTGCGCGCCGATGAATCCGGAAAACTGAAACCTTTGGGCGAAGAAATCACGCTTCCCGCGCGAACCGTATGCGTGGCGGCCGGAACCAGTCCAAACGTCATTTATGAAAAAGAATATCCCGGAACGTTTGCGCTCGACCGCCGCAGACAGTTCTTTCAGGGCTATAAACTCGCCGAACGGGAAGGACGGCCAATACTCGAACCCGTAGACGCAGAGCGCGGAGAAACCGGGTTTTTCACCTCATACGAACGCGACGGGAAATACATCACCTATTACGGCGACAACCATCCGATATTCGCCGGCAACGTAGTCAAGGCGATGGCTTCGGCCAAACACGGCTACGAGGAAATCGTAAAACTTTTCGCCCCCAATTCCCCGCAACCCCATCTGCTCGACGCAGCGGCGAATCTTTCACCGAATCCTTCGGGTAAGCTTCGTGCGCGTTTCGATGATTTGATATCGACGCTCGACGAGCAGCTTGTCGCCCGCGTCGAGCGCGTAATCCGATTGACGCCGACAATCGTGGAAGTAATCGTCAAAGCTCCGCTCGCAGCGCGCAAATTCCGGCCCGGACAGTTCTACCGCTTCCAGAACTACGAAGCCGCAGCCGCCGAAATCGACGGGACCCGCCTTGTAATGGAGGGACTCGCGCTAACCGGCGCCGGCAATGATCCCGAGCGCGGGCTGCTTTCGCTCATAGTGCTGGAAATGGGCGGCAGTTCGCGGCTGTGCACAAGGTTGCGCGAGGGCGAACGCGTCGTAGTGATGGGACCGACCGGGGCGCCCACGGAAATTCCCGAGGGAGAGTCGGTGCTGCTTGCGGGAGGCGGACTCGGAAACGCAGTGCTGTTTTCGATTGCGCGCGCGCTAAAGCAGCGCAACAACCGCGTGCTTTATTTCGCCGGATACAAAAAGCGGCAGGATCTGTTCAAACGCGAAGAGATCGAGGCCGCAACCGATCAGGTGATCTGGAGCGTGGATTACGGCGAAATGATCGAACCGCACCGCGCGCAGGACCATTGCTTCACGGGCAACATAGTCGAGGCGATGAGAGCGTATGCAGACGGGCGTTTCGGCGCGCCGATGTTTGATTTCCGCGACATCGACCGTATTATCGCCATTGGATCGGACCGTATGATGAACGCTGTAAAAACTGCGCGGCATACGGGACTGCTTGCCTCGCGCTTCAAGCCCGGGCACGCCGCAATCGGTTCGATCAATTCGCCCATGCAATGCATGATGAAGGAAGTATGCGCGCAGTGCCTGCAACGCCGCGTAGACCCTGAAACGGGGGCAGAAACCGGATTCGTTTTTTCGTGTTTCAACCAGGATCAGCCACTTGATGAAGTGGATTTTGAAAACCTCGACGCGCGGCTGCGCGCCAACAACCTCCAGGAAAAACTCGCCGATGCCTGGCTCGATCACCTGTTGCAAAGGGAACAAGCGGCGAAAAACCTGGAAAGATAAGGACGGAAACCGCTGAATATGAAGCAACCCGCCCGGGCAGATTACCGAATTGAAAGGCAATGCCGATGAGCATTACTTCGGATGCGCTAACCCGCATTGCGTATCAGCGCGGCGTGCGCAGGGTGCTGCTCCTCACGCTCGTACTCAATCTTCTGGTCGTTGCCGGAAAACTAGCAGCCGGAATCATTGCCGGCAGCCTCAGCGTCATCAGCGATGCAGTACACTCTTCGGTCGATTCGCTCAACAACATCATCGGTCTTGTAATCGTGCGCTACGCCGGAGCCGAACCCGACGACGAACATACTTACGGGCACGCAAAAATCGAGACGCTCGCCGCTTTCGCCATCGCAGGCTTTCTTTTCATCACCTGCTACCAGATCGGCCTGAGCGCATTCGACCGGCTGTTCGACTCCTCCGCCCGCACGCCCGAAATCACCGCCCTGACCATAGGCGTGATGATCGCAACGATCGCAATCAATATCGTGGTCACGGTTTTCGAGCACCGCGAGGGGCGAAGATTGAAAAGCGAGTTCCTTATAGCCGATGCGATTCACACGCGCAGCGATGTTCTGGTAAGCTGCTCGATCCTTGCAGGACTCTTTCTGGTTCGTGCGGGGTATTACTGGCTAGACCCTGCAGCATCGCTCGGCGTTGCCGTCGTCATTGCCTGGAACGGCTACAAGATATTCAAATCAACGGTCCCGGTGCTGCTCGACGCCGCGCCCGTATCGCCGCAGCAGATCAAAGAGATCGCCGAGGCGGTGCCGGGGGTCCACTCCGTCCACGACATACGCGCGCGCGGCCGCGTGGGCGATATGTTCATAGAAATGCATATGCACATTACACCCGAACACGAACGCGACCACATCACATCGCACGCAATCACCGAAGAGGTCGAACACAGGCTCGAAACCGAATTCGGCCGCGCCGTGATTACGATTCACGTCGAACCCCTGAATCGATCCACAGGGGATTGGCACAAAGCGTGAGACAGCAAGAGAGATAACGGAACAAACGAAATAAGACGGAACAGACGAAAATATTAAACTTTTCCGTGATTTTCGTTTCATTTCGTTTGTTCCGTTATCTCTCTTTTTTGTCCCAGGTCAGTTTTCTCACCGGACTAAAAACAACCCGACCCATATGAAGACTTCCGTAATCCGATACCGCGTAGCCGATTTCCTGCGCCAATATCCTCCGTTCGAATCCTTCTCGCTCGAAGACCTTCTCGCATTCTCCGGCTCCGGGCGCGTAGTCTTTCACGAAGACGACGTATATCTTTTCCGCAAAGGCGAAGAATGCGACCGGCGGTTATGGGTAATACAGCAGGGCCGCGTCGAACTCCTCGATGAAACCAACCGGCTCCGCGACGTGCTCGGAGCGGGCGACATACTCGGCCTCAGCACGCAATCTGCAATCACCCACGCTCACAACGCACGAACCGCAACCGAAGTCATACTCTATTCGTTCGATCTCGACGCGTTTGAAGCCCTCGTTGCCGGCTACCCGGAAGCCGCACGCTTCCTGACCGCATACGTTTCGGCCTCCGTACAACAGACCAAAGCCCTGGGCATGCCCACCAACAGAGAACGTCTGCTATCGGAAAAAGAAAAAAACGTATGGCTCAACGCGCCGGGACCGCCAGGTGAACGGATCTCGCGCAGGCTGCGATTGATGACCGAAGACGTAGCGGAAGAAGCTCACGCCGGGTTTATCGCCAACCGGGGCATCCCGGCGGCAAAGGCGGGATTGATGAGCGCCGATTACCTGTTGGAGATGCTGCGCCGCCGCTGCTCCGCATTGGCTATCACCTCCGACGCAACCCTGGATTCTCCGTTGCAGGGGATCGTAACCGAATCCGATCTCGCGATTCAGTGCGGGCGCAATCCAGTTCCGATCTTACGGGAAATCGATGCGGCGGACACCCTAGCGGATCTCGCCTGGCTGCACGGGCGCGCCCTGGAGTTCATCCTTGAAGGACTCGCCGGACCAAGCGCCGTAGAGTGGTCGGTGCAGGCGCTCGGCGAATTCAACGCTGCGCTTTTCGCATCCGTATTGCGCATAGCCGAAGCGGAGATGCTGAGCGCCGGAAAATCGATGCCCCAATCGTCTGAATCAAACGCCTGCTGGATGTTCTTCGGGCGTGCGGGCCGCACCGAAACGCTCACTCCTGAAATGCCGCATTTCGGCGTCGTATACGCCGATCCCGCAGCCGGCAGGGAACAACAAACAGCCGCATATTTCGGGATGCTTGCGCAGAAAGCATACGCGAAACTTCAGAAGTGCGGACTGGGGATTGACTCGGACACATCTGCGCCGAACCCCAAACCGCCATGCCGCACGCAGTCGGAATGGAGAGAGTATTACTCCGGCCTGATCAGCGATCCGATAGGCGGCGCGATTTATTCGGCGCGCGAACTGTTCGACAGCCGGCCCGTAGCAGGCAATCCGTCCCTGCACGCGGAATTGAAAGATCACATTCTCGGAAAGCTTGCGCACGACGATGTTTTTGTACCGGTGCTCGCCAACGATACCCTGGCCAATCTGCCGCCGCTTACGTTTTTTCAGGGATTAGTAATCGACACCGACGGCGCATCGAAACAGGCGCTCGATGTAGAAAGGGCGGCGCTCGGCCCCATCGTGGATGCGGCGCGGGTGCTGGCGCTTGCACAGCGCAACGCAAAAGCCGTCAATTCCGTGCAGCGGCTCCAGGCTGCAGCCAGCGCGATGCCGCAGTATGCTTCGATTCTGAACGACGCGGCGGACGGATGGCGCATACTCGCATACCACGACGCCTCGGCCAGGAACCAGAAACAGGATGCCGGCGCCGTCATTTATCCGTCGCGGCTCGGGCGATTCGAGCAGCGCATGCTCAAATCAGCGTTCGACGCCGTGCGGCGGTTGCTCGAACTGACTACATCGATTCACAACATATCCATACCCGAATAGATCACCCGAACGAATCACTATGAACGAGTCTTCACTGCCCGCGTTCGTCACCGAGTATATGGAATGTTTTTCCGCAACCTGGTCGGATGAAACTCCGGCTTCGGATGTGAGGTTCGTAGTTCTCGACTCCGAAACGACGGGGCTCGATCCGAGGCGCGACCGATTGATAACGATCGGAGCCGTTGCTGTGAAAGCGGGCGAAATCATACTTGCGGACTGCTTCGAAGCGATGCTGAAGGTCGCTTACAACAGTTCTTCGGTCACCGTTCACGGAATCACGCGCGAAGAGGCCGGGGAGGGCTTCGACGAACCCGAAGCGCTCGAAGCGTTCCTGCCCTATCTGCGCGACGGCGTCATTGTCGGCCATCACATCCTTCACGACATAGAAACCCTGAACGCCGCCTGCGAGCGCCATTTCGGTTTCAATTTGCGCAACCGGTTCCTCGACACCATGGACCTGACTCTGCACCTGCAAAACGACGGCGCGTTCGCCGGGCGCGACGAGATACGGGAATTCTCGCTCGATGCGCTGTGCCGGCTCTTTGACGTAGAACCGCACGACAGGCATACGGCGGGAGGCGATGCATTCATCACCGCACTCGTCTTCCTGAGGCTGCTTAAGCTCGGGCGCAGGTTCGGACGCGATACGCTCGGAGCATTGTCTGAAGCCTACATCCCGCAGGAGGAGGAAGAGAGATAACGGAACAAACGAAATGAAACGAAAATTACGGAAATATTCAACTTTTCCGTAGTTTCCGTCTTATTTCGTATGTTCCGTTATCTCTCTTGCCGTATGCGGGCGATGATTTCCGAGGTCGACACTCCCTCGACGAAAGGCAAACTCAGCACGCACCCTCCGGCCGCTTCTACTTCTTCCCTGCCGATGATGCGGTCAAGAGTCCAGTCGCCGCCCTTGACCAGTATGTCGGGCAGCAATGCGAGTATGGTGTCCCTTGGGGATACGTCGTCGAATATTACGGCGTAATCCACGCAGCCGAGCGCCGTTATCACCTCGGCGCGTTCTTCCTGTGTGAGTATGGGGCGCGACGGCCCCTTGAGTTCCCGGACCGCCCGGTCGCTGTTGAGCGCAACTATCAGAGCGTCGCCGAGTGATCGCGCGGCCTGAAGGTAACGGACGTGGCCGGGATGCAGCAGATCGAAGCAACCGTTCGTGAATACAACGCGCCGGCTCGCAACGCGCAGCGCTTCGCGTTCGCGCTGCAATTGATCGAGTGAAAGAAGTGCGCCCATGCCGCCTATCATGCACGCGCCGGGCCGGGCGACTCAACTGACCGCGATCAGAACCGTGATCAGAACCAGATTCAATACTACGAGGAAGAACGTCAATGTCCTCTCGTCGCGCTGCTGTTGCTGTTTGCTGATTATAGACATCGCCCTTCCCCCTTCCCGCCTCGTATTTGCTCTGAGCTGAGCAAGGCACGTGCCGCACAGGCTGATATTCCGGACGAGAATCCTCTCATCAGTCGAAGTCTCGAACCGTAAACGACTTGTAGTTTCAGGAAAATGAAAGAAGCGATCGGGCGGTACAAAACCGCGCGGCTCGCGTGGGATTCAACCTGCGTTTTTGGGGTGAAGCCGGGTGCGCAACTACCCGAAATGGAATAAGAGAACGCGGAACTCGCAGTCTCTCTCAGTCGACAGGGGCGCGATAACCGGGGCGGGTCTCAGCCGCCCAGTCGCCGTTGCGCATCTCTACGCGCAGTTCGCGCCATTTGCCGTCGTGTTTTTCGTTGCTGGGGTAATAGCCGATCGAATACTGGGCGCGCAATTCTTCGGCAAGCTGTGCATAGAACCGGTCCTGATCATTTAGCGCGCCGACCGGATATACGCGCCCGCCCGTGCGCGCCGCCATCTCGCGCAACTCTTCGGCTGCAAGTTCATAAAGCCGCCGGTTGACCTCTCGCTTCTGCTCGCGGGAAAGCAGACACCAATCACTGTAAAAGCGCGGTCCCTCGCGCGGCCTGAACTTTTCGACGTACTTCCTCAACTGCTTCGCCGACAGACGAAAGTGGCCCCTCTCGGAGCATTCGCGCAACAACCGGGATTCGGTGAATTCGAGCGTATCGAGTTCCAGAAAATATGCCGATGAGCGCGATTTTTCGAGTATCGGCAAAACGTGCGTATATGTATACACGCCGAACGAATCTACGCCGTCGGTGAGAACTACGATGGCCTTGCGCCCATCGGCCCTTTTCAACACATCCTGGGCCGTGAGCGCCAGTGCGTCGTAAAACGATGTGCCGCTGCCGCCCTCTATCTGGCCGAGTGCGCGTTCGAGCCGCCGCCTGTCCGAAGTCAGATCCGCCAGCAGTTCCACATCCTGATGAAAGCCCAGAACGGCTACGCGGTCCTGCGGGCGCAGTTGCTCCAAAAACCGGCGCGCGGCGCGGCGTATGAGGCTGACTTCGGATTGTGTGCTGCCCGAGGTGTCGAGCACGAGCGCGAGACTCAACGGAGCTTCGGATGCGGAGAATATGGAGATCTGCTGTTTTACGCCGTCCTCGTAAACGGCAAAGTCTTCGGCTTTCAAACCGCGCACGGCGCTGCCGCCCCGGCTGTTTACGACCTTCACGTCAAACAGAACCAGATTGGTATCTATGCGGATCGTGGCAATGCGGTCGTCCTGCGGCTCGGATGTTTGTTCCGGCCTTTGCCCGGATTCGGGCTTCGGCGAAACGGGGTCCTGCACCCGCAAGGCAAGGGCGCAGTACGTCAACAGGATCAGAAGCAGCATTGTGCGCGTCATAGTAAAGCGAATCATAGCCGTTCGGCTTCCGTGTGCAAACCCCTTTGATCGGTCACTATAGGGATTCAGGAGAGATAACGGAACAAACGAAACTTTACGGAACAGACGGAACAGACGGACATATTCAACTTTTCCGTAATTTTCGTTTCATTTCGTTTGTTCCGTCATCTCTCCCGAGTCTGATGTGCGTCTGTGCCCGTCTTGACAGACCCTATGGCGCTCTGTAAGATTGTCGCTTGCTCGAAAGGGTGCAGGCACGTAAAGTCAATGGTAGACGGCCACCCTTACAAGGTGGAGGTTGTGGGTTCGAGCCCCACCGTGCCTATTGACGCCTCCAGTGCGCGAGTTCGGTTTTGTTTGACGGGTTTGCTTGGCACTTTTGTATTTGACGGTTTTGTATTTGACAATGCGGAGTCGTAGTTCAGTTGGTTAGAACGCCGGCCTGTCACGTCGGAGGTCGCGGGTTCGAGTCCCGTCGGCTCCGCCATCAAGTTCTTCAGTGACAACTGTAAAGGGTCGCTCTTCGGAGTGACCCTTTTCGTTTAATTATAGCGGTTTCGGTTTTGGTGCTCAGGTCGGACGGTGATTTGCTCAGTGTTTACGGGCCGTTTAGCATCAAAACCTGAACATTGATTGCGAAAGTATTGGGTAGAGAGCGTCAAGAGTATTATGGCTGCCTCGATCATTCTACTCGGGCCGGGAGCGCTTTCGCTCGACTGCCGGCTGTTCGGGCGCCGTGAGATTGTTATTCCTTACGATAAACACTCACCCAGGCGCGGATTGTCCTACCACCCGTCTTCGGTCCCGCAACCCGATTCGATCATCTTCAGCCCTTGAGCCGACGGCTACCACGAATAGGGTATCTCCGCGCCCTGCTGAAAGTGGTAGCGAAAAACCATTCCTTCTCGTGATGCATTGCTTGCTCCGAAATCTCATAATCCGAAGTCGCAGGGGCTGTAAAAGCGCCCACGGTTAGCGGATGAAGAGGACGCGAAAGCCGCAAGAACTGCTTTTCAACTATGGCTGAAAATTCATGGGAGGATTTATGGAAACCACAAAAGCCGCAGCGGTCGAACCGTTGGACCTGAAGCTCGAAGTCGTGATGATCGGCGTTACGGACGTCGACCGCGCGAAGGCGTTTTACCAGAATCTCGGCTGGCGGCTCGACATCGACATCGCGGCGGGCGACTTCCGAGGCGTGCAGATGACGCCGCACAACTCGCAAGCTTCGATCATCTTCGGCAAGGGAATCAAATCGGCCAAGCCTGGCTCGGCCGACAGCCTTGTCCTGGCCGTCGACGACATCGACGCCGCCCGCGACGACCTTCTAGCCCGCGGCGTCGATGTGAGCGAGGTCTTTCACTACGCCGGCGGCCCCTTCAACGTCACTGTAGAGAACCCGCGCGTCGGCGGGCGCGACCCTGAGGGTCGCTCCTACTTCTCGTTCGCGTCGTTCGAGGATCCGGACGGAAACGGGTGGCTGCTCCAGGAGATCACGACGCGGCTTCCGGGTCGCGAGTGGGAGTCGAGGCGGGCAGGGGCCGCAGACGTCGCGACCCTTGCAGAGCTGCTGCACGAGACGGAGAAACACCACGGCCGCTACGAGAAAACGCACGCCGCACACAACTGGTGGGACTGGTATGCGCCCTACCTGAGCGCGCGCCGGCAGGGGAGCAGTCCGGAGGAGGCAGCCGCCGCTGCAGACCGCTATATGGAAGATGTTCTTCAGGTTCCTCTCCGATGATGCCGTTCGAGTGGCGGCGCTCTACTTGGTACGCCAATAGCCAAGCGAGGGACGGTCTTCTACAGATGCTCTGACGGGCACGCGCCGAGGGCGGTTCGTTCAACAGCAGGACGCGAGGTGAACAATGGGTGGAACCGCCTCGCCATCGCCTTCCGGCCGGAGGTCGGGAAGTACCAACCGCGAGCGAAAGCGGAGTAACCGGTCCGCCTTTGGATGCGACGCCCTACGGCGACAACGCGCGGAAAGGGATGTCGGCGGCGATCATGGTCGCCTCGCGCCAGGCTTGACTTCACCGGGTCTTCACCCTACACGAGAAGGACACCAACAGGGAGGAGCGATAATGAGAGTTGAAGGAAGTATAGAATTTACTATTCTGGAACAAAGCCCGGAGCAGGTGATTTCTGAAATGCCGATTCAGCCTGGCATACTGAATCCATACGGCGTAGTTCATGCCGGGGCGATACTCTGGTTTGCCGATGTCACCGCCACGGTTCTCGCAATGGGTTCGACTCGATTTGACGAAGCAGCAGCAGGCGCAAATCATGAAGGACACGGGCTGCACTATCGATCCGATCTCGGGCGGCTGCTTCACCGCGATCGTGGCGCCCGACGGCGCCTTGCTGGGCGAACCCATCCGATCGGGTGAAGGCGCGGTCATCGCCGACCTCGACTTCACGCTGATCGACAAGCGCAAGCAGATGATGGACTCGCGCGGCCACTACAGCCGGCCCGAACTGCTCAGCCTCCTGATCGACCGCACCCCGGCCGCGCACGTTCACGAACGCACCGTGCACTCCAGGTCAGCCGCAGTGCAAGGTTCGGAGGATCTGCTCGCCGCGGCTGTCTAACCAGACTGATTAGACGGAAACTACGGAAATATTCAACTTTTCCGTAATTTTCGTTTTATTTCGTTTGTTCCGTTATCTCTCTTTTTTGCCCCGATACAGTGAGCGATAACATCAGGTAAGCGTTGGGGGCATCAAACAGGCAAATGCCGGGCAGTGGCGACCTGCCATAGATTACAACTGAAATGTTTCCCTTGATCCAGCCAGGAATGAACCGCTGCGAATCCACTTTGCGCCGCCAGCATTTGCAATTGTTCCAGGTCGAACTTCCACGAATTTTCAGTATGAATTGTTTCGCCGCGCTGGAATTGGACCGAAATATTCAAGCTCCGAAGATGCACCTCCTGCACTTCCTGACTTACGAGGTACATTTCTACGCGACCGTCTTCAACGTTGTAATGCGCCCGATGTGCAAACTTTTTCAGGTCGAAATCCGCTCTCAATTCACGATTGATCCTGACCAGCAGATTGCGATTGAAGGCTGCTGTGACGCCGAGTGCATCGTCGTAGGCGGCTTCCAAAAGCGCCGGAGCTTTTTTCAAATCCGCGCCCAACAACAACAGATCGCCGGGGCGCAGCGATCGTTGCAGAGTCGTCAACAGTCGTTGCGCTTCGTGCGGATCGTAGTTGCCGATGTTTGAGCCGAGAAAAAGGACGAGCAGCGCGCCGTCTTGCGCGCGTTTGACGGCTCCCAATCCATGCGTGTAATCGCCCGCCTGCGCCTGAATTCGCAGGTTCGGGTAATCCAGCAGGAGATGTCGCGTACTTTGGGACAACATCGATTCCGAAATATCAATCGGCTGATACAGCAATGTTTCTTGTCGTGCGAGCAGAGCTTCCAACAGGTAACGAGTCTTGACCGAACTGCCGCTGCCGAGTTCGACGATGCTGGTTGGCCGCGGCAAATACGATGCAATGGCGGGCGCGTGTTGGCTGAGAATTTCGGTCTCGCAGCGCGTGAGATAATATTCCGGCAACGCGCAAATCGCCTCGAACAGTTGCGATCCCAACTCATCATAAAAATATTTCGGCGGCAGCGTTTTCCGTCGCGCCGTCAATCCCGCGCGCACGTCGGCGGCAAAAGGGCTTTCACGGCCGGATTGTGCGGGCAATGGTTCCATCAGCGCCCCCTTTGATTACGCCGACGCGGCTCCTGCCTCGTCCTGTTATGCACGCGCTAGTCGAATGCCGCTGAACTGCCAGCGCGTTTCCGGGGCGAAGAAGTTGCGGTAGGAAGCGCGCACGTGCGATCGCGGCGTTGCGCAGGAGCCGCCGCGCAAGACCATTTGATTGCACATGAACTTTCCATTGTATTCGCCCAGCGCACCCGATTGCGGGTGAAAACCCGGATAGGCCGCATACGGACTTTGCGTCCATTCCCAAAGGTCGCCGAACAATTGTTGCGGGACAAGCGAACTCTCGGCGGCGGGCATTGGATGCAAGCGATGGCTTTCTACAAAATTTCCGGCGACCGGAACGGCCGCGGCGGCGCGTTCCCATTCCATTTCCGTCGGCAAGCGCGCGCCCGCCCACCGCGCATACGCATCGGCTTCGTAATAGCTGATATGGCTGACGGGTTCATCCAAATGGATTGCACGTCGTCCCGTCAGCGTGAAGATCATCCAGGCGCGATCCGAGTCCTGTTCCCAATAAAGCGGTGCTTGCCAGCGCTGCCGTTGTACCGCGTCCCAGCCGTCTGAAAGCCACATTTCAGGTCGTGCGTAGCCGCCATCCTGCATAAATTCCAGATACTCCCGACACGTCACCAACCTCGAAGCCAGTGCATGCGATTCGAGAAATACGCGATGACGCGGGCGCTCGTTGTCGAAAGAAAATCCCTCATTCTCCGCCCCGATCCAATGCAACCCTTCTTCGTAATTGCGCCACAGCAACGCAGCCGCGTGCTCCTGTTTGGGCGCAGCCTCGTCGCGATAGATCGGAGACAGCGGGTTGCAGGAAAACAAATGCTTGATGTCCGTGAGCAGCAATTCCTGATGTTGTTGTTCGTGATGGCAGCCCAATTCGATGACGCTCCAAACCGCAGGCGTGAGCCGCTCAGGCTGCGCGAAGAGGCGTTCCATCGCCTCGTCCACGTGCCGGCGATAGGCGAGGATTTGCTGCAAGCTGGGGCGCGTCAACAACCCTCGCTGAGGGCGCGGGTATTGCTCTCCCACAGCTTGGTAGTAGGAATTGAAAAGCACGCGAAAGTCCGGATGGAACAGTTGATAATCGGCGAGTTCACGTTTCAGCACAAACGTCTCGAAAAACCAACTGGTATGCGCCAGATGCCATTTCGCCGGGCTGCAATTTGGCATGGATTGGACGACGCAATCCTCCTCCGTCAGCGGTTTGCCGAGGGCTTCGGTTGCCTGTCGAATGGTTCGATAAAAAGTCATCGCAATCGTCCGGTAATCCCTGCTTTGTCCAAATCCAACCCTTTGTCCGAATCAAACCCCATGACATTGGAACATAGGAGAGAAAAACGAAACAAACGGAATGAACCGAATGGACGGAAAAGATTTTAACCTTCCGCTCGTTCCGCATCCCCTTCAATGTTCCAGTGTCTTGGGTTTGATTTAGCGGCGCACGCGCTTGAAAGCACGTATCGCCCGGCTTCGATTCTACGCGAATGTCGCCGCGGCGTTGTTGGACGGCCATCGTTCGCCGTCTTACATTTCCTCGATGGGCCGCAGTCCGTTCAGCATCGTCGGGATCAGTTCTGAAACCGTCGGATGAATCGGCACGGCTCGTTCCAATACTTCGTAAGGCGCATCGGCATTCATGATATCCAGCACGCCGTGAATCGCTTCGTCGCCGCCCGTGCCGAGGATTGAAGCGCCCAGAATCCGGCGCGTTCCTGCATCAACGATGATTTTCATGAAGCCTTGCGTTTCGTCTTTTTCGACCGCGCGTCCGACGCGGCTCATCGGACGGCTGCCGATCAGCAACGGCCTGCCGCTGGCGCGCGCTTCGCGTTCCGTCATCCCGACGCGGCCGAGCGGCGGATCAATGTAAAGCGCGTAGGCGGGAATGCGATCGCTCAAGCGCCGCCGCTCTCCGTCCAGCAAATTGGCGGCTATGATCTCAAAGTCGTTGTATGCCGTGTGTGTAAACGCGCCGCGACCGTTGCAATCACCGAGCGCCCAAATGCCGGGCACATTCGTCGCCAGGCCGTCGTCCACTGTGATGCAGCCGCGCGCATCGGTCGCCACGCCCGCTTTTTCCAAACCCAGATCGCCCGTATTCGGACGACGACCTACCGCCAGCAGAAGGTGCGACCCAATGGATGCGGGTTCACCTTCGTTGCAGTTGACGCCAACCGACACGCCTTTTTCGTGCGGGGCAAGGCTGATGCATTCCGCGCTTGTGCGCACTGCAACGCCTTCGCGCACGAGAATCTCGCGGATCGATTCGGAAACGTCTTCGTCTTCTCGCGCGACCAGATGCGCCGCCTTTTCGATGACGGTCACTTGCGCGCCGAAACGCCGGTACATCTGCGCAAACTCAAGGCCGACATAACTGCCGCCCACAACCACGAGGTGCTCCGGCAACGAGTCGAGCGCGAGCATAGAGGTGTTGGTCAGGTACGGAACTTTATCAATGCCGGGAAAGTCAGGCACGACAGCACGCCCGCCCACATTGATGAAAATGCGTGGTGCGGTCAGCAGGTCTTCGCCGACGCGAACCGTATCCGGCCCCTCGAAACGCGCGTGTTCGGCAAACACGGTGCAGCCTTGCATCCCGCGCAGGTAGTTCTCGACTCCGGTACGGGCGTTGGCGGCGACCGCGTCGGCCCGCGCCTTCACTTTTTTGATGTCAATGCGAATCGCGCCGTCCAGCACGACGCCGTAATCAGCCGCGCGCCGCGCCAGATGCGCTGCATAAGCGCTGGCAACCAGCGTCTTGGTCGGCATGCACCCCGTATTGACGCAGGTGCCGCCGAACAGCTTGCGCTCAATAAAGGCTACGGTGAAACCCGCGGCTGTCAATTTGCCCGCGAGCGAAGGGCCGGCCTGACCGGCTCCGATGATAATGGCATCAAACTTTTTCATCGCAGTACAACTCCAATCAGCAGCGCGCCGCTAGTGAAGCGCAGACCGGGGGTAATGGTCTTCTAAATCACGCCACACGACATTGGGGCAAAAAAGAGAGATAACGGAACATACGAAATAAGACGAAACATACGGAAATATTCACCTTTTCTGTAATTTTCGTTACATTTCTTTTGTTCCGTTTGGGCGAGTGGAAGAATGCGAACCCCGCGTCGCTTCGTGACGAACGACATCGCCCACTGCAACGCCACCAACAGCCGATTCGCAAACCCAATCAGAAAATAGATGTGGACGCCTGCCCACAGCAGCCACGCCGTGAACCCTGAGAAGCGGACATACTTGAGGTCCGCCACGGCGAACGTCCGGCCCACGATTGCCATATTCCCCTTGTCCCAGTACCAGAACGGCTTCGTCGAGCGTTTGCCATTGACCCGCCGCCGGATGAGGCTCGCAACATACTTCCCACCTTGGATTGCAACCTGCGCGACGCCCGGAAGCAACTCCGGCGTCTTGCTCCTGATGCCGAACAGGCTTCGGGTGTAGGCGGTTATCGCCGCCGTGTCGCCGACGGCGAACACATTCGGGTGACCTGGAATCGACAAGTCCGGGTTCGCTTTGATACGCCCTGCCCTGTCTACATCAACGCCGAGCCAGCGGCCCGCAGGCGAGGCGACGACACCCGCCGTCCACAGCACCGTGCGGCTCGCGATGCGTTGGCCGTTGACGATTACACCGTGGTCGTCAACTCGCTCGACTTTTGCATTCGTGTGGACTTCGACGCCGAGATGCTCGAGGTGGCGACGGGCCTTCTCAGAAAGGCTTGCGGGGTACGTGGGCAAAATTCGAGGCGCCGCCTCGAACAGGAGAATATGGGCCGAACGCGGATCGATATGGCGGAAGTCCTCGGCCAGCGCCATCTGCGACATCTCGGCCATCGTGCCGGCCATCTCGACGCCGGCCGTGCCCGCGCCGACCTGAACGAACGTCAAGAGTTCGTGAAGCGTAGAGGCATCAGCCTTCCCGCTCGCCGCCAACTCTTCGGCTGATTCAAACGCCGTCAGTATCTTGCCTCGAATCCGATCCGCGTCGTCCACCGAAGCAAGTCCCGGCGCGACGGCCTTCCACTCTTCGTGACCGAAGTAGTTGTACTCGATACCGGTCGCAAGAACGAGATAATCATACGCAACCGCGCCCTCGCGCGTGAATACAACGCGGGCGTGCGGGTCAACCCCGACCACCTCCGCCATCAGGACCGTCACGTTCTTCTGTAGTCGCAGGATTGAGCGGATCGGTGCGGCGACCTCATCCGAGGAGAGAAGACCGGTTGCAACCTGGTAGAGCATGGGCCGGAAGAGATGGTAGTTGTGCTTGTCAATGAGCGTGACAGTGACCGGCGCTCGTGCAAGCCCGCGCGCTGCATAAAGGCCGCCGAAACCTCCGCCGACGATGACGACGTGTGGGGTGCGCGCGCCCGATGCAGGCTCACGATGCTCGTGTGACTTTTCCATATGCACCCCTATCAACAATCCACTCCAACGAGCGCGGCTGAAAATTCAATTCGCGTTTTGCCCTGGCATTCGATACGCCTCGCATCTGCGTCCCGTAGTAAACCGCATCCGCGCCACTCGCTTTCAGCGCATCCTCAACCGATACCTGCGGCGGTGGCGGAGCCTTCAGCCATCGAGCAAACGCCGGGAGCCATTCGCGCACCGCCAACGGCTGATCGTTCGCAATCAGATAAATCCCCGGTTTGCCTTGCGCTGCTGCCTGAGCGGTGGCAATCGCCGCGTCCTGAATGTGCAACCACGACCAGACGCCCTCGCCATTGCCGACTATCGGGAACTGTTGTTGTCGCACCTGTCGGGCAACATCGCCGTCGGGGTTGAACCAGGTGCCGGGGCCATAGAAGAAGCCATACCGCAGGGCGATCCCTTCCATGATGGGATGTTCCTGCAAGCGACGCTCAAGCTCGGTGATTAATCGGGCATCTGCTGCAACATACGGCGAAGCATCGAATGCAAGAGGTGTTGCTTCATCGGCCAAGCCACGACCAGGAACTGCCCAAAAGGCGATGGATTGCCGCAGGTAACGCCGCACACCCGCCGCTTGCGCGGCTGCCAGCACATTGGCTCCGCCCTCGAAACGAAGGCGATCGTTGAAAGCACCAGCGGCGCTCAACGACTCACGAGTGTAAGTTCTGGGCAGCGCGGTGAGTTGTTCAATCACAACTTCCGGCTGCGCACGGCGCACCACTGCTTTGACCGCTTCAGAATCAAAGACATCGGCAACCGCGGGTTCTACGCCTTGTTCCACAAGAGCCTGCGCTTTTTCCGGAGAACGCGTCAGCGCAGCTATCGCGTGTCCTTTGGCAAGCAATTCCGCGATCAGCGGACGACCGATTGCTCCCGTTCCCCCGGCAATAAAAATCTTCATCTACGAACCTCCCGTTAGAGTTCGCTGCGACGCGGCAGTCTCCAGTTGGGCCGGAGGTAATGGCAGGTGTAGCCGGCGGGATATCGTTGGAGATAATCCTGATGCTCAGGCTCGGCCTCCCAGAACTCGCCTGCCGGCACTACTTCGGTCACAACCTTGCCGGGCCACAAACCTGAAGCATCGACGTCGGCGATCGTGTCTTCGGCAACCCGCCTCTGCTCGTCGCTCGTGTAGAAGATCGCGGAGCGATAGCTGGCGCCGATGTCGTTGCCCTGCCGATTGCGCGTGCTTGGGTCGTGAATCTGGAAGAAGAACTCAAGGAGTTGGCGATAGCTGATGCGGGCAGGATCGAAGACGATCTCCACTGCTTCGGCGTGCCCGTCATGATTGCGATAGGTCGCGTGGGAGTTAGTGCCGCCCGTGTAGCCGACCCGTGTCGCCAGCACGCCGTCGTAGCGGCGGATGAGATCCTGCACGCCCCAGAAGCAGCCTCCGGCAAGAATGGCGCGTTCCTCAGTCATGGTATTCCTCCACCTGGTTCAGGTAAGCCCCATAACCTTCGGCCTCCATATCGTCGCGATGGATGAACCGCAGCGAGGCCGAGTTGATGCAATAGCGCAATCCACCGCGGTCGCGCGGCCCGTCGGGAAATACGTGTCCGAGATGACTGTCGCCGTGCGTCGAACGTACCTCGATGCGCGTCATGCCGTATGAGGTGTCCCGGAGTTCGTTGACATTGTCGGGTTCAATCGGCTTGGTGAAGCTGGGCCAGCCGCATCCCGATTCATATTTGTCGGACGAGGCGAACAGCGGCTCGCCCGACACAATATCGACGTAGATGCCGGGTTCTTTGTTATCCAGATATTCACCGGCGCCGGGAGGCTCCGTGCCGTTTTCCTGCGTTACGCGATACTGCTCCGGCGTGAGCCTTGAGATGGCGTCGCGGTCTTTGCTGAATATTCTCATTTCTTTCTCCTCGTGTCGGATGTGCATTGAAAGAACATCGCGGGTTCAATGTACTTTCAAGGCTGGATGCATAGCTGTTTTTTTCACTGTGAGTCCGGGATCACCAACTGCTCATCCGCCGCATCGACGATGAATACGGCGAGCAGCCGCGCCGGCTTGGTGTCGCTGGCGTTGGCGCTCACTCGATGATGGGCGCCGGGGCTTTCGAACCACATCTCACCGGGTCGGTAGACGCGGACAGGCTCGTCATCAACCTGGCTCCGTATCTCGCCCGCAAGCACGTAGGCGTAGATGAAGGCCGAGCGGGCGTGATGGTGCGGGAGTGAGCTAGCCCCTGGCGGGTAGTCTACGATGAGGCTGACCAGCCGCTTGCCCGGCAGGTTCGGAATCGGCTTGTTCGCGGCGACGGTTACGGTTTCGCGCAGAGGTGCGCCCTGCGCGCTCACATCCGTGGGCGCGGTTGTGCGATCAGCGCGCCTGACTCCCGCTTGCTGCGTCCCCGCCACTACCAGCCCCACCCCGCTTCCGACGATCAGCGCCCCTAACGCAATGATTCGCATCGTTTTCATCAGGACCTCCTCCGTCTTTCAATCGTTTCTTTCAACGCTCTTAACGCTCTTACGACTCTTTCAACGCTCTTACGACTTCAGATTATGAACTTTCGGGGCGAGCAATACATCACGAAATCGAATGGTTTTTCGCTACCACTTTCAAGGATGTTGGGACATCACCACATTGTGGTATTGCAGTGCGCTGATGGGCGCCGTCTTTGATCAGATTATGAGGTTGGATACAGAAATCTTTGCATTCGTAAAATTCTGAAAGATGTCTTCGCCTCCGGGTATGACGCGAAGGTTGAAGGGGCGCCTTCAGCGGTTTCCCGCTGATAAGTACTCTGTAAACAAAGTTTTGAGTTATTCAGCCGCGGAGCGGCGAAAGATCTGTAGCCCAGGGCGTAAGCCCTGGGTAGGTGTAGAGAAGCGGCGTC
>JAHBSF010000159.1 GCA_019639255.1 Acidobacteriota bacterium | reverse complement strand
TTGTTCCGTTATTTCTCTTACAGTTCGTGTAATGTTCCAGTTCATTAATGTCCGCTGTTTGCCGCAAATCGTGTAGTTCTTACATCCCTGCACACTAAATCAGACATTGCCGCCCGTTTCCAGACCCTCCAGAGCAGCCTGCCGTGCCCGGCTAAATCCAGCTATTCCTGTAATTAAAGAGAGATTAGCGAGATCTAGTAATTCCGGCAAGGGAATTGCATAGATAGTTAGATAGATAGTTAGGCAGAAGCGAATACTGAAAGGCCCCGAATTGAAACGGAACAAGGAGGAGACCGAGATGACTAATCGGAATCGTTTGATAGTGTACGGTTTGGCGGCAGCGCTAGTGTTGTCGGGATTTCTTTTCGGGAGAATGACTTCATCGGACAGGGCTGAAGCATTCAACAGCGGCGGCGCAGCGGTGGCCGCATCTCCGACGCCCGCAACCGCGCCCGAAGCCGAAGCCTCGGCCTTCTATCTGAGCGACTACAAGACGGGCTACAGCGATGGCTTTGAGGCCGGTACTACGGGCCAGGGCAACGGTCTTGCGACTACAACGCGCGAGGGCTACAACGAGGGCTTCAAACAGGGCTTCGCCGACGGCTACCAGGCAGTAGTGGCGGCGAACACTTCGGCGCCCGTAGCTGCGCGGTCGGGCGTGCAGCCCGTAGCCTACCGCAGCGCCGCGCGCCAGCGCCCGGTATTTGTGGAGCGCAAGCGCAATTCCACGCTTAAGAACGTGCTGACCATCGCCGCGCCGGCTGCAATAGGCGCGGGCGTGGGCGGCGCCGTAGGCGGCAGGAAGGGCGCGGGCGTGGGTGCGCTGCTCGGCGGCGGCGGCGGCGCACTCTACCACCTCATCAAAAACAAATAACCGGCGCACCCTCCCGCTGAAATCATCTTTAACCGCCACAACGGGGCGGGGACGAACCTCGGGTATCTCCCGGCGTTCGCTCCCTGCCCCGTCTTTTTTTTTGTCTTGACTATATGACTATATAGGAATATAGTAGCGTTGTTTGATGAGGGGATATAGCCATGAAGATCAGGATGGGGATAGCGATGGGGGAGGTAGGGAGTGATTGGAAGGAAAAATTTCTGAAAAAGCTGAGGCAAGGGGAACAGGAGGAATAGGATGTCAGCTATAACGAACAGGGTGACGATGGAGAGGATGTTGCGACTGATCGCCGGGGTGATGACTATGGCGAGCGTGTTGCTCGGGATTTATCATACTCCGCTGTGGTTTTTCTTCACGGGATTCATTGCGGTAAATCTGATTCAGTCGGCCTTTACCGACTGGTGTCCGGTGATGACGGTTCTCGGGCGGCTGGGATTCAGGCGCGAAGCGGGGCATTGACCGGGTATTTACCATTGACGGAGGGCGAATTCGATGAGGTGGATAAGCGGGTCGAGGCGCGCGGCGGCGGCGGTTATGGCGATGTTGCTTGTGCCGGGCGGAGTTGCGGGATTCGGGCAGACGCCGGCGCCGCCGCAAGGAGGCGCCATTGCCGCTCGCGCTCCACAATCCGACGAACTGACGATTGCCGCCGCGGTCGAACGCGCCTTGCGCGAGCATCCTGCGGTGCGCGCAACCGAAGCGGGGCGCCGTATGGCGGCGGCGCAGCAGGCGGAGGCGCGCGCCGGACGGCTCCCGGTCATGCAGTTTCGCGAGGCTTTTACGCGCAGCAACAACCCGGTATTCGTATTCGGCTCGCTGCTTGAACAGGCGCGCTTCGGCCCGCAGAATTTTTCGGTCCAGTCTCTAAACAGCCCTCCGTCGCTCAACAACTTCCGCTCAAGCCTCGAAATACGCGCGCCGCTTTTTGATCAGGGACGCACTGCGGCCCGACAGCGCGAATCCGCCGTGCGTCTGGAACAGGCTGATGCGCACAGCGAAGAAGCCCGCCAGGGCATTCGCTTCCAGGTATTAAGCGCTTACTACGGCGTGCTGCTTGCCGAAGCCCGTCTGGGCGTAGCCGACGATGCGGTGCGAACGGCCGAGGCCGACGTCAAGCTCAGCCGCGATCGGGTTGATGTAGGTACGGCCGTTGCCTCCGATCTGCTTGCGGCCGAGGTGCAGCTTGCCGAATTTCGGCAGGAGCGGATAACTGCCGAGGGAGATCTCGCCGCTGTGCGCGCGGCGCTCAATCTGACGATCGGCCTTCCGCTCGAAGTCTCGCCCCGGCTCACCGCAGCACTCGCGGAACGCACATTTGTCGCCGATGCCGAAGGCGAACTCGTGCGCACAGCTCTTGCAAACCGGCCGGATTTCCTGCGTGCGGATCTGGAAGTGCGCGCGCGCGAGGCTGCTGTGCGGGGCGCACGCGGCGAATGGTTGCCGCGCGTAGACGTATTTACGGGCTACGGTCTGAGCGGGCGCAACCTTGCAAGCGGCAGCGGCGATTATGCGGTGGGCGCGAGTCTCACCTTCACGATTTTTGACGCAGGACGCAGTTCACGAATAAGCGCTGCGGAAGCCTCTGCCGCCATTGCCGAGGGCGAGCGCGACAAGGCGGCGAATGATGTGCGTCTCGATGTCATTCGCGCACATCAGAACTTTCTGTCTGCGCGCGGGCGACTCGATGTTGCCGCGCGCAGCGTCGAGCAGGCTACGGAAGCCTGGCGCATAGTGCAGGATCGTTACCGCGAAGGGCTTTCGACAATAACCGAGGTGTTGCGCGCCGAAACCGCTGTAGTGCGTGCGCGCCTCGGGGCGCTTCACGCCCGCTACGACCACTCGATCGGCTACGCCCGGCTGCTTCTTGTAACGGGCAGGCTCACCGATGTGTCGGATTTTTTGTAAGAAAAAGAAAACACCGAATCGAATCGAACCGGATCAACGGAAAGAGACTGTGACTACTCCGCCAGCTT
>JAHBSF010000158.1 GCA_019639255.1 Acidobacteriota bacterium | reverse complement strand
GCTGGGGCTGGTCGGACGTGCTGCCGGAATTCCGCAAACTCGAAGATCATTTCCTCGGTGACAGCGAACATCACGGCGTCGGCGGCGGCTGGCGGATCGAGCCGCCGCGCATCTCATGGAAAGTTCTCGATGCTGTTGCGGACGCGGCAACCGAGATGGGCATCAACAAAACGCCGGACTTCAACACCGGCAACAACGAAGGTGTCGGCTATTTCCACGTCAACCAGCGGTTCGGCAGACGCTGGTCTTCCGCGCGCGGATTTCTGAAGCCCGTTTTGAAGCGGCAGAATCTTCGCGTCGAAACGAACGTACTCGCCGAACACCTGCTCATCGAAAAAGGCCGCGTCACCGGATTGCGCTTCAAGCAGGGCAGCGAAACAATCGAAGTGTACGCGAAACGCGAAGTCGTGTTGTGCGCAGGTTCTATCGGGTCGGTGCAGATAATGCAGCGCTCCGGCATCGGCCCGGCGGAATGGCTGCAAGCGCTCGGCATCGACGTGAAACTCGACCGTCAAGGCGTTGGCCGTAATCTTCAGGATCACTTGCAGCAGCGCGCAATCTACAAGATGCGCGGCGTGCGTACGTTGAACGAGACATATCATTCGCTATGGCGGCGCGCAGGCATGGGCCTCGACTACGCGTTGCGCCGTCGCGGTCCGCTCACGATGGCGCCATCGCAACTCGGAATCTTCACGCGTTCGAACGAAACGCAGGAGCGCCCCAATATTCAGTTTCATGTGCAGCCGCTTTCTCTCGACCGGTTCGGCGAACCGCTGCACCGCTTCCCGGCGATTACAGTTGCGGCGTGCAATCTTCGTCCGACTTCGCGCGGCACGATCAAGATCACATCCCGCGAGATCGACGCGAAACCTTCCATCGCGCCGGGATATCTTTCGACGATAGAGGACCGGCAGGTTGCGGCGGATGCAATTCGCGTAACGCGAAGATTGATGCGTCAGCAGGCGCTCTTGCGTTTCAGCCCGGAAGAATTTCTGCCCGGCCCTACTGTCGGCGACGACGACAATTCTCTCGCCAAAGCCGCGGGCGATATCGGCACGACGATTTTCCATCCTGTCGGCACCGCGAAGATGGGACTGCCGAGCGATCCGCTCGCGGTTGTGGACGAGAGACTGCGCGTGCACGGAATTAGCGGGCTACGCGTGGTCGATGCCTCGATCATGCCGACGATCACGTCTGGCAACACGAATACGCCGACCGCGATGATCGCCGCGAAAGGCGCCAGCTATATTTTGGAAGATGCGAAGAGATAAACGCAGCGAAGCGGGGATGAAGCAAAGTCCCCAGCGCATTTCTTCATTTCACTCATTCCTTCCGCGAATTTCAAAAAAAACTTTATCACCCTCCCCTTGGATCGCCTGTAAACTGCGTTTGCAAGGACGCGAGATCGCGGAGTGCCGTTTGGAATCCGGGTCGAACCTTCCCTGGATTTTCCATGGTCCGATTTGCCGGATTGGTTTAGTTGCGATGTTTGGAAAGGCGTGAATGAAGATGATTGTTTCCAACAGCCACGAGCTCACTGCACAAGTCTTGCGCGTCATGGAGCAAACCAAAGACGCGCGGCTCCGCGAGATCATGGTTTCGTTAGTTACCCACCTTCACGCATTCGTCCGCGATGTACGTCTCTCGGAAGAAGAATTTCGGAGTGCCGCGAAAATTCTCATCGAACTCGGCCAGCAAACGAACGAAAGCCATAACGAAGTCGTGCTGATGGCGGGCTCGCTCGGCGTCTCGTCGCTCGTCTGCCTACTGAACAATGGCGACAGCGGAAACACCGAAACGAACGCCTCGCTTCTCGGCCCGTTCTGGCGGCTGAATTCGCCGCGTACCGAAAACGGTGGATTGATCGTCCGCTCGGACACGCCCGGCCCTGCACTCTTCATGAACGGCACCGTAGTCGACAAAGCGGGCAAGCCGATTGAAGGTGCCGAGGTCGATGTCTGGCATTCTTCGCCTGTCGGTCTTTACGAAAACCAGGACCCCGATCAGGCGGAAATGAATCTCCGTGGCAAGTTCACCACCGACAAAGACGGACGCTTCTGGTTTCGCTCGGTGTTGCCTGCGGGCTATCCCATCCCGACTAGCGGCGTCGTCGGCCGTTTGTTGGACGCGCAGAAGCGCCACCCGTTCCGCCCGGCGCACGTGCACGCGCTGATTTTCAAGCCCGGCTTCAAGACGCTCATTTCGCAGGTCTATGCCGCGGGTGCGGAGCATCTCGATTCCGATGTGCAGTTCGGCGTCACACGCGCACTGATCGGCGATTTCGTCCGGCACGAAAAGGCGCATCCGCAAGGAGATGCGGACGCGCCCTGGTATTCGCTCGACTATCGCTTCGTGATGGAGAGCGGCGAAGCGAAGCTGCCGCTCCCGCCGATCAAATAGGCGGGCTTAGCGGCCCCAGCCCGGGGGCGGGCCGTGCTTCTGGATAGCGTCCACAAGCTCGCGATGGCGGCGCTCGTCGTTGCGCATATAGATCGCGAGGATCGCGTGGCCCGAGGGCACGAGCCAGGCCGGCCAGAAGAACCAGCCGATGAAGAAGCAGATCACCCATAGGAAAGCGTTGAACATCGCCGCGAACGGCTGCCCGTTCAGCAAGAGGCCGAGCGGCGGCAGAAAGAAGGCGAGAAGATAGATCATCGGCGACAGGCCTCCTTTGGACCCGCGGAAGATGTAGTGAGCCTCGCGCCCGCTGCAAGGCAGGATTGAACGCGCGAACAACTGAACGCAAAAGGGTGACGCGGCGTTCCTTGAGGGCTATCAAACGCCCCGGAAACCTTCCCCCGCATGCGCCGCGAAATCCTCGTCCCCCTCATCGTCGCCACCGCACTCTTCATGGAGAACGTGGATTCGAGCGTCATTGCGACCTCGCTCCCGGAAATTTCGCGCGACCTGAAGGTGGACCCAATCGC
>JAHBSF010000157.1 GCA_019639255.1 Acidobacteriota bacterium | reverse complement strand
CATCTGTGTTTCAGGGCGCAGTGCGCTGGAACACATACATTGCCGTCGGTGTGGCCTCGACGCTCTTGGGTGAAATCGGTCTTGCGCTCGCCGCGGTCGCACTCGCAAGCATGATCCCGCTGATCAACGTGTTGAGCGTTGTCGTGCTCGCCCGCTATGCGCCGAACTCGCCTGCCAAAGTGAAGCACGTCCTTTGGCACCTCCTGCGAAATCCGTTCATCTGGGCGTGCGGACTGGGAATCCTGCTCAACGCCTCGGGCGTGCCGTTGCCGAAAGTTTTCTCTTCTTTTGTGAATGCACTCGGACAGGCTTCGCTGCCACTCGGACTGATGATTGTCGGAGCAGGCTTGAACCTGAAGACACTTGCGAAGATCGACGCCGCTGTCGTGATCTCAACCGCTGTAAAGATGCTCTTGTTGCCTGCGATCGCACTTACCGTTGCCTACTTCGCAGGCGTAACGGGCGCGGCGCTGGCGGTCATTGCCATCGCCTCCTCCGTGCCGTCGGCACCGAACGGATACATGCTCGCGCGGCAGATGGGAGGCGACGCGCCGTTGCTCGCGCGTATTCTCACAATCCAAATGCTTGTAGCGCTCGTTTCTATTCCTGCCGCGCTCTTCGTCGCGACGACGCTCAGCAAATAGCAGCGCGCAAAAAAGAAAACGGCGGGCTTTCGCCCGCCGTCTCTAGATAACCGGGAAGCCGGTTAAATTAGCACCAAGCCCAGTAACCCTGACCCTGATACGGCCCCGACTGCACCCAGCAACGCTGACGCGGAGCCTGGTAGTAGCCGTAGGGCTGGTTGTAATAGTAGCCGTTGTTCTGCGCAGCAGCGGCTGCAGCAGCTGCACCGAAGATGCCGAGTGCAACGGCCGGACCAACCCAGCGGTTGCTGCGGCGGCGATACTGCACATCGGTCGACTGTTCGCTAACGACACCCTTGAGGTTCGTCACCGAAGCTGCCGGAGCGGCGTAAGCGGAATTGATCTGGCTAGCGCCGGCCGAAATCAGAACGGCGGCAACAAGCGCGAGCACGAACTTGTAAAGTTTGAAGGTTTTCATGTTTTGTAAGCCTCGCTGAATACGCGCGAACTGTTGCGCGGTCGGGGTGTAGTTTCTATCGCCGGGCATGAACCCCGCCTGAATAAACTGCGGCGTTCGTGTGTTGTTGATAGCGTAAACTTGGTGGAATTTCAAAGAAGTAACCGGGGCTCTGACGGAGCCCCGGTCACCTTTTCGTTATTTACTTACCGACGTAATCGGCCGGGTTATCCCAGCTATCCGGCTGGTTGCCGGAGCGGTTTGCGCTCCAGTTGCCGTAAGGCTGCTGATAATAGCCGTAGGGCTGCTCGTAGTAGCCGTACGGTGCATCGTAGTAACCGCCCTGGTTGGCGAGAGCCGAACCGATCACGACTCCTGCGCCGAAAGCGCCAAGGCCGATCGCGGCGTTACGACCGTGGTGGTGACGGCGCCACTGCACGTTCGTGGTCTGCGCGGTGGTGTTCTTTAGGGCTTCGAGGTTGCCTGCCGGAGCGGCGCTTGCGGGGGCAGAAATTGCGCCAGCTGCCAGCGCGAGCGTGCCAGCGGCGAGAGCGGTACGAATTGCGGTCTTCATGTGGGTAACCTCATGTGGCTGCGCTGTCTCAGCGGCTGATCGTGGCCGCCAAAACCAGCGTCGAAGAAATGGAATGACGAAGAGCTTTTTCAAGCCCGTTCGAATGTCCTGTCGATCAGCCGTTCAACGCATTCCCCCGGTAGCGGGTTCCCGAAGCTTCTAAGAGAAAGACCGCCGAGCCTGTTCCGGGCGAAGGCTTCGACGATGTCAGAAGGCGCGCTTTTTGCGAGCGCTTCTGTGGCAGCCAACAGAGCCAAAACTTCCGCCGTCCGCCGCGCAAACGCCTCCCGCTCCGGGCTTGCGAATCCAGCCTTCACGAGCGCTAACGCCTGGGCCGCATTTGGGAGGTCGCGGATCGATTTTTCGAGCGATGCAAGCACACGTTGCACGGCTTCCGGCTCGCGCGCAGCGCCCCGCAAAAGATCGAGCGCCATCACGTTTCCTGAGCCTTCCCAGATCGCATTGACCGGGCTCTCGCGATAGAAGCGCGCGAGCGGCGCCTCTTCGACGTAACCGTTTCCGCCGAGACATTCCATTGCCTCATAAACGAAAGCCGGCGTCGTTTTGCACACCCACATCTTCGCAGCCGGCGTTACGATGCGCGCGAACGCCGCTTCGTCGGGATCGCTCGCGGATTTGTCGAACGCAGACGCAAGCCGGAGCGCAAGCGCCAGTGCGCCTTCGCGCTCGAGGGCGAGATCGCCCAGCACCATCTTCATCAAAGGCTGATCGACAAGCTTACGTTGGAAAACGGTCCGGTAGCGCGTGTGATGCACGGCGTAGCGAAGCGCGCCTTGCATAATCCCGAGCGAACCCGTGACGCAATCGAGCCTTGTCAGCTGCACCATGCCGATAATGGTCTTCACGCCCTCGCCTTCAGGCCCGCAGCGTTGCGCGTACGCGCCTTCGAACTCGACTTCGCTCGATGCATTCGAGCGATTGCCGAGCTTCTCTTTTAGCCGCATCAGGCGCAGCGCATTCGGCGAACCGTCAGGGCGATGGCGCGGCATAAGAAAACACGTGAGACCGCCTTTGGCTTGCGCGAGCACAAGAAACGCGTCGCACATCGGTGCCGAGAAGAACCATTTATGTCCGACGATCCGGTAGGCATCGCCATCCGGTGTTGCTTGCGTCGTGTTCTGCCGGACGTCCGTGCCGCCTTGTTTCTCGGTCATGCCCATACCGAAAGTGACGCCCTTCTTCTGCGAAGCCGGGAGAAAGCGCGGGTCGTAATCGCGCGAGCGAATGCGCGGGAGCCACTCCTTCAATAGCGACGGCTCCGCACCGAGCGCGCCGGTCGCCGCGTGCGTCATCGTGATCGGGCACAAGTGCCCCTGCTCGACCTGGCTTGCGAGGTAGTGCCGCGTCGAACGCGCGACGTGTTCGCCTGGCACGAGCGAACCATCCGCTGCCCAAACCGAAGCATGCACGCCCGCCCTGACACTCTCTTCCATGAAGCGGTGATAGGCCGAGTGAAACTCGATAACGTCCGCGCGATGACCCTGCCGGTCGTGCGTGCGCAATTTCGGCGTGTACTCGTTCGCAAGCCGCGCGAGTTCCGTCATTTCCGCGCGCCCGAACGTTATCCCGAATTCGCGCAGGGAATCCGCCGCTCTGCCCGCTCCGAATGCGGAAATCGCACCGGTGAGCGCGCGGTCGCTGGAATAAAGGTCAACATCGCCCACTGGCGGCGACTGGTTGAACACTTCGTGGGTCGCAAAAGGTGACGTTACGGACATGGCGCGCTTCTCCTGGTGCCCGCGAATAGACGGTTCTAGTGGACCGTTAATCTAACATGGCAATCGCCGCTT
>JAHBSF010000156.1 GCA_019639255.1 Acidobacteriota bacterium | reverse complement strand
TGCGCACCAGGCTACAGATCTTTCGCCGCTCCGCGGCTGAAAAACTCAAAGAACTTGATTGTCAGAATAATGAACACCAAAATTGATACCGCTGTAGGTCGATTGCGAGTGCTGAGGGCAGACCATGGAATCGGAACGACCTGCTGAGAAATCCCGGCCAGGCGGTCGGATCGGCGAGATCTCCCTGTTGGTGGTTGTTTGCGCACTGCTGGGCGGCTGCCGGCCGTCAGGGGCGACTGTTGACCCTTCCATCGAATTCACGCGAATTCCTCAAGCAGACGAAGCCGGCCGGGATAAACACGACATCATCGAAGGGCGGGTGTTGGGCGCACGCGCCGGACAGCAGATTGTGTTGTACGCCCGAACCGGAGCCTGGTGGGTGCAGCCGCTCGTAAACCAGCCATTCACCAAAATTCAATCCAACTCGGAATGGACGAACGCCACTCACCTGGGCACAGAGTACGCCGCCCTGCTGGTAGAGCCGAATTATCGTCCGCCGGCCGCCACCGATACGCTGCCAACCCCAGGCGGGGCCGTGGCCGCCGTAGCCATAGTCAAGGGGCGGAGTTCACCGCCGTCAAAAATGCTCCAATTCAGCGGATATGAGTGGAGAGTCCGCAGCGCGCCCAGCAATCGCGGCGGCAAGAACCTCTACGACCCGGGAAATGCCTGGGTGGATGCGAGCGGCGCGCTGCATCTTCGCATCGCCAAGGCGGACGACAACTGGACGTGCGCAGAAGTGAGCCTGAACCGAAGCATGGGATACGGGACGTATTCATTCACCGTGCGCGATACTTCCGAGCTCGAGCTGCCGGTCGCTTTTGTGATGTTCACCTTCGATTACGCGGGCGCAGACCAGAACTACCGCGAAGTCAACATCGAGATTAGCCGCTGGGGCGACCCCACCAGTCATAATGCGCAATACGTCATTCAGCCTTATTATATGGCCGCGAACGTCGCACGTTTCACCGTGCCCGCCGGAGTGCTTACGCATTCGTTTCGATGGGAACCCGGTCGGGTTTCCTTCAGGACCGTGCGCGGCGCCGGCGCGGCAGGACGCGCAGTTGCTGAACAGGTTTTCACATCCGGGATTCCTTCGCCCGGCATCGAAGCGACTCGTATGGCGCTATATGTCTTTCGCAGTTCCAGGCTCCCTCTACGCAACGGGGCCGAGGTTGTGATTGAGAAGTTCGAATATCTCCCCTGAAGGGGGGCGTAAACAGCGCTGGGCATTCAGATGGGATCGATGGCTGCTGGCCGGCTGGGTCGCAACCTGCCTGATCCGGACGGCTCTTGCGCTTGACCCGAATCAACCACTGTCGCAATACATTCGCGACCAGTGGGGCGCGAAACAGGCGTTTCCCGGCGGGATCGTTTATGCCATCGCCGAAACCGCCGACGGTTATCTCTGGATTGGCGCGGAGAAAGGCCTGGTTCGCTTCGACGGATTGAATTTCCGCCTGATCAGTTACGAGGATTCGATCGCGCTCCCTCCCGGCCCGGTGTTAGGTCTGACGACGGACTCCGCAGGATATCTGTGGGTGCGGTTGCAGGGCGATAGTCTGCTGCGCTATCGCGACGGTAAATTTGTGAACGCCTTATCCGGATTCGGGCAAAGGGAGCATGGCATCACAGCCATGTGCCGCGGGATAAAAGGCGATGTCCTGCTTTCGGCGCTTGCCAATGGGAAGTTGAGATTCAGCGGAGGGAATTTCATACCATTGGCGCCCGAATCCACGCCGCTTGACTTCCTGGTGATTTCAATGGCGGAAGGCGCGGACGGCACGGTCTGGATGGGATCGCGGGATGCAGGACTCTTCTCTTTAAGCGAAGGCCGGCTCTCTCACATTGGACGGGGAGTGCAAGACAACAAGAAGATCAACTGTCTGTTGCCCCTCGACAATCAGGAGTTGTGGATCGGCACTGACAGCGGCGTTGCGCGTTGGAATGGAACCGAATTCACGCGGGGCGGCGTGCTGCGTTCGCTCGAGCGCATCCGGACCTTGGCGCTGATCAGAGACCGTGAATCGAACATCTGGGTAGGGACGGCCAATGGGCTTGCGCGCATCAACGCCAAAGGGGTTCTTTCGGCGGAGAAGCGCGGCGGAGCCGTGACGGCGCTTTTTGAAGATCGCGAGGGGAATCTCTGGGTGGGAAGCACACAAGGGATTGAGCGTTTCCGTGACACCGTGTTTGTGACGTATCCGGCGGCGGAAGGCGCGGGAATGGAGAGGGGAGGGCCGCTTTACGTCGATGCTGAAGAGCGCACCTGGTTCGCCGCCGCAAATCACGTCGTGCGAGTGAACCGCGACAATCTTATAACCGGCTCGCTCGGCGACGGAGATGTGCGCGAGTATGGGCTGGCGGATGGCTTGCCGAGCACCGAAGGCGTCAGGCGTCATCGCTCGGTCGTTGCCGATCCGCTCGGGCGGATCTGGTTTTCCCTGAATCGCGGTCTTTCCGTTGCTGATCCGGCCCGGCTGGGCGGCGGTTCGGTTCCGGCGTTGGTTCACATTTTGACGATGACGGCCGATGGCGGCCCGATTGACCTGAATGGCCCGGTTCGCCTGCCGGAGGCGCCTCAGCGCGTCATGTTCAGTTATGCGGGGGTGAGTCTTTCGGCGCCCGAACGCCTGAGATTTCGCTATCGACTGGATAATTTTGATCGCGGCTGGAGCGAGCCTGTGAGTGCGCGAGAGGCCGTCTACACGAATCTGGGTCCAGGTTCGTACCGGTTCCGCGTGATGGCGACCAACAGCGAAGGGCTTTGGAACGGCGCGGAAGCCGTGATCGGCTTCGAAATTCCGCCCCTATTCTGGCAAACGTGGTGGTTTCGGTTCGCGAGCTTGTTGATCTGCGTGTTCGTCGCAGTCGCCTGGTATCGCCTACACCTGCGTCGGCTTGCCGCGCAATTAAACGACCGATTTGAAGAACGGCTCGCCGAGCGGACACGCATTGCGCAGGAACTGCACGACACTTTGCTGCAGGGATTTATCAGCGCGGCAATGCAACTCCACGTTGCGGTGGATCAACTGCCGGAAGATTTGCCGGCGAAGCAGCGGTTCGGCCGCGTTGTTCAGCTAATGAGGCAGGTCATCGATGAGGGCCGCAATGCATTGCGCGGGCTCCGCCCGACGACGAGAGATTCGCTCAGTCTTGAACAGTCATTTTCGCGCATCCGGCGGGAGCTTGCCGTACAAGAGCAATTTGGTTTTCGCATTATTGTCGAAGGGCGGCCGAGGGCTTTGCCCCCGGTCTTGCACGACGAAATTTACCTGGTCGGGCGCGAAGCGCTGGTCAACGCTGTCCGGCATTCCCAGGGGAAAAACATCGAAGTCGAACTGGAATATACTGCTGATCGCTTGCGAGTTCTCGTCAGCGATGACGGTTGCGGGATTGACCCTCAGGTGCTGCGAGCGGGACGCGATGGCCACTGGGGGCTGATGAGCATGCGAAACCGAGCCGAGAGAATCGGCGCGCAGCTCGTTGTGCGAAGCAGCGCGGCAGCGGGAACAGAGGTTGAACTGTCCATTCCGGGCGATGTCGCTTTCCGGATTCAGTCTTCAAATCGCCTGCAGAGATGGTTCACCAAGTTGTCTGCATTGAAGAATAGAATTAACCATAAGCGAGGAAACCAGCACAATACGTCAACTACCCCCACAAAACCCGAAGACGGCCTATAGTGGGGGCTTGCCGCTGCCCGACGGCGCGACTTTGGGCCGGTTGACTTATTACTCTGTAAACAAAGTTTTGAGTTA
>JAHBSF010000155.1 GCA_019639255.1 Acidobacteriota bacterium | reverse complement strand
GAGCGACCCGGAATACGATCTGCTGACGCAAAACCGATGGACGAAAGTCGTCCTCCTGACGCCGGACGGCGCCGAACACGAACTACGACCCACCGATTATTACGCCTACAGCGATACTTATGGAAATCATCCCTATCTGCGCGGTTATTACAAGGATAATCCCGGCAGCGGGAGCGAAGACGCGCCGATGCGGTATTACTCCTGGGACGGGAGCCGTCTATGGGTCAGAATCGAGGATGATCAACCCCTCTTCAGCGGACTGGTCGGCAGTTGGACGCTTTTGCTGCCCGACGGCGCGAAGGTCGAACAACTCAGCAGCGGCATACAGCGCATCACCGACTCCAACGGCAACAAGATCAAAATCTGGAGCGCAACCGACGGCTACGGAGTGACGACCACTCATTATCAGGACGAACTGACCTCGCGCGAGATCAGGTACGTATACGATCCGGCGGGCAACGGCGGGCTGGGGCTGGGGGTTGTCGAGTACCAGACCGTAGGGGGCGACTGGGTGACGATCGACATCAATTTCGGCGCGACGCAGGTGCAGGGCAAGATCTACTGGATCAACGACGCGCAATGCACCGACGCGGCGGAAGTGGTGAATCAGGAACTCACCGTCATCCGCTCGATCGTACTGCCGTTGACGGAGACGGGTTTGTCTCGCCGCGAATTCACCTTCGCTTACAATTCGGATGCAACCGACAGCATCAACGAGCAGTGGCGGCCCGACTGCAATACATCCCCGCTGAGTGTGAGTACGGCATCGCACGGGTGGGGATCGCTCAGCCGTATGACGACGCCGCTTGGGGCGATCGTCGATTACAGCTACAGCTTCGACGGCGATCATGTCTATACCGATCCGAACGACCCGCCGCGCGAGAGTCTGACGCTCAAGCAGCTCAAACGAATCGAGAGCAGCGCCGAAGTCACGCTCGGCGAATGGGAATACGCAATCGGGCCTACGAGCGGAACTGTAACCGGGCCCGACGGCTCGACGGTGATCGAGACCAAATATCCGCACGATCCGGCGTTTCTGAATTCCTACTCGGGCTTCGGGGGCAAGGAGGGATTGGTTTACCGGATCGATAACTCGGGGAAGGTGCGCATAGAGCGACAATGGGCGCTGATGACATTTTCCGGAGGCGAAAACATCGCTCCCGGCGCCAATACGCAGGTGACGTTCAATCCGGTGGTTGCGGCCGAATACACTACGTTGATGGAAGGCGGGTCGCCGATCAAGATGTCGGCCAAAACCTTCGATTACGATTACAACGGCAATCTGCTGGAAGAAAAAAGCTACGACTGGTTCGATCCTGCGCTGGTATCGCGCGATGCGCAGAACGTGCCGACGGGCGTGCCCGGCGCCGCCGTGCTGCTCAGAACCACGACGGGCGGCTTTTACAACCAGGCTACGGCTTCAAATTCGGGGAACGTCTACGCCAAGCGGTCATTGAGCACATTCGCGCCATTGATACTCAACGCTGCGGAACAGAGCATTACCGGAGCGAGCCAGATGCGTTACAGCTATGACGGGCAGTCTTACGGCGCTGCGCCGAGCGTGGGCAATGTGACGAAGGTCAGCGTCTGGCACGATCAGGGAAGCCAGTGGTTCGACGTGACGCACACCTACGACGGTTACGGCAACCGCCTCACGACGACCGATCCGAGATCGTACGTCGCACAATATTTCTACGAAGACTCGACGCACGCCAACCTGACGAAAGTCATAGTCAATCCCGGCTCGACTCAGGCGACCGAACAGATCACGACGATGAGCTATGACTTCTCTACCGGGTTGATGCTTACGCAAACGGATGTCAACGGTCAGGTGACCACCATCGACTACACCAATCACCGGTTGAGCGATGTAGATCCATACGGGAGGCCGGGGTGGGTGACAGGTCCGGAAGTGGACTCGGTAGTGGGCGGGACGACTTACACCGACCAGAATCACAAGGTGAAGACGACGTATTACGATGAAGATCGCCAGGTAGTGGTGGAAGCGGATCTGAATCAGGAAGGCGACGGAAAGCTCAAAACACGAACGACGAGCGACGAACTGGGGCGGGTCATCAAGACCGAGAGCAATGAAGACGGGACGGGGAGCTATACCATATGGTCGGAGAGCGTATACATAGAGATGGGGCGGATCACGATGAGTTCCAACCCGCGGCGCAGCGCTGGGGCCGGCGCCGACGGCTGGACGCGCACGACGCGGGATCAGCTCGGCAGAGTAACCGAAGCGGCGACATTCCTCGGAACGAGCCAGCCTCCCGACACGGGGACAAACAGCAACTGGACGGGTTCAGTGACCTCTGGATACAACGCCAATCAGACGACTGTGACGGATCAGGCGGGCAAGCAGCGGCGCAGCGTGACGGACGGGCTGGGTCGGCTCTCGCAGGCGATTGAAGATCCGAACGGATTGAACCATCAAACCGGTTACACCTACGATTCGCTGGGCAATTTGCGACGAGTGGAGCAGGGGACGCAGAACCGGTATTTCATGTACGACTCGCTCTCCCGGTTGATCCGTGCGCGGAATCCGGAACAGGACGTGAATACGAATTTCAATCTGAGCGATCCGGTGACGAGCAACGGTTCGTGGACGATGAAATACACATACGACGCAAGCGGGAATCCGGCGACGCGCGTAGATGCGCGCAACATCACGACGACATACGGCTACGACGGATTGAACCGGAACACCTCGGTCGATTACTCGGATTCGACTCCTGACGTAACGCGCGTCTACGATACGGCGACGCTCGGCAAGGGGCGGCTTCAGAAGACCGAGACTTCGGGCGGCAACGGAGTGAGGGTGACGATAAACGGCTACGACGGGATGGGCAGGCCGCTGTCGCAAAGTCAGCAGTTTTATATCAGCAGCGCGTGGGGCTCGTCCTACACCGTGGAGCACAAATACAACCTTGCGGGCAACGTGACGGGGCAGACCTATCCGTCAGGGCGCACTACGACGACGAGCTATGACGCGGCGGGACGTTTGAACACCTTCAGCGGGAACCTGGGCGACGGAACATCGAGGAATTACGTAACGGGAACGACTCTCTATACGGCGACCGGGCAGATGACGCAGGAACAGTACGGGACGACTACATCGCTTTATCACCGGAGGCATTTCAACAGCCGAGGGCAGATGTATGACGTGCGGTTGGGGACCGGGGCGACGGATGATTTCTCGAATTCGACGTGGAATCGGGGAGCGATACGGACCTTTTACAGCAGCAATCTTGTGGATTACAACACGCCGGCGACGGGTCAGCAGAACAACAACGGGAACGTATACCGACAGGATCACTTCGCGCCGCTGGATACGAGCGTCAACGATTGGGTGATGTCAGTGGACAGTTACGGGTACGATGCGTTGAACCGGTTGACGGGAGTGTCGGAAGTTGCAGCGAGTTTTATCAGCAGTTCTTATCAGGAGACCTCGCCGTATGCACAGTATTACAATTATGACCGGTACGGGAACCGGACATTGAGTTTCGCGACGACGGGTGCGACGTTCATCACCGATACGGTGTGGGTTGAGGACGCGCTGCCTGCGGGAGCGACGGGATACGGAGACGGAGGAGACGGATGGACGTGGATCAGCAGCGATCCTGCGCCCGTATCGGGGAGTATGGCGCATCAGTCGAATACGGCGTCGGGGCTGCATCAGCATTACTTCACGGGGGCGACCTCGACGATGGCGGTGGGCAGCGGGGACCGGCTGTTTGCGTATGTCTACCTGGATCCG
>JAHBSF010000154.1 GCA_019639255.1 Acidobacteriota bacterium | reverse complement strand
CCCGCTCGATGGATAAAACATTGCGGTTTTGCCGACTCCCATCGACTTGTTCGTATAGCTGAGCGTCGGCAACGTATTGAGCAGCACTGTGGCGCTGCCCGTCACCGTTGCAGGACAGCCGTAAGCATCGGTAGCGGTCGCCGAATAGGTCGTCGCCGCCGAGGGGTTGACGCTGAAGGTAATCGGCAGCGAACTGCTCGTCTTCGACTGCCCGTCGCTGAGTTTGACGGTGTAGGGCGCCGTCCCGCCGAACACATTGACCGATATGGTTGAAGAAGCACCCGGACAGATATAACCTCCGCCGGTTACCGATGCAGTAATTGCAGGACACGCGACCCTGAGGTCGAATCCGGCGTTTATAGTAGTACAGTCATCGGACACCGGCGCCCTGATCTGATATAGGCCTGGCGGGGTAGCATTAGTGATCCTGAATACTCCAAATTGATCCAGCGTCACCGTGCCGTTGAAACCCGAAGGCGATATTGTCGGCGTTCCGATGTGCGGGGGGAAAACCCCGTCAGGGTCGACAGGCGGCCCTATTGGAGAAAAAGTGATTGATCCTCCGACTATCACACTCGGAGGCTGCAGGTATGCCAGTATCGGCGGGTCGTTATCAATGACTGTGACGTTGAGCGTGCCGGTCGCAATCGCTCCGCCCGGATCGATGACCCTGATGGTGAAACTTGCGTTGCTCGCCGCACACGTGGCGCTTACAAATGCCTGGATCTGGTTCGAGAAGCGATTCACCCCTATCGTGACGCCATTGGACGGGTTGTCGCTTATTACGGAGACCGCAAGCTGATCCAAAGGATCGTCCTGGTCGCCTACCGTACCGATCACCTGGGAGTTCAACCCTCCGCTGCCGCCTGCGCGCTTTGCGCTCGCCGTAGTCAGGCTGATGGTTGGGGGCGCGTTATTGATTTTTGCCGTAAAAAGCTGATCGGTCCAGTTTCTGTATTTGATCTCGGGCGTCCTGGCCGGCGTCGCCTCCGTATCGCCGTTTCTGGTGTGAAGGAACTGTTTACCGACGCGTGTGGCGGTCCATGCCTTGCCGTTCCAGTCCAGATAATTGATGCTGAGGGCAAGGATCTCAGCCCCGGTCGAGCCTGCCCTGTCCACAAACCAGCCCCCGCTCAATCTCGCGGTGCGGGGTTCTTCGTTCCAGTCCAGGTACTGCAAGATCGGAGTTACGGTATCGCCGGGTTGTAGGAAAAACTGTCTGTCGCCGGGTGTTGCTGCAGGCACGCTGATCGGGGCGGGTGGTTCCGGCATTGTGGCCAGCAGAAACTCCGAAAAAATTTCGCGTTTGCCCGCATCGGTTGATGCGAGTTGCGCGATGTCGATGTTCGCATTGATTGCTGCGTCTTTCGCCTCTTGCAGCTTGCCCGGTATCGCCTCGGCCTCAAAGACCATGATTCCCTGAACAACGCCGATAACTATTGCAACCACGACGATCGCGGCTACGGCGGCTATCGACACCGCACCTGTGACGCCCGCAGCCACACCGCTGACGGACGCAATGGCGGCTGCGGATTTGGATCCCGCGACGACGGCGGCGAGAAATGGATGGATGGCGACGATAATCGCCGAAGTCACTGAGAGGCTGGCGCCTATCGCGCCGCCTATCGCGCCCGCGATCCCGGCGGCTACAAAACCGCCCAGAATCCCCAGACCCTTGGCCGTTTCGCCGGCGATCACGCGCAACTCCGGTTTGTCCTGGTAATCCTTGTAGGCGAATGCAGCGCCGTAGTTTTGAAATTCCTCGAACGAGGGCGGAAGCGGACCGCCCGTGATCCCGCACAGATGGTTCACGCACGAGCAGGGTAATGGGTAATTAAACCCCGTGGGCGCGGTATATCCGCAGGGATTTATATCCCAAAGGTTGTACTCATCGAGCGCTTTGGTGGCTGCAAGTATTCGCCGCTGCTTTATGAGATCGGTGAGTTTCGTGACGAAAAACGTCTCAGCGTCGGTTCTCGCTCCGGGCGCTTTCATGATGTAGCCCAGGATCTTGTTGAATAGTTGCGCGCGGATCAGGTTCCGCTCCCAGCCCAGCAGCAGGCTCTTGTCTTCGGCAGGCAACTGGTGCACGGCAAGCAGTTCGTTAATAACACCGTCTTCCAGACCCGCCGAATGGGTACTGTTCAGACCGCTGTAACAGGGCTGTAGAATGCGATTGCCTACAACCGTCGGACAAACAAAGATGTCTGTGTGCGCCTGCACATCCGGCGAAACCCTGCTCCTGCCCGGCAATGGGGCGAGCACGAGCGCAAGGCACAGCGCCGGCGCCAGCACCTGCCGCACAAGCATCAGGCGCCCCATCGAACCGGTGGATCTCAGTGAATTAACGAGAGCCAGAACTGTGAGGATTATTCGACGTTTCATGATTTTCACCCTTTCTCCAGATGTTGGTTCGCCGGGTTCCGATCCGCTCTTACCGCACTTTTTTCAGCCTCTGGGGCAGTTCGAGCAGATTTTCCTTGAGCAGATACCCGCTTGCTCCGGCGTCCGCGGCGGCGGTCCGAAATCTTGCGTCGTCGTAGTTGGATACAATCAGGATGTGAGCGTCGGGGAATGCGCAGGTGATTTGCCGCGTGGCTTCAATGCCGTTGAGCCGGGGCATATCGATGTCCATCAGCGTCCAGTCGGGACGGTGCGCAGTGTAGGTCGAGAGGGCTTCTTCGCCGTCGCCGCACTCGTAGACCTCGGAAGCAAACTGCGCGACGAGGCTGCGAATCATCCGCCTCATCTGCAAATTGTCCTCGACGATCAACACCTTCATCCTGTTCCTGCCTTCCGGGATGATCCCCTTCGAACGACAACAGGGATGATGCGGCAACGAGAGGATGGTTGTATGCGGTATGTCTACCCGATTGCGTTAGGTACATCTACTGATTTCACGCGGTAGTTCTACCCAATCGAAAGACATCTGAGAGAGATAACGAAACAAACGAAATGAAACGAAAAACACGGAAATAATTGAATAATTCCGTGATTTTCGTCTATTTTCGTTTGTTCCGTTATCTCTCTTCTTCTACAGGTCGGACTGGTGTTCGATGGCGAATTTGAGCAGTGCGTTGTGGCCTTCGAGATCCAGTTTCTGGCTGATGCGGGCGCGGTGATGTTCGATGGTGCGGACGCTCAGGCAGAGGCGGTCGGCGATTTCCTTGCTCGACAGGTATTCGGCGACGAGCCTGAGGACGCGGAGTTCGATTTCGGTCAGATCGGAGAGTTGCGGTTTGCGTGCGGCGAGTTGTGCAGCGCGGCGGCTGCGATTGAGCAGGAACGGAGTTAGTTGCGAACTTACGAATTCATGGCCCGAGGCCACGGCGCGGATACAACGCACGATCTCGGCCAGCGCGCTGTCCTTCAGGACGTAACCCTTGACTTCGAGATCGAGCGCGCTGTTGAGGAATCGTTCGTCCTTGTGCATGGTCAGAAAGACTACGGCCACCTTCAGGCGCCGGTCGCGAATTGCGCGGACGATATCAAAGCCGCCCCGGCCCGGCATATCGATATCGAGGACGGCGACATCAACGTCGCAGGCCTCGATCTTTTGCAGCGCCGTTTCGCCGTCCTCGGCTTCATCGACGACTAAGAGTTGATTGTCCCGTTCGATGATTTGCCGGAGTCCGTGCCGGAAGATCGGATGATCGTCGGCAATGAGAATGCGTATCGGTTCGCTCATGGTGTTTAGTCTACAGACGGTACGCCCCCTGATTCAATAATCACCGCCGTCCATCGTTGAATATTTCCGTAATTTTCGTCTCATTTCGTTTGTTCCGTTATCTCTCTTTTTTATGTGAGCAGAGCGTTGACACGCGCTGTTCCCAGGGTCGAAGATAGACGCAATCATATTTGGTCTGATTAAACCGTCATTCCGGCGCAGGATCCATTCCTTTCGGAAAGGGGTCAGGTCATGAAGACCAAACCGACATTCCCGGGCATCCGGGTTACAGCCAACGGAAATCAGTTGGTTTCCTACCACACTGAAACGCGGGTAGCCGAAGTAGGTGTGTTTTATCCGATT
>JAHBSF010000153.1 GCA_019639255.1 Acidobacteriota bacterium | reverse complement strand
ACACGCCGCCCGCGCCCGAGAAGAAGAAAAAGAAAAAGGCGAAAAAGGACGACGCTGAGCCGAAGGAAAAGAAGAAAAAGGCGAAAAAGGACGACAGCGCCGAGCCGAAAGAAAAGAAGAAGAAAGCAAAGAAAGACGACGGCGAGCCGAAAGAGAAGGAAAAGAAAAAGAAGAAAAAGAAGAAGCAGGAGGATGTTCCTCCGCCGCCTCCTTCGGACGAACCTTCTGACAACTAATATTCAAAATGGAGCGGCCGGTGTTCGACACCGGCCGTTCTACTTTTATCGCTTCAGCCAATCGGCAATCCGGTTGACTACAATCTCAACGCTCTCCGGGCTCCGCGCAAAACAAAGCCGCAAGAACGGCTCGGCCCCCGGCCCGAACGCCGTGCCCGGTGCCAGCCCGACGCCTGCTTCATCGATCAGCTTCATCGCGAGCGCGCGGGAATCCTTTTCGCCTTCAACGGAAAAGAACGCATAGAAGGCGCCATCGGGTGGCGCGAGCCGCACGCGATTGCTTTTGCCGAGCACGTTGACGGTGAGCTCGCGCCCTTTCCGGGAGCGCTCGATCATGTGCTTGACGAATGTCTCGCCCTTATCGAGCGCAGCAATACCAGCGCGCTGCATGAACACGGCGACACCCGAGGTTGAATACTGAATCAGATTCTCGACGACCTGACCGAGCGAAGGATGTGTTTCGATCCAGCCGACACGCCATCCCGTCATCGCCCAATTCTTGGAGAAGGTGTTGACGAAAACAATCTTGTCTTCCGGGTCCATGACATCGCGGAAAGACGGCGCACGGCCCTCGCCCTTCCAATAGAAGCGGGCGTAGATCTCGTCGGCGACGATCCATAGATTATGCTTGCGCGCGGTAGCGAGCACATTCTTCAGGTCTTCCAGCGTGGCAACCCAACCCGACGGATTGGCAGGACTATTCAAGAAAATCGCGCGCGTACGGGGGCCGATCAGCTTTTCGATCTTGCCGATGTCGAGAGAAAAGCCGGCATCGCCGAAATCCATTTCGACATAAGTGGGCTTCGCTCCGATGACGAGCGCGGCTGCTGCAGCATTCGGCCAGGTCGGGCTCGGAATAATCACTTCGTCGCCAGCGCCAAGCATCATCGCAAAGGCGATCTGTATTGCCTGCATGCCCGAGCCGCAGACGAAATAGCGTTCGGGATCGGTGGGCACGCCGTACAGACGATGGTGATAAAGCGCGAGCTGTTCGCGCAGTTCGGGAATCCCGCGCTGCCAAGTGTAAAAGGTCTCGCCGCTTTTCAGCGAACGCGTCGCTGCTTCGGAAATAAAATCGGGCGTCGGCAGATCGCCCTCTCCGGCCCAGAGCGCGACGGTACCCTCGCGCTTGCGGCCATAATTCATGACTTCGACGATGCCGCTTTCCGGCAATCCTTTCGCCGAGGCGCTCAAGGCATCGAATAGCTTATTGTTCGTGGGCACTTTCCGATCCTGATTTGCATTTCCTGAAAATGAATTCGCCGGGAAGATTTGAACCTTCCCGGCGAAAGCCGCAAGTCGCAGCTGCTATGCTTGTTATCTCTTCACGAGCGCGTCGCGAATTTCGGTAAGCAGTTTCACTTCTTCCGTCGGCGCTTTCGGCGCCTCGGGCTTTGCGGCTTCTTTGGCGCGGAGGCGCGTGATCGCCTTCACGGCTACAAACAGGATTGCCGCGATAATTGCGAAGTTGATTACGATGGTGAGGAAGCTGCCATAAGCGAGTACGGCACCCTGCTTCTTGGCCTCAACCAGCGAAGTCGCGGTAACGGACTTCGAGAGCGGAAGAAAATAGTTCGTGAAATCGAGCCCGCCGAGCACGGCACCGATGATCGGCATGAACAGGTCGCCGACAACCGACTCAACAATTTTGCCGAAGGCCGCGCCGATAATGACCGCGACCGCGAGATCGACGACGTTTCCTTTCAAGGCAAATTTTTTGAATTCTTCCCACATGCCGCCCATAGACCTCTCCTTCAGCTAGGCTTCGCGGTCAGGAGATCGCGAAGCGTTTCATTGGCAAACTTGATCGAAGATAGCGCATCTTTCAACTTCAATTGCTCTCTACGGGACAATCTTTTCACTTCCACCTTGTTCGAAGGTGGCCGCCCAGCAGCGATATCGATGAGCTGCTGATCGAGAATTGCATCGAGAACGATCCGCTGCGTTTCGGTCATTGCATTCAAATCCCGTTCTGAACCGAGATTGAGAGCGCGGATTTCTTCAAGCCTCTCCTTGGTCGAATGCTCTGTGATGCCATGGAATATCGCAAGCACGCGGGCGACTGTCACAATCACAAACAATCCGCCGCGCTTCAGATCGACCCGTCCGTTTTCGGTTCTCAGTCCAAACCAGCCTAGCGGCGGCTCGAAGTCTGCTGCCTGTTCGGCGAGCAGCTTGGCAAAGGCTGTTTGTCCTTTTGCACTCGCATACGCGCTTTGCCAGAGCGCTGCGGCGAGCGAACCATCGCCGTGCACCGCGCGAAAATCGAAGAATATATCCACGGCAAGGAGATCGGCGGGATCGGAGCGGCTCAACCAGTGGCCGATCCGCTCAAGCCACAGCGCACTACTGCCGCGCCACTCGGCATTCTTCGCCATGACGCCGCCCGTGCAATACGGCACGCCAACTTCATGCAGAATGTCTGCGACATGCGTGCCAAGCTCTGCAAACCAGCGATCTTCGAAACCGCCCGGTTCGCCGTGCGCGAAGACGATCGCATTGTCCTGATCCATTGCGAGCAAGCTTTCGCCTCGTCCCGCGGAGCCGAGCACCAGCAAGGCATAGGGACATGGCGGCGCGCCCTTCCCCGCATCGCGCATTCGCATTTCTGCGATCTGGCCGGCACGCCGCGTTAGCGCTCCGAGTTCGCGCGATATGATTGCGGCGATATCTCGGGCGTCAATTCCTTCATCGAGCAAACCGCGAGCAACCGCAGGCAAGGTCGCCCAAGCCTGTCCGAGTTCGTGTACATCGCGCGCCTCGTCGATTTCATCGCCAAGCGTTACCGCGTCACGCGCACGCAGCCGTAAAAGGTCTCGCGCGCTCAATGCGCCGATCACAAACCCCGCTTCATCCACGACCCCAAGATGACGAACACGCAGCCGGTCCATGCGACCGATGGCACGATAGACGAAGGCTTCCGCAGGTACTGTCGCTAACGGGCGGCTAGCGAAAATTCCTGTCGGCTTCACCAGGGCTGCGGCCTGATCTTCGCTAAAGGCTCGAAGGACGTCGCGTTCGGTGACTATGCCGGTTTCGGCAGCCAGAAATTGGACTCCTTCCATTCGTCTTCGGTCGGGGGCGACGAACAGCGAACTGACACGCCGATCCATCATGATTTTTAGCGCCGCTTCGAGCGGCATGTCGTTTGGCACGAACACGGGCGGCGAGGACATCAATTCGCCCACGCGATGACGATACGGATAAGCGTCGAGGCGCGCGAGCAACCGCTCTGCATCAGCACGAGAGGGCGACAGAACAGGTTCGCTCCAACCGGCCCGATGTTGTGCCTCGAGTACGTCCGTCAACCGCGCGCAAGCCGCCTCAGCTTCCGCGAGCGTACGGATATTTCCTTCACGCAATTTAGGTATAAGTGCCAAGAAAATCCGCGCAGCTGCAAGCGCGTCACCGAGCGCAGAGTGCCGCTGCGAAGCTTCGACACCAAGCCAAGCAGCGAGGCTATCGAGCGAATAGCCCGCAAGCGATGGTTCAACGATTTGCGCGAGCAACCGCACATCGAGGGTACGGGGCCGTGAGAAATTGAGACCGACGCGCTTTGCTTCCCTCGTGAGAATAGCAATGTCGTAGCCGATCGAATGACCGATTACGACGCTTCCGCCGATAAAGTCGCTTAAGTGGGGCCACACCTCTGCGAAGGTCTGCGCTCCGCTAACCTTCGCGTCGTCGATACCGTGCACGCCTGTCGAAACGCTTGGAATAGGAACTTGTGGATTGACCAGCGCGCGAAATCCGTCGCCCTCGCCTAGACGCCCTGACCTCAACCGGACTGCACCAACTTCGACAATACGCGCAGCTTGAGGATCCAAGCTCGTCGTTTCGGTATCGAAAGCCACCGCATCGAGCGCCAGTAGTGGTGTCGCACTGGTGCGGTCAGACATGTGTCCCCCGTTTGAGCCTCAGCGTTAGCTCCGAGCGGCTCGCTATTTAAGTGCGATCAGCGCTGAAGCATGCAGTCATTTCACGAGTTTCTGGTCGATAGACAAGGAGTTCGCGCT
>JAHBSF010000152.1 GCA_019639255.1 Acidobacteriota bacterium | reverse complement strand
GCTGTCATAACAGATGTTGCCGTACATCTTGAGATATTCGTCTCGTCGCGCAGGATCGACGAAGACCGCGCGCGGGTTTGCCAGATCTGCTTCGTACTGCGCGATGTTTTCGGCGTTCAATGCCTTGGGCAATATATCCATAGCCTGAGGTATGCTCTTGCCCTCCAGCCAGTCCGCCGCCTGCTGGCCCATCGCATAGGCGAATACCGGCGAGGCCAGACTAACGCTCGTCTTGTAGGGTCCGCCGCTTTTGATCTCGGCTACCGCGGCGGGTTCACCGTCGATACCGCCGATGAACTGGTCCTCGCGCGCCTTGCCGGCCTGTCTCAGCGCGTCCAGTGCGCCTAGCACGACCGTGTCCGCGCCGAGCACTGCATCGATGTTTGGATGAGCAAGCAGGATGATTTGCATCATATCGAAACCGCCCTGACGGTTGACCGTGACCGGCGATATATCGGCGACTATCGTAGCACCGGGAAGGCGCGCGAGGGCGTCGCGCATCGCAGCGAAGCGCGGCGCCAGGAATTGGTTGCTGTCATGGGTCAGCAACACCACCCGGGCACGGCCTCCGAGCCGCCGCTGAATATAGTCCACGGCCGCGTCGCCGAGGACCTTGCCCGTCAGGTATTGCGGCGCGTTGAGTATGGTGGTCGCGGGCGGGGGAACTACAGCGCCCACATAGGCACCGGCCCAGATAAGCTGCTGAAGAGGGCGGATCATCGAGCGGGGATCAATCGGAGCCACAACGATTGCGCCGGTTTTGTCATCCAGGACCAGCTGCGCGTCGCGGATCATTTGGGGGGCGTCGTTGTCTGCCAGGGCGACGCGATACTCCAAACCGCGGTCCTGCGCGGCGGCGGCGAGGCCGGCGCTGACACCCTGCATGAACTGCCGTTCGTTATCCTGAAGAAATACGATCCTCCGCTCCAAGCCTACCGGCGCCTGACAAGACGGTGCGGCTACGTCATAGGGGGGAAGGACAATAGGTGCGCTCAAGCCTTCGGGCCCGTCCTGTGGCTGCGCCAGGGCACCGTTCAGCAACGACCAGGTCACCATCCAGGCGAGCAGCAAGAACTTGTATCCGCATGAGGTAACCTTTGCCGCCAAACTGCCCTCCGACGTGCCCTGCGGCGATGCTATCGGATTTAAGTTTGCCACACGAGTCGTGCGTGGTCGATCAGGTTAGCGACGCGCCGTCGCTTCGCGGCAAACGCAGCGATAGCCGTGCAGCGGTACCACGCTTGCGGTCGAGATACTGTACCTCGCTGCCAAGACTGGTAGCCATTGCCTTGACGATGCGTGTGCCAAGTCCGGTACCGCGGGGTGTCGCCGACCCGCGCCCTACACCGTCGTCCTCGACGACGATTTCGACCTGATCGTCTGCAAATCTGTGCATGCCCACTCGTATGTCCCCACCGCCGTCGGGATAGGCGTATTTATAGGCGTTGGTGACCAGCTCGGTCACGACGATGCCGAGATTGATACTGGCATCAGTGGTCATCCTGACGGGCTGCAGCTCGTAGGTCAGCAATCCGTCGCGACCGTCAGCGCGCATCGATGCTGCGAGACTATCCAGCAGGCCTGAAAGATAGGCATCGAGTTCGACGAACCCGACTTCTCCGGACTCATAAAGCCGCTTGTGAACTGAGGCGATCGCTGAGATCCGAGCCTGCGTCTCGCCAAGTGCTGCCTTTACCGCTTCGTCCTTGTTGGTGCTCCCCTGCATCCGAACCAGGGACGCGACGAGAGCGAGGCTGTTTGCAATGCGATGGTTAACCTCCTTCAGGAGCAATTCCGTCCGCTCGAGAGCCGACTTGAGCGCCGACGTTCTCTCCTCGACACGGCGTTCCAGGGATTCGTTTATCGCGCGAACTTCATCGCGGGCGCCCATAACCTCAAGCGTTGTCTTCCTGAACGCGGAGACCGCGCCGGCCACCACAAGGACGACCACTAATGCACCGGCAATGGAAACCCAACGCATCCATTCAGCATTTTCCGTCTGCTCCCTGGCGCCATCCACAAGCATGGTATCCGCCGCGTCAACCACGCCGGTCACAAACAGGTTGGCCTGATCCATCAGCAACTTGCCGCGGTTGGTCAGAAAGAGGTCGAGGGCCTCCTCGTCTCGTCCCTCCCGCTTCAGCGCGATCGTCTCTTCCATATCCGCCACTTTTGCCTGCACGAGCGTCGAAAGCTGCAGACCCATTGCCTGAAGGTCGGGAAAGTCGACCAGAGCTTCGTTCAACTCCTCAGCCTCACGCTGCGAAAGAGCTTTGGAGCTATCGAATGGTGCGAGATAGACTTCGTTGCCGGAATAGAGGTAACCGCGCTGACTGCTCTCCGCAGCCAGAAGGCCGTTTCGCAACTCGACCGCGGAAACCCGCAAATCTCGTACTGCTATGACGCTACTCGAATAGGATTGTGCACGCTCGCTGAGCCAGAACGTGGTAATCACAATAGCGAGCAGCGCGGCCAAACCGGCCGCGAGCAGCGCGATAGTCCGAGGTGTACGCGGGCTCTTCGCTGTCGCCATGTTCAGGATCTATCGCCTTTCTTGCTAGGCGACGATACGGGTCGCAGGGGGATCATTTGCCCGGAAATGCCCCAGCGTCCAGAGCGAATCCGCCGGGCTTCCTCAATTCGGGCGGTCGGCGCTCTTGAGCGTAGGTCGGCAATCTCCGCGCATTGGGGCGTTCGGGTGGTTAACCTCCTATTCATCATTGGACTCAAAAACTGGTGTTCGGCCAACCGACGAGCAAATGCGACCTATTCACGCCGAGCAATGGGCCTAATTGAACTCGGATAGCGATCAAAAGTCTCTCGCTGGCGCCGATTCTGTCTGGAGGAAGATTTTTGCCCCAGGTTCCTTCCGTCACTCGAGCACCGTCTCTGACGATGGCAATCATAGGCTTTGTCGCCCTTGGTGCGGCGCTCGCTGCGGTCGGCGGCGCTTATCTCGTGGCGGATCGAGGTGCGGCGTTGAGACAGGCCGCGTTGGCCGAAGCTGTGAGCGTGCGTGCGAATGGCTTGTTGCTGGATCTCGCGCGCGCCCTTCATCAGGAATGGCGTAACGCCCGCATCATCGCGCGTGATATCGCGCGCCGGGACCCGTCTGCGATACGCTCGTCCCTAGATCTTGTCGTCGGTGATGGGTCGCGCGTGTCTTGGGCCGGCATTGCCCAGTTGGACGGCTCGGTTACTTCCTCGTCAGGGGGGCTGCTGGAAGGAGTGGATGTCTCTCAGCGTCCCTGGTTTCAGCGCGGTCTGGAAGGCGACTTCGCAGGCGACGTGCACGAGGCGGTGCTGCTTGCAAAACTCCTGCCAAAACGGGAGGGCCAACCGCGCCGATTTCTCGATCTCGCCACTCCGACGCGGGATGGAAACGGGAACGTCACAGGCGTGCTCGGCCTGCATCTCGACCATGAGTGGGCGCTCGACCACCTTCGCGAAAGTGCGAAGGCGCTCCAGATCGACGTCTTCCTTGTGAATCGGGAAGGCGCGGTGGTGATGGCGACAGACCCGTCCGTGGGGTCATCGCTCGATCTTTCGAGCTCTCGAGCCGCCATGGCCGGCGCAACCCTCGCAAGCGTCGAAACCTGGCCGGACGGTGAGAACTACCTGACAACTGTCATCCCCACAGTCGCATATCAGGACCTTCCCTCGTTTGGCTGGAGCCTCATTGCGCGGATCGACAATGATGCAATTTCCAATCGGTCAACGCTTGCTCAGCTTCTCCCGTTTCCGCTGATATTCGCGGTCGTGCTCGCGCTACTGACTGCCGCTTTCGTGCAGATCTTCGCTCGTCCTTTCCGGAGACTTGCGGACAGCGCCACGGCCGTCTTGAACGGTGAAAACGTCTATCCTTACGAGTCGCGCAGCACGGCCGAGGTGCAGACCCTCAGCGCCGCCGTTGCGCAATTGCAGGGAAAGTCGGCCATATCCGTTACTCCGAAAACGACAGCCGCCGCGCAAGATCGCTGAGCACTCCACTGTAGCGGGTCTGCGTAACCCCCGGCGCTGAACCACGAGCATAGAATCGTTCCAGAAGTGCATCGTGCTGCTGCATTGTAGGTTCAAGCAGCAGTCTTGCTCCATCGCGGCTTGGCAGTGCGACGACCGCGCGCACGGCCCCAATCCCGGCGATTTCGATCTCGACGGGCCGATCGTCTTGTATAGCGGCTCCACGAATGCGCACCGTGTTTTGCGTAAGGCTTGTGATCCAGACCAGCTGCTCGCGTCCATCTGATCGAAGGGTCGCCCGTTCCGGGGCATCGCCCAGATGGCGCTCGCGTCGCGGGAGTTCGACGCAGACGATGATTGCCACCGCGAGGA
>JAHBSF010000151.1 GCA_019639255.1 Acidobacteriota bacterium | reverse complement strand
GCGCCAACGCCCGTGACCCGCAAGCGCGGCTCGAAGAAGCCGTCGGGCTCGCTGCAGCGATCGAGCTCCATGTCGTTCATGCAGGCATCGTAACCCTCGGAACAATCCGTCCCGCGACCTATATCGGCTCGGGAAAGGTCGAGGAGCTTGCCGGGCTCGTGCGCGCCGAAGACGCGGGCGTCGTGTTCTGCGACTGTGCGCTGTCGCCCGTGCAACAGCGGAATCTCGAAAAGGCATGGGGCGCGAAGGTCGTTGACCGGACCGGCCTCATTCTCGAAATCTTCGGAGCGCGTGCGCGTACCAAGGAGGGTACGTTGCAGGTGGAACTGGCTCACCTGAACTACCAGCGTAGCCGGCTCGTGCGCTCCTGGACCCATCTTGAACGTCAGCGCGGCGGCTTCGGCTTTCTCGGCGGTCCCGGCGAAACGCAGATCGAAGCAGACAGGCGGCAAATCGACGAACGCATCATTCGGATCGAGCGCGAACTGGATTCCGTGAAGCGTACGCGCGCACTCCATCGTCAGAACCGCAAACGCGTTCCTTATCCGGTTGTCGCGCTCGTCGGTTACACGAACGCGGGCAAGTCCACGCTCTTCAACAGGCTTACGGCCGCTGATGTGCGCGCGGAAGATCTGTTGTTCGCAACGCTCGACCCAACCTTGCGCGGTATCGAACTGCCAGGAGGCACCAAAGCGATCCTATCCGACACGGTTGGCTTCCTGTCCGAACTGCCTACGCTCCTCGTTGCAGCGTTTCGCGCAACTTTGGAAGAAGTGATCGAAGCCGATCTGATTTTGCATGTGCGGGATATTTCGCATCCCGATACTGCCGCGCAGGCAACCGACGTACTTGGTGTGTTGCAGGATCTTGGGATCGATACAAACAACCCGAGAAAGATTATAGAGGTTTGGAATAAGGGCGACCGGCTAGGTGCGGAATTGCGCGAGAACGCGGAAAATCACATTCGGCGGCTTCCGGCGACGGAGCAGCCTATTTTGATATCAGCGCTCACGGGCGAGGGAATAGCACCGCTGCTTCGCGCAATCGCCGACAAGATTGCGTCGGGGTGGCCGACGGTTTCGCTTTCACTGCCGACTTCGGATGGCGCAAACCTGTCATGGCTTCATCGACACGGGGAAGTGCTTTCGCAAAATCTGGACGGCGACGATCTGCTGCGGGTGGAAGTGAGAATGGCGCCTGAGAAAGCGGAAGAGTTTCAACGGCGGCTCAAGCCCAAATCATCCGCGGCTTGAAGTCTGGCGATACAGGCTAGCCGCGTACACCATGCTGGCCGCTACCTGCACGATATAGACTGCAATTTTGAGTAGAAGCGCGACGAAGAGAACCGGCAGCTTCTCTCCGCGATAGAGCATGTCGAACGCGTCGCTATTGGCTCCCAAAAGCGGAGCGAACGCCATCTCGATCGCGAAATCCGAAATGCTGAATGCGAGCGTAAGGGCGATGAGTCCAATCAAGATTCGAAAGCCCGCACCTCTGGTAACCGTCCAAGACTCTGAAAGCCGCATCGGTGCCTCTGCGACTGCAGCCACAAACCAGGGCGTCATTCTGCCGGCGATATAGAGCGTGACGGCGAGGGCGACGGCCGCCATCGCCACGACGCCGACGATGCCGGCAATCACCAGCCCGGCAGATGGATCGTCGTCGCCGCTGTAGTAGACGAAAGCGAGGGTGCCCAATGCGAATGGAGGCAGGAATATAATTGCCGCTACGATCGTGAGGAGGATTGTAAGGACGAGGACACGGAGCAACAGCCGTAAGTAGAATCGGGCGATCGAGGGATCGGATTCCGCAAATAACCAGTTTCTTCCGACCGCGATGTAAAACGCCGTACTGAGCAACAACGCTGCAAGAAAACCAAACCCTATTGTGAAATGAATTGCTGTATCGTTTCCGCCTTTTGCGAAGAAGTGGATGAGAATAAAAGCAACGCCGGACAAAGCGGAGGCGGTGACGAAGTAGGGCCAGGACAATTTAGATAGCGGTACGAAATCCCTCAGCACGTACGTGAAAGCGTCGGAGAGCGCTGTTACCGACGAGAACCGATTCTTCGATGTTGTTGCGGCTGGGGTATTGCTCATGGCTTTCTTTCGTCGGCGTTCGGTTGCTTTTCCGCTTGCCAATAGGCTTCCAGCTCGTCCAGCGATGATTGTTCAACGGCTTTGCCGTTAGCGGCAGCGCGACGCTCCACACCGCGGAAGCGACGTTCGAATTTCTCGGTTGCCTTGCGTAGCGCAGTCTCTGGATCGATCGACGCGCGCCGCGCGTAGTTAACGAGCGAGAATAGTAGGTCGCCGAATTCTTCTTCAGTTTCGGCCTTGGTCTTTGCCGACTGCAACTCGGCAATTTCCTCTCGAATTTTATCGATTACCCCAGCGACGTCTGGCCAGTCGAAGCCGGCTTGCGCGGCACGCTTCTGAATTTTCTCGGAGCGAGAAAGCGCCGGTAGTGCCAAGGGCACGTTGTCGAGGATGCTTTCGATCTTCGCAGGCTTATTCTTGCGTTCTTCGGCTTTGATCTTTTCCCAAAGCTGTTTCACGTCCTCGGCTGCGAGATCCCGTTCTGCGCCGAAGACGTGCGGATGGCGACGGATGAGTTTCTCCGTGATCGCAAAGACCACGTCGTCAAACGTGAAAGCGTGCTGTTCTTCGGCTATGCGCGCGTGAAATACGACCTGCAGCAGCAGGTCACCGAGTTCGTCTTTCAGGTCGCCCATGTCATTTCGCGCGATAGCGTCGGCGACCTCGTAGGCTTCTTCGATCGTGTACGGCGCGATGGTCTCGAAGCTCTGCTTCATATCCCAGGGACAGCCGATTTCAGGCGTCCGTAGGCGGGCCATGATGGTCAGCAGCTGGGATAGATCGCTGGAGGGCTCGATGGCGCTTTGCCCCGTGTTGGCCGAGCCCATACCTTGATTCGCAGAAGACATATTATGGAACATACCCGTATAGACGAGGATTTGCGGGGTCTTTCGATCAAATTTGAATCATTACCCGCGCTCGATCTTAACGCACCAAGGTCAGTATGTGCGCGCGGGAATTTTGGGGCCTTTTATTTTCATGGCTATGGCGGATTTCAAGCGCGGGCCTGCGCGGCTACGCTGGCTGATGATTGCGATCGTTGCGCTCGCAGCGATGCCCGTGTTCGTGCTGTATCTCGTGCGGCTTAACGCAACCAGCGAGCAAGCGCTCGAACAAGCGCGCGACTTTGCTGCGTCACTCGCAGCGTCCGGCGCCGCGCAGCAGCAGCGTCTTGCCTCCAATGCGCGCGGCCTCGCGGAAGCCATTCGTCAGATTCCTGCAATTCAGAACGGCAGCAATTGCGACGGCCTCCTCGCCGAGATCAACGCGAAATCCGCATGGGCTGCCTCGGTATTTCTGCTCGACGCCAAAGGCGTTGGCGTTTGCTCGAGCCGCGACAACGCTCGTGGCATGAACTTCAGCGACCGCAAATATTTCAAGGACGTGCTTCGCACCGGAGAATTCGTCATCAGCGACGCGATTATCGGCCGCGTGACGAAGCAGCCGGTCGTTGCGATGGCGGCGCCTGTGAAGAAAGCCGGACAGACAGTCGGCGTCGTCGTAATCGGTGTCGAGCTCAGTTGGATTCCTTCGCTCGCGGATGTCGCTTATCAACGCTACGAAGGTTCGGTGCTTGCGATGAACCGCGACGGCGGTCTCGTGTCGCGACAAGTGCGGCGCCAGGGCGTCGTCAACGTCGCCGAGGCCGGTACCAGCGATGAAACGATGCAAAAGCTCGTTACATCCAAGACTGCGGTTTTGGAGATCGTAGAAGACGGCGTGCAGCGCATTTACGGCGTGGCGCACGTGAAAGACATGGAGCTCACGGTTGCGGTCGCATTGGACCGGAGCGCGATCCTCGGTCCGATCCGCGAACGCTTTTGGGTCGACCTAGTCTGGTTGCTGCTGATTGCCTTGGGCTCAGCAGGTCTCGCGCTCACGGTTGCGGAACTCAGTGTGCTTCGCGGTGTACGCATGCTCAACAACACCGCCTTGCGCCTCAAGGCGGGCCGCATGGGTACGCGCGTGAACCTATCTCCGCGCGTTGCGACCGAGCTTCACGATCTCGCAGCAAGCTTCAATTCGATGATCGCCGAATTCGAGCGGCTTGCGTATCTCGACCGCCTCACCGGCCTCCCAAATCGGCGCTTCCTGGAGCGGCAAATGCTCTCGCGCGGCACCGAACGGGACAAGCGCGGCAATCTTATCCCCGAAGCGCTGCTCGCGATCGATCTCGACGGCTTCAAGCCTGTAAATGACGTTTTCGGTCACGCCATGGGCGACAAGGTGCTGACCGCCGTTGCCCGCCGTATCGCGGCGGTCGCGAGCGACCGTGCTACGGTCGCCCGTCTCGGCGGCGACGAGTTCGTCGCGCTAATCGCTCTGCCCGGCTCTCTCGATCCGCGCGCGGCTGCGCGTGCCTTCGGCGATGAGATCAGGCGCGCTTTGGAAGAGCCTGTCGAAATCGACGGAAATCGCTTTCCGGTTGGCGCGAGCATCGGCGTTGCGATCGTTCCTGAAGACGCCGAGACGCTCGCCGGGGCGCTCG
>JAHBSF010000150.1 GCA_019639255.1 Acidobacteriota bacterium | reverse complement strand
CAAAAACTCAAAGAACTTGATTGGCAGAGTACTGAACACCAAAATCGAAACCGCTGTAATTTCACTCAGCACTCAGCACTCAGCACTCAGCACTTCTTCTTTCTTCTTCATTTTTCGATTTCGCGTTTAAGCCAGGCGCGCGCCATATGCCATTCGCGTTTTATCGTCGCGGGCGAGAGATTGAGAAGCGCGGCAACCTCTTCGATAGTCAACCCGCCGAAGTATCGGAGTTCGACTATGCGGGCCTGCTGCGGGTCAAACGCCGCGAGACTTTTCAGCGCATCATCCAGGGCTACGAGGTCGACCTGCCGCGTCTCGGCCTGCTCTGCAATTTCATCCAGCGAGATGCGCGCACCGCCGCCGCCGCGTTTGGCTGCGTGATCGGCGCGCGCGTGATCGACCAGAATCCGCCTCATTACCTGCGCTGCGATGCCGTAGAAGTGGTGGCGGTTTTCAGCCTGCACGCTCTGATCTACGAGTCGCAGGTAAGCCTCGTGCAGCAGCGCCGTCGGTTGCAATGTGTGGTCGTGGCGTTCGCGGCGCAGGTAGCTTTCCGCGATTTTTCGCAGTTCGTCGTAAACTAGCGGCATCAAACGGTCGAGCGCCCCGGGATCGCCCTCGCTCCAGGCGCGCAACAGTCCCGTTACCTCTTTCGGCCGATCAGCGGACATGCGGATGACTCCATCGGAGAGCGGCAAACCGCGCACAGCATAGCGGGGGCTTTTTGCCAAGTCAAAAAAATTCTTCGACCCGCTGAGCCGATCCATAGATGTTTTGCGCATGAATAGATGAAGAGGGGTGGAGCAAAAGGGGAGTGAGGCGGAATCGAGGTGCAAAATGATCGGCAGCGTTATTGGAAATTACGAAATCAGGAACAAAGTGGGCGAAGGCGGCATGGGCGCCGTTTACCGCGGCGTCGATACGGCGCTCGAACGCGAGGTCGCAATCAAGGTGCTCCGCCCGGAACTCTATAATACACCTCAACTTGCAGAGCGATTCCACAGCGAAGCCATAGCCCTCGCCCGCCTCAATCACCCGAACATTGCGACCCTCTATACCTACCTGCGGTACGGCGAACAATCGATGATGGTGATGGAGTTTGTGCGCGGCGAGACGCTTGAAGCGTTGCTGCGGCGCGTAGGCGCCCTTTCGGTGGAATCGACGATTGCCCTATTTGGGCAGGCGCTCGACGGTCTCTCCCACGCACACGCGCAGGGCATCGTGCATCGGGATCTGAAACCTGCAAATCTTATGCTGACGACTACGGGTGTGGTCAAGGTAATGGATTTCGGCATAGCCCGAATTGCCGGAGGCGGGCGCATGACCCGAACCGGGCGGCTGATCGGGACGCTGGAATATATGTCTCCCGAACAGGTTCGCGGCCTCGAAACCGACTCCAGATCCGATATTTACTCGCTCGGCATAGTTCTTTACCAGATGCTCACCGGGCAGGTTCCGTTCAAAAGCGACAGCGATTACGAACTGATGCGGGCTCACATCGAATCCGCTCCTACTCCGCCGCGCGAGCTTGCTCCGAATCTGCCCCCGGTAGTCGAGAGCCTGATACTTCGGGCATTGGCAAAGAACCCTGTGGATCGTTTTCAATCCGCCGCCGAATTTCGCACCGCGCTGGATGCCTGTCTTTCGGCCAACTTTTCTCCATCCCGGCAAACCGAAGTGATTGCACCGCTGCTGCTCCCGGATCTGTGTGCGGTCAGCCACGTCAGTCGCTTGCGTACATCTCTCTCTACACCGGCGCATCGATCGCAATCAGGCAATTCGATGCGTTCGGGCAATTATGAAACATCAGCGAATGCGCAGCACCGGCACGGCAATCGATGGGCGATGATAGCACTTATTGCGCTAGTGATTGTGCTGTTCGGGGCTGCTGCGGGAGTTTATGCGATAAGCCGTATCCTGATTAACGACGAGTCGCAGCAAGTTTCAGTATTAGCTCACACTCCGACACCCGCCCCGACGCCCATTGCGACGCCCATTGCGACGCCAACCCCGATTCCGGCTCCCCCGGTTGAACCGGCGCCCGGATCAAACGATGCTGCGAATCCGTTTTCGACTCCCGCACCGCGGCCGAGTGCAACACCTTTGACGAGGACTAGAACACAGCCTACCCCGGCGCCCATCGTAGTTCGTGTGACCGCGACTCCGACTCCGACTCCAAATGCAACTCCCGCGCCGACTCCGACTTCTACACCAACCGCAACTCCGGCTGTGCCCCGTCCGACTGCAACTCCGGCGCCGACTCCGGCCGCGACACCGCGCATTCAGCCTACGCCGGCGCCCGAAAAGTCAAAGCAGAAAGATGATCAGGAATCCGACAAGAAGAAGAAAGACGGCAAGGACGCCAAAGATTCGAAGGAATCAAAAGAATCAAAAGAAGCCAAGGAAGCCGCGAAATTCGCCAAGGAAGCCCGTGAACGCCGCGAGCGCGCTGCCAAAAACGAGGGATATATACGCGCCGCCAGAGGTATAGTCTGCATGTTCAGGGGATGCTGAACCGGCGCGCAACGCAGGCAGTTCCCGGTTCAGTAGGAAAGAGAGATAACGGAACAAACGGAAATAGACGAAACAAACGAAAATAAAGGAATATCGCAGTAATCGTGAGCCTTTCCGTTGTTTCCGTCCATTTCCGTTTGTTCCGTCATCTCTCTTGAATTCAAGATTCATATCGGCCAATATCCGGTGCGATGAAACCGATAGTACTGCTTGCCGCCGCCGTATTATTTCCGGCCGTTTGTGTTCCGTCGGCTGCGCCGATGGCCCGCCGCCCCAATATCATATTCATAATGGCCGACGATCTCGGGTACGGCGACCTCGGCTCTTACGGGCAACGCATAGTGCGCACCCCGAATCTGGACCGGATGGCGGCCGAAGGCATACGCTTTACCCAGTATTACGCCGGATCTACCGTGTGCGCTCCGTCGCGCAGCGTGCTGATGACCGGGCAGCATACGGGCCATACCTGGATTCGCGGAAACTCGAAGGACAATCTGCGCCCCGAAGACATTACGGTAGCGGAGGTGCTGCGCGGCGCGGGTTACGCAACCGGACTTGTGGGCAAATGGGGATTGGGGCACGAAGGATCTGCGGGAGTGCCCACGCGCAAGGGCTTCGATTCGTTTTTCGGATATCTGGATCAGACTCACGCTCACAATTACTATCCGACTTTTCTCGTGCGCGACGAATCGCGCGTCAAACTGCGCAACGTTGTGCCGAATGAGGGATCGGTAGGGCAGGGCATGGCGAGCGAACGAATCGATTACAGCCACGACCTGATGACCGATGAAGCGCTTGCTTTCATAGACCGGCATGCCGCAAAGCAGTTTTTTCTTTATCTGGCGTATACGTTGCCGCACGCAAACAACGAAGCGCGCGAGCGCGGCATGGAAGTGCCGGACTTCGGGGAATACGCCGATCGAGACTGGCCCGATGCGCGCAAGGCGTTCGCCGCGATGGTTGCGCGGCTGGATCGCGATGTAGGTCGGGTGCTTGAGAGATTGAAGGAGCGGGGAATAGACCGTGAGACCATAGTATTTTTCACCTCCGACAACGGTCCGCACCGCGAGGGCGGGCACGATCCGGATTTCTTCAGTTCAACCGGCGTGCTGCGCGGAATAAAGCGCGATCTCTACGAGGGCGGAATACGCGTGCCGATGATAGTGCGCTGGCCGGGACGGGTGCGTGCGGGACAGGTAAGCCGTCACGTATGGGGGCACTGGGATTTTTTGCCGACCGCGGCGGAGATTGCCGGCGTGCGCGCGCCCGACCGTATAGACGGCCGCAGCATGCTCTCAGCAATTCTGGGCAGGAAGGCTCAGACGCAACCATATCTTTACTGGGAGTTTCACGAACGCGGCTTCAAACAGGCAGTGCGCGCGGGCGACTGGAAGGCCGTAAGGCTTGCACCGGACAAACCGCTTGAGCTTTACGATCTGCGTTCGGATTTGGGAGAGACACGGGATATTGCGGCGCGGCATCCGGAAGTAGTTCGGAGGATTGAGGGGTATTTGCGGACTGCGCGCACCGAATCGACCCTTTGGCCGGTTAACAACGTCAGGTAAATTGGTACAAAGCGTGAGACGGCAGGAGAGATAACGGAACATACGAAAATAGACGAAAACTAGGGAAATACGCGACTTTTTCGTAATTTTCGTTTCATTTGGTATGTTCCGTTATCTCTCCTGCCGTCTCACGCTTTGTACCAATCTGCCGTGGGTCGGTTTATCTCACCGGGGAAGTAGTTCGAGGGTTGACTTCTCGCGGGCCGGTTCGGCAAATCCCTCGACCCACCTGCGCGAGCCCGGCGTATGGTACTTCTGGCCGAATGCCGCGGTCACGGCGCCAAGAATGCGCGCGCTGCGAACCAATCGCGTCCGAACCGGGATCTCCCGACCTTCGACCTGTATTGTTCCGTCGGGCTCCGCCCTGAAAGCCCGGAACCAGCCGGTCGGCTTGTCGTTCCAGGAACGCACGAATACACGGCCGTCTGCCACGACTACCCAGACGCCCGTATACCTATGATTATTCCCGGCGCGGACTCCGATAATTTTGGCGCGATGCAACGCCTCCACTTGTGCATCAGGCAGTTTCTGATTTTTGGCCATGACAGGGTTGGTGCTGTGTAAACAAGGTTTCTTGAGATTCTCAGCCGCAAGGAAAATCAACAGCGAAGATCTTATTCGAAGCGAGCCAAGGCTACAACGATCTGCTTGCCCTGTAATCCAGGCTCACAGTAAAATCCCGTCGCGCTCGGTCGCCCCACCTGATATTCAATAGTTACCGTGAATATGGAAAAGTATTCGCA
>JAHBSF010000015.1 GCA_019639255.1 Acidobacteriota bacterium | reverse complement strand
CAGTAAAAACTCCCAGAACCTGCGCCGCCGCCCCAGGTGGCGGGCCACCTCCGGCCACCTCCGGCCACCTCCGCCAGACTTCCTCCGGCGTTGTAAATAGCCAGACATCGGTGTCACGAGCCTCGCGCAGAAGTTTGCCGAGCAAACGCGTCTGCTCGGGCTGCGACGAAGTCTCCAACTTACGCCGAAACTCCGATACCGTCATCGGTTCATCCCACAAAAAATACGGAATCGTCGAAGGGTCATCGAGATTTGTTGAAAGAAGAACCTCCATTGCATCACCTTGTGTATCGCTATTCGTACATTCCTACATCTCTACCGTTGCTTTTCATCATCGCGACTCAAGAAGAAGAAAAGGATCACCAACCTCACCAGGCACAGGCCAAGAAACACTGTCATCCAGGGCTTCAGATAACTAGACCATATGACACGCAGAAGCCCCATTGAATTGATGTCTACGCCTTCCTCCGGCTGCCCGAATCGTCCCGTGGTGTAGGAATCGAATGCCCAGATCGCAGCCAAGGCTGAAATCACAAAATACTGGACCAATATCAGGAGTTCGCGGGCTATTCTCTTTTTTGTTCGGGACTGCATGATTTTTCGTCTCCGCGAATCGTCCGCCTTAGCGGATTCTAAATCGGCGAGTGCGCCAATAAAGATATAGATAACGGAACAAACGAAATAAGACGAAAACTACGGAAATATTCAACTTTTCCGTGATTTTCGTTTCATTTCGTTTGTTCCGTTATCTCTCTTCTTTTTCGTGTGAGCTGCGTTTTCTCTGTCCAACTATCGCGATCCCGTTACCCGCGGTTGATCCAGCACCCACCTCCTGATGATCTGATAGCCGCGCTCGCCCGGCGCGTACCGCCTGCCGCCCTGATGCCCGTCCTCCTGTCCCGTCTGCACGTTCAGCGGCTTGCGCAACAGCTTGCTCGTTTCAATGTCGGAGAGGTCTACGCGCTGCTGCAATATCAGGTAGTTCTTCAGCATCTTCCCCGGCGTCCAGTAGCCGCTGCCATCGGGCGCTTCGAGTTCCATCGACGGCACGCGGCCCTTTACACCGTGGCATTTCATACACGACATCTCGTCCATACGCTGCGGCCTGTTAAGCTCCGGCGCCACGTAATCGCTGAAGTACTGAAAACTGCGCACAAATTCGGGCGTCAAAAGCGGTTTGCCGTCCGCGCTTCTCAATGCTGCGGCAAGCGGTTCGTTTTTGACCGCCTCCTGCAGGTCTTCCATCGCAAGTTTCGGATCGGTCGCGCGCAGCGCGTTTCTTGCGGCTGCGGCCCATTCGCCGGTCTGTCCCGCGTCGATGAGTTTTTGCAGCGCTTCGCGCACCTGTGCGTTGCGCCGCAATGCGGTCAGATTCGCCATGCGCATCGCCGGCCCGCGGCTGAGCGTCATCGTATCGGAGCCGAGCAGTTGCAGATACAACTCGATTGCACGCTCGCGCGCGGCCGAGATTTCCGGCGAAATCCCGGCTTCGGGCGTTGCGCCCACTTCCGGTATACCGTCGCCGTAGGAAACGATCCACGCAATGTTCGGCAGCCAGAAATGCGCCGTCAACGGATTCTTCACTCGGCCCGGCATCATCTTTACCAGCACATCCGTATGCAGATCGGTGTTGGCGGCGAGAGTGTTTCCGAGACGGTCGGCGATATACCAGTCCGTATCGAGCGATCCGAAAGCGCGCCGGGCCGCGGCTTCCGCTTCCCTTATTTTCGCCATCTCTTCTGATGTCGGCTCCGGTGAATGCTTCGGCACGAGCAGCGAATAAAGAATCTCCTGCTGCTCGACCGTCTGCGGCACCGCCCACTTCGCGCGCGCAAGCAATCTCAATACGGGCTGCGCAAGCGTCTGACGCCGCCCGTCATCCACCGCGCCGCGATAGATCTGATCGACCAGAGGCTGCACCTTTTCCTGCGTTGCGGGCAGCGTCACCGTCGTAGGATCGGACACGGCGGCGGCGGCCAGCGTGCGCAGTTCCACGGGGCCGTGCGTGGAATAATTGATCACGCGCTCCTGCAGAGGTTCATAACCGACGCCCGATGCGCCTTCGAGTACGAGTTTCAACTCCGCATAATCGGCTTCGGCCGTGCGCCCCCAAACTCTCAGCGCCGCCTTTCCCATCATCTCCGAACTGCCCGCCGTGATGTAGCCCATCTGACCGGGACCGCCGTCGCCGCCCGAGGTGTTGTAAAAGGTCGCGGCTACGGCCAGCAGCCTGCGCGCAAGCCTGTCCTTGACCGATTCGGGCAGCGTCGCGTCTTCGAGGCGCGCCGTAATAGACTTGAACAGGTCGGACAACCCCGCGTATTGATGCTCCTCGCTGCCGTTCGCCTTGTGGCCGTTGGCGACAAACAGCGCGTGGCTCTGATAGCGGAAGCAGTTCTCCACAAGCGCGTTGGATTCATCCGTGAGCAGCTTGCGCGTCCACGCATCCTGAATGCGCGGGCGCATAGGCGGATTCCATACCCACCACTGCCACGCGGCCTTCGCCGCCCAAGCGCGCACGCCTGGATGCGCGTCGTCGTTCATCGCGCGATCCAGCAGACGCGCCAGCCTGTCCAGGTTTACGCGCGGTTTGGTCATAACCGCATCGGCGCGAATGTTGAGGGATTTCAGAATGCTTTCGCGCGTGCGGTCGTCGCCGCGCTCGTAAGCCGAAAATACGGCGTCGAATCCCCTGTCGTCCAGAAGCGAGGATTCCATCGCCCACGCCGCCGCATCGCGCACCATCTTGACCGGATCGCCGAGCAGACGCACAAGCGGCGCTACACCGCGCTCATCGTGCACGGCGCCAAGCGCGATTGCGCCCTGCGCGCGCACCCACGGACTTGCGTGAGATGCGGCTCCGATCATCAGATCGATCAATGCCGGATCATCCGTATGCGAAAGCGCGCGCACGCGCGCCGCCGCAGCCGGCAGCGATTCGTTTCTACGCGCAACAAAATCCGCGCGCGAGTGTTTGACCGGCGCGGCCGGATACAGACGTGCAAGCGCGTGCATGACGTACGCCGTAGTTACAAAACCCGTGAGCGCGCTGCGATTCCATCGCCCGTACGGGTCCTGCGTGCGCATAAGCCCCGCAACTCCGCGCGCTACGGCCGGATCGTCTTTGGTGTAGCCGAGCGCTTCAAGCGCAATCAGCGCAAGGGCGGTCGGCGCGGGATCGAACTTGCCGTCCGTAGTCCAGGTCTTTCCGCCGTCGGAAGTCTTGCCCGGATCGAAGCCCCAGGTTCCGTCCGCGTTCTGTATTGCGCGCAAACGCGCTTCGTCGGATTTCAACTGCTCCTCTATGCGCGCAAGCAGCTTTGCGGCGGCAGCGGCGTCGAGCAGCTTGTAGTCGGGGAATCGCGCCGGAGGAGGTTCGGCCGGGTTTGCTCCCGGAGCGGCGGATTCCTGCTTTGGTTCGGGCGGCTTCGGTTCGGGCGGCAATGCCCGATGCGCGGCGCGCGCTTTCTGATTTTGCGCCGCGTAATCGCGCGGGAAGAAGCGGCGGAAAAACTCTATGCGGTGCGATAGGTCGTCGCTGTAGCGCGGCTGCACGGCGAGCATCTTTTCGGCTTTTTCTTCAATAGCGGCGAAGTATCGCGGATGCCCCGTGCGGTCCCACGCCGTGCGTAATATCTCTCCGGCGTAGTTGTATACGACCGACTGCCCTACGTTCGATCCCGGCCCCGCAGCGTTGATGCCGCTCGGATCGCTCGTCTGCAATACCTGATTGGCGGCGCGCAGCGCCTGCATCGAATGCAATTTCCGCGCGGGCGCAATGCGCTCCGCCGTGCATACGTTGTGTCCGGCTACACGCGTGCCCGCAGGCCCGTCGCCCGTATCGAGCGGAGCAAGGCTTGTATTGTTTGCAGCGTCCTTCAGGTAATTCGCGGGACGCAGCGATTCGTACATAACGTTGATCAGGCGGCGGTAGTTCTGGAGGTTTTCGATCCTGTAGCCCTGCTCTACGGGCACGGCCGGCCCCCATACGCCGGACTGCGTGTGACAGCTCATGCAGTGCGTGCCCATGAGGTTGCCCGTGTCGCGTATGCGGCGCTCGACGCTTGCGCCGCGCGGCCGGTTCGTCAACCACGAATCCACCTGGCCTATGTGATCGTACATCGCCTGTCGCACGGCCATACGCACATCGCCGTAAGGCGCGGGATTGAGCAGCCGCAATTCGATTTCATAACCGGGCGCGTTGGCTTCGGCGCGCAGATAATAAACGCCGCCCGGTTTGAGCAATCGCACGATCGAGGCGCGATGCGTTTCGGTCTGCTGATGCGTGCGCTCGTTTTCGTTGCGCCCCTCGGTGTATTCGACCGGAGTTGCGCCGCCATCCAGGGCGTAGAATCTCAACTGCGCCGCAAGCGTATGATCGGGGATGACGAGATTGCACGTAAGCAGGCGCGGCTCGGCTCCGTCGTATACGAATCTGAACCAGTCGTCGCCCGACTCTCCTACCCTTCCGTTATCGAAGTATTCGATGTCGTCCGCGCCGCCCAGTATGCGCACGACGCCGACGCCGTCGCGATCGAAGGTGCGCGGCAGTTCGATTTCCTGCGCCGATGCCGGGGAATCGTTCGGCTCCTGCTCTATGTACATTCCCGCCGCCGCCGATGCGCCCAGATCCAGCGGCGACACGGCAACCGCGAGCGGAACGGATTTGCCGCGCGGCCACGGAGTGTAATGCGGAAACGCTGCGGCCTGCGGCGCGCTGCCGGTTTCGCGCCACCGACCGCCCTCGAATACCGGCGCCTCGTCCGTCACGGGTTCGATTTCAAGCACGTAGCGCCCCGTCGCGGGCGCGCGATAAACCATATAAACGTCCGGGTCGAGCGCGTGGAGGACTTTTCTCCATCCGGCGGCCGATCCTGAGGCTGCATCGCCATCCGCCGCCGCGTCCGCAAGCGTCCACTTCACGCCCACGCGGCCGTGTTCGGGCAGCAGCGAGGGTTTCGGCAGACTGACCGAGACTTCGAACGTTTCGCCGCGCTTCAGATCGAAGCCGCGCTCCCAGCGCCCCGAAAGCTGCATATCCTGCCGCACGGCGGAAAGCGCTGAAGCCGGGCCTACAGCATCTGCGCTCCACCACGCCAGCGCCGCAAAAAGCGCCGTACATACGCCCATTGCAATGCGGTTGCGATATCGATGCGATTTGCTTGCAAACATAATCCCCTCGGTCGATGGAAATCGGAACGCGCAAGATTCGGCGCTAATCCAAACTACACTACATCAGGACATGGAAGCAGAGATAACGGAACAGACGAAATAAGACGGAACAGACGGAAATATTCAACTTTTCCGTGATTTTCGTTTCATTTCGTTTGTTCCGTTTTCCCTGCTTCCCCCTCACGCTGCGTACCAATCTGCTGTGGATCGGATCAGCTTCGCCCACTTGCCCACAGATTGCAAGACCCGCTTCCGTCTGCAACTCCGGAGTCATAATCTTTCTCTATCATCATCATCAGAACTTTTAGTTTTATTTATCGCGAAGCGAAGAGTATGATCCACGATCCGAAACCACCGCGATTGTATTTAAGGGAAAGAATTTTCATTTTTTCGGATGAGTATTGGGAAATCTGGATGCAGTGATGCAATGCGCATCCAAAAGGGCGGCGGCGGGCGTCGGCGATGATGCTGTAAGTGTTGAAATGCTTCCAGCTAAGGCGCTGCAGCGGATTGCGCCGCACGGACCGGTGAGCGGGCTTGGGACGGAATATCAATTGCGTGTACAAGAGGTGAGGATACCGATAGAGAATCCGAATCGAGTCCATTACTTACCGGAATGCCGGCCGGAGCGCCGGTCACTTCTTTGTTGAGGAGAACCAACCCAGTGATCAAGCGGATAACATCATTTGCACTACAAGGCGCGCTGTTCTGCGTCGTGATGCTGAGTGCGGCGGGGGCGGCTTTCGGGCAGGCCGGAACCTCGCGCGTAACGGGCACTACGCTCGACTCCAACGGGGCCGTGGTGCCGGGCGTGAAGGTGACGCTCACCAACGAGGGCACAAACGCCACTTACACCACTACCACGTCGGCGTCGGGAGTCTACAATTTCGACACGCTGCAGCTCGGCAGCTATACGGTGACGGCCGAGGCGCAGGGCTTCAAGAAGTTCGTCTCGAAGGGCAACATTCTTAGCTTCGGCGTGCCGTTGACGGTCAACGTGACGCTGGAGGTCGGCGGCGCCGAGGACGTTGTAGAGGTTACGGGCAGTTTTGAGCGCGTGCAGACCTCGACTTCGGGCAATTTCGGGGCGACGCTCGACAACAAGACGCTCACGGATCTGCCGCTGGGGCTGGAATCGGGCACGGGCGGGCGCAATCCGTTGATCTTCGTGCGTCTGCAGCCCGGCGTATCGACGGGGGCGAACACGGGCGGCGGCTCGCACGTAAACGGCGCGCGCGACCGTGCGTTCAACTACACGCTTGACGGCATAGACATCAACGAGTCGTCGGCGGGCGGATCGGAGTTTTCGCCGCTGCGCACAAACCCGGACAGCCTTCAGGAGTTGCGCGTGATTACGAGCAACGCCACGGCCGAGCACGGGCGCTCGTCGGGCGCGCAGGTGGCTCTTGTAACCAAGTCGGGCACGAACGAATTTCACGGCAACCTGTTTTACTTCCACCGCAACGCGGCGCTTGCCGCCAACGAGTGGGCGAACAATCTTCAGGGTCTGGCCAAGCCCGCGCTGCGCCAGCACCAGTTCGGCGGCGACGTCGGCGGGCCGATCCTCAAGGACCGGACGTTTTTCTTCTTCAACTATCAGGGGCAGCGCCAGGTATTCCCCGTGCAGCAGAACCGCACGGTTTACACGCAGCAGGCGCGCCAGGGACTGTTCCGCTACGTCGTGGGCCGGCAGAACCTGAACGCGGCGCAAACGGGCGCGAGCGTGGATCTGGCGGGCAATGCGCTGTTCCCGAATTGCAGCGCGACGGTAACGACCAACTGTATTGCGACGTTCAACATAGTGGCGAACGATCCGCGCAGGCTGGGCATCGATCCGACCATACAGCAGCAGGTATTGAGCCAGTTTCCGCTGCCGAACAACTTTGCGGCGGGCGACGGGCTGAACACGGCCGGGTTTGTATTCAACATCGGCCGTCTGGATCCGCAGCGCGACTTCGTCTTCAAGATCGACCACAAATTCAACGAATTTCATAACCTCTCGGGCCGCTATGCCTGGGGCAAACAGGATACGATAAACGATACGACGAACGCCGGAGCGCCCGGATTTCCGGGTCTGCCGCCGAAGGTCAACACCACGCGCGATCCGCGCAACCTGGCGATCAACTACCGCTGGGTGATCTCGCCGAACGTAGTCAACGAGTTCGTCGTGGGCGGCAATCACTTCACGTTCAACTTCATCAACCCGTCGGCGGGCGACCAGCCGTTTTCGATCGTGACGATCAATCCGACAGATCCGTTTACCTTCACCGTGGGAAATCTGCGCACGATCAACACCTATCAGGTCGTAGACAACCTGAGCTGGACCACGGGCGCGCATCTGGTAAAGGGCGGCATCAACTTCCGCTACCAGCAGCACAGGGACATACGCGGCTCGATCGCCGGACAGAACGCAAATCCGATCGTCAACATCGCGGGCAGCGGGTTGACCAACGTCGCGTGTCTGAACGGCGCTACGGGCGTTAACGCTGTGGGGCAGGAGTTCTTCTGTCTGCCGGCGCTCAACGCCGCCAACGCGCCGGGCATCAACGCCAACGACCGTACGCGTCTGCAAACGACGATCAACGATCTGCTCGGGCGCGTCGGAACCATCACGCAGGGATTCGTAGCAGATTTCGGACTGACGGGTTTCAGCGCGCCGGGAACGCTGTTTATCAACGATGCGCGCTACGGCGAATACGACTTCTACATTCAGGACACGTGGAAGTTCCGCCCGAATCTGACGATCGACCTCGGATTGAGGTATGAAGCCAAGCTGACGCCGTTTGCGCGCGGCAGGCTTTATGCGCCCAACACACCGGTGAAGGTCGGCGGGCAGCCGACAAACGCGCTGCGCTGGGTCGACAGCAATCTGTATGACAGCGACATCAATAACTGGTCGCCCTCGCTCGGATTCGCCTGGGATCCGAAGGGCGACGGCAAAACCGCAATCCGCGGCAACTACCGCGTGGCCTATGACCGCATCAACACATTCGTGCTTTCGTCGGCGATCTACAACAACATTCCGGGCGTGACGCTCGGCGTAGTAGATCAGGGATTCGGAGTATCCGGAGGAGCGGGCGGCACGGGCGGGCGCATCCGCGACGGGATTCCGTCGGTGGCGCCGCCCGCGACCGTCATTCCGCAGCAGCAGCTTCAGCCCGCGCCGTTCGGCGTTGGAGCCATTACGGTGGTCGATCCCGACTTCCGCGCGCCGTTGACCAATCAGTGGGGGCTGAGCATACAGCGCGACGTATGGAAGAGCGTCGTTGTGGACGTTTCCTACATCGGGCGGCGTGCGTCGGGTCTGTTTGGGGCTTACAACGTCAATCAGGTGGACATCTTCCGCAACGGCTTCCTGGATGAATACAAGAGGGTCGCGGCGGACGCCAACTACCAGAGCCCGCTGTTCAATCAACTCTACGGGCCGGATACGCGCCGCACGGCGAACGAAACCGGATCGAACTTCGTGCGGCGTCAGTTCGCTACGCAGATCACAAACAACAGCGTAGCGGCGATTGCCGCAGACGCTGCAAACCGTGTTCAGAGCGGGCGCTCGCTGCTTGAACTCGCGGGCTTGCCGACTACGTTCTTCCGGCCCTTCCCGCAGTTTGCGACGATCAACGTCATAGACTCCAACGACTATTCGACCTATCACGCGCTGCAGTTGATGGTTCAGAGGAAGTTCGCCAGGAGCTTCCAGTTCCAGGGGTCGTATACCTTCTCGAAGTCGCTCGACACGCGCTCGTTCGATCCGGCGTTTACCACCGCCGCGACCGGCAACGCGCAGTCGGCTTCATCTACGCCGTTCGATGTCAACCGCCGGTTCCTGAACTATGCGCGTTCGGACTTCGACCGCACGCACGTATTTGTAGGCTACGCGATCTGGGATCTGCCGTTCGGCAGGGACGGATGGATCGGCAAGGACGCTCCGGGCTGGGTGCAGAGGGTCATCGAGGGGTGGAACGTCAACGGCGTAACGACGATCCAGACGGGCCGACCGTTTACGGTTTACTCGGGCGCAAACCAGATCAGCAACGTCATCAACTCGACGGCGAACTGCAGCGGTTGCCCGCGCAGCATGGGCAAGGTCGAGAAGGTGTCGAGCGTATTCGGCGGCGTGCCGGGATACTTCACCGCGGACGAAATCGCACGCTTTTCGGCCCCGGGTCCCGGCGAACTCGGCAACACGGGCCGCAACTACTTCACGGGTCCGGGCGGCTGGAACGTGGATATGGCGTTCCTGAAGCGGACGAAGTTCACCGAAACGGCGAACTTTGAGCTGCGCTTCGAGTTGTTCAATATCTTCAACCATCCGATCTTCGGCTTCCCCGACGCGATCATCCCGCCCGTAGGCACCACCTTCGGACGGCAGCGCACGAGCATCATCAACGAATCGCGCAAGATCCGCATCGGCGCCAAGATCAACTTCTAAAGAGAAAAGATAACGGAACAAACAGAAAAACACGAAACAAACGGAAAGTACCTGATGGGTTTCTTTCCGTTTGTTTCGTGTTTTTTCGTTTGTTCCGTTATCTTTTCTCTTTAGTTCCGTGTAAGGGTGGCCCGAAAAGCAGGAGGAAGAACAGATGCAGAGCGTGTGGCAGGACTTCCGCTTCGGATTGCGGATGCTCTCAAAGCGTCCCGCTTTCCTGATCGTTTCGGTGATGACGCTTGGGCTCGGAATCGGCGCAAACACCGCCATTTTCAGCGTCGTCAACTCGGTGCTGCTGCGGCCGCTCGCCTATCCGGAACCCGAGCGGCTCGTCGCCTTTCGCTACAATGAGTCGATGCTCGACCTCGACGATGTGCGCGCGCAGACATCTACGCTCGAAGCCCTGGGCGGAATCACGCAGATGGCGCTCGATTACACGGGCGGCGGCGAACCGGTTCAGGCGATGAGCGGACTCGTCACGGCCGATTTCTTCGGCCTGCTCGGAGCGCGCGCGCAACTCGGCCGGTTGATCGCTCCTGAAGAAAACCGGTTCGGCGCCGAGCGCCTGGTAGTCCTCGGTCATCGTTTCTGGCAATCGCAGTTCGGCGGCGATCCGGGCGTCGTGGGACGCGCTATCGATCTTAGCGGCGAGAGCTACACCATAGTGGGCGTGATGTCCGAAAGCTTTCGTCCGCCGCGCGAGACGCCGGATCTTTTCGTCTCGCTCCCGGTCGGCTATCCGGTGGCGGCGCGCGAGCGCGGCGTACACTTCCTGCGCACATATGCGCGGCTGAAATCCGGCGTGACGATCGCGCAGGCGCAGGCCGAAATGGCGGTGATCGACAGACAGCTCGCCGAAGCGCATCCGGCGCTCAACCGGATGCGGCAGACCGTTCTGTTTCCGTTGCAGGACCGGCTCGTCAGCGCCTCGCGCGACGCGCTGTGGATACTGTTCGGCGCGGTTGGTTGCGTGCTGCTCGTAGCTTGCGCGAACTTCGCCAATCTGCTGCTTGCGCGCGCAGCGTCGCGAGAACAGGAGTTGACCATACGCGCCGCGCTCGGCGCCGGACGCGCGCGAATCATGCGGCAACTGCTTACAGAAAGCGTAACGATTGCATTGCTCGGCGGCGCAGCGGGCCTGGTGCTTGCGCTCTGGGGTCTGGATCTATTGGTCGCACTCAAGCCGCAGAATCTGCCGCGCTTCGACGAAATCTCGATCGACGGGCGCGTGCTGGCCTTCACCTTCGCAGTTGCAATCGCTACGGGACTCATCTTCGGACTTATTCCCGCGTGGCAATCGACGCGTATGGATGTGACCGGAGCGCTCAAGGAAGGCGGAAGAAGTTCGACTGCGGGTACTGGAAGGCGGCGGTTGCGCAGCGCGCTCGTAGTCATCGAACTTGCGCTCGCGGTTGTTCTGCTCGCCGGGGCGGGACTGCTCATCAGGAGTCTGTGGGAGTTGCGGCGGATCGCGCCGGGTTTTGATCCTGCAAACGTAGTGTCGATGCGGATCGAATTGCCCGAATCGCGCTACGGTGAAATACCGCGCCAGACCGAATACCGCGAACGAGTGATCGCCGCGATCAACACGCTGCCCGGCGTAGAGGCGGCGATGATCAGCGAAGTGCCTTTATCGGGCAACTGGCTCGACCACGATTTCATCATCGACGGGCGGCCGCCGATGGAGCCGGGCACGGAGCCCTCGCTGCAATCGCGCAGCGTCATGGGCGATTACCTGAAGGTCATGAGAATACCGCTTCTGGCCGGACGCGACCTGACGCCCGATGACCGCGCCGGCCGTCCGATGGTAGGTGTAGTCAACGAAGCTATGGTGCGCGAGCATTTCCCCGACGAAGATCCGATAGGAAAGCGCGTGCGGTGGGTGCGTTCCAGCGGGCCGCCGCAATGGTTAGAAATCGTCGGTGTTGCGGCCGACGTAAAACATTTCGGTCTGGCGCAGCCCGATTTGCCCGCAATCTACTGGCCCTACGCTCAGTCGGTGCAGCCCTGGAAGCGATGGATGCAGATCGTCGCGCGCACGCAATCCAGGCCCGAACAGACGACGGCGGCGATCAAGCGGCAGATCTGGTCTGTAGATCCGATGATTCCGTTGACGCGCGTCGAGACGATGGATCAGACGATGTCGGCGTCGTATGCCGAACGGCAATTCAACATGCTGCTGCTCGGGATCTTTGCGGGCGTGGCTCTGCTGCTGGCCGGGGTCGGGATTTACGGCGTGATGTCGTATGCGGTCGAGCAGCGAACGCACGAAATAGGAATAAGACTCGCACTGGGTGCGCGGCGCGCGGATGTATTGCGTCTGGTGCTCGGACAGGGGGCAGCGCTAATTGGCGGCGGCCTCGCGCTCGGAGTCGCAGCAGCGGCGGGACTCGTGCGAATGATGCGCAGTCTTCTTTATGCAACGAGCCCTTACGATCCGTGGACGTTCGCCGGTGTGGTCGCATTGCTTGCGGCGGTGGCGCTGCTTGCCTGCTACGTGCCGGCGCGGCGCGCAACACGCGTCGATCCGATAATCGCCTTGAGATACGAATGACGCAAGAGAGATAACGAAACAAACGAAATGAAACGAAAATCACGGAAAAGTTGAATATTTCCGCAGTTTCTGTGTATTCCGTGTGTTCCGTGGTTTCTCTTGGGTTTTTGGAGGAAGCTTTATGCGAACGATCCGGCAGGACATACGCTACGCGTTGCGGCTGGCGGCGAAGAATCCGGGATTCTCGCTCGTGGCGATACTGACGCTTGCGCTCGGCATAGGCGCGACGACGGCGATTTTCAGCGTGGTCAATGAAGTACTGCTGCGCACGCTTCCCTACCGCGAATCGGACCGGCTGGTGATGGTCTGGGAGCACAACCGTCCGCGGGCGCGCGAGATGAACGCCGTTTCGCCGGCCAATTTCCTCGACTGGAGCGAAACCAACCAGGTCTTTTCGGATATGGCCGCGTTCGGCGACCGGCGCTACAACCTGACTGGCGTCGATGATCCCGAGGAAATCGCGGCGCAGGGCGCGAGCGCCGGTTTTTTCAATCTGCTCGGCGCGACTGCCGCGATCGGTCGCGTGTTCACCGATGAAGACGGCCAGCCCGATGCGCCGCCGGTAGTCGTCCTCGGCTACGGCCTTTGGCAGCGGCGCTTCGGCGGCGAGGCAGGAATCGTCGGGCGGCAGATTCAGCTCAACGGAGATTCCTACACCGTGATCGGGATAATGCCGCCCGACTTCCGGTTCTTCATCAAGGAGGCCTCTTTCGGCGGCAAGGCGGCCGAGATGTGGACGCCGATGCGTTTCACGCCGGCGGCGAGGATGCGGCGCGGCCGGTCAGTAGCGGCAATCGCGCGGCTCAGGGACGGAGTGAGTTTCGAGCAGGCCCGCGCCGAGATGGATGCTATAGGCGCGCGGCTCGAACGCGAGTATCCGGATTTCAACACGGGCTGGGGGATAAACGTAGTTCCGCTGCATCGGCAGATTACCGGCGATATAAGGCCGGCGCTGTGGATACTGTTCGGCGCAGTGGGCTGCGTGCTGCTGATTGCGTGCGTCAATGTTGCGAACCTGCTGCTTGCTCGTGCTGCGGTGCGCGAGCGCGAAATGGCCGTGCGCGCGGCTTTGGGCGCGGGCCGGTTGCGCATCATCCGGCAGCTTTTGACCGAAAGCGTAGTGCTTGCGACGGCGGGCGGATTGCTTGGATTGCTGGTTGCGCGCTGGGGGATGGATTTTCTGCTGGGACTGCTGCCCGAAGGGTTGCTTGCAATAGACCGGGTGGGGCTGGATCTGCGCGTGCTCGGATTCACATTCGCAGCGGCGCTGCTCACCGGGGTGCTTTTTGGACTCGCACCGGCGATCATCTCGTCGCGCACCGAGTTGCACGAATCGCTCAAGGAGGGAGGGCGCGCTTCGAGCGGCGGAAGCCGTAGATTGCGCGGCGGGCTGGTAATTGCCGAAGTCGCGATGGCGCTGGTGCTGCTGGCTGGGGCGGGACTGCTGATCAGAAGCTTTGACCGGCTGCAGTCGGTCGACCCCGGATTCAACGCCCGGAATCTGTTGACGGTGCGCATGGCGCTGCCGGGATCGAAATACGGCGAAGATTCCAAGGTCATCGGTTTTTACAGGCAGTTGATCGAGAGGGTCAGGGCGCTGCCCGGAGTGCGCGCCGCGAGCGCCAACGCATTCGCGCCGTTTACGGGGCCGGGTTCGGCGACGAGGTTCGAAATCGTCGGGCGGCCGAAGCCCGCAGCCGGACAGGAGCCCACGACCGATGTACGCATAATCGATCCGGATTACTTTCATACGATGGGCGTTCCCTTGCGCGCAGGCCGTACATTCAACGAGGCGGAAGCCGTCGAGATGCGCCACGTCGTGATCATCAACGAGACTCTGGCGCGGCAGCATTTTCCCGACCGCAATCCACTGGGCGAAAAATTGATCATCAACATGAAAAGCGAGAACGCGCCGTGCGAAATCGTCGGCGTTGTGGGGGATGTCAAACACACTGCGCTCGATGCGCCGGTGCGAGAGATGGTTTACTGGCCGCACCCCGAACTCGCCTACCCGTTGATGACGCTGATGGTGCGCACCGATTCGGATCCTCTGGCGCTTGCAGGCGCGATCCGGCGCGAGGTGGCTTCGCTTGATCCGGATCAGCCGATATCGCACGTCAGAACGATGGAACAGTTGCTCGCAGCCTCGACTGCGCGGGCGCGTTTCGGCGCGACGCTGCTCGGCATATTCGCCGGGGTCGCGATGCTGCTTGCAGCAATAGGCATATACGGCGTGATGTCGTATACGGTCGCACAGCGGCGGCGCGAAATCGGCATACGGATGGCGCTCGGCGCCAATGGCAGGGATGTTGTGCGTCTGGTGCTGAGAAACGGGATGATGCTCGCAGCGACGGGCATCGGGATCGGATTGCCGGCGGCGTTTGCGCTGGCTCGATTGATGTCGGGCATGCTGTTTGGTATAGAAGCCACCGACCCGCTGACTTTCATCACGGTTGCACTGCTGCTTGCGGGTGCGGCGTTCGCCGCCTGCTACCTGCCGGCGCGGCGCGCAACGCGCGTCGATCCCATGATCGCTCTGAGATACGAATGACCCAAGAGAGATAACGAAACAAACGAAATGAGACGAAAATTACGGAAAAGTTGAATATTTCCGTGCTTTTCGTATCATTTCGTTTGTTCCGTATTCTCTCTTTCTACCGGTGGAGCGCATCGAATGACATACGATATCGATCAGGCAATATCCATACTTTCCCGGACTCCGGCCGTATTGACGGCCTTGCTCGAGGGTTTGCCCGATGCATGGTCTGCGGGCAATGAAGGCGGCGATACGTGGAGTCCTTACGATGTCGTCGGACATCTCATACACGGCGAACGCGCCGACTGGATTCCGAGAGCGAAGCGAATTCTCGTAGATGGAGAATCGCGCACGTTTGATCCGTTCGACCGGTTAGCACAATTTGAAGAAAGCCGCGGAAAAACTCTGGATCAACTGCTTGCCGAATTCGATGCGCTTCGCAGGCAAAGCATCGATGAGTTGCGCGGGATGAACCTGAAATCCCGCGATCTTGAAAAAACAGGAATACATCCGGCGTTCGGGCGCGTGACGCTGCAACAACTGCTTGCGACCTGGGTAGTCCACGACCTGGACCATCTCGCGCAAATCTCGCGCGTGATGGCAAAACAATACGCGGGTGAAGTCGGCCCGTGGAGTCAGTACCTCTCGATCCTCAGAGATCGAACCGAAGAGGGGTAATGGAGGGTGTTGTATGCATACACTCCCGAACAACCGGCGGCGCGGTGCATTGGCGTCGGGAAAGCGATTGTTGACGCCCCTGCTGCTTGTTACAACGATCAGCCTTCCGGTCTGGCCCCTGTGCGCCGGCGCCCGGAGCGTATTTGCCGTCGGGCAGTGGCAGCAACCCCCGCCGCAAACCGCCCGCGATATGATGCGGCGAGGGATGATGCTTGCCGAACGCGACCGGTTCGACCAGTCCGTTGTGATGCTGGACAGGGCGCGGAAAACGGCGCCCCACTGGATCGACGCACACCGGGAATACATACGCGTGCGCGCAGATTTCCAGGGCCGCGTCAACGAGGTAAGAGCCGAATATGAGGCATTGATCGAAAAAGACCCCGCCAATCCGGTTTACCCACTCGCGCTTGCGCTTGCAGTACGCGGCAGAAACGAAATGAGCTGGTTGAGAAGGGTGGCCGAACTTGCGCCCGACTGGTCGTGGGGCCATTACGCGCAATCGTTTGTGCTGCAGGGCAGAACCTGGGAGACATTCAACGAAACCTACGAAGGGCGCGGCGAACCGATACTGGCCGAAGCGCTGCAAGCTGTTGCTCTCGACCCTGAGGTCAGAGATTTTTACCTGCGTGCTCTGCGCGTGCAGGAAAACCTGCGGAAACTCGACGACGCTGTTCGCCTCGCCGAGCAGATGGCCGCACAGGCTGCGCTTCGGGCCGAGGCGCTCGGCCGGCTTTGGCGCCTCCGGCTTGCCGAAGCAAAAGGCTCGGAGCAGGCGAAAGAGCGTTTGCGCGCCGAGTTGCAGAAGCTTGCCGGAAATTCACGCGACGTAAAGCTGCTTGCCGCTGCGCGCGAGGCTTATCTCGCATTGCTCAAAGACCAGGCGGGCGCAACGGTCGTTGAGATGCGATTGCGGCGAATCGATCCGGGCTGGTATCCCGAACGCGGCAGGACTTCGTTTGCGCTCTCGACAAATCTCACGGGGCAGCCTTACGCCGTGCGCACGGCGAATCGCCAGACATCGATTTACGAAAAGCTGCGGCATATCGTAAGCCGGCGCGAAGCCGACTGGCGCAAGGAATCGCGCATGCTTGAAGAACTATTTGCGCTCGGCCCCAATGCAGCGCTCCGGAAATTCATCACTTCCATACTTTTTAACGGTGCGCGAAAGGCGGGCGATGCAGCCGCCGTAGTCAAATACGGCGAAAGCCTGCACGCAATCGATCCTTACGATACGGCGCCGCTTGCGCACATCGCGCTGGCAACCGCCGGCGCTCCCGCAGACGCGCAGCGCGCGCTCGAATACGCGCGCCGCGCTGCAGCCGCCGTCGCCGAATTTCGTGCGATGCAGTGTCCGGCGGATTATCCCGCCGAGGAATTCGCCGCGGTATTCTCGATCGAAAAACAGCGGGAAAATCACCAGCGACAACAGGCGCTCGCGTTTGAGGCCGAAGGATGGGCGCTCAATCGACTGGGGAGATACCAGGAAGCTGAAGCAAGCCTGCGCCGCGCCGCAGCGCTTCACCGCACGGAATCCGCTCTGGAACGTCTGGCCCACACGCTGCAGCAACTCGGGCAAAACCCCGAAGCGGCGCAAATCTCGCGCGAACTCGACGAGCGTTTGCTCGCCGACATCAAACGGCAATTCGTCGAGAGGCCCGCGCCGGATTTTCAGCTCGCCGCGCTCGACGGACAACGCTTCCGGCTCTCGGAACTCAAAGGGAAAGTAGTGCTCGTCAGTTTCTGGGCGACGTGGTGCGGCCCTTGCATAGCGGAGATGCCGCTGCTGGTCAAAGCATACGAAAAATACCGCGACCGCGGATTTGAACTGCTCGCGGTTTCCGTAGACGATCCGGCCGACCGAGAACAGGTGCGGCGCTTTGCCGTGCAGCACAGGTTGAATTTTCCGGTGCTTTACGACGATGACGACATAGCACGGCTCTACGAAGCGAAGGGCTATCCTGCCAACATGTTTATCGACCGGCAGGGCAACATCCGCTGGGAGACTGGTTCGTTTTCCGACGGCGGCCGGCGGCTGGAACTGCTGCTGGCCGAAATGCTTAAATAAAAGAGAGATGACGGAACTAACGAAATAAGACGGAAACCAGCGAAATATTCAACTTTCCCGTAATTTTCGTTTCATTTCGTTTGTTCCGTCATCTCTCTTGCCGTCTCACGCATTTATACCAATCCCCTGTGGAATCGAGCGCATCTTGCCCGCAACGATCGCGTAACCGAGCTTGCCCGACCGGACGGCGTCGAGCGCGCCTGCGGCCATAGCCTTGGCCGAGGCGAAATCGATATCGGGCAGATCGATTTTCTTCAATCCGACCATGATCTCTGCGCCGAGCAGCTTCATACGGATCTGATTCACCATCTCGGTCAACGCCCAGTCCTGGGGCTCGACAACCGAAACTTCGATGCCGGCGCCCTGCAAAAAACCGGCGTAGCGCTCTACGGGCTGCGCATCGGCAATGCAGGCTACCCAGGCAAGCAGCGAATCGAGTTCCGGCGGCAGCTCTCCCTCGCCCCGCGTCAGGTCGCTCAGCCCGACGCGGCCGCCGGGTTTGAGCACTCGCGCAAACTCGCCTGCCGCCGCCGGCTTGTCGGGGAACGTGCAAAAAGCGCATTCGCAGATGATCGCATCAAACGCCGCATCCGCGCACGGCAACCGTTCGGCGTCGCCCGTTACGAAACGTACGCGGTCGGCAAGCCCGCGCGCCGAGGCTTCGGCGTTGGCCTGCGCCACGTTTTCACCGCCGTAATCCACGCCCGTCACTTCGCAGCCGAATCGTTCGGCCAGATGCAATGCGCTTGCGCCCTTGCCCGAAGCCACGTCGAGCAGATGCACGCCCGGCCGCAGGCCGAGCAGTTCGCCGAGCCGCTCGGTGAGCTTCATCCCGCCCGGATGGAAAGAATCGCCGAGCAGCAGGCGCACGGCGTCGCTTTCATAGATCCGCGCGCAACAGGTTTTCACGCTGCTATCCTGTACTTGCATCTCCATCTCCGATGAAAGAGAGATAACGGAACAAACGAAATAAAACGAAAATTACGGAAAAGTTGAGTACTTCCGTAGTTTTCGTCTATTTTCGTTTGTTCCGTTATCTGATCAAGACCTTCAGTTCGCGTTTGCCGTTTCCGTTTCCGTTTCCGTTCCCGTTGAACGAGAATTCGACGGGTTTGACCTCGAAGCTGCGTCCCTCGGCTTTCGCCAGCCTGCGTTCGGGTTCGAGGGCTTCGAGCTGCGCGCGCGCCTGTTCGCGATACCCCACGGTGTTGTACGAACAGAACGGAATCTGCTTGTTGCCCGGCAGCAGAAATTCCTTGCAGCACTTCATCAGATTCTTCTGATTGAAGGTCCACGGGTCCATGAAATCCTGCAGCATGATCATGATCATGCGATCGGCGATGTCCCCGATAGTAAAGGATTCCGGAATCCCGCACGCCTGACACGAAAGGGCAAACTGGGCGGCCGACTTCTGCGAACCCGGCACCGAAGAAGACGACCACAACCCTTCGAGCGCAAGCTTGACCTCGGCGCTCCAGTCCGGCATCACCCGATTGGTGATGTAATCCAGATAATCATACACATTGACTATGCGCGTAAGCGGCGTCACCTGATCGCCGTCCACAAACGCATACGTAACCGAATTGCACGTCGGGAAGCAGCACGGAACGGGCACGAAATCCTGGACGGTGAAGGTTCCGGAGGTCTGCTCCTCGATCATCTTCAGTATGTCGGGAATCGTCATGCGCTGCATCGGATCGTGCGCGATGTGGCGGCCGGCGTGGAATGCGGGCTGAAAGTTTATTCCGCTTACGGCCCTGTGCTTCACCGCAAAATCTATGATCTTGCCGAGTTCGTGATCGTTCACGCCGCGCTCGATTGCGGGCACCAGAACTACGCGAAGCCCGATCTCTGCAAGACGGTCCAGCGCGCGGATCTTTTCTTCGAGTATGTTCGGCTCGCCGCGTATGATGCGGTAGGTCTCGGAATCAAAACCGTCGAACTGAAAATAAATCGACGGTTGCACCTCGGCGAGTTGCTCCAGAAAGGCGTCGTCCTTTGCTATGCGCTTGCCGTTGGTGTTGATCATCACATAGGGAATGCCGCGCGCCTTGGCCGCCTTGACGAAATCGATTATCTGCGGATGGATCGTAGGCTCGCCGCCGGAAAACTGCACGACTTCCGGCGTTCCCTCGGTGCGGACGAAATCGTCGAGCATCGATTCGACTTCCTCCATCGTCAGATTGAAGCCCGGACTCGCTTCGGAAAAACACAGCGGGCAATCCATATTGCACGTGCTGTTGACCTCTATGATGCCGAGGCAGGCGTGCTGCTGATGATCGGGGCACAACCCGCAATCGTGCGGACAGCCTTCGCGGATTTCGGTTCCGAATTCGAGCGGGATGGTGCCGGGCTTGTTGTACTTGCCCTGCGTGGTGTAGATCTGCGCGTCGCCGTATACGAGCGCCTCGAACGGGCCGCAGTCGGGGCAGCGTTTGCGCATGTAGACCTTGTTGTCGCGCAGTATCACCTGCGCGTCAATCGGACGGCGGCACTGCGGACAGATGCTGCGCGTCAATTCATAAAAAACATAATCGGCGTCTTTCTTCTGAGGTGCGGGCGATTGATTCTCCATGGAGCCTCCAGAAAATCTCAGGTTCACATTCTGCATTTCACAAATTCAGGGTCTTTCTTGTTTCTTTCCGTTACTTTCCGTTTGTTCCGTCATCTCGTCTTCTATTTCACGCGACAAGCCGGTAACAGATTGCGCCGAGCGCGGCGGCGAGCGGCAGCGTCGTAACCCACGCAAACAGTATCGTGAATATCATCCGTAGGTTCGCCGTACCCGTTACCAGCCCGATGCCGAAAAGCGCTCCCACCGATACGTGCGTGGTAGATACCGGCATCCCGAACCGGCTCGCAACCGTCACAAGCAACGCCGTCACGAGATTGGCCGTCAATCCCTGACCGGCGTTCATGCGCGTAATCTTCCGGCTCATGGTTTCCGCCACTCGCCGCGCGCTTACAACGCCGCCGAGCGCCATCACCACAGCTACGAGCGCCAGCCCGTAAGTCGGAGCGATCGCCTCGGAAGCAATCAACAGCGCGACTATCTTCGGCGTATCGTTCAAACCTCGCGCAAAACCCACGGCGCCCGCGCTCAGATAATGCAGCGCATCGAGCGCCCTGCCAGCGTGCACTCCAAAAATCCTTCCCTGATACCGCTCATAACAATCCTCGCGCCGGCCGGTCAGAACGACCATTCCCGTGCGCGCCACAACAAGCGTTCCGTCCGCCTGCGCAATCACCTGCTCTTCCCCCGTCGCAAGACACAAACACGTATGGCTCGTAACTCCGCAGGCGCGGCGCGCGCGTTTGAATGCAGGATAGAACAGCAATGCGGCGCTGCCCGCAAGCACCGGACTTGACGCCAGCGGCAGCGCGAAAGAGGAAGCGAGTTTCGAGAGCGCGACATCGCCGCCCGCGGCAAGCAGTCCCGCGCCGACAAGCGCACCGGTAAGCGCGTGAGTCGTCGAAACCGGCAACCCCGTCCACGTCGCAACAAGCACGGTGAGTGCAGCCCCCAGGCTTACGGCGATCAGAAAAGCGGGCTGCGTGGTCACGGCTTCGGGCACGAGCCCTCTGCCCCTGAAGGTTTCGACCAGGCCGCCGGCAATGAGCAGGGCAAGCAGCGAGCCCGCCAGCGTTGTGACCGTCGCCCAGGCGAGCGCGGGGCGGTAACCGGTCGTCCCGCTGCCGAAAAGCGTCGCCACGCCCTTGAAGTTGTCGTTCGCCCCGTTGCTGTAAGCCAGCAAGACTACGGCGATGAGTATCAGTGTAGACATACGATCGGGGGAAAAACTGCGGAATGCACCGCTTCTCCCTCCGTTATCAAACGGCTTTCCCGACCCGACAGGCGAAACATTTGTAAGCCTGCTGCCCCGAGAGATTGTCGTAGTAGCGATCGTCGATCAATACATTAGCCGGTTCATAAGATGGAAGATCGAACTCTGCGGCAAGCTGCTGCCTGTCGCCGAACGAATTGGGAACGAAGATCGTATCCTCGCGCATTCCCTCCCAAAGCAACGCCGTTCCGCGAATCGCTCCGCGAGGACTCTCAACGACTACTTCATCGCCGTCGGCGATGCCCGCGCCTGCGGCCGCGCGCGGATGAATCTGGATCAGACGAACGCCGTTCATACGCTTGCCCGTAGGCGTCCACTGCGTCACGCCGGTGAAATGCACGACGCTCGCCCGGCCTATGATGCCCATCAACGGAAATTCCCGGTGAACATCCCTCCGCACACCTTCAACCCGGCGCATCTTCGGCGTCAGCGCCTGCGGGTTGACCGGATTGTTCACCAGTTCTGCGGTGGACTCAAGCGCCGGATGCCCGCCCGTCGCTTCCGGGTGCGTATAAAACTCTGGCAATGACCGATGACCGGATTCCATGAGCTTACGATCGAGCGCCTCGGTATGGATTTCCACCTTGCCGCCCGGCGTCGGAAAGCGCTTGCCGCGGTTGCGTGGATCGAGCGATTCGACCGCTTCATACCAGGATCGGTGATCCAGATAAAGCGTGCTCACTCCGGGATGCGCCGTGGACGGACACGGCCAGCGCAGCGGCTCGCTCCGCGCCTCCAGACGCTCCGCCGTCATACCGCCCATCCCCGGCGTATGCGCTACGAACGTCTCCCACAACTTCCGGTAATCCCTCCATTCGAGCGGAAAGTTGTCGGTCCAGTACGCGGCTCCGCGCCTCTTGTCGCGCCGCGCGCAGGCCTGCGCCAGATCCATCCATATCTCGACATCGGTGCGCGCCTCGCCCACGCGCGCAACGGCCTGTTGCTGCCAGCGAATCGCGCGGTCGTCGCGCCGCATATACACGCCTTCCATCTCAAAACCGCTCGTTACGGGCAGTATCACGTCGGCGTAATAGGCCGCCTCTTCCATAAACAGTCCGGTATAGACGTGAAATTCAAGTTGTCTGTAAGCCTCGCGCACGCGCGTGGTATTTGCACAGGCGAGAATCGGATTGCCTGATGTGACGATTGCGCGCAACCTGTAAGGCCGTCCCGTCAGGATCGATTCGGCGAACGTGTCGGGCCCGACCGGCAACGCCGCGTCTTTCACCGGCGTCTCGCCCTTGATCGGCGGCAGCCGCAGATCTCCCGGCCAGGTGTTGTGCATGAAATTGCAGCCGCCGCCCGGCACGCCGATGTTTCCGGTAATCGCAGCCAGAAACGCGAGCGCACGGTAGGTATCGAAGGCGCTCATCTGATGCGAAATGCCGGCGTTGCAGAATATCGCCGCCGGACGCGCCCGCGCATACTCTTCGGCCGTTCGCACAATCATCGCCGCCGGAACGCCCGTGACTTCGGCCGCCCATTGCGGGGTGTAGCCCCTTTCGATGACGTGGCGTTTGAGTTCCTCGAAACCAACTACCCACTCGGCGACGAAGCGGCGGTCGTACAGGTTTTTCGCGATTATGTGATAAATCCAGGCCAGCGCAAGCGCCATATCCGTATGCGGTTTCGGCGCTATCCACAGATCGGCTTCGGCCGCAGTCGGCGTGCGGCGCGGATCGACTACCGTGAGCTTAGCCCGCGTTTTCGCCCGCTCCCGCAGCAGATGAGCGAACGTCACCGGATGCGTCTCGGCCTGATTGGTGCCCAGAAAAAGCAGGTATTTCGCGCTTCCCAGATCTTCGCGCCCCGTAATTTCATCCCGCCCGTAGCCGTTTGTGAAGTTGCCGATGCCGAAAGTCCAGGCCAGGGCGTTTCCTCCGGCATCGTTGCACACCGGCCCCACATCGGTGTCATTGGGACTGCCGAGCAGAGTAAAAAACCTGCCTGCCAGAGAACCCGTGCCGCGCAGCATGCGGCCCGTAGTCCGGTTGGCGATCGTGCGCGCCTGGCCCTCATCGCGCAGGGCCAGAAACTTGCCGGCGATCAGGTCTAACGCCTCTTCCCAGGACACCGGCTCGAACTTCGAATCGGGCGAGCCCTTTTCGCCGGATGTGCGCCGCAGCGGATGTTTCAACCGGAAGCGGTTGTAGACGAGTTCCGTCATCATTCCGGCCTTGACGCACAGGTTGCCGGCCTGCACCGGATCGCTTGCGTCGCCACGCACGTCGATGACGCGCCCGCGCTTCAAATGCACCTGCAGCCGGCACAGCGAATTGCAGAACTGACAGGCCGAAGCCACGACCCTGTCGGGCGCAAGCGCCGCCGATTGCCGCGTGAAATCCGGTGATTGCGGATCGCTGCGCACCCCCGGCGCCGGTTGCGCGGAAACAATCGGGGAATCGAGCGCAAGCAAACCCCCGCCCAGCGCAACACCCTGCAAAAACACACGCCGCGATTCTTTCCGTGTTTTCCGTCCCATTGCACTTGTTCCGTGTTGATTTAAATCAGACCACAGCAGAATGGTACACACAACGGATTCCGCAACTGGGTACGCACGCGCCCTCGCGTGCTATTGTTCGTCACAAACCGCACGCGAGGGCGCGTGCGTACCCAGTGATGCGTCCAAATGTTTCGTGGTCTGATTTAACGGATGATCTTCGAAAGTCCGCGAATGATGCGCCCCGTAGCGCTCGACAGCAGATTCTCTATCGCCGCATCCGCCGAGAGTTGCTGCACGGCCGTAGAATAAGTCGGATACGCATGAATTGCGCCCGCCAGATCCGCAATCTTCAAGCCGGTTTTCAACGCCAGGATGAACTCCGTAATGGCCTCGCCCGCGCGCCCCGCCACGATCGTTGCGCCGAGCAGCGTGCCGTCCCGCTTGCTCGTCACTTTAATGAATCCGTCGGTATCGTTTTCGCATACGGCGCGATCGGCCCGGCTCATCTCCCAGCGGTTGACCTGAACGGAATCGCCGAACTTCACGCGCGCCTGCGCTTCGGTCAACCCCACGTGCGCCACCTCCGGATCGGTGAACGTCACCCACGGAACTATATCGGTAAATCCCGAACTGCTCCCCACGAGAAGCGCGTTCCTCACCGCCTGAAACGCCTGCCAGCCGGCGAAGTGCGTGAACTGATGGCCTCCCGTAACGTCGCCCGCCGCGTAAATGTGCTTGACGCTCGTGCGCAGTTGCTCGTCTACGACAACGCCCTTCTCGCTTAAGCGAACACCGGCCTTTTCCAGATCCAGGCCCGCAACCGTGGGCCTGCGCCCCGCAGCCACAAGCAGCAGTTTCCCGCGCGCCTCGCCCGTTTCCGTGACTACTACCGCATCCCCGCCTTCCATTCGCGCAGCCGCCGCCCGCCCCCACAAAAACTTCATACCCTCGCGCTCGAATACGCGGCTCATCACGGTCTGAACCTCTATTTCCTCTTTCGGAAGCAAACGTTCGCACACCACCGTCACCTGCGAACCGAGTCGCTGAAATGCCTGCGCCATCTCCATGCCGATCGGCCCGCCTCCGACTACGATCATCGATTCCGGCAGCTCATCGATATCGAAGATATTTTCATACGTAATGTATGGGACTTCGCTCAAGCTTTCTATGGGCGGAATGAACGGATGCGCGCCGGTAGTAATCAGAAAGTTTTTCGCCTTCAGCACGCGCTCGCCCGCGCAAATCGTATGCGGATCGAGAAAGCTCGCCGCAGCGAGAATTACTTCTATGCCCTCGCGCTCGAGTTCCTGCGGCGTCTCGAACTGGTATACGTCGTGGATCGCGCCGTGTACATAATCGCGCACGCGCGCCATATCCGTTTTCGGCGGATCGACGAGGATGCCGTAATGCGCGGCGTTGCGCGTTTCGTGCGCTATCTTTGCCGCCTTGAGCAGGGCCTTGCTCGGCACGCATCCGGTCCAGGTGCAGTCGCCCCCGACGCGGTTCTTTTCCACGAGAGCGACGCTTGCGCCGAGTTGCGCGGCAAACCCGGCGGCGGTCAATCCTCCCGAACCCGCACCTATGATCACCAGATCAAAAAATTTTTCAGTCATCGACAACTCCCTCCCGAAGCTCGCCGCTGCTGCTGCCCGCGGGCAACCGCTGAACGGCGAGAAAGGCCACAAGCGCGCAGCCCATCGTTCCAAAAATCAGACCGTCAACCGCGTAACGGTCCCCCAACACGCCGGCGATTACCGAACCAACGAGCGCCCCTATGCTCAGCAGCACCGAATAAATGCCCATCGCCGCGCCGCGTCCCGCCTGCGCGCCCACTACATCGGCAAGCAGCGCAAGCGCCGCCGGAGTAAATCCGCTCTCGACCATCACGCACAGCGCCGTAGCGCCGAGCAGCATCCAGCGCGCCGCAGGCGTCCAGTCCCCCGCGTGGTTGAATACATACAATCCTGCGCATACAAACAACATCGCGATGAGCGCGATGTTCAGCACGCGCCGGCGCGACATCTTCGCCAGAAAAAAGCTCCATATCGTCACGCCCGTCGCAAACACTATCGAGTATCCGAGCAGCACCCAGCCTATGCGCTCCGGCGCGTCGGCGAATATGCCCGTCAGGTGCTGGCCGCGCCGGTCGCGCAGCGTCAGCAGGTAGGTAAACGTCGGTCCCAGCCACAATCCTATGATTGCGTTCATGCACAGCCAGGCGGGTGCGAGCCGCTGAAGAGACTTTTCGCCGAGCGCCCTCCACAACCCGGATATGGCCTGTTCCGCGCCGTGTTTTTTGCTGCCTATGGCTCCGGCGCCGAGCATCACGGCGCACAGAATGTATACGGCTGCGACCGCGCCGAAAGCGCGCGTTCCGAGCGCTTTCCAGAGCACGCCGCCGAGCAGTCCCCCCAGCGCAAGGCCGGCCAGAAGCGAGAGCTCAAAAAAGCTCATCGCGCGACCGCGCAACTTGTTGTCGCCGTCGGTGACATCCGTAAGATGGGCGAGTATGGAGGGAGCGCCTGCGGCCGCGGCGAGACCTTCGAGCGCGCGGGAGAGAAAAAATATCGAGACCATCTCGCTCAGGCCGAATATCTGCGTGGCAATCGCGCCGAGCAGCGCTCCCGAAATCATCAGCAGACGCGGTGCAAAGGCGTCCGACAGCAGACCCATCGGCAGAGCGCCCAGCAGCTCCGCAGCAAAGGATACGGCGCCGAGCGCGCCGACTACGGCCGCTCCTACGGCATGTCCACGGTTGGATAAATCGGCGAGATAGAGGCCTACGAGCACGCCGCCCGCGCCGCCCGCAATGCGCAGCAATCCGTTGCCCACCAGAACCAGCGGCAACAGGCGACGCCCGAGGTTAGTTTGAGAGGTCATTGCGGCCCGGCTCCGGAAGCAAGAGAACACGGAACAAACGGAATAAAACTCAACAGACGGAAAAAGCCGGGAGAAGTTAATCCCGCAGGCCCCCTTGCGTCAATTCCTGTCGTGCAGTTTTATTCCGCGTCTTCCGTGTTCTCTTTACTTTCCGACGAGCGCGGGCCGGACGCGATTACGATAGGCGATGCACTCTTCGAGTACTTCGCGGTATTCGTCGATCTCGATGTCGCGTTCGCTGCAGAAAAGCATCAGACAGCCGTCTTCATCGCGGAAGTTGCCGTCCCACGCCTTGACCTCTTCGTCGGTCCAGTCGGGCGAATACTGCTGCATCTTTTCGTCCGGAATGCGGTCGAAATAGGCGCGCAGATTGATGCTCGATTCGTCGCCGGGATCTTCCCGAGGCTCCTGCTCGAAATTCCAGATCGGTTGCTTCATCGTGATGCGAAAGAATGTTTAGGGAAAAAAGCTATTCCTTCACCAGCGTCAGCTTCGCATCCTGGTTGCCCTGCGGAGTTTCGCTGACGCGGTGCACCTTGAGCGTTTTGCCGCCGTCGGCAAGCTCCCAGTGCTCCTTGGTCGTTATGGTAAACTCGTTGCCCTGGAAGTTTGCTGTGCGGACTTCGTGCAGCTCAAGGATCTTACCATCATCCATCCATTTCGCCTTGCGCGTGGCCTTGCCCGGCATGCGGCCCGCTACTTCGCCAGTCGTTTCGCTGCCGTCCAGGTTGTAGGCTGCCGCCTGCGCGGGCATCGACTGACCGCCCATGGAGAGCTGCCGCTCGACGCTCAACTGCTTGTCGTCCTGCTTGACGACCCAGGTCTGGTCGGCGTCGGCCATACGGCCCTGAAGGCCCTGGCTCCTGGACTTGTCGAGCTTCCAGGCGCCGGAGAAATTTGCGGGCGCTGCGGCCGCAGCCGCCAGCCCCATCATACACACTGCGGCCAGCGTGCAAACTATCATCAGATTTTTCATATACTGTCTCCTTGTCACGACTTGGTTCGGGAAGCCGCGACGGCTTCGCGTTAGGTCATTCGCTGCTATAGGACGCCGCCGCCCTGCTTCCCGTTACAGCAATCTCGCAGCGGTCTGCGGGAAGATGAAGAGAAAACGAACCGCGGAATACGCGAAAACCAAAGACGCGGAATGCGCTTAAGAAACGCATCACTCCCGGGTGAGTTTTTTCGCCGCCTCGACCAGTGCAGCGGAGTATCGGGCGACGACCTGCGCATCTGCGGCGCCGGGCCAGCGATCTTCGGGGTGATGAAACAGCGGGTTGGACAGACACAGCAGCGACAGGTACCGCCCTCCGGCGCGATGAATGTTGCCCGCCTCGCCAAACGGCGCAACGCCCCGATTTGTTTTCTCGTTGATGGTCAGGCCCGCCCCTGATACGGCGCTCACGACGAGGGCTTCCAGTTCATCGCTCGCGGCCTGTATTCGATTGGGCGCGCCGACGGCTCCGATATTTGCCCCGAAATGCATCCAGACGTGCGCCCCGGAGACCAGATCCGGGTTGCGATCCATGAAATGTTTCAGGCCGAGATGCCCGAGTTCGTGCCCGCTCGAAGAAAGAAAATGCACATCGCGCTCCGGACGATCCGCCGCAAGCGCTCGCATCACCTCCAGCCAGCACACCAACCCGCCCCCGCGCTCGCTCGTCGAATGCCACCATCCGCTGCGCGGCGTCATCACTACAACCGGCGGAAGGTTCGGCTTCGTTCCCCTGATCCTCGCCGTAACGTTGAAAGCGCGCGTCCCGGTTCGCTTGGCCTGCGCGACGAAATGCACATCCGTTTGCTTTTGCAGCCATTCACCGTGTTCGCTCCCGATCTGGAGCACCGGCGCGCCATACGGATGTTCAAACCTGGGCGCATTGACAGGGCATAAACCGGGGCGTTCGCCTTTGGTCAGGATGATGATCGCCCGGTGGCGATTGTCGCGCCTCATCGGCTCATACCGCTCGTCGTACTCGGCGTTCGGCGGCATTTCTATCCAACCGATGTCGGCTTCGCTGCCGAACGGCCCGAGACTGCCGCGAATGCCAGGAGCGCCTGTAAAAAGCGCATCAAAGACCGGTAAACCCGTGACTCGCCGGCCGCCCGCGGCGACGAAACACGCCTGCGGATCGACGCGGTTTAAGGCGAAGGATTCGAGCGCGGCTGCACCCCCGTATCGTCCGGCCTGCGCAGCCAGCCATCGCGCCGATCGTCCGTCCCCTCTCGTTCCGGTGCGGTGGATTCCCTGCCCGTCGTATTCACTGAGCAGTTGCGCGGCGCGCCGGGTTGCGCCGTCATCACGTGCAACCAACGCTGCCGGCGACATTGCCAGCAGGCCCAGAAATTCTTTCCGCGTAAGCTGCATCGTCATTGCTTCCGCGTCGTTGAAATAATCAGTCATCCTCTGATCGCGCCGCAGATGCGACCGAGCAATTCATTATCGAAGGATGTGCGCCCGCCGCCCTCTTCGCCCGGCGTGCGCGCAACGCCGGATGCGCCGCCGTGCCGTGCTACGACCAGATCCAGGCTCGGCACGACGTAAATCTTTTTGTCCTGCGCCCCGAGCGCGCCGACCGCATCGGCTGGGCAATCGGGCCACAACATACCTTGCCCCGGCTGACCGCCGGCGAGTTTGAACGAAGACTTGCCGTTCAACCACCACAAATAGCCGTAAGCCTCATTGAGCTTCTGCGATGTAGAGGTCGATTCACTTATGAAACGGGCGCTGACGAGTTGTTTGTCCTCCCACCTGCCCCCGCGCAGGATCAACAATCCGAACTTCGCCATATCGCGCAGACAACTGCGATACCACGCACAATTGGTCTTGTTGTCGGGCGCCGGAGAACAATCCCAGACGGAGAATTGCAGGCCTATCGGCCCGGCAAGCCGGCGCTGCGTATACTGATTGATGCTTTCATTCGCGGCGTGTTCGAGCATCCGCAAAAGCATACGGTAGACCGGCGTGTTGTAGGCCCAGTGCGCGCCCGGTTCGTGTTCGAGCGGCCAGGCGGCGGTTTCCTCGAAAGCATCGATATCCGCCACGGCCCGCACGGGCCCGACCCTTATGCCCGAGGTCATAGAGAGCATGTGACGAAGCGTTATTGCCGCCTTTGGCGAACCTTTCCAGGCAGGGACGAAAGCCGAGGCGCTCTGGTCGACGCTTTTTACAAGACCGTCTTCGATCGCCATGCCTACGAGCGTCGCCGTTACGCTTTTGCTCGAAGAAAAAATCGGTTGCGCGGTTTCCTGCGTCCATTCCCGCCAGTAATGCTCGGCTACCAACCGCCCCCCGCGAACAATTACCAGACCGGTTGAATTGTGCTCTGCGGCGTATCTCACCGCCTCACCGATCGCAGCAGCATCCATTCCTGCGTCCTTCGGCGTACGCGTTTCCCAATCCCTGCCGCGCGGGTAATAGGTTTTCTGAGCAACGGCGAACAATGATGGACCGGCAATGAAACCGCCGGCCAGTTGCACGATTATCCGGCGACGCGAAATCGAACCGTCAGTCGGAATCGACATATGACGTTCTCCTCTTAGCTCGTGTTTTGAAAGCCCCGAAGGGGCGAAAGATCTGTAGCCCAGCGGCGTAAGCCCTGGGCATCACACCAACATCAATTTCAGGAAGATCCCCGCTGTATAGGTCTTTCGCCCTTTCAGGGCTTGGACGCGTTTCTCGATTTGACCTGGCGCTTGCGCACCAGGCTACAGATCTTTCGCCCCTTCGGGGCTTTCAAAACACGCTCTTAAATCAGACCACGAAACATTGGGACACATCACTGGGTAAGCACGCAAGGGCGCGTGCTTACCCAGTTGCAGACTCCGTTGTGTGTACCATTCTGCTGTGGTTTGATTTAAATCACTCCACGACTTCGGGACTTAAAACAGAGATAACGGAACAGACGGAAATATTCGACTTTTCCCTAATTTTCGTTTCATTTCGTTTGTTCCGTTATCTCTCTAACACCATTGATCACCCGTGCCTGCCGAGCACGGGCCACGCCGCCTCGACGCGCTCGCCGCGGCAGGCGTAAATCCGGTCATACAGATTCACGTTCGGATCGCAGTGCGGCACGTAAAACTCCAGCCGGTCGCCCACGCCAATCGTGCGGCTCGCGCCGTCAAGCACCAGTATCCCGTGCTCGTCGCCGCCGAAGTTATACGCGACACCCGCAGCCCCTTTGATTTCCGGCCCGAATTTGCGGTCCGTGGCGAAGGCCTTGATCCCGGCGTCAACAGTAGCCCGATCCGCATGATTTTTGCTGATCACCGTCGCAAGCACGGTCAGCGAGGGCGAAAAATCATCGTATACCGCACCCGACTTTCCACCGATATCCCTGTACTCGATATCCATAAAAACATACGAACCGACCTGCAATTCGGTCATGCCCTCCAGCGCCGAATCTATGTTGTAGGTTCCCGTGCTGCCGCCCGAAAGAATCTCAACCGGCATTCCCTTCCTTTTCAAACGCGCGAAAGTCTCTACGGCGGGCGTCATCACCCCGATCGAATGCGCGCGGCGCGCTTCCCATCCTTTGACGTGCGCCGAAGAACCAGAATAGGCGTGTATGCCGCGCAAACGCATATGCGGCAGCTTCATAATGCTTTCGGCCAGCGCTGCGGCCGGATCGCCCGGCGCAATACCCGTGCGCCGCAACCCCGGATCTACGTCAATCATCACGTTGAGCTTGAGCTTCGCCGCCCCGGCCGCATCGTTCAGATCGCGCGCATTGGACGCATCATCCACTACAACCATCGCGTCCGGATGCCTGGCTGCGAGAGCGATCAGACGTTCGATCTTCGGCCGGCCGACGATCTCCGAGGTTATGAGCAGCCCCGTCAACCCGGCGGCGGCCATCGCCTCGGCTTCGCGTATCGTGGCCGTGCATATGCCGAGCGCGCCGGCGCGCATCTGCCTGCGCGCCACTTCCGGACATTTGTGCGTCTTGGCGTGCGGGCGCAGGGCGATGCCCGATGATTTTGCATGCGCGGCCATCCTTGCAATGTTCGCCTCGAACAAATCCAGATCCACGACAAGCGCCGGAGTGACGATCTCCGCGCGCGTCTGCGGCGCACGCCCAATCGCTGATCCGCCATCGCCCTGCGCTCCAACATCGACCGCGCCAAGGGCCGACGCCGCCAGCAGCGCACCCGATCGCTTCATCATTCCACGTCGCGACTGATTCATCTGTTCACCCTCATTCAAAAATTCCGGAACACACGGAAAATACCACAACATTTCCGTTTATTCCGTTTCATTTCGTTTGCTCCGTATTCTCTCATTCAGTCCGGTTTTGGGATTTTTTCGTCCCATAAACGCACACAACACGGTTCTTGTATTAACAAATTCGTCTTGAAAAACTCACCCGGTACAGCATTTAGACACTGGCACGCGGATTGGCTCAATGAGCGCCGGAGCAATGAAGCCGGAGAGCACGTCAACCGGAGAAGATTTAATGAGCACACTTCTACAGGACATACGATACGGATTCCGGAGGCTGGGTAAAAGCCCGGGATTTACGATAATCGCCGTAGTCTCGCTCGCGCTCGGCATCGGGGCCAACACAGCGATATTCAGCCTCGTCAATACGATTCTGCTGCGTCCGTTTCCGATCGAGAAATCGGACCGGGTCGTAGCGCTGCACGTAACGACCTCGGCGCAGAAGATGCTCGCCTTTTCCTGGCCGAGTTATGTGGATTTCCGCGACCGCAACGAAGTGCTTTCGGGTATGTTCGTAACGCGTTTTGCTCCGATGAGCCTGAGCCGGTCGGGCGCAAACGAGCGCGTATGGGGATATCTCGTCTCGGGCAATTACTTCGATGTACTGGGCGTCAGGGCGGCGCTCGGGCGTACTTTTCTTCCCGAAGAGGACAGGACGCGGCTGACGCACCCGGTAGCGGTGATAAGCTGGGGATGCTGGCAGCGGCGCTTCGGCGCGGATCCCGAAATCGTGGGGCGCGACGTACTGCTCAACGGGCATCAGTTCAAAATCGTCGGAGTAGCGCCCGACGGCTTCAAGGGAATCGATCTGATTTACGAACCCGAAATCTGGGCGCCGATGATGATGCTCGGATGGATCGAACCGGGCGCAACCTGGCTCGATTCGCGAACATCGCAAAACCTGTTCGGTTTCGGCAGGCTCAGGGACGGCGTAGATCGGGCGCAGGCCGAAGCATCGCTCAATCTGCTTGCGTCGCAAATAGGCGCCGAGCACCCCGAGACCGAAGAGGGCAAGCAGCTCATGCTGACGCCGCCCGGTCTGATCATTCCCGCAGTGCGCGGACAGTTCATAAGCTTCGCGTGGGTGATGATGGGCACCGTAGTGCTTGTGCTGCTGATTGCGTGCACGAATCTGGCAAGCCTGCTGCTTGCGCGCGCAACCGAGCGGCGCCGCGAGATCGCCATCCGTCTGGCATTGGGCGCAGGACGCGCGCGCATCATACGGCAGCTTCTGACCGAAAGCACGCTGCTTGCGCTCATAGGCGGGGTGTGCGGAGTGGGGCTGGCCTGGTGGCTGATAGATCTGATAGTGGCAATGCGCCCGCCTATGGATTTTCCGCTGATGCTGGATCTGACGCTCGACTCGCGCGTGCTGGTCTTTTCGCTCTCGGCGGCGCTGCTGACCGGCGTCATATTCGGGCTTGCGCCCGCGCTGCAGTCTACAAAAACCGATCTCGTTCCCGCGCTCAAGGATGAAACCGGCGCGGGCGTATACCGGCGCTCAAATCTGCGCAGCGCGCTGTTAGTCGCGCAGATAGCTTTTTCGCTGGTATTGCTCATCGCCGCGGGGCTTGTTGTAAAAGCCTTGCAGCAGGTGCGCGCGCTCGATCCGGGCTTCGATACGCGCAACGGCCTTATGATGACGTTCGATCTTGCGCTTCAGGGCTACGACCGCGCGCGCGGCCATAACTTTCATCAACAGGCGCTCGAACGCGTGCGGGCGCTGCCGGGCGTCGAGGCGGCCTCGACCGTCGCTTTTGTTCCGCTGAGCCTGAATTATTCGGCTACCGACGTTCACATAGAGGGCGCCGAACCGAAGCGCGGAGCAAACATTCCGTTGTCGATGTATTCCTCGATCGGCCTCGATTACTTCCGCACGATGCGCATACCGCTCGTAGCAGGGCGCGATTTCAACGAACTGGATACGCCCGAATCTACGCTCGCAACCATAGTCAACGAGACGTTCGTACAGAAATTGCTCCCCGATGTGAAATCCCCCGATGAAGCCATAGGCCGGCGTTTCAGCGCGCGCGTAGGCGGCAGGATGTGGCAGATCGTCGGTGTAGCGAAGGACGGCAAGTATTTCAACATCGGAGAAAACTATCAGCCCTTCGTTTACTTCGCGATGAGGCAGGAGTACGAGCCCTACACGACGCTGCTCGTGCGCACAACCGACAACCCGCAGTCGATGATGGGCGTGGTGCGCAACGCCGTGCAGCAGCTTGATCCCGCGCTGCCCATCGTAGATGCAAAGACTTTCGACGAGCATATGGGGCTGTCGATGTTTCCGGCGCGAGTGGCGGCGGGGCTGCTCGGCGCGTTCGGACTCGTGGCGCTGCTGCTGGCGGCGATCGGGATTTACGGCGTAACCTCGTATTCGGTCGCGCAGCGCACGCGCGAAATCGGCATACGAATGGCGCTAGGCGCAGGACGCAGCGCCGTAGTAATCATGATCGTGCGGCGCGCAATGGCGATTGCGGGCATCGGCATAGCGATCGGGCTTGCGGGCGCCGTGGGCGTCACGCAACTGATGTCGGCGGTGCTTTACGGCGTGAGCGCAACCGATCCGATTACATACGCGGGCGTCATTGCGCTGCTTGCCGGAATAGTATTTCTTGCGGGCTACGTGCCCGCGCGGCGCGCCGCACGCGTCGATCCTATGAAGGCGCTCAGATACGAATGACGCAGGAGAGATAACGGAACAAACGAAATGATACGAAAATTACGGAAAAGTTGAATATTTCCGTATGTTCCGTCTATTTTCGTTTGTTCCGTCATCTCTCTCTTATGTCGTGAGGATTGGTTTAGGGAGCACAGATTCCGAATGATCAGACTTGAAAACATAGAGAAATTCTTCGAGCACGGCACGCAGAAAACCTACGTGCTGCGCCGCGTAACTGCGGAGATAAAAGAGGGCGAATTCGTCTCGATTATGGGCCCTTCGGGTGCGGGCAAATCCACGCTGCTGCACATAATCGGCATGCACGACAACGCGTGGAGCGGCGAATTTCACTTCTCCGGACAGGCCGTACACCGCCTGAAGCCGAAGGACCGCGCAGAGCTGCGCAACAGAAATATCGGCTTCGTTTTCCAGAGCTACCATCTGCTCGATCATCTGACCGTGTACGAAAACCTCGAAATCCCGCTTTCGTACCGGGACATCAAGAGAAGCGATCGCGAAAGCATAGTGGCCGACACCCTCGACCGGTTTCAGATCGTGGGGAAGAAGGATCTCTATCCGAACCAGCTTTCGGGCGGGCAGCAGCAGCTCGTCGGCGTGGCGCGCGCCGTCATAGCAAGCCCGCGCGTGATCCTCGCCGACGAGCCCACGGGCAATCTGCATTCGAGCCAGGGCCGCGAGATCATGCAACTCTTCAAGCGCCTGAACGCCGAAGGCACGACCATCATTCAGGTGACGCACTCGGAAGAAAACGCCGCATACAGCGATCGCGTCATCAGACTCAGGGACGGATGGCTGGTCAACGACTGACGCCGGGACTACAACCGGGTTAACATCAGCATCAACTCCGGACGGGAGAGAAATACCTTGGATACTGCATCCGCGCGCGTCCTCATAGCCGACGATCAGGTGGACGTACTCGAAGCGCTGCGACTGCTGCTCAAAAGCGAGGGGTTTCAGATCGAAACCGTAACATCTCCGGCGCGATTGATGTCGTCGCTCGAAGCGCGCGACTTCGACGTCGTACTGATGGACCTCAATTACACGCGCGATACCACATCGGGCGAAGAAGGCCTCGAACTGCTGACGCGCATTCAGGCGCTCGATCCGGCCGTTCCCGTTGTAGTAATGACGGCCTGGGGCAGCGTCGACGTTGCGGTCGAGGCGATGCGCCGCGGCGCGCGCGACTTCATACAAAAGCCGTGGGAAAACGAGCGGCTGCTGACGATCATCCGGACGCAGGTAGAACTCGGCCGCGCGCTTCGGCGCGGACAGCGCCTCGAAGCCGAAAACCAGTTGCTGCGCTCGGACGTGCAGGGCCGGCCCACGCTCATCGCCGAATCTCAAGCGATGCAGCCCATACTGCAGATGATCTCGCGCGTGGGCCCGTCGGATGCAAACGTACTTATTACGGGCGAAAACGGCACGGGCAAGGGCGTAGTTGCGCGCGTGCTGCACGCGGTTTCGCACCGCGCAAACAAACCGCTCGTGACGGTCAACGTAGGCGGCCTGTCCGAGGGCGTATTTGAAAGCGAACTGTTCGGACACATAAAGGGCGCATTCACAGACGCCAAAACCGACCGCGTCGGACGCTTTGAACTTGCCGACGGCGGGACGCTGTTTCTGGACGAGATTGCAAACGTTCCGCTGCCGCAGCAGGCGAAACTGCTGCGCGTGCTGGAAACCGGAGAGTTCGAGCGCGTGGGTTCATCCAGAACGCGCCGCGTAAGCGTGCGCATACTCTCGGCGACAAACGCCGACATTGCGGCCGAAGTCGCCGCAGCGCGCTTCCGTCAGGATCTGCTCTTCAGGCTCAACACCGTAGAGATACGGCTGCCGCCCCTGCGCGACCGCCGCGAAGACATTCCGCTGCTTGCGGCGCACTTCCTGCGCCAGCACGCCGCGCGGTACAGAAAAAATCTCACTGGCTTCGACCAGAACGCGATGCAGGCATTGATCGGGCATCCGTGGCCGGGCAACGTGCGCGAACTCGATCACGCCGTAGAGCGCGCGGTGCTGATGGCGCAGGGCGCGACGGTCAAGCCGAGCGACCTCGGGCTGCACACGGGGACGGAAAGCTCGCCTCGACTTGAGGATATGAGCCTCGAAGAAGTCGAATACTTCCTGATCAAAAAAACGCTTGCCCGCTGCGACGGCAGCGTCAGCCGCGCCGCCGAAGCGCTCGGTCTCAGCCGCAGCGCACTTTATAGACGCCTCGAAAAATTCGGGCTTTAAGAGACAGCGAAATACGCCGGCAATCCCCAGTTTAGAGGTGAAGAAGAGATAACGGAACATACGAAATGAGACGAAAATTACGGAAAAGTTGAATATTTCCGTCTGTTTAGTCTTTTTTCGTTTGTTCCGTTATCTCTCTTCTTTTTTGTCCCAATGTCGTGTGGTTTGATTTAGGATACGGGCGATGGCGGTCGAAACCAGATCAACCGGCGCAACAGCGCCCAAGCGTTTGTTGTCGATTCCCCGCCCGCGCTTAAACTACGAGCGGCGCGTATGGATGCTCGCCTTCTTCACGGGATTGCCCGGCGCAATCGTCGCTCTTGCATTGCTCTGGACGCAGGATTTCACGCCCAAGGTGCAGTGGACGCTTACGGTGCTCATAATCTGCTTCTGGTGGGGATTTGCCTTCGCACTCAGAGAACGCGTCGTATTGCCGCTGCAAACGCTCTCGAACCTGTTGGCGGCGCTGCGCGAGGGAGATTATTCGATTCGCGGGCGCGCCGCGCGTCAGGCCGATTCCCTCGGCGAAGTAATGATCGAAGTCAACGCGCTCGGCGCTACACTGCGCGCACAGCGCCTCGGCGCGATGGAAGCCACCGCGCTGCTGCGCACCGTCATGGCGGAAATCGAGGTGGCCGTGTTTACCTTCGACAACGAACACCGGCTGCGGCTCGTAAACCGCGCGGGCGAGCGGCTGCTCAACCGCCCCGCCGAACAACTGCTCGGCAGAACGGCCGAGGATCTCGGCCTCGGCGACTGCCTGCAGGGCGAAGCGGCGCGCACGCTTCAGCGCAGCTTCCCCGGCGGCATCGGACGCTGGGGAATGAGAAGAACGACGTTTCGCGAAGGCGGACTGCCGCACCAACTGCTCGTAATCGCGGATCTCAGCCGCGCGCTGCGCGAAGAAGAACGCCAGGCCTGGCAGCGCCTCGTGCGCGTGCTTGGACACGAGCTCAACAATTCGCTCGCACCCATCAAATCCATCGCGGGCAGCCTCGAAAACCTCCTTGCCCGCCAGCGCCGCCCCGATGACTGGGAAGAAGACCTCCAGCGCGGACTCTCCGTCATCGCTTCGCGCGCCGAAGCGCTCAGCCGTTTTATGAGCGCCTATGCGAGGCTTGCAAAACTCCCGCGCCCGAACCTGCAACCCGTCGATGTCGGCGCGTGGATCAAACAGACCGCGGGGATTGAAACCAGATTGCACGTACATGTGCGGCCCGGCCCCGACGCCGTAATCCAGGCCGATCGCGATCAGCTCGAACAACTGCTCATCAATCTCGTGCGCAACGCGGTCGATGCATCGATGGAAACCGGCGGAAACATAGAAGTCGGGTGGAACATCGCGGGCGGACAACTCGAAGTCACGGTAAATGACGAGGGGCCGGGCCTTGCAAATACCGCCAACCTCTTCGTCCCGTTTTTCACTACAAAACCCGGAGGCTCGGGCATAGGACTCGCGCTCAGCCGGCAGATCGCCGAAGGACACAACGGAGTGTTGACGCTCGAAAACAGGCGCGACCGCAGCGGCTGCAGCGCAAAACTGAGACTCCCGATCTGATGGAGAGATAACGGAACAAACGAAAAAAACGAAAAAAACGAAACCAGCGGACTTGTTTCCGTTCTTTCCGTTTATTTCCGTTTGTTCCGTTATCTCATAATCTTCAGCATCTATGAACGAATCAGCCATCGCCGCAAGCGCCGGACGCAAGGCCTATCTGAACATAATACTGCCGCTGTTCATCACCTCGGTGATCGCCTACATCGACCGCGTCAACGTAGGCTACGCCGCGCTGAAGATGAACGCCGATCTAGGATTCGACCCCGCGGTATTCGGCTTCGGCGCCGGGATATTTTTCGCCGGATATTTTCTGTTCGAGATCCCGGGCGCGCTCGTAGCCGAAAAATACAGTCCGCGCCTGTGGGTGGCGCGCATCATGCTGACGTGGGGCGTCATTTCCGGCCTGATGGCGTATATGACCGCGCCCTGGCATTTCTATCTGCTGCGCTTCCTGCTCGGCGCGGCCGAAGCCAGCCTTTATCCCGTGATATACGCCACGATCATCCCGCGATGGTTCGGCCCGCACAACCGCGCGCGCGCCATTGCGGTGCTGCTCGCCTCGCTGCAGATTTCCGGCGTAATCGGCGCGCCGCTCGCCGGATGGCTCATCGGAATTGAAGTGCTCGGATTCAAGGGCTGGCAGGCGCTGTTTCTGATCGAGGCGATGCCCGCAATCGCGTTCGCATTCATCATCGTTTACTGGATGGCGGACCGGCCCGAAGAGGCAAGATGGCTTACCCGCGCCGAAAAGGAATTCTTGACCCGACGGTACAAAACCGAAACCGAGGCGAAGATCGCAGCGCGCCGCTATACGGTTATGGAAGCGCTCCGGGATCCCGAAGTGCTGAAGCTGTGTCTGACTTATTTTCTGTGGGTGACCGGATTCTGGGGCTTCAACTACTGGATGCCGACGGTGCTCAAGGACGTGTCGGGCTGGTCGAATGCGGGCGTGGGGCGGGCGATTGCCGCGGCGATGCTCGTGTCGCTTGCGGCGTCGGTTTATACCGGGCATTCGTCCTCGAAGCGAAACGAAAGAAGATGGCACGGCGCGGTGCATATGTTCATAGCCTCGGCCGGTATGATCGGCATCGTTCTGGCGCAGGATGCGTGGACCTGTTATTTCTTTGTGGTGCTTACGGCCGTAGGGGTGTATGCGCCGATGTCCGTATGGTGGTCGTATCCGACTACGTTTCTTTCGGGGCTGGCGGCGGCCGGCGCCGTGGGGATGATCAACTCGTTCGGCAATCTCGGGGGCTTCGCCGGGCCGTATATAACGGGCTGGGTCAGACAAACCACGGGATCGTTTGCGGGCGGAGAGTTATACATGGCGGCGTCGCTCGCAGCGGCCGGATTGCTGATTCTGACATTGAGAAAACAATCGCCCGTCGACGCCGCCCGATAACCTTCGTTTATCCGGTGTTCATTGTTTGTCGGGTGAAAAGTTCCCGACCTTCGATCCGATGACTTCCCCCGAAACAATGAGTTCGACGCGGCGATTGCGTTGCCGGCCGGCCGCAGTTTTGTTATCGGCCACCGGCATTGAAAAGGCTTTGCCGATCGAAGTGATCCTGTCGGCGGCGATGCCCTGCGAAATCAGGAATTCGCGAACCGAGTTGGCGCGCTGTTCGGAGAGTTTCTGATTGAATGCCTCACCGCCGACATTGTCGGTATGCCCTTCGGACTCCAGTCTCAGGCCCGGATAACTCAGGACGATGCCGGCCAGCCGCGCAAGCTTTACCTGTGCGACCTGTCGCAAGGTGAAGCGCCCGGTATCGAACAATACATCGCCCATATTGACCACGAGTCCGCGTTCTGTGTCGCGTGTTTCGAGAACGGCGTTGAATTGCTCGAGCAGTCTGGCGCGCAGTTCGGCTTTTTCACGCGCCGACTGTTCAGCTTCCCTGCGGGCTGCGGCTTCGCGCCGCTGCGCTTCTTCCTCGCGCAGGCGAGAGGCGTCGGCGCTTTTCCGGGCTTCGTCCGCCAGGCGGCGCGCCTGTTCTTCCTGGGCCACGGCGCGAGCACGCGCGGCTTCGGCTTCGGCGCGGCGCTGCGCTTCCTGCGCGCCGGCGAGTTCGGCCTTCAGTTTTTCCGCTTCGGCGCGCTCACGCCGCGCGGCTTCCATTTCGCGTTCGAGTTCGGCGCGACGCCGCGCTTCGGCTTCTTCCTTTCGGCGCTCGGCTTCGGCTTCAGCCTGAGCGCGGGCCTGCTCCTGACGTTCGCGCGCGGCTCGCCGCTCATTCGCCAACTGCTCTTCTTCCTGACGCTTGAGCGCAATGACGCGCGCATCCTCGAAAATCTGCGTCGCATCCCGCGCCATCATCATCACCGACCTGCGGTTGGGATTTTTCTGGCTCTGAAAACCCTCGGCGTTTTTCAACTCCCTCTGCGCCTTCGCCCAGGATTCAGTCGCGTACTTATCGGCCTGCATCCAGGCGCCGATGCGCGCGGCATTGCGCGCCTGATAGAGTTCCAGCGGCGTCTTCGCATCCATCTCGAACGGCTCGAAGATGCCCGGTTCGTATTTGCCGCGTTCGAGCAATTCGTATTTCGCATCTACCGCTTCGATCTTGCCCATCGTACCCGGCACGATGACATTCTCCAGCACCACAATTTCGCTCGGCATGCCGATGGCGAAATACGGCTCCGCCGTGACGATCAGCCCAAAGGATTGCAGATTCGTGCTGGCTTTGACTTTGGCCCTGGTTCCCTGAACTATGATCTCGCCGAGGTTGCTGGCGCTGCCTTCCGGCGTAATCGCCCAGAGCACGTAGGTCAAATACGGGCTGCCGAATTTGAGCGCCGGCTCAAGCCTTGAGATTTCTCCCTCGATATAGGTCACGCCCTGTTTGTTCTGGACGCGCGCTTTTCCCTCCGCCCGCGGCAGCAGCGCCGTGCCCAGAAATCCAATGGTCGACTGGCCGCTGTTGGGACGATAGGTGACGGATTTGATCGTTCGCGAGATGCGAATATTGACGATCGGTTGCGACTGGGGCGATTGCTGCGCCCAGGCGCTCGACGCAGCAAAAACCAGCAGTAAGCCCGGCAATAGTTTGGTTGACTTCATTGTTTACCCTCAATTATGTCGCCCGCTATGTTGCCCGCAAAAGCGCCTCAAAAGCGCGCCGGAAAATGACGGACCGACGGAAATTCCCGGCGCGATTGTATCATCCGCCGCAACGAGAAGAGAAATCGATCCACAGTGAGACTGGGACAAAGCGGGAGACGGCAAGAGAGATAACGGAACAGACGAAATAAGACGGAACAAACGGAAAACAGGATTCATTCCGTCTGTTTCGTCCTTTTTCGTTTGTTCCGTTATCTCTCTTTTAGCTCCCGATGTCGAGTGGAGTAATTTAATTCGACTGCTGAAGCTTCCCGCCCCTGGCCGAGAGCATCATCTTTATCAGCTCTTCGGTTACCTTCGGCTCAAGCCCCTCGGTGTGCCCCTTTTCCAGTCGAATCACATCCCCCACTACGCGCCCGTCCTTGCAATCCGGATACCGGTATACCTGCGCCTTTCCCGGCCCCGGAAGCAACCCCCAGCCCGGACGCAGCAGGTTCAACCGGCTCGTATCGTAAACATATCCGGCCTTGGAGTCCGCTATGACCTCGCCCTTGCGCTGCGGGCCGCACGAATATTTCTTCGCCCATTCGGAGTTTTCCGGCACTCCCTTTTCGTCGATTTCGCGCTCGCCCGTCGTGTATATGAACGAGAAATCGGCCGCCGGAAGCTCGCGCAACGCCGCCATCGTCGCAGCCATCGCACCGCCGCCCGGGGGTGCGCCTGCTGCAGGCGCCGCCGCTCCGGCCGCGGGTGCTGCGGCGCCCGGGGCAGGGCCCGGAGCAAATGTAGCGCTGCGCCCCGGATTTCCGCCCAACCGCCCGCCCGAAAGGCTCAGCCAGCCGTCTACCTTGTCCTTGAAGAAATCCGTCCGTATCAGCCTGTTTGAAGTCATCCCGCCCTGCGAATGACCTGCAAGCCAGAACGCCTTGATATTATCCCTGCCTATCTGCCCGATGACGAAATTCACGATATTCTGCAGGTATTCGTCATCGGCCGGAGACCAGGCGCGCGTCGGAGCGTTCGGCGTTGCGACTACCAGACGGTATTTCGTCGTGTAATCGAGCAGCGGAAAATAATGCCGCTGCCAGTTGCCGTAACTTCCGCCGCCGTGAAGGCTGAGTATGAACGTAACCTTCTCGCCCGGCTTCAGATCGCACGGATAGTCGAGAAAATACGTACGGCGCGTCTTCATCTCGACGACGTTTCCCTGATTGATTACGGTTGCACCCGAACACTCGCTGTCGGGACAGTGCAGAAAAGGCGCCGGCGTGCACGTCGTACCCGCAAACCGGAACGGCTGCTCCTGCGCACCTACAGCATTCGCCGACGCCGCTACGGCGCCGATCGCCAACAACAACCTGAACAGTACCGGAGATTTTTTCATGGTGGATCCTCCCGTGTGACGCAATTACTTACCGACCGGTAAGTCTACACAAAAACCCGGCGAACGAAAAGCGCCAATTTTTCGTTCATTCCGTTTCATTCTGTTTCATTCTGTTTCATTCCGTTTGCGTTTGTTGGCGTACAGTCGCTCATCGACGAGTTTCACTAGTTCTCCCGCAGTATCCGCTTCGTCCGGAAAACCCGCAATCCCGCAACTGAAACCCGCCGCGCCGCCCCCCCGCCCCGCAACGCGCGCAAGCGCAAACGCCAGATCCTCCGCCCGCGTTTCCGGCGAGAGTACGGCGAACTCATCCCCGCCGTAGCGGAATATGCGATCGCTTTCGCGCAAACCCGCGCGCAGCGCGCGCGCCGTTTCTCCGAGCAGCAGATCCCCCGCCTGATGTCCGAACCGGTCGTTGACCGTCTTGAAATCGTCCAGATCTATGAGCGCGAGCGAAAAGAAACGATCGTAGCGGTGCGCGCGCGTGATCTCTTCGACAAGCGCTTTTTCAAACGCAGCACGCCCGGGCAAACCCGTAACCGGATCGCGCCCGGCCTGCTGCGCGCGGCTCTCTACAAAGGCTTCGAGCGCCGTTATGCACGCAAGATCGAGCTGAGCAAGTTCTTCAGGCGAGTTTTCAAATCGGGCTCGAAGCGCGAGGTATTCATCCAGAAGCGCGCCTACAGGTGCATCCCGTTCGGCAAGCATCCGGCCGCAGCGCGCAGCCGCGGTGAGATTGCGGAACGCGGAAGCGAAAGTCGGATCGTTGCCGGGATGATCGACGGGTTCGGGCATACGCCGGTCATTATACGCCGAACGCAGCGAGGCGCGGGATGGTTGAACTATCACTTCCTTTGCCGCATCATGACGACGTTTGCCGAATCGTATTGACGTTCATTTCATTTCGTTTGAGGAGATGAAGCCGTGTTTTACAAGCCTGCCTCTTTTTCATTTCGCCCGATTCCGTGGCTGATCGTTGCCGCGCTCGTTGTAGTGATGGTAGCTGTAATGCCGGTTGAGACGCAGGCGCAGTTCGACAAGCTGCGCAAAAAACTCCCCGGCGCCGGCGGCGGCAGCGAGATCGACGGTATGCTGCGGGAAATCGATACGGCGCGCGTCAAATCCGCCTACGCGCGCGTTTCGCTGAGCCTCGCCGACGACATCATACGACGCCAGGCGCTGCGCAATACCACGCGTAGAACCACGCAAAGCCAGATAGAGAAGGATCAGGAGGAAGTCGCCGCGCTCGATCGTTCCATAGCCGCAAAGCGCAAGCTTCTGGCCGAACTCGGGCGGCAAACCGGCGGCGGCGGCTACGACGAGAAAACCGAACGCGAAGTCGACGCGCAGATCAGGGCCGAACAACAGCAGCGCGCCGAGCGCCGCGCCCTGGTCGATGAAGAGATCGCCGACCGCGAGCGCAACGAAAAGGATCTGAGCAAACAGGACCGCGAAAATTACGGCAAGATCGCAAAACTCCTGTGGGGCGCCGCAAAACAGGAGCGCGAAGCCGTAGAGACGGCCGAAACCCTCAAACCGCGCGCGGAATCGGCCGCTGCAAGAACTCGCAACAGCCCCGGCAATCTGCTCTCTACGCAACCCAAAAGACTCAATAACGGCATTGAAGGGCTCGGCCGCATCCTCTCCGAAGGGCCGCAGCACGCCGCAACGCTTGCCTCCGTAGCCCAGCATCTTGCAAAAATCGGCGGCGTAGACCTGACCGACCCGAAATTCCAGCCGGGAGTCGTCACGGATGAAGACCAGATTCCTGTCGACTGGTAATGAAGAAGTGCTGAGTGCTGAGTGCTGAGTGTGAAGAAGAAGTGCAGCAGTGCTGAGTGCTGAGTGTTGAGATTAATGAGAGCCGTGAGATGAATAATTTTTGTATGAATATGAAACCGGCGTTGCGCCTTGCGATGTCGATCCTGGTTGCAGTGGCTGCCGCTACCGTTGCGCGCGCGCAGGAATCCGTTGATTCGCTCACGCTCGGCGTGCGTTATTTTCGCATTACCGCCGCGGGCGACGCCGATTATCGCGGCGACGCAAAGGCGCTTGCATCAAGCCTGCGCATAGCGCTCGATCAGAGCAAGGGCTTCAAGCAGATCGTCACGCTCGACGACGAACAGGTCGAGCAGTTGACCAAACTCATTGCCGATTCCAAAAAAGGCGCCTTCAACCGGCAGCTTCCGGGCAATCTCGCGGAACCGCCCGACGCTTACGTATTCCCCGAACTGCTGCGCGTGGGCGCGGTCGAACGCGACCTGTTTGCGCGCATAGAGGTTACCTACACCGTAGAGTTGGGCGCGGCTGCGGTCGATCCCGTAACGCGAGCCATACTTTTCAGCGACAAGGTAACCATAAGCGAGAAGCGCAACAGGACGAATGAACGAGGCGGAGCGATAAACGTCTACGAAGACCTTACGGCAAAGGCCGTAGATCGCCTTGCCGCAAAACTCGCCGCATTCTTTCTCAAGCGCGGGCGCATACTGCGCGCCGAAGCCGGAACCGTATACATCAATCTCGGCTCGCGCCACGGCGTAAGGGCCGGGGATCGTTTCACCGTGCACGCGGTGGCGCGCGAGGAAGCGCAGTCCGCCGGCGACGCCGCCGAAGAAGAGGGTCTGGCCGAATTCGATCTCGACTCCAAGGGAGTCATCGAAATTCTCGAAGTGCGCGAAAACGCGGCAAAGGCCAGAATCAACGAAGCGGGCAAGGACGCAATCACTAAGGGCGATGCCGTGCGCCCCGTGAAGTGAAACGAAAATCACGGACATACAGAATACTTCCGTCTGTTCCGTCTTTTTTCGTTTGTTCCGTTATCTCTCTTTTTCGTCCCGATGTCGCGTGGTTGAATTCATATCGGGTTGATTCATATCGGGCAGATTTCGATGAGCATCATGAAACCGGAATGCAGAAGATTATGGGCGCACGCAGCGATGCTGTGCGCATGTATGCTGTTGGCTTTTCAGGCTGCGGTATCGGCGCAGGGTCAGAAAAAACAGGTCAGAATCTTTCTGAATCTGACCGAAACCAATCTGGGTCAGCCGTCCACCGTCGCCGCCAACACCCTCACCGAGCGCCTTGCCGCCGCCGGTTTCCGCGTCACTACAAACCGGCGCGAGGCGTCGATGATCGTAGAAGGAACGATCTCTTCGCGCGCCGTGCCCGTAACGGATGAGGTGAAGCGCGAGGGCGGAGTAAACGCGGAGGCTGCGGCTTCTGTGCGATTGATTGTAGGAACCGAAGTCATTGCTACGAGCGTCGAACGCACGCCTCCCGGCGACTGGGGCGTGCAGGCGGAGCGAATCGGCGAAGACCGGCTGATCGAGGTAGCGGGGCTTCTGGCGGACGATCTGTTTTCGGGCAGTTTCTTTCCCGAAGTAACGGGGGCGGAAGCCCCGAAACCGGCGACGCCGGCAAAAAGTTCGCCGGTTGCAAAAAGACCTGCGAGCAAGCCTGCCGCGGCCAAACACGGAGTCAGTTATCTGGAGGTCGTATCGCTTGTGCAGAATTCGGCGCCCGAGGATCGCATAGTAGCCGCGCTGCGCAAACACGGCATCAAGTTCAAACCGCGCGATGCGGCGCTGAAGGAGTTGCGCAATCTCGGCGCTTCCGAAACGCTCATCGCCGCGCTCAAAAGCTCAAACGTCGTTTCCTGAACCAGGCGCTGGGTGCGGTGCTTTCCTCATGATCGGCACACGGATCGGCAACTACGAAATCACCAGTGAGCTTGCGCAGGGCGGGATGGGAGCGGTTTACCGCGGCCGTCACATCAACCTGCCGCGCGAAGTCGTGGTCAAATCCATTCTTCTTTCGTCATTCCCGCCGAGCGCGCGCGAGCATCTAAAGGCGCGGTTCGTGCGCGAGGCCTACATTCAGTCGCAGTTCGATCATCCGAACATCGTGCGCGTTTACGAATTCTTCACCACCGACGAGAACTATTACCTGGTGATGGAGTTCATCGACGGAATGAGTCTGCGCGATCTGGGCAAGCGGCGCGGAGCGATCGATGCGGCGCATGCGGTTCCGCTGTTCAAGCAGGCGCTCGCGGCGCTGGATTACGCCCATCATTTCGGGTTTGTAGACGAATCCGGGCGACAGTTGAAGGGAATAATCCATCGGGACATCAAACCGGCGAATATGATGCTCGACGGCAAGGGGCGGCTGAAGATCACGGATTTCGGCATCGTCAAGCTTGCGGGCGAAAGCACTATGACGCGCACGGGTTTCAATCCCGGCACGGTCGACTATATGTCGCCCGAGCAGATACGCGGACTGGAAATCGACGCGCGCTCGGACCTCTACAGCCTCGGCGTGACGTTTTATGAAATGCTCGCCGGAAGATTGCCCTTTCTGCCGAGCGAAACCGGGTCGGAGTATGAAGTATTGAAGGGGCACATGGAGCTTGCGCCTCCGCCGCTTTCCGGAATAAAGGCGGGAATTCCCGAAGGGCTTGCCGCACAGGTGATGCGCGCGCTCGCAAAGCGCCCCGAGGATCGTTTTCAATCCGCGGGCGAATGGCTGGATGCGATGCTGGAAGGTGAAGCGCGCGGATTTGCATCAACGGGCGCGGCAAGGCAGGCGATGCAACCTCCGACCGAATTGTTTGATAAGGCAGCGACGACGCCCGCAACAACACCGATGCCGCAGGCTTCAAATCCGACGGAGGTATACGTACCGGCCGGAGTAACGATGCAGGCGCCTACGGCGCGGTCATCGCCGAGCCGTTTTGCATTTATTGCATCGGGTGGAGTATTGCTTGCGGCGGTCACGGTAGCCGGAATCATATTTGTTCCGCAGTCTGAAGAGCCGATGCCGCAAGCGGCGACTGCGCCCCGCGCGGCGGATCCTGTGACTTCAGCGCCGCCGGTTATGGAAGAAGCGCGCGAGAATGCAGCGTTGAAAGCTGCGCGCGATGCGGAGCAGGAGGAGCGATACCCTGCTGCGATACGGCTGTTTGAAGAGTATATGCGCGCCAATCCGGAAGCGCCCGATTATCCTGCGGTCCGCAATCACGTAGCGGATCTGAAAAAATTCAACGGGCTGCTGGCGATTGCAAAAACATTTATGGAGAAGGGGGATTACGTCGAGGCGCGCAAGGATTACGCCGAAGCGTTGAGATTGCGCCCCGACTCGAAGCTTGCGCGCGACGGACTTGCCGCGGCCGAAGCTGCGCTCAAACCGAGGTCCTGAGTTTTTGCGAGCCGGTGAACCGATGAATTCATCGGATGGGCGGATGGCTTGATGGGTTGGAGGAGCAGATGACAGGCTTGTCAGAGGTGGGGCGGCGTGTTATAAAAATGGGTCTTGGATCAAGGCGCGTTGGTGTAACTGGTTAACACGCCGCCCTCTCAAGGCGGAGAGCACGGGTTCGAGTCCCGTACGCGCTATCCCGTAACCCTTCACTCGTCGGCAATTTCTGATTGTCGATGAGCGAAGGGTTTTCCATTTCCAGGAGCGCGGGGACGCTACGGGAACGCAAAATCGAGACGGCAGCGCCGAAAACCGTGTCCAAACGGTTCACGGCAATCGGCCAGAAACGCGATGCTGAGGTGCTGGTAGCGGTTGGCCATGCGCGGATCGCCGAAATCGGTGTTAATCTTCACCGAAATACGCATCATGTTCACCGCGAAATACGCAGCAGATCCCCAGCGGAGCGCAGAGTGCCGGGGCGCGTCCGCCGGTTGGGTGTCACAGCAGGTTGTCACAGCAGATTGTCACAGCTTGTCATAGCTTCTTGTCATAGCGTGTCATAGCAGATTGAACCGCCCCGGGAAATCCCGTGACTGTTTGCGTTGAGTCAGGCCGCAGCGACCGACCCATCCAGTTGATGATAATACATCGATTCAAACTCCGCGCCGGAAGCAGAGATAACGGAACATACGAAATGAAACGAAAAGAACAGAAAAGTTGAATATTTCCGTCTGTTCCGTCTTTTTTCGTTTGTTCCGTTATCTCTCTGTTTTCCCCCAATGTCGTGCGGTTTGATTTAAACGCTTGATTTCATGGACACGGCGATCCACCTTGTTTTGCCAGCTCTTTTGTCTTGACAAAATGATGGAGTTGTCCTTCAGTGCGCAGCAGTCGGTGCAAATCATGCAGGAGAAACGAGTCATGACAAACTGGCAAGAACGTATCAGCGTTGATCCGAAGGTGTGCCATGGTAAAGCGTGCATCAAGGGCACGCGGATTATGGTCTCCGTCATTCTCGACAATCTGGCAGCAGGGGAAACGCACGAGAGGATTTTGCAAGGTTACCCCACGCTGCAACCGGAAGACATTCAGGCGGCCCTGCATTATGCCTCGGAAATGGTTCGCGAACGCGTCGTGACTTTGCCCGAGGCGGCGGCATGATCTTTAAGGCCGACGAGAACCTTCCTGTCGAAGTGACGGATCTTCTCCGTGAGTATGGTTATGACGCCCTCAGCGTAATCGACAAGCAGTATTGATCTGAAGTTCATCTGACGGCGTTTGACTGGAGAGAGTATTTCACCCTCGCCGAAGCACTCTCCCGTCGACCGGATGAAGCGGCCGGAAGGGCGGCTATCAGCCGGGCCTATCACTTTTTGTTTCCGGTCGTGCGCTTGCGCTTTCGCGGCCTCAAAAGATTTCGCCGAACTCTTTGTTTACGTTCAGCAGATTTCGACTTCTCTACATCCGTTTGATTTTGCAAGAACGTAACCGTAGGCAGAATCAGCGCCGGCACCGGCCCTCGCGCGGTCAAAGTAAGGAGGGTTTCGCGCGCGGCCGAATAGAGCAGGGCCGGTGCGTTTGTCCTGACCATCAACTCGACCTTGTCGGATGGATATTGCGGAACGACTTCGAAAAAGCCCACGTACTTGATCCGGAAGCCGTATGGCAGGCGCCTTCCCGCCGCCTCTTTGGATTCGATCGTCAGTTCACTGCGCCAGCGCAGAGGAGCCTCATCGATCCTGTTCGTTTCCACATTAATGATGAATTCCATGACATCGTAGCCCGCAGGCGCCGGCACGTCCTTGAAATCATCCGAAACGGTGAACTGCAAATCCGCCAAGAGATAGTACTTAAGCTGCAACGGCGAGGGCTGCATCAATATCCTCCTGACCCAATTGATCCGGCGAGTGCAGGCCCGTAGCCATCTGCGCCTTCCCCGGTCGCAATCGCGGTTTTCCGGCCGACAAAACTACCTGAACCGTCTGTTTCACCACTGGAATCCCATCTCCATCTATTGCAGATCGGAATCGCTCGATAATTTGCGGTGACAACGGCTTACCCTCACCCCTTGCCAGAACCGCAGCCAATTCAGCGGGCTGGCGTAACGGCTGCCGCGATTCCAGTACACTTATCGAGTGCGCCGATACCTCGGTTGGCACGTACTTACGCGGCCGCCCTCCCCTCCGGCCATTGGCGCGCGCGGCAGCGGCTTTATCCGCCGATGTCGATTTTCCTCCCAGACGCCCCAACTGAGACATCCAGGCTCTGGTTCCGAAGATCCCCGCCGCCAATTCAGTCAAGCCCAGATCCAGGTCCAGCCCCTCCCAGCGCAGGGCGTTCCCCAAAGGAGCAATCGCAATATCCGATCGTTCCGGCGGCGATGCATCACCCAACCCCTCGATCAGCGCCGACGGGATGCAAAGGGTGATCCCGTTATCAAATTCGATCGTGACCCGGTCTTTGTCGGCATCGTAATGGGCGCCGGTCGCCCGCGGCTCGCGCCGCGCCGCTGCGCCCCGCAGCCGCGCAGCCTCAATTTGCCGCTGAAGCTCCTCTTCAGAATAGGTCCACTTTCCTGCTTTAATCCCGGCCATGGATGCTTCTCCACTTCTCCAGCATCAACTCCTGTTTCTCACAGGCGATGCGCAGGGCTTTGACGATGTCGCGATCACGAATTTGGACTCCCTGTCTGGCGACTGAACTGAACCGCCCCGGAAATCCCGGGCGATTCAACCTCCATCCCGGCAGGCGTCTATCCACCACTGATGATTTGCATCCCAAGTTGATGGGCGGTAACGAGCGCGGCTCTCTATCTGAAATAAAATTGTCTTGAGCCGTTTTCGAGCAATCTTTTTCAGTTCCGACCAATCCCTAACCAACGCAGAGGTGGTCGTCAGAAGATGACTGTTATTCGCCGCCTCCAGGAACAGCCGCCGCGCCTTTCGCTCGTCCGTCGCCAGACGCCAGCCCCTTGCCAAAGCAATGGCTAAAGACATCGCTTCGCCGTCATCGAGAACGCTCGCGTAGTTGACGTAAAGCTGCTCTTCTTCCGGCGTATCCAGGTCGCAGATGGTCAAAACCCCATCTTCGATTAGAGGCTTGAGGTCCACACTCTCAAGTCCGTCTTGTGGATCGTCGGCCCGCAGGAAAATACTCTCCTTTTCTACGACTGAACAGAGCAGTGACTGCTTTGCAGCGACCTTGAGAATTGCTTTGATCTCCCCGCTCGCCAGGAGATTTATTAAAACGCACGCGTCGATGATGAGTATGCGCGGCGGGGTCATCAAGAATGCTATCTCCCCGCAATATTTTGTGAGAGTTCAAGCTTAAAGCTCGCGTAGCCGCCTTCAAACTCCTTATTGAAGCGGTGTCTTATCGCTTCAATCAACATCCGAGCAGACACCCGATCTACGCGTAGGAGCTTCGCCAGTTGCCCTTCGCTGAGCTGTCCATCTTCGTAAGCCATAACTGCCAGGTTGATATAGCGGCGCGGCAGCGCGTCCTGCAATGGCGGGTTGGCATCAATCCCCAGAAGTTGCTGCGCTTGTCGCGGCTTGAAACCTTCCGCTGCGAGCTTGTCCCAAATGCCGGTCGGGAAGCGGCGCAGCTTTTCGAGTCTGATGATGAGCGCCTGCACCGAAACTTGATACAGGTCCGCCAGCGTGCATATCTGCGCCAGCGTGATGCTCCCGCTCGGACTTGCCCGGTGCATCTCGGTAAAGCGCCTGTTGAGGCCGCTCGCCGGCATTAAAAAGTTCTCGGCGAAAGCGTCCGCCAGGCGTTCGCTCGCCGACTGACGCTTCTTCCCGATCAAGAAAGTGATTTCAGCTTGATAGCGGTTAGTCAGGAAATGACTATATTCATGAGCCAGCGACCAATTGCGCCTGTCGCGCGGGTGATTCGAGTTGATGCCGATGCAGCCGCCGAGAACGTCATTGTAGGCGAACACGCCGGAAACTTTTGAGGGCATGGCGAAATAGAAGATGCGAACTCCAACGTCAGTCTCCAATCTTTCCCGCAAGTTGGAGATTGGGCCGTCGCCGATCCCCAGGCGGTTGCGTTCCGCCGCGGCGATCTCTTCCGCCGCTTGTTCCGGTGAAGCGCCGGCAACCTTGTAGGTCGGCGGAGGATTCCGTGCGATGGACAAACCGCATAGTCGCTCCAGTTCCACGTAATCCTCAGCCAAACGCTGCAACTCCACAGCCGCCCCTTCAAGCCCGGCATCCTCTGACAGATCGTCGCGCCACGCGTGACGAAACTGAGGCACAAAGCCCTCGGTAACCACTGACCGGCTCACGAAGTCAGAAACCGAACGACCATAAAGGGACGATAATTTGATTAACTCATGAGGCGAGAGGCGGCGCTCCCCCTTCTCGACCGCGACCAGGGTCGTCCGCGCCCACTCCATCTCATCGGCGACCGCCTGTTGAGTCATGCCCCTGGCTTTGCGGGCGTCCCGCAATCGCTCACCAAGCACTCTCGGATCGATGTTTTCGAGAATATTGCTTTCCATATAAACTCTCGAGTCGCAGAACCTTATGCCGCTCGTGCCTTCGAGTACAGGCGCTCGCGAGCGGAAAAATTCTTCCACTCGGAGACATAGCTCGCATACAGTTTTAATAAAGAGAGAGTGATTCATTGAGGCAGGCTAAACTATAGACTCTGCGCCAACCTTTCCCACGAAGACGCCTCTCAAATTTGTCGCCGTCTGGCATAGTCAATACCTCCAACCGCAGAAAGCATACTACCGCCCGCCTGACAATGTCAACATATTTGGCAAAGATTTATTCATAATGTCAGCTCGGCTGGAATGGACAAAATCACAAAAAAATCCTTTCCAGACGCGCCTTACGTTCGACCCATCCAGTTGATGATAATTCATCGATTCAAACTCCGCGCCGGAAGAAGAGATGACGGAACAAACGAAATAAGACGAAACAGACGGAAATATTCAACTTTTCCGTGATTTTCGTTTCATTTCGCTTGTTCCGTCATCTCTCTTCCATATCCCAATAATTCCCCGCCAATCTCAAAGGTAAGCGAAGACCAGTGGCTTTCCCAATCCGCCGCCCCGGCGTTTTCGTGACGACGAATCAGGTGCGTGCGCACATACCACCTGCCTGCTTCGGTAACATCGAATTCGGCGCATCCCGCATCATCGGTTCTGACGTGCGCTATGTAAGAGCCGGAGTTAAGGCGATCGCAGCCGACGGACGCGCGCAACCCCATCACCGGCGCACCCTCAAACAACACCTGCACTGACAGTCGATCCCCTGCACGCAGCAGGCAGGGATTTACCGCCGGGATTATTTCAAGCCGCTGCCCGACCGTCCGGCCGAATGTTTCATCCTGCCGCTCGCCCGCCTGCAGCATCGCCTTGGCGTATTTTGTGTACACCTCGCGACCGTCAAAGCCGCTCTGCCCCAGCCCGTCGCGATCCGCAATAACGTGGTGCGCCTCTTCCTCGACCAGATAATGATGAAACTTCTCCGGCTCAAGCCTTATCACGCGCGGATGCAGCGTCAGCGCTGCGAGCAACGTTCCCGCCGGTGATCTTTCAACCTCCGCAGTCAATGAATCCCCCTCGACCCGATACCCGACCGGACGCATTGATACGCCCGCTCCGTACAGAGAAAAATCCGCGATGCGGTCGATGGCGATAGCCGATTCGCTGCCCGGAAAAAGATCGCTGGTATTGATCTCCAGCCGCAACCCTTCCGCACCGTCGCCCGTTTTGCGCGAGGCAATCAGCCACAGGTTATGGCCGAGGATTGCACCCGTCGATACGAGCGCGGTCAGTGCAACCCAGCCCTCCGCATTCAGTCTCATCAGTGTGATTCTTCCCGGACGTTTCCGTCCTTCATCAACAGTATGCGATCACACAGTGCACGCAACAGCCGCTCGTCGTGGCTGACGACGATCACGCCCGCGCCTGCATCCGCCGCCCCCGACAGCAGCCGCAGCACCGATGCCCGGCTTACGGCGTCCAGCGCCGATGTCGGTTCGTCGGCGACGATCAGGCTCGGGGACGCAACCAATGCACGTGCAATCGCTACTCGCTGGCACTGCCCCGCAGACAATTCATCCGGCCGCGCTTCGGGATCGATCCCGTCAAGCCCTACGCTGCTGAAATGCCGGATCGCGATTTCGCGCCGCTCGCCCCTGCGGAGCCGCCCCGAACCGAATACGCGCATCGGATGCCCGGCCGTCAGAGGTTCGGTTACCGTACGCCAGACGGGCCAGTGACGGTCGAGGCTGCCTGCGGGATCCTGAAAAATCGGCATCACGTAGCCGCTGCGTGCGCGCGAGGTCAAAAGACGCGCCGTCCCGGCTTGCGTAGCGATATGGTCGCCCAGAAAAACCGCGCCGGCGCTCGGGGTCTCTATGGTCGCCAGCAGCCGCAACAGCGTGGATTTACCGCAACCCGAAGGGCCGCAAACGCCTACTATTTCGCCTCGATGCACGCGCAGATCCGTATGCCTGACGGCGTAAACGGGATGTCCGAACCGGGCGTATGTCCTGCCGAGCCCGCGCGCTTCCACGACGACATCGGATCGAACCCTGCTACCGGCAACGGTCCGGTTCTGCGAACCCAGCGAGGCGTCGAGCAATTTTCGGGTGTAAGCGTGCTGCGGGCGCTCGAATATCTCGACGGCGCCGCCGCATTCGACGATTTCCCCGGCCCGGCATACGGCGATCCGGTCCGCACAGCGCCTGATCAGGTGCAGATCGTGGCTTATGAGCAACAGCGCCGCGCCGAGCGAGCGCAGAAGCATCAGAACCGAATCCGCGTGATCGGCGTCGAGCGCGCTCGTCGGTTCGTCGGCGATCAGCAGCGGCGGCGCGTGGGCCGCCGCAGCCGTGATGCCGGCGCGTTGCAGCATTCCGCCGCTCCATTCGTGCGGGTATTGCCGCAATCTGCGCCCAGCATCGGCGATGCCCAGAGAGGTAATGCGGTTCCGGATCTCTTCGGCCGGCGGCTTCAGGTTGTGCGCACGCCACGCCTCGGCGATGTGCCCCTCGATGCGCGCCAGCGGATTGCAGGCGCCGAACGGGTCCTGGGCGACGAAGCCGGCCTTCAAGCCGCGCAGTTTGCGCAACGTATGCTCCGGCGCATTGACTACTTCGATTCCGCAAATCCGGATCGATCCGCCGACCTTCGCGCCTGCGGGCAGCAGCCCCAGCACTGCGCGAGCCAGCGTAGTCTTGCCGCATCCCGATTCGCCTACTAGCGCGAGACATTCCCCCGGCGCAATCTTCAGGCCGGCATCCATCACGGCGCGACGGCCATTCGGATATACGACCGTCAAGCCTTCGCACTGCAGCACCGGTTCGCTCATCCCGTTGATTGCACCCAATCCGATCATAATTCAATCTTCAGTTCCCGTTCCGCATTGCGGCGCCGGTTCGCTCATCCCCCTGATTGCACCTCCGCCGCATCGCGCAGGGCGTTGCCGATCAGATTTGCTGCAAGGACGGCCAGAAAGATCGCCGACGCCGGAGCGCACAACAGCCACGGCGCAACCGTGAAATACAGCCGCGACTCGGCCAGCATCGCGCCCCATTCCGCATCCGGCGGTTGTACGCCCAGACCCAGAAAGGACAACCCGGCGATCCATATGATGACGCTGCCCAGATCCAGCGTAGCGACGATAATCAGTTGCCTCGCTACGCCGGGCACGATATGACCCGACGCAACGCGCAGCCAGCCGATGCCGGCCAGCCGCGCCGAGACGACATCTCCGCGCATCCGCACAACCCGAACGCAACTGCGAGCCAGACGCGCGTAATACGCCCACGACGACGCTACGAGCGCCAGCAGCAGATTTCCGTATCCGACGCCCATCACGCCTACTACTGCGAGCGCCAGCACCATAGAGGGCATCGCCAGCAGCACATCCAACAACCGCATCAGGATCTGTTCTACCAGGCCGCCGATCATTCCCGCCGCAATACCCGCGATCAGACTGAAAAGCAGCACCCCGGCCAGCACCGTCAGCGCGGCCCCGAGACTTCGCCGTCCACCATCGAGCAAGCGCGCCAGTTGATCGCGACCGAACTGATCGGCGCCGAGGGGATGGCTGAGCGAGGGCGGCGCGAGTTTCGCTTCCGGATTCATGCGTTCGGGCGGAACACGCCAGATCCAGTTGCCGAACAGCGCCGCCGTGCATAAAAAGGCAGCTATCAGCAATCCGATTTGAGCCGATCGCCGCTCCATAAACCGCCGTAACAAACCGCGTCGCGGAGTGAACGGGAACTCCTCGCGCCGGAGCAACAGCAACCGTTCGGCCGTCATCATTCCTCGCCCTCCCGCAAGCGCGGATCGAGAATCGCACTCGCCACATCCGCAAGCAGGCTGCAGATGACGAAAATCAGCGTGCTGAAAAGGACGAATCCCTGAATCACCGGCAGATCGCGGGCAGTGATGGCGGTCACTGCAAAACTTCCCACCCCCGGCCACGAAAAAACCGATTCGATGATCGCTACGCTCCCGAGCATCGCGCCGATGCTCATGCCGATTACGGCGAAAAACGGCAGCATCGCATTCGGCAGGGCAAAGCGCGCAAGTATGCGCCGACGCCGTGCACCGCGCGCCCTCGCCGTCAGCGTGTAGCGCGCGCTCAATGCCTCCAGCAAACCGATGCGCAGCAGTTGCGCCCATTCCACTCCGCGCCCGAACGCCAGGCACGCAGCCGGCAGCCAGACATCTCCGACCGAACCGTCCGCGATCACACGCCCTACGCCGTAACGAATGACGACGAACTGTATCAGCAGCAATCCGAGCAGGAATGCCGGAACCGAAGCGCCAAGTTGTGCAACGAAGCGAACCGCCCCGTCCGGCCAGCGGTGCGGGAACGCCGCGCTGATAAACGCCAGCAGCAGCGCAATGCCTACAGCCAGCAGCAGCGTGACGGCCGCGAGCAGAAACGTAGCCGGCAACCGTTTCCCGATCTCGGCCGTGACCGGCCTGCCCGATTGCCACGACACCGACAGATCCCCTCGCACCGCACGCGACAACCACGACAGGTATTGCGCGGGCAGCGAACGATCGAGATTCAGTTCGCGGCGCAACGCTTCCACTTCCGCAGGGCGCGGATTGTCGTTGCCGAGCGCTTCCAGCGTCCGCAGCGCCGGATCGCCCGGCGCCAGCGGCAGCAATGCCCAGATCAGGATGCTTGCGCCAACGAGCGTCAGCAGCGTGTGCAGCAGACGCACGCCGATCCATCGCGGAAATGCTGTGTATTTACGTCGCAGAGTGTCTGTTTCTGGATTCAATGGTCGGGTCCGGTCTCCCAGTCTACGTGGTGAAGCAGCGGCGAGGGCCGGTACCCGCGCCAGCGCGCACCGACCACGACGCGCGCCCGCAAAAAGACCGGCCGCACTTCATACACCCGCTCGGCAATGACTATCTGCTGAATGCGTCGCAGAATATCATTCCGGCGCGTTTCGTCGAATTCGGAGCCGAGTTCGTCGAGCAGACGGTCAAGCTCGGCATCGTTTACGCCTCCGAAATTGCGCTCGCCTTTGCTGTGCAGGTGTTCGCGCAGGAACGGTTCGGGCGCTCCGCCCGTCGTTACGAGGCCCGGCGAGTTGATCGAACAGTGCCAGTCATCCTGCAACTTCATGGCGGCGTTGATGTCTTCCACCCGGCGAATGCGCAACATAAAACCCGTCCCGGCAAGCTGTGACTGAAGGGCCGTGGCTATCTTCGTCCAGTCGGGCTGCTGCGGGTAAGTAAGCAGGGTGATTTCCAGTCTCCGCCCGTTTTTCGCGCGCACGCCGCCGTTCGATCGCCAGCCCGCTTCATCCAGCAAGCGTTCGGCTTCCGCCGCATCGGTTTTCTGATTCTGCACCGCCCACGGATACACGGGCGGATAAAAACCCGTCGCTGCTTCGCCGACGCCCTCGACTATGTCGCGCGCCAGCGATTCATACCCTACGCTGAGGCTGAAGGCGCGCCGCACTGCGAGTTCGTCAAACGGGGGCCGGCGCGTATTCAGAAAAATGCGCGGACCGCCGCGGCTCCACGCACTGGTCGTGAAGAAGGCATTCGACGCGCCGCGCAGCATCAGTTGAGCCTCGCTCGGGGGATAAAGCGCGATGTCGGCTTCGTCATTCTGCACCGACATGATGCGCGCCTGAGGGTCGCCGATAAAGCGCACGGAAACGGATTGGAGCCGCGGGCGCCCCTGCCAGTACCCGTCAAACCGCACCATTTTCAATTCACGTTCGTCCAGAGCTGCGGCGCGATAGGGGCCGGTAAAACATCCGCAGGCGATGAGTTTCGCATCGTCTCCACGCGCCGCATCCAATGCCTCTACATCATAGACCGGGAATACCTGTTCGTCGGCCAAGGCCGCCGGAACCGTCGGATCGGGGCGTTGGGTCGAGAGTATCACCTCGCGTTCGCCGCGCACGGCGACGCCGGCTCCGGGCAGCACGGCCCTGGCCGAAGCCGAGCGCTCCAACTGCCGGTTCATCGCAGCGGCGAGCGCCTCCGCAGTAAGCGGCCTGCCGTTTTGGAACCTGATGTTCGGGCGCAGGATCAAGCGCCAGTTGCGCCCGTCCAATCGTTCGCAGGATTCCAGCAGATGCGGTCTGAGAGCGCCGTCGTCCTGCAGTACCATCGGCAGTTCGGCCAGCGCGAACTCGACCAGAAAATACGAGGCGGGATGCGCCGGCTCCAGACTCTGCACGCGGAACGGAGTGAGGATGCGCAGCGCGTCTGCGGAACGCTCGGGAGCGGTTTCTTTCCGCCCGTGGCAGGAGATGAGAAAAGCGCAAAAGGTGATGCAGACGATGCAGACGATGCGTGTTGCCGGCTTCGTGCGCATTCAAAAAAATCCCATCCATTGGCTGAAAGTCAGGCAGAGTATCAGCAATTCCCGGGTGAGAGGAAAGAGAGATAACGGAACAAACGAAATGATACGAAAATTACGGAAAAGTTGCATATTTCCGTAATTTTCGTTTCATTTGTCAACGGAAAAGTTTCTGCGCAAACGCGTTCAGATATTGTCGCCAGTTCATCCAGGTGTGCGCACCCGCAGTGATTTGCAGTTCGTGTCTGACGCCGTGCTTCTTTAGAATTTCGCCGAGATTCTTCGATCCGGCGAACGCCAGCGTATCCTTGTCGCCGCAAACGACCTCAAAGACCCTGATCGTTTTGTTGGCCTGTTCCGCGTTTTTCAGCAATGCCTCGCTGCGCTGCTCGAAATCCGCCGTCGCCGCCGCCGATACGCCCGCACTCCATACGCCGACGTAGCCGAACCGGTCGGGGTGCGTGGCCACCGTGCGCATCGTTTGTCCGCCGCCCATGGAGAGCCCAGCCAGGGCGCGATTCGCGCTGCCGGTCAGGACGCGAAAATTCTTTTCGACGAATGGAACCACGTCCTTCAGCAGTTCGCTCACGAAACGCTCCTGAAACGCAGCCGTAGCCGCCGGATTGGGCGGCGCGCCGGGCACAACCGGCGGACGCGGCAGACTGCCGTTGGGCATCACGACGATCATCGGTTTGGCCTTCCCTGCAGCAATCAGGTTGTCGAGGATGAATCCGGCGCGCCCGATCGTGCTCCACCCGGAATCTTCATCGCCGCCGCCGTGGAGCAGATAAAATACCGGATACTTCGCACTGCTTCGGTCGTAATCCGGCGGTGTGTAGACGTGCAGACGGCGCTGCGTTCCCATCGTCGACGATTGATACCATACCTTGCGGACTTCGCCGTGCGGCACGTTTCGCAGATCCTGATAGGCCGCCGCTTCGCCCGGCACAAATATCATGTTATCGATGCTCGTTACGCCCTGTTTGATCATGGCGTTCTTGGGATCGAGCGTTCGTACGCCGTCAACTACGAGCGTGTAGCTGTAGAAATCCGCCGGCAACGGACCAACCGTGATCGACCAGACGCCCCTGTCATCCCGGGTCAGGCTGCCGCCCGCGCCGAGTCCCTGTGAAATCCAGTCGCCGTTGAGAGCGACCTCGCCGGCCCTGGGCGCGTAGATGCGAAAAGTGACGCGGCCGTCGGCGTGCACCTCGGGCGAAACAAGCGTGTCGTTGGGCGTCGGCTGCCTCTGCTGCTGCCCCTGCGCGTGGGCCCTCCCCGCACCAATCATCCCGAACAACCATACGAACAACCACCCGAACAATACGACGGATGTAACCGTCAGGCGCATTCTGTATTTCATGCAGTTCTCCTTCGTTCGAACCGGGTTCACTACGACAGCTACAAAGATGACGAGATGGAGCAAGAGATAACGGAACAAACGAAATAAGACGAAACAGACGGAAATTACGGAACTGGCGATCTTTTTTCCGCTACTGGAACCAGGGTCCGCTCCATTTCTTCTATCTCCTTGTCGTCAGCCCAACAACTGGACGCGCACCAATCACTCCGATAATACCCTGGAGCGGCCGGACAGCGCCTGCCGTAGCGGATCGGCCCGAGCGAGGGGTCAGGCGCCGCTGCGCAACCCATAGCGACGCCTCAACTCTGCTACGGAGCCGGCGATGAGTTGCCTGAGCACCGAACTGTCGAGATCGGCCAGTTGCTTGAAGTACAGGCAGGACTTGCCCATCTTGTGCTTGCCAAGCTTGGACAACAGGGACTTCTGTCCCTCTCCTTCGGCAACCAGGTAGACCACCAGTTCGCGCCCACGGATGGCGAAGCCCGCCAGAGGAGCCTCTCCAGTGCGCCCGCTCTCGTAGGTGTACCGGTAGACGCCATAGCCGACGATGCTCGGTCCCCACATCCTTGGCGGCTGTCGGGTGACCTTCTGGAGCAAAGCCATCAATTTGCGGCAGTCAGCACGCTGCTGCTCACTGGCTCTTGAGGCGATGTAGTCCTCGACGTCGGCGTCGGTGGGTTTGGTCTTGTTCTCGGCCATCGATATAGTCTGTGTTCGCCCGATCTGCAGCGCCTGACGCCAGGCATGACCGGGCTGCGGAACCGAACTGAAAGCAACCATTCAAAACTCGCTTCGGCGGCCCCGGTTGATGCCATTGTCAGGTTGCGCCATCACGGCGCAAACATCTCTCCTATGACCGACAATACGTTTGTTTGCGTCTGCGAAGAAATTCTGCCCAGCCTCCTGACCAGCCGCACCTTATCCACCGTCCGAATTTGGTCAAGTACAATCTGCCCCTGTTTGCCTTGAAACTTGCAAGCCACCCTCGTTGGATATGCTCTTCCCTTTGTACTCATTGGCGCAACGATCACCGTATTGATGTATCGGTTCATTTCGTCAGGAGAAATAATGAGGCATGGGCGCGACTTCTTAATCTCGCTTCCAACCGTAGGGTCGAGATTAATCAGGTAGACATCGAAGCGTTTGACTACCACTGCCATTCAGCCTCGTCCCAGCCGGATTGACTTCCTGACTCCTTGTCGAGCAACTGATCATCTCCCTGTTCCGACATCGCACTAAATGCCTCGGCCCAGCCTTGTCTTGGGTGTCCAACCCGACGGATTACTATCTCGTTATCCTGAAGATCAAGTTCTACTTCCTCACTGAGTCCTGTTTGCTGCAAATAAAGCTTTGGGATGCGAATGCCTTGTGAATTCCCAATTCTGATTATTCTGGTCTTCATAGCTACAATGTAATTACACACTGTTCAGTAGTCAATGAACTGGCTCTTTCTTCTTCATCGCTAATCTAAAAACGGAAACTACAGAAATATTCAACTTTTGGGTGATTTTCGTTTCATTTCGTTTGTTCCGTTATCTCTCTTTCCCTCTCACGCTTTGTACCAATCTCGTAAGGACAGAAGCCCACCGCTGTCATGGATCAGTACGGCAACTCGTTCGGTCCAAGGCCGATGTGATCTGGTTCCGGATCCTCGTCGAACTGCACGGCGACTATTTCGCTGCGTCCCTCCAGCGCAGCCTTGGCCACGCGATGCATGCCATCCATCACATCGCCGCTCGCCGACAGGATGATCGGGAAGGACAGATCCGCCTCTTCCATCAATCGCACGTGCTCAAGCATGGCCCGCCAGGTCGGCCGCTCGTCTTCACCGAACCAGTCTTCGTCAAGTTCGCGAATCTCATCCAGCGGAACACGTTTCCGTGGCAGGTGATCCGAGAGCCGAATCAGTCGATCTACGTCCCAGGCCAGGAGGCCGCGACTTGAAGGTCGAAAGTAGTACTGCTTTCGCAAGGCCATTGTTCAGCACTCGCCTGGTTTCGTCTGCCGCTCAATCACTCTACACGACTTCGGGGCATAAAAGAGAGATAACGGAACAAACGAAATGATACGAAAATTACGGAAAAGTTGAATATTTCCGTCTGTTCCGTCTAATTTCGTTTGTTCCGTTATCTCTCCGCTTGTCCCGATCTCGTGTGGATCGGTTTAAATATCTGCTCTTAAATATTGCTGATAATCTTAATATTGCCGATAATCAGCGGCATCCTACAGCAGAAATTCGGAATGTCAAGATCAACCATCTACTCAGCAGCTTCCTTACAGCCAAACCACTCTGAACCGAAAGTGCAGAGCGCGGGCTTTGAATCATCCGCCGGGTTGTTGATGACTTTCGAGGAGTGGTATTCAGTGTGCATATGACCAAACCTGTTGTAGTCTTCACCGCCGCCAGAGATCCGCGCGAGGGCATAGGCGGGCATACCAGCTACGTTCGCGTGCACGCACGCGCCGCGCTCGGCGCCGGATTCGAGCCGCACATCTTTTGCGCCTCGTCCGAAACCGGCGCGGCGCAAACCGAATTCGGCATAGTTCATTTGGTGCGCACCGATTTCCTTCCGCAAAGAACCATCGAGGCCGGGTTGCGCAAGAAGCTCCTGTTCTGGACCGCTCCCTTCGTTACTGCGGCGATTGTGCGATTCCTTTCAACCAGACAAGGTCCGCATCTGATTCACGGCATCACGATCTGGGGCTACAGCGGAGTCGCCGCGGCCGAGAAACTGCTGCGCCGGGGCGTCAGAACGGTAGTAATCAACAGTCATTACACCACGATCGAGCACGAATTTCAGGGCAAGGTGCGCGGGGTAGACCGGTCCTACGGGCAAGTGCAAAGGCTGCTGTATCGGGCCGAACAGTTCTGGATGGAACGCGCAATCGGCCGCTACGAGCGCGCCACCTACACGCGGCCGCATCTGCTGCTGGTGAATTATGAAGCTGTGCGGCGCCGCTTTTACGATCAATACGGGCCCGGGGCGCAGGTGCGTCGTGTGCCTTACGCTTCGGAGGCGGCGTTCCTGCACGAAGGAAGGAAACAGGCGGCGACGCCCCCGCCCGCGCTCGCCGCGCTGCGACCCGGGGACGCTCCGTTGATCGTATCGGTTTCGCGGCACGATCCGCGCAAGGGAATACCGGTATTGCTGCGCGCGCTGGCCGGATTGCGCGATCGGGGAGTGCGTTTCCGGGCCTGTCTGGTGAGCGGCGGAGAATACTTCAACGCCAACCGGCGTCTGGCCGAGCGATTGCGCCTGGGCGATCAGATAACGTTTACGGGTTGGGCGCCCGACCCATTCGACTATTTGCAGCATGCGGATGTTTTCGTGCTGCCCTCGCTGCAGGAAGGCAGCGGATCGCTGGCGATGCTCGAAGCGATGCAGGCCGGCGCCGCAATCGTCGCATCGGATCTGGACGGCATTCCGGAAGACGTCACCGACGGCGAGAGCGCGCTGCTCGTAGAACCGGGCAACGTCGAGGCTCTCAGCCGGGCGCTGCATCGAATCGTCACCGATGCGGAGTTGCGCGAGCGGTTGCAGCAGCGCGCACGCGCGACGTTCGAGGCGCGTTTTTCGGCCGCCGCCTTAACCGATGCGCTGCGCGATATCTACGCGGAACTGGGTTTTACCGCGGCTCCATCAAAATCCCCGGTGCAGGAGGAGAAGAGATAACGGAACAGACGAAAAGAAACGAAAAGAAACGAAAAGAACGGAAAGGTTGACTATTTCCGTCGTCATCTCTTCTCCGGCGCGGCATCGATCTGTGGAGGCTGCGCGCCCTGCAACGCTTTTATCTTCGCGGCTGCGCCGGTTACGGCTGCGCCGGTATCGAGCACCGCAAAGTCGATTGTAAATTCGCGGCTCGCTCCCGGCGCAAGTTTCGGCACGCGCCCCGCCGCACGCTCATACCGGCGATTGGACGGAAATCCGGTGCCGGGCTCCAGTCCCGTGACATAACCTTCGGCAAGCGCCGAAGTATTCTTCCACAGCGTCAGGTACGGCAAGTGCTCGACCAGGTAGCTCATCGTCACGCCGCGCGTCGCCGCCGCGTTATGCAGCATGATCGTCGTTCGCCCTTCGGCGTCCGCGCGTGGGCGCAGGCAGTAGACCTGCTCGATGAAACCGGTTGTGGGGGCTGTGTACTCGTCGTAGCTTTTAACGGCCTTTGCTGCGTGATCGTTAAACGGCGTCACCTGATATGTGGCTGCGACAAAGCGCGCTCCGGCTTCGAGCAGCGGCGGGCCGTAATTGGCGTGGTAGATGATCTGGAACTCCTGCGGGTGCGCGCCGTGATTCGTAATCCTGTCCGAAATTTGAAACGTCTCGCCGCCGGGCACGGTCGAAATCTCGGTCCAGAGTTCGAGCTTCGGGCCGTAAAACATGCGTTCATCGACTCGCCCGCGTATGCGCAACCGGTGCGGCGGATCGCGATCCACGACCACTTCGACTTCGGAGGCCGGAATGTTGGCGATCTTGCCGTGCAGCGTCAGATCCATCTCCGCCTCGTCGCCCGTATTGTTGATGAACTTGTCGCGCCCCGGATGTCCGGCAAATTCGAGCCCGCATCGCGCCATCCATTCATTGAAACCTTCCAGCCATCCAAGTCCTCCGCGACCGCCCAGATCGATATATTGCGGATGGACTACTTCCCTGACGGGCGAATCCCATCCCAAACGTATATCTCCCATCTCTACGCGCAGCACGCCCATCCCGCGCGTCGGAATCACGGTGATTTGCAGCCGCCCGTTATCGAGAACAATCAGATCGACGCCCTCCTGCCGGCCGCCGTGCAGCGTATACTTCCGGATCGACCACGGCCGGGCGGTCCTGAATTCAAGGTCGCGATGTGTAATGCTCCATTCATCGAGCCGTATGCCGCGTTCGGCGCTCGCCAACGTCCGGCGAAAGGGCTCGGCGGTGTTCGTAGAAGTCATAGGCGTTGAAACTGCAATAATCAGTGCGAGCAGTGCAATCGGTCTGATCACGGTTCTTGCTCCGGTTATAATTTGCAATCTTCAGGCGATGCCGGCAAATCGGACGCCAAAACCATAGACGATTGATTCATCGGGTTGCAACCCGGTTTTTGTCCACACGCACTTTTAAGTTATGCTTTCCGCGCCATGGCATCTGCGAACGAACAATCGGTCGAACAAACGACGGGAGTTTTTACGGAAAGTTTTACGGAAAGCACGATTGCGCGCATAGTCGGGATCGGATGCGAGTTTCACCGTCGCGGCTGGGCGCTCGGCACAAGCGGCAATTTCAGCGCAGTGATTGCGCGCAACCCGCTGCGCCTTGCCATAACATCCTCGGGACTCGACAAGGGCGCGCTTGCACCCGAACAGATTCTGACCGTAGACGAACAGGGCGCGGTGATTGACGGCCAGGGCCGTCCGTCGGATGAAACGAAATTGCACCTGGCCGTAGTGCGACGGCGCGATGCAGGAGCCGTGCTCCATACGCATTCGGTATGGAGCACGATACTCTCGGAGATGCACGCGGAAAGAGGCGGATTCGAGATAGCCGGATACGAGATGCTCAAAGGGCTTTCGGGCGTGCGCACGCACCGTCATCGCGAGCGGCTGCCTGTGCTCGCCAATTCGCAGGATATGACGGCGCTTGCAGCCGAAGTTGAAACAACGCTGGATGCATACCCCGAAGCGCACGGATTTCTGCTTGCGGGGCACGGTCTTTACACCTGGGGCCGCGATCTGGATGAAGCGCGCCGACACGTGGAGATTCTGGAATTTCTGCTCGAAGTCGTCGGACGCACCACCGCAGGAGTGAGGAAGAGCTGAGAAGGAGAACCTGAGATGGCGATAGTCAGAATTCCCGATCTTAACCGTACCATCACCGATACGGACGAAATACGCGATTACCTCTCCAGCCTCGGCATTACATACGAGGAGTGGGCGCCGGCGCACGCCGTAGCCCCGGATGCGAATGCAGACGATATTCTCGCCGCTTATTCGGCGGAGATCGAACGCTTGAAAGCCGAGGGCGGTTATGTCACAGCCGACGTCATCAACGTCAATCCCTCAACTCCGGGGCTCGAGGCGATGCTTGCGAAATTCAGCCGCGAACACTGGCACGACGACGACGAGGTGCGTTTCATCATCCACGGGCGCGGCGTTTTTCACATCCATCCACGGGGCGGCGACGTGGCGGCAATCGAGGTCAGCCCCGGCGATCTTATCCGCGTTCCCGCAGGTACTCATCACTGGTTCGACCTGTGCGCCGAACGCGAAATCCGCGCCATACGCCTGTTCAAGGACCCGGCGGGATGGACGCCGAACTATACGGAAACGGGCGCCGAAACCGGATATCAGCCCGTATGCCTCGGGCCCGCGCACATACCACCGCAATCACAAACAGGATAACAAACTGCAAAGATGAATTTGCGCGCCGTACTGCTCGACATCGAAGGCACAACTACGCCCGTGGCGTTCGTCTACGAAACGCTGTTTCCCTACGCCCGCGCGCGCCTGAAAGAATACCTTGCAGCGCATTCGGAACAACCCGACGCAGCCGCAGATATCGCGCGTCTTCGCAGCGAATACGCTGCGGAGTGCGAAGCCGGGCTGGATCCTCCCGCATGGAATGGAGACGCCGCTTCAGCCGCAGACTATCTGGCGTGGCTTATGGATGCGGATCGCAAATCGACCGGGTTGAAGGCGATCCAGGGCAGGATATGGGAAGAGGGCTACCGCAGCGGGCAACTCTACGGCGTAGTGTACGACGACGTGCCGCGCGCACTTGAACTGTGGCGCGCGCAGGGTTGCGTCATCGCGATATTTTCATCCGGCAGCGTGCTTGCGCAGCAATTGATATTCGCGCATACGAATCACGGGGATCTGACGCCTTACCTGACGGCGTATTTCGATACTACTACGGGAGCGAAACGCTCGCCCGAAAGTTATCGGCGCATCGCCGCCGCACTCGGTTTTGAAACGAGCGAGATGATTTTTTATTCGGATGCGGCCGAGGAACTCGATGCTGCGCGCGCGGCCGGTATGCATACGGCGCTGTGCGTGCGCGAGGGGGATGCGCCGGATAATGCCCGGCATCCCGTAGTGCGCGAGTTTTTGCGGTGAGGCGAGAAAACGAATGAGACGGCCTTTCCGTTTGTTTCGTTTTTATTTCGTTTGTTCCGTAATCTCTTCCGTTAGTTTGCCACAAGGTCGGATGTCTGGTATCACCGGCGCTGCAACAAATCAAACATACAGGACTGCAAATGAAACTGCTCGGTACGCAACTCGCCTATTTTTTCAATCAGGGAGTAGTGCGGCAAAACATCCGATCGCTCATCAAGTTCCTCGCGCTTCTGATCATCGTGATAATTCTGTTCTCGGTAATCTTTCACCTGATTATGGCGAGAATCGAAGGCAGGTACCACTCCTGGATCACGGGCTTTTACTGGACGCTCACGGTGATGAGCACGCTCGGATTCGGCGACATTACCTTCGAAAGCGACCTCGGCCGCATATTCAGCATCACGGTGCTGCTCACAGGCATCGTGCTGCTGCTGATTATGCTGCCGTTCGCCTTCATACGATACTTCTACGCCCCGTGGATCGAAACGCAACTGCGGTTGCAGGCGCCGCGCGAGGCGGATGCGGGCGTGCGCGGCCACGTAATCATATGCCGGTATGATTCGATTACTCCGGGTCTGGTTCGCAAACTGAACTTCAATCAAATCCCGTATTACGTGCTTGAGCCCGATCCTGTGGCGGCCGTGCGGCTGCTCGGCGAAGAAATCTCCGTCGTAACCGGCGAAATCGACAGCCGCGAAACCTATGAACGGCTGCGCGCAGCCGACGCCGCGATGGTGCTGACAAACGCCGAGGATACCACCAATACGAACATCACGCTCACGGTGCGCGAGGTCGCGCCTGCGGTGCCCGTAGTCGCGCTCGTAGAAAACGAGGACTCGCTCGACATACTCGAATTCAGCGGCGCCACGCACGTACTTCATCTGAAGCGGCGGCTCGGCGAATACCTCGCTGCTCGCGTAGGACTCGGGCGCAGGCGCGTGCACGTCATCGGCAATTTCAGGGATGTGCTGATAGCCGAATTTTCCGTGCAGGACACGCCGTTTTCCGGGATGACGCTGCGCGAAACGAAGCTCAGGGCGAAAACCGGGTTGAGCGTCGTCGGCGTATGGGAAAAAGCACACATGCAAACCGCCGCGCCCGATCTTCGTCTGACCGAACACAGCGTGCCGGTCGTAATCGGCATTCGCCAACAGATCGCCGCGCTCGACGAGCTGCTGGCCGAAAAGCAGCCCAATCCCAATCCGGTACTGATCATAGGCGGAGGAAAAGTCGGACGCGCCGCGGCGCGAGCGCTCAAGGAACGCGGGCTGCGCGTGCACATCATTGAACGCAAGGATACGCTCACAGGGCGCATAGGCGCGATTCCCGACAGGCTTGTAATCGGGGATGCGGCTGACCGGGGCGTGCTTATGGATGCGGGGCTGGGCGAGGCGCCCGCGGTGATCCTGTCTACCAATGATGATGCGATGAACATATATCTGTCGATATATTGCCGAAGGCTGAGTCCCGGGCTTCGCATCGTCAGCCGCATCACGCACGAGCGCAACATCGAGGCCATTTACCGCGCCGGCGCCGATTATGTGTTAAGTTATGCATCGCTCGGTCGCGAGACGATCTTCTCGCTGCTTGCGGGCCGCGAACCGATTCTGCTCGAAGAGGGCATCGACCTGTTCATCGCTCCGGTTCCCGAGGCGCTCGCCGGCAAAACGCTTGCACAGAGCAATATCGGCGCGCGCACGGGGCTTATCGTAATCGGGCTGCAGGACGGCGATCGATGCATCGCAAATCCTCCGGCCGAACTGGAACTGGAACGCAACTGGAAGCTGCTTATGCTCGGAACCGACCACCAGCGCCAGAGTTTTACCGATGTTTACGAATAGCCGCGCAGAGTACAGGAATTCCAGTGCAGCTACCGCTTGCCGCTCCCCATTTCTCCGGTCGATCGCCCGGCTTCAAACACTCGTACGCACTCAGGCGCGAATGCTCGGGCCGATAATCTGCTGTTTATTCTTTACCGCAATCGCATCGGCGCAGGGCCGGATTACCGGAACGGTGGCCGACGCCGATAACCGTCCGGTAACGGATGCAGGCGTGTCGCTGCTCAACTCCGTTCAGGCGGTTCTGCGCGTTTCAACCACGGATCGACAGGGCGGCTTCGCCTTTGACAACATAATTCCGGGGACGTATGAAATTCTGGTTTCACACCCCGGTTTCAACGCGCAGCGTCAGGCGATCGGCGTAATCAACGATGCGACGGCGGAAATCAGGATAACGCTCGAAGTTCGGCGGATCTCCGAAGCCGTAACCGTCACGGCCGAGACCGGGGCGGCAAGAGGCCGCAGCACGGTGACGCAGCAGGTCAACGTAATTTCCGAAGACGCCGTGCTGCAAAGAGCTACGGCCGTGCTCGCACAGGCGGCGCAGGAAGAAGCCGGAATATCCGTGCAGCGTACAAGCCCTACAATCGGCGCGGTGCTCGTGCGCGGGCTTACGGAAGTCGGCGTATTCATCGACGGCGTGCGATTCACCACCAGCACGCAGCGCAGCGGGATCAATACGTTCTTCAACCTGAACGACCCGAGCAGTCTGCGCGCCGTCGAAGTAGTTCGCGGACCGAGCACGGCGCAATACGGCTCGGATTCGCTCGGCGGAACCATGCAGCTAGTCACGCGCCAGCCGCAGTTCGGACTCGCATCCGGGCAAACGAACGGAGAATTCAATACGCTTTACACAAGCGCCGATCATTCCTTCGGCGCAAACGCACTGCTCAGCTACGGCGCCGAACGCTTCGGCGTGCTCGCAAACCTGACCGCACGGCGCATCAATACGCTGCGTCCGGGCGCAGGAATTGATTCACACTCGGCCATAACGCGCTTTTTGGGTCTGCCGTCGAACATCACCGGATCGGAGCGATTGCCCGATACCGCGTTTACTCAGTACGGCGGAACCTTCAGAGCGAACATCGCGCCCACTGCAAATCAGCAGTTGAGCTTTTATTATCAGCGCGGGCAGCAGGACGGCGGCAACCGCTACGATCAACTGCTTGGCGGCGACGGCAACCTGATTGCGGAGCTGCGCAACCTGATGCTGGATTTCTTTTACGCGCGGTACTTCAGGCAGGGCGCGGGCGTATTCGACAACATATCGGTCACCGCATCCTACAACAGCCAGCGCGAAGAGCGCGTCAATCAGGGCGGACAGGGCAATCCGCTTGCCGCCGTAACGCACGACAAGGAACGCACATCGAGCTACGGCTTCAGCTTCTATCTGGATAAACATTCTTTTTATCGCAACGATTTTCTGATCGGCGGCGACATATACCGCGATCGGGTGGCAGCGCCGAGCTTCAGCTTCGATCCGGCCGCGCAGGCATTCACCGCCATACGCCCGCGAGTACCGAACGGCGCGCGATACATTCTGGCCGGAATCTACGTTCAGGATTCATTCGACGCCATTCGCAACCGGCTGCGCATAAGCGGAGCGCTGCGTTACAACGCGGGCTCCTACCGCGTCCGCTCCAGCGAAAGCCCCGTCATCGACGGACGGCCGCTGGCGCCGGACGACCGGCTGCGCGTGTCGGATCTTTCGGGGCGCATAGGCGCCGTAGCGACGGTCGCCGACGGCTTCAACCTCGCGTTCAACTACAGCTGCGGGTTTCGCGCGCCGAATATCACGGCGCTCGGGTCCACGGGTCTTGTGGGCGTGGGGTTTCAAGTGGCCGCAAGCGATCTTTCGGGCTTCAACGCAACGCTCGGAACTACAGCGGATGAACGCGCCGTATCGACGGGAGCGCCGGTAGAAAGACTGCGCTCGGAGACAAGCGACAATTACGACGTCAGTCTGCGGTACCGGCGCGATTGGATCGAAACCGAATTGACCGGATTTGTAATCGGCTACAACAACACGCTCGTAAGGCAAACGCTGATTTTGCCGGCGGGCGCTGTGGGTGCTCAACTGGGCGGTCAGGTCATAGAGCGGCAGAATGCAAGCGGCGCGGTATTTGTGCCGCTTTCGGCGGCGCCCGTGCTGGTGCAGGCGAATTTCGGCGGTGCGCGTATGCGCGGCGTCGAATACACGCTAAACATAAAACCATCCGAAGACTGGAGCTTCGGCGGAAATGTCAGCTACATACGCGCCGAAGACACACTGACGGGCGAGCCTCCGAATCTGGGCGGGGGAGGATTGCCGCCCGTGCTCGGATTCCTGAGGGTGCGGTATCAACCGGCGGATGAAAAGTACTGGATGGAAGCGTATTCGACGCTTGCCGGAAGACAGGCGAGGTTGTCATCGCTGGATCTTGCGGATCGGCGCACGGGTGCGGCGCGTTCGCGCGCAAACATTCAGAACTTTTTCCGGCGCGGCGCCTGCATTCGAGGTCTGACTACACCGGGCGCAAACGCACAATGCGGCGCGGCCGGGGGCATACTGATCGCAACGGGAGAGACGTTGACCGAGGTGCAGACGCGCGTGCTGGGCGCAGCGGATTCCGCACCGTTGTTTCGGGCGATTCCAGGTTACGGATTGATCGGACTGCGCGGCGGCTACAGATTCAGCGATTCGCAGGAAGTAACGCTGGATTTCGCAAACATTGCCGACAAAAGCCACCGCGCGCCGGGATGGGGAGTCGACGGCCCCGGACGCAGCCTGAACGTGCGGTACCGGGTCCGTTTCTGATGATACGAAATAGATAACGGAACAAACGAAAATAGACGAAACATACGTATAAGACTCATTCATTCCGTATGTTTCGTCTATTTTCGTTTGTTCCGTTATCTATTTCAGATTGTGATCTTGGTTCCGTCGAATTTCGTGAGCGTCATTTCTACGTTGTCGTTGTAGGTAAGTTTCTGCTCCTGAAGGATGCCGATGGTTACGGTTTCGCCGAGCACAAGCGAGTTGACGGCGTCGGTGCGCCAGTGCACGCCGGCGCCGTTGCGCGCGTTGGCTACGTTGGACGCAACCTTGTTGAGTTCTCCGCCCACGGTAAGCGGCGGTCCCTCGTAGGGAATGAGTCCGGTTCCGCTTGCATTGGGCGCCATCGGATTTTTGATGATGTCGTCTTCATCGAAGAAGGCCTTGAGAGCCGTTACGCACGCGCCGGCTACGGTGGCGTGGCCCGAACCGTATGATGTATGCGTGGGGGAGCCTTCGGGGAAGGCCTGCGGCAGCAGCCACGTCCCGTATCTGTTGAAGACTTCCTGTACGGCCTGGGAGTTGAGCACGTCGGGGTGAATCGGGTGATTGGTTGCGCCGCGCAGGTTGTTGTGCACGTGCCCGCCGAACTCCTCGGGCCGCAGCCTGTGATGCACGAACCATTTCTGGTACCAGACTGCTTTTAATGCGCGCGTAGCCACCTCGCATACGAGGCTCAGAATGTGCGGCCCGCCGCACTGCGCAAACCCGGCCTGCACCCTGGAATCGTAAAGCGGAAGTCCTGGATCGATTCGGGTTCCCTGCCCGAGCAGTATGAGGCAGGCGTGCAGATAAGCCTGATAAAGCGCGTCTACCTGCACCCATCGCGCCATATCGCGCATATTGCGTATGTAGCGCGGCGTGGTATCGAAAAGAATGATGCTGTTGAGATCCGGGTCGAAGCCGTTCTGTATGGCGAGCCAGTCTTCGTAGCTCGTCATATAGTTTGTGCCGGGCAGGACCGTAGTCATGCGCTGCGAGAACGCATTCGCTCCGAAAAAAAAGTCCTGGATCAGAAACTGCGACAGCCACGGCCCCGCAAGATCTCCGGGCGTGCTGTTGCGAAAGATCGTCTGCGGCGTGACGCGCCCGTTGTCGCGCGGCCCGCGAAAATCCGAAAGGTTCGACAATTCGTTGCACGCCTGCCATATCAGCGTGTTGGTGTCGTACTCCTGAAAGTTAACGTCGCGCGTAAGCGCCATCCAGTACAATTCGACCGCTTCGCCCGCCTCTTCCGCACTGTCGAAACGCGGCGCCGGAGGCAGCATGACGTGGTGCGAGTCCGGCCCTTCGAGATCCATCGCAAGCCCGGCCTGCGGGCTTGTCAACAGGCGACCGAGCCCGAGTTGTATGCGCTCGAAATCCGCCGGATCGCGCGATTCGCGGGCGCGTTCGAGCGTAGAGTATGCAGCGAGGTCAACTTCGCCGAGATCGTTGTGCGGCAGCGCCTTTGTATAGCTTCCGATCTTGTTGGGGTACAGCTTGTCGTCGCCGTTCGGATGCTGATAAACGAGCGGGCGCTCGCGCGCAAGGATAGACGCGTTCATGCGGCAGGTATAGGACTTGGCGTAACGATTGAGCGCGCGATCCGTGGGTTCTACGCCGAGCGGAAACGTAAGCTCGCAACTCGGCTTCTTGCCTACCTGCGCCGCTGCGGGTTCGGCCGCCACACCCGCTGCAATTACCGCTGCGGCCGCGCCGCCCGCCCGCCCCAGAAACCGCCGACGCCCCGAAGAAACGGGGGATGAATCCCGAGCGGGACTGGATTCGGTCGGAGCATTGTCCGTATGTTTCACAGGGGATTCTTTGATTGCGGATGATTTGCGGACTCGTCGATTGCTCATTACAGATTACTCCTGGAGCAAGGGATCGGGGTACGGGGCGCGCCGGGGGGCTTTCAACATTCCTTGCCGAAACTTCCCGCCCCGGTGCGCGGCTAGTCTGGACGCAACAGGGCGCACACGCGGGGCGAAGAAAAACTTTATTTACGAAAACCGGGAAATCAATCCGGTGAGTGAGGAGACATCCCAGCCTTCACCTGCGCGACTCTACAACAAACCCAAACCCGCGGGCAAGTTCTTTCAGACGTACAGTTCGGCTGAGGAAAAACCGCGCCTCATTGCGCCAATTCCATCCGCCGTTTGATTCTCTCCCGGTCGATTATGGGATTTGTTCATCCCGAAACCGGACATATCTGCGCCTCACCGCCGTCTCTGACTGCGCTACCGGGTTGCAAATCGGGAGTTTAGCTCCATTCAGGGTTCCGGCACGGAGTTTGGTACAAGGCGTGAATGAAGAGAGATAACGGAACAGACGAAATGAAACGAAAAGAACGGAAAAGTTGAATATTTTCGTTTGTTCCGTCTTATTTCGTTTGTTCCGTTATCTCTCTCATACGTCCCAATGTCGTGCGGGGTAATTTAGAATGAACGGGTTATTACGGGATCTGAAATTCACATTCGTGCTTTTGCGCAAGCACAAGCTTTATTCACTGGCCGTAGTGGCGACGATTGCGCTCGGCATAGGCGCAAATACCGCAATCTTCAGCGTGGTAAACGCCGTACTGTTCAGACCCGTTCCGTATCTCGACGCCGAGAGGTTCGTAACGATCGAGTCGGGTGATAGGCAAAAAGGCGCTAGACAGTTTGCGGGCGCATCTCCGGCCGACTTCCTCGACTGGCAGTCTCAGGCGACATCATTTGAACAACTCGCCGCATATATCGGCGGCGGGTTTACGCTTTCGGGCGTAGATTCGCCCGAGGTATTTTCGGGTGCGCGCGTTTCTACGAATTTCTTTACCGCAACTTCCGCTCGCCCGCTCCTCGGCCGCACATTCACCGCACAGGATGGCCGGGGATCGGGGACAATAGTTCTAAGCTATGGGTTGTGGATGCGCCGATTCGGCGGCGATCACGGCATCGTAGGACGGACGCTTGGAGATACCGGTGCAACCGTCATAGGAGTGATGCCGCCGGATTTCAAGTATCCGTTGGTCGGGGTTGAATGCTGGACTCCGTTATCGCCGGAGTCTTCGGAGATGACGCTGCGCGCCGAGCGTTATGTCGGCGTCGTAGGACTGCTCAAACCCGGAGTGACGCGCGAAAGCGCCGAAGCGGAGTTGCAGACGATTGCCGCACGGCTCGAAGCCGAGCATCCGGCGAGCAATAAAAACATCACGGTTGCTGTGACGCCGTATCGCGACCGGCTGGCGCGCGAGGTCAAACCGGCGCTTCAGGTGTTGCTCGGGGCCGTCGGATTCGTACTTCTGATGGCGAGCGTCAATGTGGCGAATCTGCAGATTGCGCGCGCAGCGGCGCGGCGCAGGGAAACCGCCATTCGCGCCGCGCTCGGCGCCGGTCGTTTCCGGCTGCTGCGGCAGATGATGACCGAAAGCCTGGTGCTGGCCGCCGCCGGCGGAACGGCGGGGCTGCTGCTTGCGCTCTGGGTTCGCGATCTGCTCATAGGACTGCTGCCGGAAACATACGCCTATTTGCAGCTACAGGAGATGGTGAGGCTTGACCTGCGCGTGCTCGGATTCGCGATAGCAGCTACGCTCGGTTCCGGAATCTTCTTCGGCCTGATCCCGGCCTGGCGCGCCTCGCGGCCCGATGTCAACGATTGGCTCAAGGAGGGAGGCGGCGGCACGGACGCGGCGGCGCAAAGCCGCACGCGGCAAGTGCTCGTTGCATCCGAAACGGCGATCGCCGTGGTGCTGCTGGTAGGCGCGGGCCTGTTTTTGCAGAGTTTCATCAGACGACAGACGGCCGATCTGGGTTTCGATCCGGAAAATATGCGCGCAATCGGCGTAGCGCTCCCGTTCAACCGGTATCCGAATGAAGAAGCGCGCGCGCGTTTTCTGAGCCGGGTCGAAGCAGCAGCCGCAGCCGTACCCGGCGTGGAGGACGTAGCAATCTCAAGCGGACTCGCATTTCCCTTTCTCAACTTCCGTTTCAATCTGGTTGAGAATCCGCTGCCGGTGGAAGCCCAGGCATTCTATGACGCTGTAAATCCGGGTTATTTCCGCACGCTGCGCGCGCGGGTGATTTCGGGACGCGAATTCAGCGACATCGACCGCGCAGGGGCGCCTGCTGTGGCGCTCGTAAATGAAAGCTTCGTGCGGCAGTATTTCGCCAACGCCGATCCGATTGGGCAGTCTCTGGTCGTCAACTATATGGGAACGAAGCGGCGCGCCGAGATCGTGGGCGTTGCAGGCGATCACTCGCAGGGAGAGCCGGGCGTCGTACGTCCGCAGATTTATGTTCCATACCTTCAGCAGCCCTGGCTTTCCGCTTCGGTACTCGTGCGCGCAAAGGGGGATGCGGAATCGGCGCGGCGCGGCGTGGAGCAGGCAATTCGCGCAATCGATCCCAATCAGGTATTCGGGAAAACACGGCAGATCGACGAAACGCTTGCGCGCGCTATGGCCGAGCCGCGTCTTTATACCGTGCTGCTCGGCGCTTTCGCAGTGCTTGCGCTGGTGCTGGCGGCTACGGGGATTTACGGCGTTGTCAACGCGGCGGCTGCGGAACGAACGCGCGAAATAGGAATCAGGCTCGCTCTCGGCGCCACGGCGAAGGACGTTCTTCGGGTCGTAATCGGACGCGGAATGATTGCTGTTCTGATCGGTGCAGGCATCGGAGCGGCGGGCGCACTGGCGCTGACGCAGTGGCTTGAAAGCCTGCTTTACGGCGTAGAGGCATTCGATCCCGCAACTTTTGCCGCGTCTTCGGCGTTGCTGCTGCTGGTTGCGCTGGCGGCGTGTTACCTGCCGGCGCGAAGGGCCGCGAGGGTCGATCCGGTGATCGCCTTGAAATACGAATAGAGGAGAGATAACGAAACAAACGAAATGATGCGAAATGAAATGAATCGGGGGGCTTTTCAGGTCTTTTCCGTTTATTTCCGTTTGTTTCCGTTTGTTCCGTTATCTTTTTAGGGAGAGAGTCAGAATGCAAACGCTCCGGCAGGACATCGGCTACGGCGTGCGTATGCTGCGCGCGCGAATCGGTTTTACCGTCGCAGCCGTTCTTACGATTGCGCTCGGCATAGGCGCAAATACCGCAATCTTCAGCGTCGTAAACTCGGTGCTGCTGAGGCCGCTTCCCTACGCCGAACCCGAACGTCTCGCGGCGCTTTATGAAAACGATCGGCGGCAACCCGGAAGCGAAGGGGCGATATCGTATCCGAACTTTTTCGACTGGCGCGCGCAAAACAGCGCTTTCGAGCGCATGGCCGTTTACCGCGACGCAGACATCGCGCTTGCCGGAACCGAATCGTCCGTACATCTGAACGGGCAAGTAGCGTCGTACGACCTGTTTCAGGTGCTGGGCGTTGCGCCCGCGCTCGGCCGCAGTTTCACCGAAGAAGAAGATCGATCGGGATCGGCGCGCGTAGCGGTAATCAGTCATTCGTTGTGGAAGCGGCAATTCGGCGGCGATCCGCAGATCATAGGGCGCAGTGTGACGCTCGATCAGAAACCCTGCGAAATCATCGGCGTGATGCCCGCAGGTTTTCAGTTTCCGATCCAGGTCGAACCGCCCGAAATCTGGATCACTTCGGCTTACGACGCCGAACCCGCAGGCGATCGCAGCCCGCGAACCGAAAGGCGCGGCTTTCGCTGGCTTGAAGGCATTGCACGGCTCAAACCCGGCGTGACGCTCGGCGAGGCGCAGGCCGATATGTCGGCGATCGCCGCGCGCCTCGAAGCGCAATACCCCGACAACAATTCCTTCAGCGGCGCAACCGTCGCTCCTTTTCATCGGTCTGTAGTCGGCGATTACCGCAAGGCGCTGCTCGTGCTTTTCGGGGCCGTGGCGTGCGTGCTGCTTGTCGCGTGTGCGAATGTGGCGAATCTGCTGCTCGCTCGCGCATCGACGCGCGCAAGAGAAATCGCGGTGCGCGCAGCCCTCGGCGCCGATCGCGTGCGCCTCGTCAGGCAGCTTCTTACCGAAAGCCTGCTGCTTGCGGCAATCGGCGGAGTGCTCGGGCTGCTCGTTGCCTGGTGGGGCGTAGAGGGAATCGTGCGGCTGATTCCCGAAGACGTTCCGCGCGCGGCGGAAATCGGGATAGACCGCACGGTATTCGCCTTCACGCTCATCGCCTCGGTATTAACGGGAATGCTGTTCGGGCTTGCGCCGGCGTGGCAGGCGTCGAAGGTGGATCTGGTCGAGGCGATGAAGGACGGCTCGCGCGGCGCGGGAGCGAGGCGCGGCGGATTGCGCAGCGCGCTCATCGTCGCCGAAGTCGCCGTGGCCTGCGTGCTGCTTGTGGGCGCAAGCCTGCTTGTGCAGACGTTCCGCGAGCTGCAGCGCGTAGATCTCGGCTTCGATATGCGCAATGTGCTGACCGCGTCTGTGGAATTGCCGAACCCGCAGTACTCCGATCCGGCAAAACGCGTGGAGTTCTTCGGACGTTTGCTGGAGCGCGTGCGCGCGCTTCCGGGAGTCGAGGGCGCAAGCGCAATCCTGCCCCTTCCGCTATCCGGAGCAAGCGTTTCGGGCAGCTTCGAAATCGAGGGCCGCCCCGTAGCCCAGGGCGAGGAGCCCAACACGCGATTTCGCTGGATCGAGACCGGGTACTTCGAAACCATGAAGATCCCCGTACTGCGCGGCCGCGACATCAGTGAACGCGATGACGCGCGAGCGCCGCTCGTGGTCCTGGTCAACGAATCGTTTGTCGGGAAACATTTCCCCGATGAAGACCCCCTGGGCAAACGCGTTCAACTGCCGTTCGGCCCCGAAGGCTCGTCATCGCTGCGCGAAATCGTGGGCGTCGTCAGGGATGTGCGCTCGCGCGAGGACCTGAGCGAAGGCGCGGGCGTCGAAATGTACATGCCGCACAAACAGGGTTCGCTTGCAAACGGATTGACGCTTGCAGTGCGCTCCAATGCGGATCCGATTGCTCTCAGCCGCGCTGTAGAGCGCGAACTCACGGCAATGGATCGCAGCATTCCGCTCTACAGGGTACGCACGCTGGAGCAGTATTTCGGCAATGCCGTTGCGCGGCCGCGTTTCAGCGCGCTGCTGTTCGGTCTTTTCGCAGTTGCGGCGCTGCTTCTGGCCGCGGTGGGTTTGTACGGCGTAATGAGTTATGCGGTCGAACAGCGAACCCACGAATTCGGCATTCGACTCGCCCTCGGGGCGCGCCCCCGCGATGTACTGCGATTGACGATGCGGCGCGGGATGATGCTTGCAGGAACGGGCATCGCGATGGGTGCTGCTGCGTCGATTGCGCTCGCGCAAATGATCGAAAGCCTGCTGCACGGCGTCGATGCGCGCGATCCGTGGACTATCGCAGGCATCGCGCTGCTGCTCGGCGCAGTAGCCGCTGGAGCGTGTTACCTTCCTGCGCGAAGGGCAACGCGCGTCGATCCGATGATCGCTTTGAGATACGAATAGAGGAGAGATAACGGAACATTCGAAATGAAACGAAAATCACGGAAAAGTTGAATATTTCCGTTTGTTCCGTCTCATTTCGCTTGTTCCGTTATCTCTGGAGAGAACCGTAATGCAAACGCTCTGGCAGGATCTGCGCTACGGCGCGCGAACATTTTTCAAAAACCCCGGATTCACGCTCGTCGCCGTATTGACGCTTGCGCTCGGCATAGGCGCAAATACCGCGATTTTCAGCGTCATCAACGCCGTGCTGCTGCGGCCGCTGCCGTTCACCGAACCCGACCGCCTCGTTACGGTCTGGAGCTTGAACCTTGAGGACGGCGACTCTATGTCGGCTACGTGGCCGGATTTCGCCGACTGGCGCGCGCAGAATCAATCGTTCGACAAACTCGCGGCCTTCAGCTCGCGCGATCTGACGCTTACGGGCTACGGCGAAGCCGCGCGCGTGCGCGGCGCTATGACGAGTTCCGATCTTTTCCCGATGCTCGGCGTTTCACCCATAATCGGCCGCACGTTCAACGCCGACGAAGAACGCGCCGGAGCGCTCGCCGCGATTCTCGGCCACGGCCTGTGGCAACGCCGCTTCAACAGCGATCCGGGAATCGTCGGTCAACCGATTACGATCAACGGCGAGAGCTTCACCGTAGTCGGCGTCATGCCCGCGAGCTTCGAGTTTCCCATTCAATCCGAACGCGCCGAACTGTGGATCAGCGCCGGAATCGACGCCGGAGGTGCGGGCGCGCTCCAGAATCAGCGCGGCAATCATTACATAGAAGTGATGGGCCGCCTCAAACCAGACGCAACCCTCGCCGGCGCGCAGGCCGAGATGCAGTCGATTACCGAACGTCTCGCGCAGCAGTATCCGGGCACGAACACGGATTTCCGTGCGCGCGTAGTCCCCTACTTCGAGCGCATCATCGGCGACGTTGATAAAGCGCTGATGATACTGCTCGGCGCGGTATGCTGCGTGCTGCTGATTGCGTGCGCGAATGTTGCAAATCTGCTGCTTGCGCGCGCAGCGACGCGAGGACGCGAAATGGCGGTGCGCGCAGCGCTCGGCGCCGATCGACTGCGCGTCGTCCGCCAGCTTCTTACCGAAAGCCTGCTGCTTGCGCTCGTCGGCGGCCTGTGCGGGTTGCTCCTGGCCTGGTGGGGAACCGAACTGCTGATTGCTTCGGTTCCGCGAGGTTTGCCGCGCGCAAGCGAAGCCGCGCTCGATTCAACCGTGCTCGGATTTACATTGCTCGTTTCGATGTTCACGGGGCTGCTGTTCGGACTCGCTCCCGCGCTTCACTCTTCCCGCACCGATCTGACCACCACGCTCAAGGACGGAGGACGAAACGCGGGCGACGGGCGCAGCGTGGGCCGCATGCGCAGCGCGCTCATCATAGCCGAGGTCGCCGTATCCTTCGTGCTGCTGGTTGCCGCAGGGCTTCTCATCAACAGTTTCGTGCGGTTGTCGCGCGTAGATCCGGCATTTGATCCCGAACGGATACTCAGTTTCCGCATCAATCTGCCGCGTACGCGTTATGCACAGCCCGAACAGGTAGAAGGTTTTTACGAGCAATTGCTCGCGCGCGTCGGTGCATTGCCGGGCGTAACGAGCGCGAGCGCTTCGTCGGTGCTGCCGCTGAGCGGGGCGAATTCGGCGCTCGGGTTCGCCATAGAGGGCGCGCCTGCGGAACCGGCGCGGCCGTATCCGAATTCATCGAATTTTCGCATCGTGCGGCCCGGTTATTTTCAGACCATGGGTATAAGGCTCGTCGCGGGCCGCGACTTCGATGCGCGCGATCAGAATCGCTCCACTCCCGTCGTCATCATCAACGAGTCGCTTGCGCGGCGCTACTTCCCCGGCGAAAACCCGCTCGGCAAACGCATCAACCCGAGCTTCGGGCTCGATGAGCGCGGCGTGCTGTGGCGCGAAATCATCGGCGTCGTCAAGGATGTGCGCCATGCAAGTTTGCGCGAGGAATCCGGCGCCGAATGTTACGTCGCGCATACGCAGGCGCCGGCGAATTCCATTGCAATCGTAGCGCGTAGTGCGGTCGATCCGAAGACCCTGATTGCGGCGGTGCGAAGCGAAGTTCGCACACTCGATCAGGATCTGCCCGTATATCAGGTGCGAACGCTCGAAGAAATGATCTCGGCGTCGGTTGCACAGCCGCGGTTTCAAACGCTGCTGCTCGGCATATTCGCCGCAGCAGCCCTGCTGCTGACCGCCATCGGGCTTTACGGCGTAATGGCCTACAGCATTACGCAGCGCACGCATGAAATCGGCATAAGGCTGGCGCTCGGCGCCGCAAGGGGCGATGTGCTGCGGTTGGTCGTAGGTCAGGGAATGAAGCTTGCCGGTGCGGGGCTGATACTGGGATGCGCGGCCGGATTCGGCGCCGCTCAGTTCATAACGAGCATGCTCTTCGGCGTAAGCGCATACGACCCGATAACCTTCGGCGGCATCGCCGTGCTGCTTGCGTGCGTAGCATTTGCGGCGTGTTACGTTCCGGCGCGAAGGGCGATGAACGTAGATCCGATGATCGCTTTGAGATACGAATAGCAGAGAGATAACGGAACAAACGAAATGAAACGAAAATTACGGAATAGCTGAATATTTTCGTAGTTTTCGTCTTATTTCGTTTGTTCCGTTATCTCTCTTCCCTCCTAAGCCGAGAATTGCCGGCCAGCGCCTGGTCTGCGCGCCACCGTTCACCCGAACCCGTTCTTTCCAGCAATTCTACGGCGCGCTCCGCAAGCGCCCGCGCGCGTGCAACTTCTCCGAGTGCGGCAAGCGCCCGCGCCGATTCCACCAGCGCGAGCGCGAGGCCGTCAACCGCGCCGAGTTCTTCCGCAATCCCTATGGCGGTTTCAGCCGCCTGCGCCGCGGATTCGGCGTTCCCCTGCGCCGTATGCAACCGCGCCATATCCGTAAGCACGCGCATCTCTCCATCGCGGTCGCCGATTGCGCGCAGCATTCCGAGCGAACGTTCAAGCAGCGTCGCGGCCTGGGCCGTTCGCCCCGCTCCCAGATGCGCCCGCCCAAGCGCCCACAACGCTTCCGCTTCGCAATGCACATCGCTCACAAGCCGCAGCGCGTCGAGCGCCCTGCCCGTCAACTCCAGCCCTTCCCCGTAATTGCCCTGTGCAATCCGCACAAGCGCCATCCCGGTGTGCGCCCGCGCTTCGCCGAGCAGATCGCCCACGCGCCGGTAATCGTCGCGCGCTCGCTCGGCCAGTTCCCACGCCGGTTCATAACGCCCCTGCCCCAGATGCGCCCACGACAGTCTCCGCTCAAGCAGCGCCCGCTGGTGCAGATCTCCCGTGCGCTCCTGCTCGGCAAGCGCGCGCTCCAGCGCCGCTATCCCCTCCGTGTATCGCCCCTGTAAAACCTGCGCCCACCCGATGAGCCCCCACGCAATCACCGCTACGTGACCGCGCGCCGGACGACTCTCCAGCATCTGCGTAAGCGGCTCCAGCCCCGTGTAATTTCCGAGCGCGACTTCGCTCGCGCCGAGTTGTATTCGCGCAAGCACCTCGCCCTCTTCGTCGCCTGCTTCGCGGTAAATTTCCAGCGCCTGCCGCGTCAGTTCTCCGGCTTCGCGGTAACGGCTCGCCGCAAGCCGCGCCTGCCCCTGCTGCAGCAACACTGCGGCCTTCGCCGTAACCCGTCCCAGACGTTCGGCCATCCCCAGCGCTTCGTTCAGCACCTCTTCTGCATCGCGCATACGCCCGATCGACGAATACCCTTCGCCGAGTCCTATGAGCATAGTCAACTGATCGCTTTCGTCCGGCGGCGTATCGCCGCGCTGCACGAGCGTATCCATCGCGCGGCCCGCGCGTTCGAGCAGCGCTACGGCTTCGTTCCAGTTGCCCCGGCTGCGCGCGGCCCGCCACGCGCGCAGGCTCGACGCAAAAGCCGCGTCAAAATCACCCGCAACCTCGTAATGCGTGCTGAGCGCGGCTGCTACGCGATCCGGCTCGCGCGCAAATACGCGCCCCAGCGCGGCTGCCGCCTGCGCGTGCAGTTCGCGGCGGCGGCGCGGCGCAAGGTTGTTGTAAAGCACGCGGCGCAGCGTTGCGTGATAGAACCGGTAATCTTCGCCCGTAAGCATCCCCCGATCCGAAAGCACTCCGCGCCGCACTCCATCGTCGAGCAGATCGGCGATCTCGGATTCGCTGCGCCCATCCATCGCCGCCAGTACATCGAGGCGAAATTCTTCTCCGAGCACCGACGCCTGTTCGGCGACTGCGCGCACCTGGTCCGAGAGCCGGTCGAGCTTGTTCTGCGCAGCCTGCACGACCGATTCCGGCAGTCGCAGATCCTGCATGCCGCGCCATTGCCAGCGCGCGTTTGCGTCGCCGCCGCGAATGATTGCGCTTTCGGCGACAAGCAGCCGGATCATCTCGGTCAGGAAATACGGGTTGCCCCCCGTCATACGGTAAAGAGTCTTCAGGTCTGCAGGCGGAATGTCGGGAGCGAATTCCGGACCGCCGAAGATGGCTTCGAGCGCCGCGCGGCAGTGGTTTTCGTCAAGCGCCTTGAGCGTTAGTCCGGTGTAACTGCGGTAATTCGCCTGCAGCCGCATCCATTCGGCGAGCGGATGCTGCGGGTCTATGGTTCCGCCGCGCCGAACCAGACCGAGTATCATCAGCGGTTCGTTTTCGATCGTGCGCATCAGGTATCCGATCAGATCCCGCGATGCGCTGTCGGCCCATTGCAGATCGTCGAAGACCATCACGAGCGGCCGCTCGCGGCTCAGGCGCGTAAAACACCGGCTGAGCGGAACGACGGCGCGGAAGTTGTCGCGCGCAAACGCTCCGGTAGATCCGCGCACGCGCCCCGCATCCGGCGCCTCGCCGCCTTCGGCCGAGAGTTCTTCCGACGCAATCTCGTCGGGCAACACGACGCCCCAGCGGCGTTCGACCTCGGCGCGAAGTTCATCGAGCGACGCCAAATCCAGATCCAGGGCTTCGCGCAGAAAATCGAGGAAGATTTCATAAGGCGTAAATCTGCTTGCGCGGTAATCGAAGAAACGCGACGACAAACAAAGCGCCCCCTGCTCGCGCGCCCACATCTGAAAACGCCTTGCCAGTTGCGTCTTGCCTATGCCCGGTTCGCCGATAACAAGCACCGGACGGCCCGTCCCCTCCACCGTACGCCTGTACTCCGCGCACAGCACTTCCATCTCCGCATCGCGCCCTACAAGCTGATCGTAATCCGGATCCACGACGCTTTGCGCGTCCACCGATACGGGAACCGATGAAGGATCAGGGGCGCCCGCGTCGTGAAGCGCTACGGTCGCGATGAACCTGTAGCCGCGGCCGTGATAGGTGGCGATGTAGCGCGAATCGTCGGCGTCATCGCCGAGAGCGCGCCGCGCCTGCGAGATGGCTTTTTTGAGCACGCCGTCCGTAGTGAATACGTTCGGCCATACCTGTTCGAGAATTTCTTCTTTCGTAACGACGCGATCGTTGTTCTGCGCCAGATAGCGCAGCACGCGCACCGCCTGCGGTTCGAGCGGCACTACGTCCTCGCCCTGATAGAGCAGATCCACATCCGCCGGAAGGCGGAATGGCGGAAAGACAAGCTGTGGCGATGCAAATTGCGTCATCTATCGTTCCCGACTTCGGGACGTAAAAGAGAGATAACGGAACAGACGGAAATAGACGGAACAGACGGAAATATTCGACTTTTCCGTAATTTTCGTTTCATTTCGAATGTTGCGTTATCTCTCCTGCTGTCTCACGCTTCGTACCAGGCTCCTGTGGACCGATTCAGGTATCGCGGCTGCATTGTAGAACAGATGACGGAGCAAACGAAAATCACCATCTGCCGAGCCGCTCAGGCGGCGGGACCAAAGCGGAAACAAAGAGCAGTCCGATGGCGGCGAGCTTGCGTTTCCTGAAGTAGTCGCTGGCTGCACCAGAGAAAACCTTCACGATCGCCGCTGTTGCTTCGGCGATGCCTTCGATTATGCCGATCGTAACCATGGACGCGCCGAGCACCGTGACCATGAATATCGGCAAAAGGCTATGGACCAGCTCAGACGAGATGTCCATAAACATCGAGCCGAACCCAAGCACCCAGATGCCTTTCGGCAGGGCGCGAAATATGCGCGCTGGGGAAGCAGTCGGGGCGGGGTTGGTTGTTGGCGACCCAGTCATGCGCGGAGTTCTTTGTCGGCTCCCCAACAAACGCATCAACCGGAGCCGTCGATCCGGTCGGTTTTGGATGAAGAGTCACTTGGCGGCGACCCGGTGATGCGCGCCGTTACCTGAGACGCAGGAGTCCGAAACGAATCGGCGACGAGCAGAACAATGATAACGGCCAGCAGCAGCAAATATGTTTGCGGTCGTTTTAGGCGTTTCCGCAATGCGGACATTTTGCGCTCACTTGAAGCCGGTTGTTGCCGCAGTATGCACACCGCACGACATTCCCTTGGGGGCGCGATAGAACATAGATAATGAACCCGATGAAGCTGGTGAAAAACACAAGCAACATCCAGAGGACCGCGCTGTCCATGCCTCGCGCTTTAGCATCGCGTGCGACCCAGACCAGGAGTGCGATGTTGAGAGCGAAAAAGAAGATCAGCGGAATCAGAATCATGCTGCCGCAGGTTCCGCACGCTACGCATGTTTCTTGCGCACCAGGTTCAATGGGGCGCTGAGCCAGGACAACGGTCGCGGCGAACAATAGGTTCGCCGCGACTATGGGGAAATGGGTTGGTCGGTTCATCTCGTTCTCCGTAGTAACTGAGAAT
>JAHBSF010000149.1 GCA_019639255.1 Acidobacteriota bacterium | reverse complement strand
TTGCAGAGCGCCGAGCCGGGAATGTGTTCCGGATTTGCGGTATAATTCAACGTCTATGACTGATCAGGTATATACACGTTGGAGACTATTGTTGCCCCGGGCGGCGAGGTGGGCTTCGCTGTTGGTGTTTGCGGCATTGGTCATATTAATAGTGGCGACGATCGTGCGCCGAAGCCGTCAGGCGCAGGCTCCGCCGCTTTTGCGCTCGAATCCTGTGCTTACAGACACAATAGTCTCCATTACAGACGGTTATCGTTACACTGCGACCGAGGACGGCCGTCGCACGTTTCAGTTGATTGCAGCACGCGATACGAGTTTCGCCGATGGTCGACACGAACTTCAGAAGGTGGATCTGACCTCGTATACGCCGGAAGGGAAGGACAATTTGCGCGTTCAGGCCGAGCGGGGAGTATATAGGCCGGCCGAAGGTATCGTAGTGCTGGATGGGCAGGTGAGGATTTCTAATCCGGACGGTCTGGAAGTAGCTACGGAGAGTCTGGTGTACAACCAGCGGGAAGAGGTTGCTTCGACGCCGGTCGCGATGCAGTTCAAACGGGCCGCAATGAGCGGATCATCTACGGGGGCGGTACTGTATGCCAAACAGCGCCTGCTCGCTCTGCAGCAGGATGCCCGCGTCGTCAATACTCTACAGCCCGATGCAAAAGTCGGTGCGCCGGTAGAAATAAAGTCGGCGCGCGCCGAATACTCCGAAACCGAGGGCATTGTCCGGTTCACCGGAGACGCAGTAGTGGTGCAGGGAGTGCAAGTTGGGCGAGCCGATGCGATTACGGGATTTGTAGAGCCGGAGACCCGAAAGGTATTGCGCCTGGAGTTGCGGGGAAGTTCGTCGCTCGAGGATTCCGCCGAGGGGCGGAAATCAACCATCAACGCCCGCGACATGGATTTCTTTTTTGACCAAATGCAGCATCTTTCGCTTGCGGTTGCAACGGGATCTGCGCGCGCGCACGCCCTGGAGGGCGCTTCCGAACGCGAGATAACGAGTGAAAAGCTGGAAGCCCGGTATACTCAGGGTCAGGAGAAAAGCACGCTGTCTGAAGTCGTGTCGCAGGGACGCACGAAGATCCGGCTCGGGGCCGAGCCTGCCGACGGTGCAAAAAAGCCTGTGCCGGAACGGGTGATCGAAGCCGACGCTGTAAAAGTGCTGTTTAAGGCAGGGGGAAAATACATATCCGAAGCGGAAGCATCCGGCAACGCAGTATTGGTGGTAACGCCTGAAATTGGGCCCGATGCCGAGCGAAAGCGGATGCGGGCATCGCGCATGAAAGCGGAATTTTATGAATCGGGAAATTCAATTCGTGTGATTACTGCCGAGGGTGGTGCGCAGGTGGATTTCGAACCGCTCGACGACAAAAGCAAGACTGCCGCAAGAACAATATCGGGCAGAAAGATGAGCGGCACGTTTCACGAAACGACTCAGGATATTGCCGATCTCTCAATCGAGGGAGAAGCAAAATTCGTTGAGAGTGATCGGCAGGCAACCGCATCTCGCGCCGTATATTCGTCCAACAGCGAGATGCTGATGCTGCGAGGGCGCCCATCCGCCTGGGACGCCTCGGCAAGAACAAATGCAGAGGAAATCGACGTGCAGCTCGGCGATGAAACGACTCTCGCGCGCGGCCGCGTCAGGACAACGTACTACAGCCGCGAAACTACCGGTGGGACGGCGCCCTTCAAGAAGGAAAAGGCTCCCGTGTTTCTGACCGCCGACCGGGCTGTAGTCCGGCACCGCGAGGGTGCAGCACGTTATATGGGAGATGTGCGCGCCTGGCAGGACGATAATTTCGTGAGCGCGGAGACCATCGAACTGGACCGCAACGAGCGGATGATGACTGCCGTGGACGGCGTGCAATCTGCTCTCTACAGTGTTGAAAGGGAGACCGAGGGCGGGCGAAGGGAGATTGTCCCTCTGTTTGTATCGGCGGATCGGCTGACCTACCGCGAAGATTCGCGCACGTTGAACTACGAGGGGAAGGTACATATCAGGCAGGCAACCGATAGAATCGAGTCGGGATCGGCCGAGGCGCTGATGGATCAGGAGAACCGGCTTACTCGCCTGACGGCGGTTACGGGCGTGGTTCTCGTGCAGCCTGAACGCCGGGCGGAGGGCGATCGGCTGGACTATGAAGTCGAAACTGAAACGGCGATATTGCTTGGAAATCCGGCCAGAATCGACGATCGGGCACGCAGCGTAACGACAAAAGGGGCTCAATTGACATTGCATTTACGCGATGCTAGGATCGAGGCCAATGACGGGAGCGGCGCCAGACGCGTAAGAACGACGCACCGGATCCAGCGTTGAAAAGGAGGCGGGGACGATTAGTTCGAAGCTTTCGAACTCGTAGCGTTGCAAGAAGTTGCGTGCCTGCAAACGTGATTCAGGGTGGCGTGGTCTACAACCTCGCGCAAGCCTGTTTTTCAGACGGCAAGCACAGGCGGTTGAGTTCGATGAGATCGGCATACGACCCGGCTGCTGCAGGAGATGGAATAGCGTGTCCGAGTCAGCAGGCAAGACCGGCGCTGCGATGAGCGAAGCGCCTGAAGAGGCGGTAATCGACGCGCAGCGGACTCGGGAAGACCTTGTTGAAGCGTTGAAAGCCGACAGCCTCAGGAAATCCTATCGCGGTCGTTGCGTAGTAGACAATGTATCGATAACGGTCGACCCGGGCGAGGTCGTCGGGTTGCTTGGGCCGAACGGTGCGGGCAAAACGACGACGTTCTACATGATCGTCGGATTGGAGTCGCCGGATTCCGGACGCATCAGGATCGGCGAGCAGGATATTACGCGCTGGCCGATGTACAAACGGGCGCGGCGCGGCGTCAGCTACCTGCCGCAGGAACCTTCGATCTTTCGCAAGCTCACGGTTGAGGAGAATCTCCTTGCGATACTGGAAACGCTCGACTTGAGCCGTGCCGAGCGACTCGAGCGGGTAGAGACTCTGCTGGAGGAGTTTCATCTGAGTCGAGTTAGGCGCAGTAAAGGTTATGCGCTTTCGGGAGGAGAGCGGCGTCGCACCGAAATTGCGCGATGTCTGACAATTGAACCCAAGTTCATTCTGCTCGATGAGCCGTTTGCCGGGATCGACCCGATTGCGATAGATGAAATTCAGAGACTGATATTGCGATTGAGGGATCGCGGCATCGGGGTGCTGATTACGGATCACAATGTACGGGAGGCGCTCACGATCACAGACCGCGCCTTCATCATAAACGACGGTCGCATTTTCCGAACGGGAACGCCAAACCAGCTTACAGGCGATCCGGAGGTGCGTCGGGTGTATCTGGGCGAAAAATTCAAGCTTTAGCGTCGAAGCGGACCTTTCGCGCGACCAATTCGAACCTATGTCGCTCAAGCCTACATTATCGGCACAACTTTCACAGCGCCTGGTGCTTACGCCGCAACTGCGCCAGCGTATCGAGATGCTGCAGATGACCAAGCTGGAACTATCCGAGCTTGTGACGCAGCAGATGGTTGAAAATCCCGTCCTTGACGAGCTCCCGCCCGAGGAAGTGTCGGTTGCGCCCGATCTGGTGGGTGAAAACTTCAGTGAATCCGCAGTGGCGGTCGCGACCGAACAACAGGGAGCGCCGCTGGAAGCAGGTAGTCGGGAAACTGTCGAAGCCGACCGCGACGGCGCCTCGGAGTATACGTCCGAGTATGCCGAATACAGCGCCGATGCCCGCACCGGCGACCGGGAGCAGGCTTCAGATGCACCTTCGGGTGATGGCGATACTCCGGTCGAGGCGGGCGAGCGCGATGCGTTCGAAGAGGTGGATTACGGGACTACATTTGAGGAGTATCTCGACCCCGGTTATCGCACGCGTGAAACCGAGGTGAAGGAAAGTCCGTCGTTCGAGCAGTTCATCTCGTCCGAGCAAAGCCTGAGCGAATATCTGCTGTGGCAGATGAGACTGACGATTGCCGAACCCGACGTGCGCGATGCGGCTGAAGCCATAATCGGGAATCTGAACGACGACGGGTATCTGGACGGCACACTCGAAGAAATCGCCGCCCTCGGCCCCTGGCCCGTTTCCACGGTCGATCGCGCGTTAAACCTGGTGCAGCAATTAGATCCAACCGGAGTTGCCGCACGCAGCCTGCAGGAGTGCCTGCTGCTTCAATTGCAGGCGCACGGCTGCGGCGATCGCCTTGCGGCTCGGCTTGTTTCGGATCACTGTTACAAGCTTCAGAACCACAAGCTTCCGGAACTCGCCAAAGAACTCGGCGTACTGCTCGATGATCTGCTCATTGAAGTGAAACTCATACGATCGCTCGAACCTTATCCGGGGCGCAAGTATTCCTCGCGCAAGGCTCAATACATTGAACCCGAGGTTTACATCGAAAAGATTGAGGATGACTACATAATCCGCTTCAACGACGACGGAATGCCGCAATTGCGTATAAACCATCAGTATCGGCGGATGATGGAGAACAAGGAGACCACCAAGGAGACGCGCGATTACATCAAGGAGCGCTTCCGTTCCGCGGTGGATCTTCTGAAAAATATAGAGCACCGCAAGCAGACTATTTACCGCGTGTGCGAGCGCATAGTAGAGCGGCAGCGCGAGTTTCTGGATCACGGCGTAGAGCACATACGTCCCATGATGCTCAAAGATATTTCCGAGGACCTGGGCATGCACCTCAGCACGGTGTCGCGAGTGGTCAACGGCAAGTACGCGCACACGCCTCAGGGCGTAATCGAATTAAGGCGGTTTTTCACCGAAGGAATGGTAAATGACGACGGCGAGGAAGTATCGACCCGTATAATCAAGCTGAAGATAAAGAAGATGATCGAAGCCGAGGACGCGCGTGAACCGCTTACTGACGACAAAATCGCAGCAATACTGGCCGGCGAGGGGCAGCGGCTGTCGCGGCGCACCGTAGCCAAGTACCGCGATCAGATGCGCATCCCCGGTTCACGCGAGCGCAGGCAGGTTATCTGATCCGCGCAATTACAGCGGTTCAGTGTTCAGTACTCTGCCAATTAAGTTCTTTGAGTTTTTCAGCCGCGAAGCGGCGA
>JAHBSF010000148.1 GCA_019639255.1 Acidobacteriota bacterium | reverse complement strand
TAAAACGAAAATTACGGAAAAGCTGAGTATTTTCGTCTGTTCCGTATTCTTTCGTTTGTTTCGTTATCTCTCTTTTTTGTCCCAATGCGCGGCGGCGACGGTTTCGGGCATCCGTCCGGTGAGCGATTCGAGAAATGCAACGAGATCGCGCTGCTCGGCGTCGGTCAGATTGAGCGCATTGAGATCCCATTCGCGGTTGAGGTTCCGTCGTCCGCCCTCGTTGTAAAACCGCACGACATCCCCGAGCGTTTCGGCGCTGCCGTCGTGAAAATACGGCGCGGTCAATGCTATGTTGCGCAGCGTCGGCGTTCTGAACGACCCGAGATCGAAAACCAGATAGCTCTGAAGCATCCGTCCGAGTTCGTCCCCGCCCTCTTCGCGCCCCAAAGCATCTATCAACTCTCTGGCATTCGGCGCGCTCACGGCCCGAAACGCGCGTCGAGAGACTCTCAAACCGCGGATGGCCTGCGGCTACGCCCGTATTGTGATATGCGAAATCGGTGAAAAACGGCATCTGTTCGGTAAACGTATGGCAGCGCGAGCAGCGCGCACGGCCGCGAAACAGCGCAAAACCGCGCCGCGCCGCTTCACTTATCGCCTCAGTCTCGCCCGCCATAAAACGATCAAACGGCGAATCCCCCGCTACGAGCGTCCGTTCATACGCCGCAATCGCCTGCGCAAACCGCGCCGCTGTAGGCTCGCCGCCGAATACGCGCCGGAACGCGCATGCATACTCCGCATCTGCGCGCAACCTGGCGATAACTTCATCAACGCTTGCATTGCCCATTTCGAGCGGATTGGTCAGCGGCTGCGGGGCCTGATCTTCGAGCGTATCGGCGCGGCCGTCCCAGAACTGGCTCGGATTGAAAAGCACATTGAGGATCGTCGGAGAGTTGCGCGTCCCGAGCCTGCCGCCCACGCCGATCGCCGCGCGTTTGCCGTCTGCAAATCCCAGTTGCGGATCGTGGCACGTCGCGCACGAAACCGTCGCATCCGCCGACAGTCTCCTGTCGAAAAACAATCGCCGCCCGAGTTCTATCTTTTCGGCCGTAAGCGGATTGGATTTCGGCACGTAGTAATCCTGTATGTCCGCCGGAAGCCCCCTCTGACGCGCAAGCTGCAACAACTCCTCTCGTGCGATGGAGACGCGCTCCATAAACACAGGGAGGAAAACAACGAAACAGACGAAAATAAACGAAAGAAATGAACCTGTGTTCCGTTTCCGTTTGTTGCGTCTTTTTCCGCCTGTTCCGTGTTCTCTGTTCATATCTGGTCGAGAATGATCTTGGCGATCGTCAGATAAATCAGCAATCCCGTTGCGTCCACCAGCGTAGTGATGAGCGGCGCCGAAAGCACCGCCGGGTCGATGCCGAAGCGGTGCGCGACTATAGGTATAAGCGATCCCACCGTAGTCGACCAAACGCAGATGGCGAACATCGTTACCGACACCGTAAGGGCCAGCGCCGTAGGAGAGCCGCGCAGCGATGCAAAAGCGAAGGCGAACATTCCTATCGACAGTCCCACTATCGCGCCCGTCATCGCTTCGCGCAACACCACGCGCCACGCGCTGCGCAATCCTATCTCTCCGAGCGCGAGGCTGCGTATCACGGTCATTACTGTCTGCGCCCCGGCGTTGCCTCCCGTGCCTATCAGCAGCGGTATGAAAAACGACAGCGCAACTACGGCGGCGAGTTCCTCCTCATACCTGTGCAGAACCTCGCTCGTCAACGTTCCGGCGACAAACAGCAGCAGCAGCCACCCGATCCGCTTGCGCACCACGTTTAGGATCGGATTGTCGAAGTAGGGCCGGTCGAGCGCATCCGGCTCTACGCCCGCCATCCGCAGTATATCCTCGGTCTGCTCCTCGATCAGAACGTCTATGACGTCGTCTACGGTGACAAACCCGACCACGCTGCCGTCGTCTTCGAGCACGGGCACGGCGAGCAGGTTGTATTTTGCGATCTTTGCGGCGACCGATTCCTGATCTTCGAGCGCTGCGACCGTGACGGGTTTGCGGCGCATGACGTCGCCGAGCTTGCGATCGAGTTCGGCCATCACCAGATCGCGCAGCGACACCGATCCGAGCAGGCGTTCGGTTTCGGGTTCGAGCACGTAGCAGGCGTATATGGACTCCTTGTCGCGCGCCACGGAGCGGATGTGTTTGAGCGCGTCGGCTACGGTCATCTGCGGATCAAGCCGGACGAACTCGGTCGTCATGATGCCGCCGGCGGTGTGTTCCGGGTATTGAAGGAGGTCTTCGAGTTCACTCTGGACTTCTGCGGAGAGTTTCGGGATGATGCGGCGGCGTTCGAGATGCCCCATCACCTGAATGATGTCGGTGCGCTCGTCGGCCGACATCCCTTCGAGGATCTGCGCAGCGCGCCCCGGATCAATTTTTTCGATGATCGCCGTGCGGCGCGTCATCGTCGGCTGGTCGAACAGCTCCGTCGCGCGCGCAATCGAGAGCATCGAAACGACCGTGGCCGCCTCTACGAGCGTCAATTGATTGAGCAGATCGGCCAGATCCGCCGCAGGAAGGTCGGCTACCTGCTCGCCGATCCCGACGAGGCTTTCTTCGAGCCGCAGGTGTATGCGTTCGAGAAGATCGTGTGGCGCGGGCACGTACTTCCCTCCTCGTTTTTCATTGACGCGCCTCCCAGCGTTCGCGCATGCCTTCGAGTATCCCGACAAAGCGCGCATCCTCGCGCAGGTTGTCGAGCCGTGGATTACCCGCAAACAGCGGATAATTGTCGTTGCCGAGATCTACCGCGCGCTCTATCCACGCAATCGCCTCGTCGTTCATACGCTCCATTGCGTAAAACGACGCAAGCCACAGCGCGATGTCGTGGTCTGCCCCGGCCGTTTCCGCTACACGCGGCGTAATCAACGCCCGCGCTTCCTCGTGACGCCCGCGCGCCGACAGGCACCAGGCGCGCAGCACTTCGAGCACATCGAAGTGCGGATGCTGCGCCATAACCTCTTGGACAAGCGACTGCGCGTCGTCGATCCGCCCCAGATTGAAATACGATATCGCAAGAAACACACGTATCAGCGGATGCTCGGGCTCGATCGAGCGAAGCTGTTCGAGTTCCTCTACGGCCTGCTCGGGACAGCCCTGATAGTTGTAAATTCTCGCCCGGTTGTAGCCCGCAATGACCAGATCGCGCGGGTTGAGTTCGAGCAACCGCTCGTACTGCCGCAGCGCCTTGTCGTACATGCCGTTCAACCGGTAAAGCATCGCCGCGATGATGAATACCGTGGGATCGTTCGGAGCTTCGCGGCGCACGTCGGCAAGCGTCGCAAGCGCGCGATCCTTTTCGCCGCGATGCAGATAAATATAGACCATCTGCAACCGCGCTCCCGCAAGTTCGGCGTCGAGTTCCAGCGCACGTTCGAGCGCGGCCTGGGCCTGCTGATAATACTGCTCGCCGCCGTAGCCCTGCGCGTGATGCACGTAGCAGCGGCCGAGCGCCGCGTGCGCGCGCGCAAACTCCGGATCGAGGCGAATCGCTTCCTGAAACAGGCCGATCGCCAGATCGAGTTCGCGATCGTCGAAGGTGCGCGATATGTACTGATACAGCATGTCGCGCCCGCGCAGATAAAACTCATACGCTTCGGCGCTGCGCGTCAACGGCCGCTCGATTTTTTCCTGCTCCTCTTCGGTCAGCTTCAGCCGCAGCCCCTCGATGATGCGCTCGGCAATCGTGTCCTGTATCGTCAGCAGATCGCGCGCCGGGATGTCGATTTTCTCGCACCACTGGATCTCGCCCGTAGCCGCAGCGACCAGTGTAGTAGTAACGCGAAAGCGATCCTCGGTCTTGAAAAACGTTCCCGTCAGTATCGAATTGACCGCAAGATCCTCGCCCACCTGACGCGGGTCCACGTTCTGCCCCGCATACCCGGCGATGTAATTCGACGGCCTGACCACCAGCGAACGCAGATGGGCGAGTTCGGTGATGATGCCGTCGGCGAGCGAAAACTCGTAGAAGTTCGCTCCCGGATCGCCCGACAGATTGCGGAACGGCAGCACTGCTATGGTCTGCTTTGTTTCCGTACCCCACGAAGGCGGGCGCGACGGGTTGCGGCTCGGTTGACTCGAATCCGATGCTCCGGCAAGCGCGCCAACCGGAGTTTCGGGCGCAGGATCGACCGAGGCCGTAGGCGCATTCGCCTGCTGGCTCGGCGTCGGGATTTTCAACTTTCCGAAGACGCGGCCCAGCGTCCCGCTCAACCGCCAGGAAGAAGATTGCCTCTGATGCTGCGGCGCAAGGAGCGTCGCCGATGCTTCGGTCGGAATCCGCCCCGTTTCGCCCGCAAGCATTCGCATCTGATTTTTCAGTTCGTCGCGCAGTTCCGCCATCGAGCGGTAGCGATCCGCGGGCGCTTTCCCCATCGCGCGGTCAAGCACCCCCTGCAACGAAGCCGGAGCCTGCGGATTGACCGCGACGAGGGGCTGCGGCGCGGCGTTTATCACCGCGTGCAGCACCTCGATGCGATGGCGCCCCTTGAAGGGTTGCTGCCCCGTCAGCATCTCGTAAAGCACCACACCGAGGGAAAACACATCCGTGCGGTGATCTATCTTCTCACCCGTAGCCTGTTCGGGAGAGCCGTACCCCATAGTGCCGTAAGGCACGCCGACTTCAGTGAGTTCAACCGACGCGTTGTTGTCGCCCTCGTCCGAAGCCAGCATCTTTGCAAGCCCGAAGTCCAGAACCTTGGCCTGTCCCGTATCCCCTACGACGATGTTCGTGGGCTTGATGTCGCGATGAACGATGCCGCGCGCGTGCGCTACTACGAGCGCGTCCGCAACCTGAATTGCAATCGAAAGCGCGCTCAAGCCTTCGAGCGGACGGCCTCCGAGCAGTTGCTTGAGGGTCCGGCCCTCGACAAACTGCATCACGATGTAGCACAGGCCGTCGGATTCGCCTATGTCGTAGATCGTCGCAATGTTCGGATGATCGAGAGCCGATGCGAGCCGGGCTTCGCGCTCGAAGCGACGCCGCGCGGTTTCGGTCGCGGCAAGTTCCGGAAGGAGGGTCTTGATGACTACGAAGCGGTGCAGGCGCAAATCTTCGGCCTTGTAGGCGGTGGCCTGTCCGCCCTTACCAAGCTGCTCGATGATCCGGTAGTGTGAAAAAGTCGTGCCTGGTGCGAGCAGAGCCATGACCACCTCGGGGCGAACGCGCCGCGTCTGATTTGCAGATCTCTTTACATCGACGTTGAGAATTATTCCCTGACGCCCGGACGCCGCAGCGCCCCGGTGCATCGCTTCCACGTCGCATGCTACTACCCGAGGCTGACCACATCAAGCCGCACGGAAAAAAAGAGA
>JAHBSF010000147.1 GCA_019639255.1 Acidobacteriota bacterium | reverse complement strand
GCGCCATCAGTTCGCCGCTGTCGGTTACCTTCAGTTCAAAGGTCGAGGTCGTAGCGGTGCACCCGGCCGCGATGCTTGCCGTGACGTTGCCCAAAACATCGACGCTGATGTCGGTGATAGTTACGCCCATTCCGCTCTGCAACATCGCAGTTACACTCAATGTGTTTTCAGCATCTTCCGCATCGCTGACCTCTGCTATTTTTGAGACCGATACGGCAGTCCCGGCTGTGCGCGTTGCGTTCATTGGTGCGATTGTCGGCGGTGTGTTCGGTGCGATTTCTTCGCAGGTGAAGATGTAGGCCGAGCCTCTGAGAGAGTCATCGAAGTAGGCCCCGACCACCACCGTGTCCCCGCTGATCCCTACCGAGTAGCCGAACAGGTCTCCCGCCGCTCCGTCCGACGCCGTCAGTTTTTTGACCTCTCCCCAGTTCTCAGCCGCCGGCGCCATCCCGTTCTTGTTACGCTCATAGATGTAAGCCGAGCCTCTGTTGGAGTCATCGCCTTCCGCCCCAACGACCACCGTGTCTCCGCTGATTCCTACCGACCAGCCGAACCGGTCTTCCGACGCACCGTCCGACGCCGTCAGTTTTTTGACCTCTCCCCAGTTCTCAGCCGTCGGCGCCATCCCGTTCTTGTTACGCTCATAGATGTAGGCTGCGCCTCGGTTGGAGTCATCGCCGGACGCACCGACCACTACAGTGTCCCCGCTGATGGATACCGAAAAGCCGAACCGGTCTTCCGACGCACGGTCCGACGCCGTCAGTTTTTTGACCTCGCCCCAGTTCTCAGCCTCAGGTCCCATCACTCCCTTGTTTCGCTCATAGATGTAGGCTGCGCCTCGGTTGGAGTCATCGCCGATCGCTGCGACCACCACAGTGTCTCCGCTGATCCCTACCGAGTAGCCGAAAAACTCAGCCGCCGTCCCATCCGAAGCAGTCAGTTTTTTAACCTCGCCCCAGTTCTCAGCCGCCGGCGCCATCCCATTCTTGTTACGCTCATAGATGTAGGCCGCACCTATGAAGGTGTCATCGCCGTAGGCTCCGACCACTACCGTGTCCCCGCTGATGGACACCGAAATGCCGAACAGGTCTCCCGCCGCTCCGTCCGACGCCGTCAGTTTTTTGACCTCGCCCCAGTTATCCGCTCCGCCCTTGTTTCGCTCATAGATGTAGGCTGCGCCTCGGTTGGAGTCATCGCCGAAGGCCCCGGCCACCACCGTGTCTCCGCTGATCCCTACCGACCAGCCGAACCGGTCACCAACCGCACGGTCCGAGGCGGTCAGTTTCCTGACCTCGCCCCAGTTGTCCGCCTCTGGCCCCATCGCTCCCTTGTTCCGCTCATAGACGTAGGCCGCACCTCTGCCGGAGTCATCGCCCTGAGCCCCGACCACTACCGTGTCCCCGCTGATGGATACCGAAAAGCCGAACGCGTCATCCGCCGCCCCGTCCGAGGCAGTACGTTTCTGCTTCTCGACCAGATTACACTCGCTGACGAATGTGTAGGCCGCGCCTCTGGCGGAGTCATCGCCCGCCGCCCCCACCACCACCGTGTCCCCGCTGATGGATACCATCTGGCCGAACCGGTCATCCGCCGCTCCGTCCGAAGCCCTCAGCTTCTTGACCTCACCCCAGTTATCCGCAATTGGCCCCATCCCGCCCTTGTTCCGCTCATAGATGTAGGCTGCGCCTCTGGCGGAGTCATCGCCCACCGCCCCGACCACTACCGTGTCCCCGCTGATGGATACCGAAACGCCGAAAAAGTCTCCCGCCACACCGTCCGACGCCGTCAGCTTCCTGACCTCGCCCCAGTTATCTGCAATTGGCCCCATCCCGCCCTTGTTCCGCTCATAGATATAGGCCGCGCCTCGGTTGGAATCATCGCCCACCGCCCCGACCACTACCGTGTCCCCGCTGATTCCTACTGAAATGCCTAACCGGTCATCCGCCGCTCCGTCCGACGCGGTCAGTTTTTTGACCTCGCCCCAGTTATCTGCTCCGCCCTTGTTTCGCTCATAGATGTAGGCCGCGCCTCTTAAGCTATCATCGAAGTAGGCCCCGACCACCACCGTGTCCCCGCTAATAGACACCGAATTGCCGAACTGGTCATCCGCCGCACCGTCCGAGGCTGTCAGTTTTTTGACCTCTCCCCAGTTGTCGGCTTCAGGCCCCATTGCTCCCTTGTTCCGCTCATAGATGTAGGCTGCGCCTCGCTTGGAGTCATCGCCGAAGGCCCCGACCACTACAGTGTCCCCGCTGATGGATACCGAAATGCCGAACCGGTCATTCACCGCACCGTCCGACGCAGTCAGTTTTTTGACCTCGCCCCAGTTGTCCGCCGCAGGCCCCATCCCGCCCTTGTTCCGCTCATAGACGTAGGCTGCGCCTCTGCCGCTATCATCGTCCTGGGCCCCGACCACCACCGTGTCTCCGCTGATCCCTACTGAAATGCCGAAAAAGTCATTCGCCGCCCCATCCGATGCAGTCAGCTTCTTGACCTCTCCCCAGTTATCCGCAATTAGCCCCATCCCGCCCTTGTTTCGCTCATAGATGTAGGCTGCGCCTCTGAAGCTATCAACCAAGGGCGCACCGACTACTACAGTGTCCCCGCTGATGGATACCGAAAAACCGAACCGGTCTCCCGCCGCTCCGTCCGAAGCGATCAGTTTTTTGACCTCGGTAAACAGCGGATCTATCGTCACCGGATACACCGCCCCAGCATCCTCAACCACCAGCGTTATCTCATCTCCCTTACCACTCGCCTCCATATGCGATGGCAACCATCGCCCCCTCGCGTCCCACGCTGCAAGGTGGTCATACCTCAACACCTGACTCCCCTTCTCATACCTCAATGCTACAGCCTGCCCCCCATCCTCTACTCTCGCCCTCAACCCTCCACTCACACTCATCACTACACGCAGCGGCTCCGCTCCCACAAACGCACCGCCCGATTCTCCCGGCCTTTCAGCCAGCGTAAATCCCTGCTCGATGCCTTGCTCCTTGTTGACGTACCATTCCGTGATCGCCGCACCCTGCCCTTCTCCCACTCCGTCAACAATCAGTTTCTGAAGTTCAATCCGGTTGCCCTCCACGCGCATCGGCCCCGCAACCGCTCTCTTCAATTTCTCGCCGTACCCCACTCCCTTCAAACTCACCGCCGCCTGCCACTTCTCGCCCGCGCAGTTCTCTACCGGCGTCAACCGCACGCCCTCGCGCGTAAACATCGCACGCAGGTTCCGCCCCTGATGGCGCGCCTCCCAGACCGTTCCCGCGCCTTTCACCCCTTCTTCCTTCACACGCCTTAACTCTCGCCTGTCGGCCTCGATCGCCGCTTTCACCTTTTCAAACAGACCTTCTTTCTTCAGGTAATCCGTCGCCGGCTGCCCTTGCAAACTCGGCATATTTTCACTCGCACTCACAGAGTGATGCTGCCGATTTACACCCACTGCGAACAAAGCGGTCAACACCAGAGAAGACACTATCCAGAATTTCTTTTTCATAACCGAAATTCTCCTGAGCCGAGTCTGATTTGGAGCGTAATAGCGAGAAATACACCGGGAAATACGGGAAATACCTGCAAGCCAGCCCATTATGCAGGAAACTCCGAGACATTGCCAACTTTTCGTCTGTTTCGTTTCATTTCGTTTGTTTCGTTTTTCTCTCTTGTTTCGTTTTTCTCTCTCACCTCATCTGAAATAGACGAGCAACAACAACGCCGCCGCACAAATCAATCCGGCGTTGAGCAGCAGAAGGCGTCGCGGCTGGGTGCGAAGCGCAAGGCGGCGGTGCGGAGAAATCGTCAGCAGCGAAACCGAAACGAACAAACCCGCGCCGGCGATTCCCCCCGCAATGTCTTTCCACATCCAGTCCGCGGCCCCCGTCAAAAGCAACCATAGTCCGGTTGCAGTCCATATCCACAGAGCGATCGGGAGCACGCTGCGCACGCGCGACATCACTGCGCCTGCGGCAAGCGTGCGCATCTCAGGCGCAAGCTGGTCAAGCGACGGCAACAATATCAGCCGCAACGCCGAGACTGCGCCTGCGATATATACGAAGGAAAGTAGATGAATCCAGCGCATCTTCGCCGCTCAGGAAAAGCGAGACAACGGAACAAACGGAATAAAACGAAACAAACGGAAAAGATCATACACTTCCGTCAGTTTCGTTTATTCCGTTTGTTCCGTTGTTTCTCTCAGGGTGAGATGTAGTTTGTGGTCACGAGATCGCGGTAAGTCGCGTATCTTCCCTCGTCGAAATCGCGAAGAAAGATCGGTATGCGCTGCAACAGCGTCGTCAACCGGTGCCCGGGCCACTGCGCCGGATGCGGGAAACGTCCGGCCACGGCGCGTATAAACAGGCTCCGTTCGTTTATAGGCAGCTTGCGCACGTTTTCAGCAAACGCCTCGAACAGGTCGCTGCCGAACAGGTACTGCTCTACGTTCGAGGTGTAATACGCCGTAACCGTCAATCCTTTGCTGCGCAGGAAATCCCCGATTGCTGCAAGCGCCTTCTTTCCGCCGAAATCCCCTACTACCGGGATGATCAGATTCTTGCCGTGCATTCCGCGCACGAATTCGTAATCCTCGACTATGGCCAGAAAGTTGCCGAGTTTGCCGTGCTGATCGGGCTGCATGATGATTTCGCCGAGCGTGGGGAAATATCCGCCGCGCGATCCATCGACGCGATAGGCGATGTCGAGCGCATCGGTGCGGAAGCTGCTGTAAACGTAATCGAGGCTCGTGCGATCCGCTTCCGAAAGCGGAAACTTGAAGTCCTCCTCGATGGTCCTGCGGATCTCGGCGAGGTTTGCGGCGTAGGTTTTGTCCTCGCCCGGCAGCTTGTCGATGAATGTCAGGATCTCGCCTATGGGAGCGTCGCGTTTGGGAACGCCGTCTTTCGGCAGCGGGCGGCTGAACAGGCGCGATAGAAACTGCACGCGGTCCGGCGAGTGATGAAATATCGCCTTGTACATCAGGTGCTGAATGATCGCCTGCCGCCGTATGTCCATGAGAATCGCGAGGCGCGGCCGTATTTTGGCTATGTAGGTGAAATTCTGCTCCGGCCCGACGCCGATATAGGCTCCGCCGGTTGCGCCGATTTCCCTGATTTTGTCCACCACGTGAAGGTACGAGGTTTCGTTCGATGTGAAGTTGTCCGAACGAAAGTATCCCCCGTCTTCCGACAGTTCGCGGCTGATGCGCGAAAACTCCGCCGCCGTCAGGCTCTCGGGCGCCGAAGCGACTGATTTTGCCGCAGTCTGCGCTGGTACGGGCGTCGCCGCCGTCATCAGTACAAACAGAAAAGTGAACACCACTCCGGCGCGAACGGATCTGATCATATGAAGAACTCCATTTCCATGCGGGATTGCCGAACGAACTGCAGAACGAATTGCCGAACGAATTGCCTGACCAACTGCCTGACCAACTGCCTGATGGATTTATAGACGCTGCGACGCCGCCGGTCGTTACAACAACGGCGGCGGCGCACAGATCATATTCAACCACAAATACGCGCACGTATGAACCTGACGGATGCGGGAACAAAACTTTCTCCGGGGTGTAA
>JAHBSF010000146.1 GCA_019639255.1 Acidobacteriota bacterium | reverse complement strand
AGCGGCGAAAGATCTGTAGCCTGGTGCGTGAGCGCCAGGTCAGCAGAAAAGAAGGTTCAAGCCCTGAAAGGGCGAAAGATCTTCCGCCCTTCCGGGGCTGGCGCCGCTTCTCTGCACCGACCCAGGGCTTACGCCCTGGGCTACAGATCTTTCGCCGCTTCGCGGCTGAAAAACTCAAGAAACTTTGTTTACAGAGTACTATTCTCTTTCCTGCTCTCCGCGCTGATTGGTATGCCGCAATATTCCATCGAATCCGAAATGCGCGCGGGCGTCGAAGTGCTGACCCTGCGCGAAGGCAATAGCGCGGCGGCCCTGCTTGCGCCCGCGCTCGGCAACAACTGTTTCGCTTTCGGAGCGCCCGATCCGGTGCTCGAAGAAATCTCCTTCGCCGAATTCTGCGCAAAACCGACCGGTTACGGCATTCCGCTGCTTTTTCCCTTTCCCAACCGCATACGCGACGGCAGGTTCGTTTTCGAGGGCGCGGAATACAATGTAAATCCGGCGCGTCACGGTTTTGTGCGCGACCGGGCGTGGCGTGTAATCGAGCACGGCGCTTCGGATGAAGCGGGCGTGTGGGTGCAATCTCGCTTCGATGCGGCGGATTACGCCGACATCATACTTTCGCAGTTCCCGTCGCTGTTTACGCTCGATGTCGTTTACAGGTTGAGGGGTGGACGACTGGAGATGGAGATTACGGCGCGCAATACGGGCGAGCGACGCATGCCCGCAGGTTTCGGCATACATCCGTATTTCCATCATCCCTCGCCCGGAGTTATTTGCGTTCCGGCGCGCGCGCGGTGGGAACTTGTCGAGAACCTGCCCACGGGGCTGCAACTCGATGTCGATGGGGATTACGATCTGCAAACCGCGCGCAGCACCGAAGGGCTTGCGCTCGACGATATCTTCACGGATCTTGCGGCTGATGATGACGGGCTCGTGCGGTGTCGTTTGAATGATACGGTGATTGAGTTCGACAGGAAGGAATTTCCGCACCTAGTCGTATTCACGCCGCCCGCGCCTCGCCGCGCGTTGTGCATAGAGCCGAACACGGTTCCTACCGATGCATTCAATCTTCAGGCGCGCGGCGTGGAATGCAACGTCGCCGTACTCGCTCCGGGCGACGAGATGCGGTACAGGATTGCCATGTACTCAGATCGCATCGCTTGTCCCGGATATACTGTTGACCGCGCGGCCGATACGCTCGGAGATGCGGTATATGGATCCGATCGGAAGGACTCCCAGTATTCGGTGAGCGGATATGGAATTAAGCCCGGCCGAAGCGAGGCAGCCGCACTGCGAACAATCCGGGTTGCCCCCGAACTGGCACGGCGTGATCTCGCCTTTAAGGTCGGCAGTTACGCTCAGCGTCGTGCGCGCAAACAGACAATCCTCGGGCGATTTCGGCGGATCGATATAACCATCGATGACGACATCCGGCAGATTCAGCTTCGGAAACTGCGGACGCAATCGCGCCAGTTCATCGAGCACCGATGACCGGTCCGCTGAAGTCAGTATCTCTTCGGCCTGTTCTCCTACCTGCGGAGTGAAGAGGCTGAACCAGATCTTGCGCACCTCGCTGCGCCCCGACCAGAAGTCCAGAAACTCACGGAAATAATCCGCCTGCCCGACCATCTGTTTTGTGACCGTGCAGTGGACGATTATCGTATGGCCGGCGATGTTCCGTAGTATTCGCTCGTAGGTGGCCGGAGCGCGCCGCACATCGTGATCGCGCGCAAGGCCGTCGATCGAGACGGCCAGGTGCAGCGCCTTTATGCCCGCCCAATGTTCGGGGATCGGACGCACGGCGCTGGTGACGAGCTGCACCTCGACGCCCATTTTGTCCAGCCTCGGCAGCAGCACATCCAGCTCGCGAAAGCGCACCAGAGGTTCGCCACCGACTATCGAAAGATGAATCGGACGGTGACGGCGCACCAGCGCCAGCACGCCGTCGATCAGTTGTTGCCCCTTGTAATCGGCCAGCGTTCGCAGCGGTCCGAGATCGCCGAGGTGTTCGGGTTGATAGGCGTAACATCCCGGACAGCGCAGCGGGCATTCGCGCGTGATCTCGATCGACATCATAGGTTTATAACCGCCGAGAATCCGGCCCCAGCCACGAATGATATCCGACTTTTTCATGAATCCTCTATTTACCGCGAGGCGATCAGCGTAACTCTGTAAATACAGCAACCGGGGAGAGATCCGGACAGTGCTGTTTGTCTGAGGGGTTCCACCTGTCCCTTGGTTTCTCTCGCAACTTGGGGGCGGGTATTATCGGCTCAAAGTGACTATACGGGAACGCATGGCTTAAGTGAAGAGGATCAGAGATCAGAGATGACGGAACAAGCGAAATAAACACGAAACAAACGGAAGCAACCCTTTTCCGTCTGTTTCGTTTAATTTCGTTTGTTCCGTCATCTCTCTATCTCTCTTCCTGAAAAGTCACACTCGACAGGGATGCTTCATCGAACCTTGCCCGCCCGCCCGATTGCAGCCTGAGATGCACGATTCCATACCCCGCGCCCTTCGGCGCAATCATATCGGTCTCAAATACTTTCCATTCGCGGCCGAGATCCACTACCTGCACATCCTGCCCGATCTCGATGCGATTCTCCCCCATCCAGTCGATCTGCAACCGCGCGGAAACGGCATCGGTTTCCGCAAGCGCAGCGTAACGCAGCGAATAAATCGCTCCGGGCAGCACCGCAACCCGCTGCCGCAATCCGTCGGCAGCGCCGTTGCAGACCGCCGCGGCATTTCCCGAATAACTCATCGTGCGGTCGATCTGCGCATTGCCGTATCGCATCCAGCCCGCGGCGTCGTTTTCCGGCGCCGGCGCCGTCGTCGTTTCGAAACCCGGATCGGCCAGCAGATTCGCGCCGATGACGCGTTCAATGCGCCGATCCGTCATATCGAAGAGCGCCGAGTGCGCACGCACCATCAGCAGACGGAAACGGTTCCGGAAAGCTTCGTCCTGCGGAATCGGGCTTCCCGTTCCCGCAAAGTCCAGAATCAGATGATCGGCGCCGAGGCGTTGCAATTCGCCGTACAGCGCTTCGCCGTCGTTGAGACGCTCGATGATCGGATCGAAGCATCCAGGTCCGAACCAGTCGCCGATCATGCGGCCGTCGGCGAAATAGAACATGTTTTCGTCGTAGAGCGAATACACCGTGTAATCGCGCCCGTACCGCCGATTGAGGAACTGATAGAGCGGATAGGTCGGTTGTCGGATCGTGATATAAAGGTCGCGTCCGCCCACCGAAGCCGGCGGTGGACCTCTTTCCAGCAGCCGGTTTGATGCATAACCCCAGCCCGGCAAAAGCAGCGCAGCGCCCACCGCCGCCGCCCACGCGCGGCGCGATGCGATATTGCGAATCCAGGCCATCCTGCGTGAGAGTTCGTCCACTGCGCCCGCTGCCGCAAGCGACAGCAGCGGCAGGGCCGGAAACAGATAGCGCACTATCTGATAGGTCGCCCACCAGAACAGCGTAAAACTTGCGGCTGCAAACAGCAGCCTTCTGACGCTGCGGCTCCATACGGCTGCGAGAACCGTAGCGGGCAGCAGCAGCAGATAAAGCGGCGAAAGCGTCGTTTCGGCCTCGAATATGCTTATGTTCGTCGTAAGTTCCCAGGGCAATCGAAACAATCCCGCAAGCGTGCGCTCAACTCCGCGCCCGGGCTTGTCGTCGAGCAGCCAGCCCAGATACTCCTGACTCCATCTTCCATAACCGAAAAACGGCGCAAACAGGCCGTAATAGAAGGGAAACAGCGGATTGCGCGTGTAGTAGAAATTGCGCGCAAGCCACGGCAATGCTACGGCAAAAGCCGCACCGCACATCAGCAGCGGCGCTCGCCATCTTTCGTTTCCTTTCCCGGCTATGAATGCATACGGCGCAAGCAGAAGGATAAAAAACAGCGCGGGATATTTGACGCTGAACGCAAGCCCGAGCAGCACGCCTGCAAGGATTATCCATTTGCGATCCTTGCTTTCGAGCCAGTTCCAGAATGCGTAACAGCCGAGGAATACGTAAAGCGCAAGCCCTATATCGACGTATGCAGCCGAGCCGATTCGCAGCACGATCGGGCTTGAAAGCAGCAGCGCCGCGCCCCACCATCCGGCTCTGCGCGTAAGGTATCGCTCGCCGCAGGCCGCAACCGCCGCTGCAAGCACGCCCAGCATAAGCCAATGCGTCAACTGCGCCAGCAGATCTGAGCCGAACAGCAGCGCCGCGGTAAACAACATCTGCGCGGTTTGCGGGAATACCGGATATCGCAGGAAGGGAGTGAATACAAGCGCGTGCTCTGTTATGTAAATCTTCGCCGCCGCAAGATGCAGCGCCGTCGCATCCCACTCCGTAGGCGGATACAGCGGCAGCGCAAGCAACGGTGAAAACAGCGCCGCCGCAATGCATATGCCTGTAATCGACGCGCGGCGTTTGTGCAAAAAAGCGCGGATTTCAAGCTGTTTCAGGCACTCGCCCGGTTGTTTCAGGAATTTGAACGGCGCGCACAACAATGCCCCGAGTGTGAAGAGGGTTGCCGCCACGGGCGCGTAGAGCAGGTGCAGCATTCCGAGCAGCATCACGAGGTATGCGATTGCGCCGAGTCCGATAGCGATGGAGAAGACCGCTTGTTCGAGTGTGGTTTTGTATGCGATGCGCGAGGTGAGCCGGCGGCCGTAGATCCAGGCAAGCGCGGCTGCGACTGCGAGCGCGGCGTAATGCACGAGCGCGAGCAGCGCGCCAGGCGTGTAATGGAGCGCGAGTCCGCGCATCATTCCACCTCGCGCGGGGATTGGGTTCCAAACGGATGCCGGAGGCGCTGAAAGAAGCTCCGCCCGAATTCCCTGAACCCGGCGTTGAATCGCAGGCGCAGCAGCGGCGCCGCAATACGCCCTATTACGGGCGGCCACCCGAGACCGCGGCAGAAGATTTCCGGAAAATCCCGCGTGAATACCTCATCGACGAACAACTGGCTCAGGCCGCCGCGCTCGAATTCTGCTATCAGCAGGTCGATGTAGCGCACCTCTATGCGGCGGTCATTGAACGCCATGAGGTTGAGTTCGTAATCGGCGCGTATCGGATATTTCAGATTGTAGGGGCCGTGAAGTTCAAAAACCTCGCGTCCGTAGAAGATCGACTGATGGCAAAGGTCGTAGACGAGATAGAGCCAGAGTTTGCCGACATCGCCGTAATAGATCGTATCGTCGTGCGGGACCTTGAAGTTTCCGTAAACCACGCCGCGATCGTGCGCGGGCACGCGCTCGGCTACGGTTTCGAGCACGCGGGGTTGCAGCAGGTCGCCCGCGCCCAGAAAGTAAAGATACCGCCCGCGGCTGCGCTCTATGCCCTTGTTCATCGCGTCGTAGACGCCGCGATCCGGCTCCGAAATCCAGCGAATCCGGTCTTCATTGCGGCGCAGCAGGTCAATAGTGCCGTCGGTGGATCCGCCGTCGATGACCAGGTATTCGTAGAGATCGGCTTTTTGTGCAAAGACCGTAGCGAAGGTGGCTTCAAGCTTCGCCGCCGCTTCATACGCCGGGGTGATGATCGAAAACAGAGGCGCCCCAGGCGCGTGCGATGTCTGCATCTCGCTTTTCCTGATCGCCTAGCGTTTCCGCAGATAATCGTCGCTGCCTTCGGCCCAATCCTTGCGGATGGGGCTGAAAACGTCGATTCCGGTCGTGTCTTCGATCGCCACGGCCGAGTGAGGAACGAAGGGTGGAATCCGCACCATCTCGCCGCCGCGCACCGTTACGGTCTCGCCTCCGATCGTGAAGCGCAGCGCGCCCGTGGCGATGTAGCTGAACTGCTCGCTTTCGTGCGAGTGTTCGGGCACGACACAACCGGTTTTCAAAGTCAGGAATGCGAACGTAACGTGTTCGCCGGTGAAAAAACGCCGCCCGAACAGCGGCGTTACCCATTCTTCTTCTATGTCACGAAGCTTGTAGTGATCCATTCATGTCTTCCATGGTTTTCGTTCATTCAACCCGCACGATAAGAGATAACGAAACAAACGAAACAAGACGGAACATACGGAAATATTCAATTTCCCGTGATTTTCGTTTCATTACTCTGCAACCAAAGTTCTTTGAGTTTTTCAGCCGCGGAGCGGCGAAAGAT
>JAHBSF010000145.1 GCA_019639255.1 Acidobacteriota bacterium | reverse complement strand
GAATATGTCCCAATGTTTCGTGGTCTGATTTAAAAGCCCCGGGTGTACGTACCCGCATTGTTTACGGTCAAAACATGCAGGCGAGGCGCCCGCGCACCGACTTGCACTCACGGTTTCATTCTTTCAGAGCCTCGCGCAGCGACACGTTTGACTCTCCTCGTGTCCGCCGGAAGCGAACCTTCTTGACGTGCGTATCTACGCGGATACACTATTGGTGTGTACACGGTTCGCCAAACCGAAGAGTTTCAGAACTGGCTTGACCACTTGACGGATCGGCGTGCACAAGTGCGGATTGCAGCGCGCATCCGGCAAGCCGAACTGGGAAATCTCGGGGACTGGAAGCCAGTTGGAGGTAATGTTTCAGAGATGCGGGTAGATATAGGCGCCGGCTATCGTCTCTACTTTACACGTCGCCGCAAGGTATTGATCATAATGCTGGCGGGCGGAGACAAGTCGAGTCAGAGGCGCGACATTAAAAGGGCGCAGAGGATAGCAGACCAACTGGAAGAGTAAACAATGAACAAGACCGGGCCGAAAACAAGGATCAAGGGCAAAGTCAGGCTGCTGCCTTTCGATGCGGCTCGATACCTTACCGACGATAGGGCGATCGCGGAATATATGACCGCCGCTCTGGAAACGGATGATCCGGGTATGGTGCTGGCGGCTTTACGTGATATTGCGCGCGTGCGCGGTATGGCGCAGGTAGCCAGAGATACGGGATTGGGCCGCGAGAGTCTTTATAAAGCGCTGGCGCCGGGCGCCAAACCACGGTTCGAGACCATATTGAAAGTTGCCCGTGCATTGGGCGTACGACTCTCAGCACGCGCCGCCTGAATATCCGGTCACGGGGACTCAAGGCGTGAGTGAGAAGAGAGATAACGGAACAAACGAAATAAGACGGAAAAGACGGAAATATTCAACTTTTCCGTAATTTTCGTTACATTTCGTTTGTTCCGTTATCTCTCTTTTATGTCCCGAAGTCGTGTAGAGTGATTTAAACCTTTCCGTGATTTCCGTATCTTCATTTTCCGTGTATTCAGCGTTCTCTCTTCCTTCTCAAACTCCAGATTACCATTATGATTTCAACCGTGATTCCACCCGAATTCGCCGAATTCAATCTCGCGCGCTTCACGCTTCGACTGAGCGCGATGGCGCGGACTTCGCTGCCGCCGTTTCTCGGTTCTACGCTGCGCGGCGCGTTCGGCACGGCGCTCAAGAACGTAGTCTGCGTCGTCAATCATCGCGATTGCGCGCGATGCCTGGTTGCAGAGAAATGCATTTATCCATACGTCTTCGAGACGCCGCCGCCGCCCGATGTCTCTCTGCTGCGCGGCCAGCAGCAGGCGCCGCATCCTTTTCTCCTCAACCCGCCCGCGCCGATTGTCTCGGCTCGCGGGTTCCAGCGCCTTGCCCTTTCCGCAGGCGATGAAATCACGTTCGAACTTCTGCTCGCAGGCCGCGCCATAGAGTATCTGCCCTACGTCATTTACGCCGTAAGCGAAATGGCGCGGCGCGGACTCGGCGCCGATCGCACGGGATTTGTTCTGACTTCCGTAATCGCTCAAACGGGCGAGGGCCGCGGCGCCGAACTCTATTCCGGAGATACCCAACGCCTCGCTCCCGCAGATCGCGCATCCGAATCGCTCGCGGCGCTCGTCCGCCGTCGGCTGGAGCAGATCCCGTCTGACGAGCAGATCAGGCTGAGGTTTCTGACGCCGACGCGCATACGCGTAGACGGCGACCTGCAAAGCTCGCTCGGCTTCGACCTGCTTGCTCGCAATCTGCTGCGGCGGCTGTCGCTGCTGATTGCAGTGCACGGCCCCCGGCCGCTTGCGCTGGATTTCCGCGGTCTGATTGCACGAGCGGCCGAAGCTGAAACAACCTCGGCCGCGCTGCAATGGTGGGATTGGGAGCGGTACTCAAACCGCCAGGGAACGAAAATGAAGCTCGGCGGATTCGTCGGCGACATTGCCTATCGCGGTCCGGCGGTCGATGAACTACGTGCGCTGCTCGCCGCCGGAGAGTTGCTCCACATAGGCGCCGGAACCAGCTTCGGCCTCGGACGCTACGAGATCACCTCCTGAACCGCCGCCCGCCGCCGCACAGGCTCTTCGGCCCAGTGCGGTTTCCAGTGCAGATCCTCGGGCGATGGACGTTCGCGCACAAACCATTGCCGCGCGCCGTACAACGCCCCCACCGCCGCGCCCAGCAGCCCGTAAAACAACCACCGGATCGAGTCCATCTCGCCCCATCGCGCCTGCGCCCACTGATCCGCAACGTAGATCAGAAAGAACGTTAATGCGACCACAGCCGCCGTCTTCAGCGCATAAAACCAAACCGGCAGCCGGTACAAACCGAGAGTGCGGCCCTGATCCTGCCCGTATTCGTATTCGGCCTTCAGCGCTTCGCCCCCGAGACGCACCGCCGCCGTGTCTTTCGCAAGCCGCTCGCGCACGGCATCGATTTCCCGCGCAACGACGTGCGTTCGGCGATGATGGTGCATGCACAGGAAGCGTATACGCATCCACCGCGCCCATTCGCGCACAATCCCGATGCCGTGTGAAAGCGCGATCGCTCCGCCCACCGGCAGCGCAACCGTAAGCGCGACGATCGTCGCCCGCGTCAACACATCGTGCTCCGATACGAAACGCCCCAGATCCGACTCCGGATCCAGACCGTGCGCGAAGATCATCTCGCTTGCCCGAAACAGCCCCAGCAATACAAACAGCACGAGCGTGAAGATTCCCAGCGCCGGCAGCAGTATCCGCTGCATCGTCCATAGCGGGGCGGCGCGGCGCTGCTGGGCGGGGAGCCCAAAATAAACGCGCGCATCCTCGTAGACGTACTTCAGCAGTATCGCCCCGACCAGCACTATGCTCCCGGCGGCGATTACCTGATGCATGGGATGTGCAATGCCGAAACCGCGCATCGTCGGCATCAGCAGATAGCCTTCCGCCGCAAGCAGCGCCGCAAAAGTCGCAAGCAGTATCAGCCCGTAGCCGAGGGATTGCGGGCGTCCGTCGCCGTCATACCGCGCAAGCCGCAGCCGCATCTCCGCAAGCCGCTCGTGCGAGTACGCAAGCGCAGCCTCCATACGGTGGATAGCCGTGCCCGCATCCCGCGCCAGTCTTTCGGCAAACTCATCCATACGCCGGTCGATGCCCGACTGGTGATGGCGCCCCGGTATACCGTTCGCGCCGTCGTAGCGGCCCTGCACGAGGGGCGAATCGGAAACGGATCTGATTCGATATCGCATCAATAGTTTCTTGAAGATCGGTTCTCCTTTTGAATCTTGTGAGTTGAAGATCGGTTGACTACGATCAGTTAATGGAAGCCTGTGCAAATTAAAGTTGAATGGAGTCAGATGGTTGAGATGGCGGAGCCTTTGGAGTGCGGCGACTTGTCGCCGCTTTTGTGTCCATCGAAAGCAAAAGCGGCGACAAGTCGCCGCACTCCAAAGGCTCCGCCATCTCAACCATCTGACTCCATTCAACTTTAATTTGCACAGGCTTCGGTTAATAGGATTCAACTTTAATTTGCACAGGCTTCAGTTAATGGAATCGAGATCCAGGGTAATCCCAATGCTCCCGGCTCCGCTTGCGATGAGGTAGGTTTCCCAGAATGCGCGCACCGCGGCGCGGCGTTCGGGCTCCAGACGTTCGAGTTCCGTGCTGCGAAGGAGTCCGACCGTGACGGCGGCGCCTCGCAGCATCCCCGGCCTTGCACGATTCATTGCAAGATTCCCGGCTGCTACCTCATCCCTCAATTCCGGAGATGTGCGAAACCTGATGGTATCGTCGTCTTCGAGCAGATCCGACAGACAGAAGATTGCGGTATTGCCGTCGCGCACGAAATCGGCGGCTGCCCGAAACGCGCCGAAGATATCGGAACGCACGGCGCGAATCGTCGGCAGTTCGGCGGCGAACTGCGAAATGATATGCGCTGCGTTTGCGCGAGCCTGCTTGAGATTACCGTCGTACGGCGCATAATCGCGCGGCATTTCTGCAGTGCGAATGCGCCTGCCGAGCAGTTCGGTAGGCTCGCCCGTAATTGGGATGAGTATGAGCCTGTCGCCGCGATCGAATTTGTCGAGAAGACGTTCGATCCTGCGCAAACAGCGGCCGTATTCTTCGGCGTCTATGCTGCCCGATGCGTCTACGAGAACGATCGTAGTCCGCGGATTGACGGACCAGCATCCGCCCGTGGCCAGAACGAGCAGCGCAAGCAGCGGATACACGCGAGCGATATTGGTTATTCGATGAATCTTGAAATTGGCCCTCCCGTAAAGAAGAAAATCAGTTATAGTCTCAATAGTCCCAATGTCCGTATATATCCGGTCGCAACACGCGAATTCGGCCGTGATCCCGAACTGCATCACGCCCGATGGCTGCTATTTATACACGATCGCAAAGCTCCCGGAATAAGCGGCAACCTTGCCGGTATGTGGAGGATGCGAAGTTGAAGGTAGGCTCAAATCCGGCTACCTCCGGCTAACCTCGGAAACGGCTGAAACAGGGGCAGGTTAGCCGACTGGAATGAAAGGAGGTAAAACAAAGGGATGATTGATTTTCCGAAACTCTCAGGTAAAATGGGGCCATACTGCCCGCCGATATTTGAAGGCTTTTTATACCGGTTAGCCGAAACCTGCACTTTGGCTGATGTGGTAAAAGGAGATACAGGAACACGGACGGAATTTCAGACGCGACTATTAGCGGATTGAAACGTGCCAAGGTGGATTCGTATTGGGCGCGGCAGGCACCATCCGACGGAATTTCAGACGCGACTATTAGCGGATTGAAACCCGCGTTTGGTAGTCGATCGCAACGACGTAGCCCCCTGCCGCAGACGGAATTTCAGACGCGACTATTAGCGGATTGAAACGCGCAGATTGCGGCGGCTTTTCGCTTTTATTTGAACTAGACGGAATTTCAGACGCGACTATTAGCGGATTGAAACACGCACGGATGACGGGCGCATTTTGTGAGGGGTGCGCCCTGCGACGGAATTTCAGACGCGACTATTAGCGGATTGAAACCGTAGTCAAGTACCTGTTTGGTTAAAAGCCCCTGCTGATTCGGGACGGAATTTCAGACGCGACTATTAGCGGATTGAAACCCTCGCCGTCCCACCGCGTTTGGTAGTCGATCGCAACGACGTAGCGACGGAATTTCAGACGCGACTATTAGCGGATTGAAACATTGGCTGCCCTCGTCGGGCGGCTGGACGTATGACCCGGGCTTGACGGAATTTCAGACGCGACTATTAGCGGATTGAAACTTTAGCTGGCGCGGCTTTCTTGCGCCGCCGCATCTCGGCTCGACGGAATTTCAGACGCGACTATTAGCGGATTGAAACGTTGCGGTAGCACGTAAGTTTCCGCCAAATGAGCGCATAGACGGAATTTCAGACGCGACTATTAGCGGATTGAAACTTTTGATTCCACGTTTTCCATCCGCCGCGTCTGATTGCGTCTGACGGAATTTCAGACGCGACTATTAGCGGATTGAAACAGCGCATTGTTGGAGAAGCCGACAGGGACGGCCCACGACACGGACGGAATTTCAGACGCGACTATTAGCGGATTGAAACGCCATTGATTGAATAGTTTCCCCAACACCGACACATTCAAAATGACGGAATTTCAGACGCGACTATTAGCGGATTGAAACGTCTCCTAGCTATTTCACGTTTTATGTACCAAGCTGCTTTGACGGAATTTCAGACGCGACTATTAGCGGATTGAAACGCGTCGGCGAGGGTCGCCCGATTTCCATCAATCGCGTGAGGCGGACGGAATTTCAGACGCGACTATTAGCGGATTGAAACGGGCGGGAACGCCCGGAAAGGGGGGCGAAAATGGCGAGACGGAATTTCAGACGCGACTATTAGCGGATTGAAACGAATTATTGCGGATGATTATGAAGGTGTGCGGCTTGCCGCCGACGGAATTTCAGACGCGACTATTAGCGGATTGAAACACATGATCGAGATCGTTATCCTGGTCCTGACGGTTTTGGACGGAATTTCAGACGCGACTATTAGCGGATTGAAACTACAGTGGAATATCATAGTAGTGGGGATTGGTTTCGGCGTGACGGAATTTCAGACGCGACTATTAGCGGATTGAAACGATGCCGTGTATCCGGCTTTTACGTGGCAACGCAGTAGAGGGGACGGAATTTCAGACGCGACTATTAGCGGATTGAAACCGATTCACGCATCAACTCCAAGATGCCATTGAAAGTATCGACGGAATTTCAGACGCGACTATTAGCGGATTGAAACTCTTTGGGGTTCTCGATTGGTCGCATACTATTCTCTATCTAGACGGAATTTCAGACGCGACTATTAGCGGATTGAAACAACCTCGCCTTCGTGACCCGGCACAAGGACTTTCAGGTACAGTTTGACGGAATTTCAGACGCGACTATTAGCGGATTGAAACCGCGCGAGACGTTTCGCTTCCCACTCCATATCCCGATAGTGACGGAATTTC
>JAHBSF010000144.1 GCA_019639255.1 Acidobacteriota bacterium | reverse complement strand
GGCGCCGCCTCTCTACACTCACCCAGGGCTTCGCGCCTTGGGCTACAGCTCTTTCGCCGCTTCGCGGCTGAAAACTCAAAGAACTTAATTAACCGTGTATTTAATGCGTTTGTATTGATCTTATGAACAGGATGTATCGAAGCGTTGCATTGAGTCTGATTATAGTAACGTGCGGAGCGTTTGCATTTGATCGGACGCAGGATCCGCCTGCGCCTGTAGCGCCGCAACCCGTAGTATTCGGCTGTCCCATGCATCCGGAGGTGCAGTCCAAGGTTGCGGGAAAATGTCCGAAGTGCAATATGACGCTCGTTGAACTGACGGGCGGGGGCGGCGACGAGGGCTTTTTCACCTGTCCGATGCACCCTGAAATTCAGACCGGGCAGCCCGGCACGTGCCCCAAATGCAAGATGAAACTCGTCAAGGCCGCGCCCCCCGAAACCGGCGACTATACGGTTCGCATGGATACCGAACCGCGCGCGGTCAAGGCCGGTGAAAAAACAACGCTTCGCTTTACAATATTTCATCCCGTCAGCGATGAGCAGGTAAAGAACTTTGCAATCATGCACGACATGCCGTTTCATCTGTTTGTCGTCAGCCAGGATTTCCAGCACTTCGATCACATCCATCCGGATCAGGAAAAGGACGGGAGTTTCTCGATTGAAACCGTTTTACCGCAGCCGGGCTATTACAAGATTTTCTGCGATTTCTTTCCCGTAGGCGGTTCGCCGCAGGTTGCGCACCTCAATCTGGTCACCGCCGGCTACAAGGGCGATCTCGCCGGATCGACAGCAAAACTCGTCCCCGACAAAACGCTCGTAAAGACAGTTGAAGGCACCCGGTTTGAATTAACGCTCGATCCCGAAAAGCCATTTGCCGGTAAACCGGCGGAACTGAAATATAAACTTTTTGACGCCAAATCCAACAAACCCGTCGGCGATCTCAAGCCGTATCTCGGCGCCTGGGGGCATACGCTGATCCTCAGCGCCGACGGTTCCGACTATTTGCATTCACACCCGACCGAGATGATCCCGGATGATGTGGACCGAAACGGACTGGAAGGCAAACCCGAAGTCGATTTCGAGACCTTCTTCCCGCACCCCGGGCCCTACAGAATCTGGTCGCAGTTTATGCGCGGGGACAATCTCATTACCGTATCTTTTACGGTCTTCGTCCCGCGGCTGCACTGACCCGTTTCCCGGTCGACGGGACTTCAACCAGCGAGGTACACCCATGTCGTTTGATAAACTTCTCAGATTTCCCCTTCTACCACTTTGCGCTTTTTTTCTCTTGGCGACGGTAAATGTCGCTGCGCAGGACAAGATATTAACCATCGACGATCTGTACGATCCGGCAAAAAGGATCAATGTAGGTGGACGCCCTGCGTTCATTACTGGATGGCTGGTGGACGGCAGGCACTATCTGGAACGCAGGATGGATACTGCATCACGGCGCATTCAGATTTTCAAGGTTAATGCGCTATCCGGCGCGGCCGAACCGTTTTTCGACGCAGCAAAAATGGAAGCGGCGTTTGCAGCACTGCCCGGAATCACGGCGGAAGACGCCCGGCGAATGTCCTCGGGGCGAATGGAAATGAACAATTCACGCACCGCCCTGCTGCTCAATTACGCAAATGATCTTTTCTATTACAGGCCGGGCGATGACAAGGCGCTGCGCCTTACCAACACTCCGCAGGAAGAAGTGGGCGAAGATTTCAGCCCCGACGGGCGAATGGTCGCCTTCGTACGCGACTTCAATATCTACGTCGTAGATACGATGGGCGGCAGCGAACGCGCCCTGACCTCCGGAGGGCACGAAAAGCTGCTCAACGGCCGTCTCGACTGGGTATATCAGGAAGAGCTTTACGGGCGCGGGAATTTCAAGGGCTTCTGGTGGAGTCCGGATTCATCGAAAATCGTCTACCTGCAACTCGATGAATCGCCCGTCAAGGACTTCGTCGTAGTCGATCACATCCCCGTACAGCAAACCGTCGAGGTCACATCTTATCCGAAAGCCGGTGCGCCGAATCCGAACGTCAAGCTCGGCGTCGTGCCCGTGGCGGGAGGCGCTACGCGCTGGATGGATATGTACAAATACCAGAGCGTTGAACCGCTGGTTGTGCGCGTAGGCTGGAAGCCCGACTCAAAGACGTTGTATTTCATGGTGCAAAACCGTGAACAGAACTGGCTGGATCTGAATTTTGCCGATCCGGCTACGGGTAAAGCCCAGACCGCGTTTCGCGAAACGACTCCCGCCTGGATCGATCGGGACAACTACAACATCACTCATTGGCTCAAGGACGGCTCATTCCTGTGGACGAGCGAGCGCACGGGCTGGAAACATATCTATCATTACTCCACCGACTGCAAGTTGATCACACCCGTTACATCGGGTAAATGGGAGGCCCGCAGTGTTCACGGCGCAGACGAAGCAAACGGCTGGGTATATTTCTCCGGAACCGAGCGCAGTCACATCGGCAGCGATACGTACCGCGTAAAGCTCGACGGATCGGGCCTTCAGCGTCTGACGGAGAAACCGGGCGCGCATCAGGCCAACTTCGATCCGACATTCAGCTACTTCATAAACACCTGGAGCGACATTCAGACTCCGCCACAGATGCGACTCCTTCAGTCAGACGGCAAACTCGTCCGCGTGATTGAAGAAAACAAGGACGAAGTGCTGAAGGCTTACAAACTCGGTAAGCCGGAATTCCTTCAGGTCAGGACGCGGGACGGTTTCGTTATGGAAGCCCTTATGATCAAGCCGCCGGATTTCACCCCCGGCAAGAAGTATCCGGTATTCATTCACACATACGGCGGGCCGCACGCGCCGCAGGTGCGCAATGCATGGAGCGGAAACAGTTATCTTTGGCACCAATTGCTGGCGCAGCGCGGCTACATCATCTGGATCTGCGACAACCGTTCGGCGAGCGGCAAGGGCGCCGAGTCGGCCTGGACGGCCTACAAACAACTGGGCGTGGGTGAACTTCAGGATGTCGAAGACGGGGTAGCGTGGCTCAGGCAGCAGCCCTATGTAGACGGCGCTCGAATCGGGATCAACGGATGGAGTTACGGCGGGTTTATGGCAGCCTTTGCACTGACGCATTCGACTTCATTCAGGATCGGTATTTCGGGCGCGCCCGTGACCGACTGGCGGTTGTACGATTCGATTTACACCGAACGCTTTATGGGCACGCCGCAGAATAATCCCGAAGGTTACGACAAGACTTCGGTCATCAGGGCGGCGAAGAACCTGTCGGGAAAGCTGCTTCTGATTCACGGCGCAATCGATGACAACGTGCACATGCAGAATTCGATCCAGTTTATGTACGAACTCCAGCGCGCCGGTAAACAATTCGATTTTCTGCTTTATCCCAAGTCTCGGCATGGCGTTTCGGATCCGCTGCTGGCCAAACACATGCGCGAACGTATGCTGAAATTCATCCTCGAAAACCTCTGAATCGAACGTGGAGGAAGAGAGATAACTGAACAAACGGAAATGTACGGAACAAACGGAAAGTTCGGCGAATTCCGTAGTTTTCGTCTATTTCTGTATGTTCCGTCATCTCTTTTCCTGATACCTGACCTATATGATTGAAATCGATAATGTCTCGCGCGATTACGGTGACGGCAAGGTAGTTCATGCGCTTCAAGCTGTGACGCTATCTATTCCGAAAGGCGAGCGCGTAGCCGTGATGGGGCCGTCCGGTTCGGGCAAATCCACACTGCTCAATTTGCTTTGCGGCCTCGATCAGCCGACTGCCGGGACCGTGAAAATCGACGGTGTAGCGCTTTCAAGCCTCGATGACGATTCAAGGACGCGGTTGCGGCGAGAAAAAATCGGCATGATTTTTCAGACCTTCAACCTGCTGCCGACGCTGACGGCCGTAGAAAACGTTGCCCTGCCGTTGAGGCTTCAAGGCGTCGGAAAGAAGGAAGCCGAACAACGAGCGAGGAAACTGCTGGGCCGCGTAGGACTGGGCGACCGCGCCTCGCACAGGCCGGATGAACTGTCGGGCGGCGAGCGTCAGCGCATGGCCATAGCCCGCGCACTCGTGTTCGAACCGCCCGTGCTGCTAGCCGATGAGCCTACGGGAAACCTCGATTCCGCCACCGGCCAGGAAATCCTCGAACTCATAGACGGCCTGCACGGCGAATACAACACCACGATCGTGCTTGTGACGCATAACGAAGAAGCAGCAATGCATTGCGACAGGATCGTGCGCCTGCGGGACGGTCGGATCGTGAAGCAGGAATCTGTAGGCAGCCTTGCTGCGGAGGTCGTGTGATGCTGTCGGCTTTGGCATCGGTTACCTGGCGGCAGTGGCGCCTGCACAAGCTGCGCACGCTTTTGACGCTTGTCGGCATCTCGATCGGCGTGTCGGTCACCTTCGCCGTGCGTACTGCGAATCTGACCCTGATCGGATCGCTCTCATCGACGATTGAACGCCTGGCGGGAAAGTCCACGCTACAGGTCATAGCGGGCGAAGCGGGATTCCCGGAAGAGGTCTGGGATGTCGTGCGCGATACACCGGGCGTGAAGTTGTCGGCTCCGGTTATAGAGGTTCTTGCCAACACCGCTTTTGAAGACGGCGGAAACCTGTTGATTGTGGGTGAGGATACGCTCGGAGAACAGGGATTGCGCGAGTTTCAGTTCGATGAGGACTCTACCGAATTGAGCGATCCGCTTGTTTACCTTGCACAGCCGGATTCCATCATCGTATCGCGCGTTTTTGCCGAGAAGCACAACCTGAACGAGGGCGACAAGCTGCCGCTTTTCACCTCGAACGGCCGCAAGGAATTTACCGTTCGCGGCGTATTCAAACCTACGGGCATCGGAGAAGTATTCGGCGGTCAGATCGCGGCGATGGATGTTTTCTCGATGCAGGTTGTTTTTAACCGTGGGAGGAATTTCGACCGCATCGATTTGATGAACGATCCCGGTGTGACGGTCGATGAGCTTCAGGCGAATCTGCGCGAACGTTTGAAGGCGTATCCCGCCGTAGAAGTCGAGCGGCCGACGGCGCGGGGCAAGGGAATCGAAAACGCAGTCTCGGCGATGAGCCTCGGGATGAGCGTGGCGAGTTTTATAGCGCTCCTCGTCGGGCTCTTTATCATATTCAACACCTTCAGCATATCGGTCAATCAGAGGTGGAAGGAAATCGGCATCCTTCGTGCGCTCGGCGTCGAACGGGGCAACGTACAGAGAATGTTTCTCGGAGAAGCGGCCGTGATGGGGCTTATCGGGTCGGCGCTCGGCATATTCATCGGATATTACCTGGCAATAGGTGCGTCCCGATTGATGGGGGACATTGCAGCACTCGTTTACGGATACATTTCAACCGAAGAACCGCCGATCTTTCGCGCCGATTACGCCGTGTCCGCCTTTCTGATCGGGGTATCTGCGTCGGTGATCGCAGCGTGGCTTCCGGCGCGTGCGGCATCGCGCCTCGATCCGGCGCGCGCTCTCCATAACATCGAGACGCGGCAACGTGAGTCCGTTCTCGGTAAATTCCGGTTGGCGTCGGGTATTGTGCTGGTAGCAGCGGGATGGGCTTGTATACGCTTCGTACCGATTACCTACGGCGTGATGTGGCAGTTTCTCTATATAGTAGTGATTACGGGCGGATTATTGCTGCTGTTGCCCAAGCTTTCGGAACTGACGGCGCGCGCCCTGCGCCCGCTGATGGACCGGGTATTCGGTTCGGAGGGCGTGCTGGCGGTTGATGCAATGATCGCTGCGCCGCGAAGGACTTCGGCAACCGTGGGCGCGCTGATGATCGGGTTGATGTTTGTATTTTCGATAGCCGCATATGTCAGGAGTTACCAGTCGACGGTATCGCGCTGGATGACGCGCATGATCAACTCGGATTTGATCGTCACAAGTTCCGATATGGCGCGTTCGCGCACCTATCATTTCAGCGAGGATCTCGCTGCGCGCGTGGCTCGATTGCCCGGAATCAAGCGAGTTGAGAACGCAAGGATCACCTTCATTCCTTATGCGGACGACTCCATCGGTCTTGTAGCGATCGATATGGATGGGTGGTTTGATCGGGTCAATAATGTAGTTGAAGATGCAAATGAGGATAGGGCGAGGGAACTCGTAACGACCGGGGAAGGCATACTCGTTGCACGAAATTTCGCCATTCGATTCGGTCTGGGCACGGGCGACCGCGTGCAGGTCAACACGCCTACGGGAATCTTCGACCGGCCGATAGCGGGGATAATAGAGGACTACACCACCGAAAAAGGCACGCTGTTTCTCGATCGGGAATTGTACAAGCGGTTCTGGCAGGATCCGGCGGTGGATATGATCGAAGTGAACCTGCTGGCGGGCGTGGACCGCGAGGCATTCAAAAGAGATTTGCAGCGGGAAATAAGGGGAGAGCACCGGGCGTTCATATATACAAACTCGGAATACAAGCAATGGGTGATGGATCTGATCAACGGATTTTTTATGTTGAATTACATGCAACTGGCAATCGCGGTGCTCGTTGCGGCGCTCGGTATACTGAATACGCTGATCATATCGGTTGCGGAAAGAAAGCGGGAACTGGGCGTATTGCGCGCGCTGGGAGGATTGCGCGGTCAGGTCCGGAAGTTGATTCTGCTCGAAGCGACTGCTATCGCAATCATCGGCGTTGTGACGGGGGCGATTGCAGGAGCTTTCAATACGTATTTCCTGGTTCGCACTGCCGCCATGATGATCGGCGGGTGGGCGATCCCATTCGAGTTTCCACTATGGATGATCGGCGCGGCGTTGCCGGTAGCGATATCAATCGCATTGGCAGCGGCGTGGTGGCCGGCGCGGCGCGCGGTTGGTTTGAATATCGTGGAAGCGATTGGATACG
>JAHBSF010000143.1 GCA_019639255.1 Acidobacteriota bacterium | reverse complement strand
CCGATTACACCCTCGACCGAGGGGGGCGAGTTATACCATCAGGCTTTCGCCGAGGGAAAACTCGACGTCTTCGGCCACAACACTCTCGCAGTCGAGGCTGAGGGCGAACACGCGGCTCAGGGAGGGGCCATCGCTCATTCGGTCTGCGGAAAACGCGTCGTCAATTACACCTCGGGGCAGGGCGTGGTCTACGGCATCGAGCAGTATTATCACGCGCCCGGCAAATGTTCGACGATGGTGCTGGAGGTCGCCGCGCGTGCTCTCACCAAACACGCACTGAATGTACATTGCGGGCACGACGATGTTTACGGCGCGCTAGATACGGGCTGGATCATCCTGTTCGGGAAGGACGCGCAGCAGGCGGCGGATCAATCGCTCATCCTGCGTCGCGTGACCGAACTCAGCCTGACGCCGGGCATAAACGTCATGGACGGGTTTCTGACTTCTCATCTCGAACGCACGTTTTATAAACACGAAGCGGAGATGATCCGCCGGTTCCTTGGCGCGCCCGACGACATCATCGATTGCCCGACCGAGAGCCAGCGTCGACTCTTCGGCCCGCAACGCCGGCGTGTGCCCGCCATGATCGATCTGAAAAATCCGATCCTGCTCGGCCCCGTGCAGAACCAGGAACATTACATGCAGGGCGTCGTCGCACGGCGCAACAACTTCACCGAGCCGATTCTCGAATTCCTCGAAGAGGCTTATAACGAATTCGGCCGACTGACGGGACGTTGCTACGGGTTGGTCAGCGGATACCGCACCGATGACGCCGAGACGGTTTTCGTTTCGCTGGGATCGGCGGCGGAAAACATTGAAGCCGCCGTAGATTACCTGCGCGAGCGGCGCGGCGCACCCGTCGGCTCGCTTCATCTCAACGTCATCCGTCCGTTTCCCGAAGCGGCTGTAGTCGAGGCGCTTGCGGGAAAAAAGAACGTCATCATACTCGAACGCACCGACGAACCGCTTGCGGGCGACAACCCAATGGGCCGCGATATCCGGACGGCCTTCAACAAGGCGCTGCAGCACGCCGCCCGGATGCCGCAGATAACCATTGACCGGATGCCGAGGATATTCAACGGGGTATACGGCCTCGGTTCGCGTGATTTCAGACCCGAGCACACGATCGGGGCATATGAGTTTGCGACGGGCGAGATCTCGCGCAGGGACGGCCTCAGCGCCGATGACGGCGAGTCATTTATGGTGCTGGGCGTGGAGCATCCATACGAAGTAATTTCCGACGACAGGCCGTCGCTGCTGCCCGAAGGCGCAATCGCCGTGCGCTTCCATTCAATCGGCGGCTGGGGCGCGATCACGACAGGCAAGAATCTCGGGGCGATCATCGGCGATTTCAACGACTTTCTTTACGAACGCGACCGGGTCGTTGACGACTTCGGCAATCCCAAAGAGATCATACATATCAGTGCGAATCCGAAATACGGGTCGGAGAAGAAAGGCGCCCCGACCTCATATTTCATGGTAGCGGCGCCGGCCCGCGTGCGGGTCAATTGCGATTTGCGGCACGTCAACGTCGTGCTTTGCTGCGACCCCAAAGCCTTCACGCACTGCAATCCGATCGACGGCATGGCGGATGGAGGGTGTCTTGTCTGGGAGTCCGAGGAAGAGGGCGAAGAGGCGTGGGAGCGGTTGCCGCTGTGGGCGCGCCGCCGGATCATCGAGAAGAATATCCGTGTCTACACGCTGCCGGGTTTCCAGATTGCACGCCGCGCCACCAATCGCGCCGACCTGCAACTGCGTATGCAGGGCAACGCATTTCTCGGAGCGTTTTTCGCCGTCTCGCCGCTGCTCGAGGAGTTCGGCATCAGCCGGGAGCAGTTTCGCGAGGTAGTACACAAGCAGTACGTAAAGAAGTTCAGCCGGTTGGGCGAAGCGGTCGTGGCCTCGAACATGGAGGTGATGACCCAGGGCTTCGAGCTTGTGCGTGAAATCAATATCGGGGCGATCGATGCGCCGGACCGCTCGACGCTGCGCGGGCAGGCGCTGCTGCCCGTGCTCGGAGCCGGCTCCGAACACAGCGGTTGCGGCTCAGGATGCCGAACGCTGCCGCCGCCTGCGGGACAGCCCGAGCGTACACCGCTTGCTCGGATCGGGGCCTTTGATTCGCTGTTCCGCTCGGGCCTCGGCTACGATCAACCGGCGACGCCGCTCGCCGCTCTCGGCGTGATGGCGGCCGGCAGCGGGGATACCGCGTCGAAATACGTGGCCCGGCGCGAAACGCCGCTTTATATCCCGGAGAATTGCACACAGTGCATGGAGTGCATTGCCGTCTGCCCCGACACGGCGCTGCCCAACTGCGCGCAGGATCTGGAAACGCTGCTCCGGACGGCGGTGGCGAATTATGTCTCCGACGAGGGAGAACGCCTGAAGATGCTGCGGCTGTTGCCCGACATCGAGAGCCGGACGCGCACGCTTATGCGCGATGGGCTGAAGTCGGGCGCGCCGCCGCTGCCGCAACTGATATTGCAGGCGACCAACGAGGTGAACGGGTTTTCGGACGCCGCAAAGCAGCAACTCTTCGAGGTCCTCTCGAAGGTGCCGATGGCCTACCAGAAGGTGAACGCCATCTTCTCTACGCCGGAAAAGAAGCACCCGGGCGACGGCGGCGTGTTTTCGATTTTCGTCTCGGATCTGTGCAAGGGATGCGCGGCCTGCGTCACCGCCTGCGGCGATCATCAGGCGCTCCATATGGTTCAGGAAACCGAAGAGGTCAACGCCGAGCACGAAACCGGAACGGCCTTTCTGAACCTTCTGCCTGATACTCCGCAAAAGTATCTCGGACTATACAACGACGCCCGGCCGCAGGATTCCAGGACCGCAACGCTGCGCAACATGCTGATGGTCCGCCGCAACTACGACGCGCTGGTATCGGGTGATGGAGCGTGCGCCGGATGCGGTGAAAAAAGCATTCTGCGCGCCGTAGTCGCAGTGACCGAGGCCTACATGCGCCCGATTTACCACGCCAAAGCCGACCGCCTCACCGCCAAGGCCGCAGAGCTTGAAAGCGGAGGGATGCAGAAAATGGGTGAATTGAAAGAGCGCAGCCCGGCCGAATACGAACTCTTCCGCCGAACGGTTGCGCATCTGCTGATGGGGCTCGGCGGCGAGGACGAGAAAGATACGGGGGTGCGCATCGACGCGCACGGACCGATAAGCGACGCTGAGATCGTCGGGGCGCTGGCGGCGGTGCTGCGTCAGGAAGCGTTCAACCACAGGGAGCTTCAATCCGTGGACGGGCGGCTCGCCAACGGGCAGTCGGTTATGGCGATGGCCGCGCACACGGGCTGTAATACGGTTTACGGCTCCACCCCGCCCAACAATCCGCACCCGTATCCCTGGATGAACTCGCTTTTTCAGGACGGCATAACGGTAGGCTGGCTGATGGGCGAGAGCTTCATCGTCGACCACGGGCGGCGCTCGGTGATCCCCGAACGGCTGACCGACGCGCTGCTGCAACGTAAGACCGAGGTCATCACGCCGCGCGAATACTATGAATACGTGCATTTCAGCGATGCGCTGATGACGGACGAGGAGATTCTGGAGCTGCCGAAAGTATGGGTTGTCGGGGGCGACGGCGGCATGGGCGACATCGGCTATCAGAACATGTCGAAGGTCATGCTGCAGAATCGTCCGAACGTCAAATCGGTAATGCTGGACACACAGGTGTACTCCAACACGGGCGGGCAGAATTCGGACTCGACTCCGATGCTTGGCGGCAACGACATGAACGTGTTCGGTGCGGCGAGCCAGGGCAAGACGATCGAGAAGAAGACCGTCGCCGAGACGTTTCTGGCGGGACACGGCTCACCCTTCGTGGCCCAGATCTCGATTGCAAACGCGCCGAAGCTTTTCAAGGCGATCCTCGACAGCCTCGAATATCGCGGCACGGCATTCCTGCAATGCTTCACAACGTGCCAGCCGGAGCACGGCGTGCCCGATGATATGGCGCTTACCCAGGCGCAGCGAGTGAGGGACTCGCGCGGCGCCCCGGAGTTCGTCTTTAACCCGAGACTTGGAGAGACGTACCAGGAAACTCTGGACCTCAAAGGCAACCCTTCACTCGAACTCGACTGGTACGAAACGAAGTTCAAAAACGGCAACGAACATTATCGCTACACCGTCGCACACTGGTGCGCAACCGAAGCGCGTTTCCGCAACCATCTGAAGAAAATCGGCGGCGAAGATGCTGCGCATCTGATACCGCTCGAAAACATGCTGGTGCGGATCACGCAGCAGGACGTGGTGTATCGGCGTTACCTGCAGCAGGAGCATCGTTCCTTTGTGCCGGACTTCGGCGTTTACATCAAGTTGCCTGGAGAAAACGGCGGGGTGGAATACCGTGCGCTTTCGCGGCAACTGGTGCTGTTTTGCGTCGAGCGGCGCAAGGCGTGGCGGATGTTGCAGAGCAAGGCCGGCATTCGAAACCGGGAATACATCGCGCAAAGGTCGATCCTCGCCGAGGTCGAATCAGGAAAGCTTGCACGCGAGGAACTGTTTGCGCGCGGGGAGGAATTGCTCAGGGAGCGCGCGAAGGGAGTGTGAAAAAAACTACCCAGCAATTCCCGGTTGAGGAGGAAAGAGAGATAACGGAACAAACGAAATGAAACGAAAATTACGGAAAAGTTGAATATTTCCGTTTGTTCCGTGTCATTTCGTTTGTTCCGTTATCTCTCTTTCCTCCTAGCTACGGAAGGTTTTCTTTGTATTCCAAAATATCTCCAGGCTGACACTCCAGGGCTTTGCAAATCGCCTCCAATGTTGAAAATCGAATCGCTTTAGCCTTGCCGTTTTTCAGGACGGAAATGTTGGCCATAGTGATGCCGACTCTCTCGGCGAGCTCCGTGACGCTCATCTTCCTTTTTGCCAGCATGACGTCGATGTTAATGATGATTGCCATAGGGGTCTCGTTATACCGTTAAGTCGTTTTCGGATTTTATATCCATGGCGGTTTGCAAGATCCGCTCAAACATCGCGGCCACAACGGCGATGACGATCGAAGGGAAGGCAATGAGGATCCTCATGAAAACCCCGGCCGGCCGGTCGTCATCCTCGGCAAACACCATGAAAATTACTGATACCGCAACAAACACGATCATGGCCATTGCGCAATATTTTATGGTCCGCATAGCTTTTACGGTCGCCGGCGAGAATATCTCATTTAGTCTTACGTACCCCAATACCTTGAATGCCTGATAGAGCCCAATGAAAAAGGGAATAGATGCCGTATACGCATACGCCAAAAAGGGATCTTTGAAGTAAATATCAAAGACCGTGGAGTGCGCATTCCTGCCCTCAATGTGAGGTTCCCAAAGCATAAGGGCAAGAGCGCCGATACCGATGAGTACTATAACTATCTGAAGAAATATCGTCGAACTTCGCTTCATAAGAGTTCTTTGCTGTTCGGTGATTTGTTCAAAAAAACTACCTTCATGCACAGGGTATACCCCCACCCAAAGCCGTCACGCTCCGACGCAGAGCGTCAATGATGGCTCCATCTTATATATAGTGTTTTATCGTTTGTCAATATATATTTATTGTCTTGTGTATAGTATTGATGTAGTGATTGTATGGCGGCTAAACCGATACGGGAGAGATTGGTACGATGCGCGGGGCAAGAGATAACGGAACAAACGAAATGAAACGAAAACTACGGACAAGCTGAGTTTTTCCGTAGTCGGTTTCTCAACCTGTGCTGCTTTCCGGGCGGGCTTTTTCCAGGGCCCCCGCTTTTTCCCGGATCTGCTTCAGGAAAAATAAATTGATTCAAAGCGTTCAGGTTTGCCGTACGCAGTAGCGCAACGCTTCAGTCGAATATCCAATCTTTCCCGCGATCGAGACGATTGCCGCCCACTTCGATTCGTACTCCGACTGGTATTCTATTTCCATCCGAACCGCTCGTTCCCGTACTTCTGGTGCATACTACTGTGTATTACTCATGACTCCTTCTCCTCTCAAGATTTGGGGTCTCCGGCAAACCCGGGGCGGTTCAGTCCCGAATCAGTTGACAACAGCTTGAATCGTTCGCCCTACCGGTGGCATTATCATTCCCGCTGTAAATCCAAAGAAATCGCTCAGTCTTACTCAGCCTGAGGCGAGTCGTGGCGCAAACTTGGTCTGGAAAGTTTGCTTCGGCGCAGTCGAGGCGGATTTTCAGATTGGTCTCGGTTGCAGGGAAGATGCCGACCAGACTCAAACCCGGTGTAGTTGTGCGCGGCCCGGTGTTGCCGGAACCGGTCAAGATCACCGATGTCATCGCCTATGGCAAGTCGATCAAGATCGTCGGCCGGGGGCTGAACACCGGCAAATTCCATCAGCCGATCCTTAATCCGGCGCAGATCGCTCAACTGGAAGTCTCGCCGGAACGTGAACCTTTCGACGGCGATGCGCGCCGATTCCGGTTCGGCATCGAGGCGTTGCGGCTCGCGCTGGCGTATGAATACGATCCGTACTTTTCGCTCTCCATCGCCCGCGTCGATCCGCTGCCGCACCAGCTCGAAGCAGTTTATGATTACTTCCTTGCGATGCCACGCATCAGGTTCCTGCTCGCCGACGATCCCGGTGCTGGGAAAACCATCATGGCCGGGCTGTTGGTCAAGGAACTCAAAATACGCGGTCTGATCAATCGCACGCTGATCATCACCCCGGCGAATCTGTGCTTTCAGTGGCAGCGCGAAATGAAGGACAAGTTTCGCGAGCGTTTCGAGATCGTGCGCGGCGGGGAACTGCGCTCGAATTACGGCTCCAATCCGTGGCAGGAGAAATCGCAGGTCATTACGTCCATCTCGTGGGTCTCGCGCATAGAAGACGCCAAAGACAGCCTGCTGCGCAGTCACTGGGATTTGATCATCGTAGACGAAGCGCACAAGATGAGCGCCAACAGCGCCGACAAAAAGACCCTCGCCTATCAGCTTGGTGAATCCCTGTCGGCGATGACCGATCATTATCTGCTGATGACGGCGACGCCGCACAAAGGCGACCCCGAACACTTCTGTCTTTTTCTGGCGCTTCTTGACCGGGACGTTTACAGCGACGTTCAGAGTCTCGAAGAAGCGATGAAGCGCAATCACGCGCCGTTTTATCTCCGGCGCGTCAAAGAAGCGCTGGTCTCGTTTCCCGATCCGGAAACGGGCGAGGTTCGAGCGCTCTACACCCGGCGCGATGTCAGGACGACCGATTTTCAGATTTCGGACGACGAGTGGGACTTTTACAACGCGCTGACCCGGTACGTCGAAGACCAGTCGATCAAAGCCGCCGCCGATGATTCCGCACGCGGCCGGGCGCTCGGTTTCACGATGGCGATGCTTCAGCGGCGTTTCGCGTCGAGTACCTACGCCGTCCGGCGAAGCCTTGAACGGATGGCGGAGAAGCGACAACGCATCCTCGACGACCCGGCCGGGTACCGGCAGGAGATGATGTCGAAGCGATTGCCGGATGACTTCGATGATCTTCCGGAAGAAGATCAGCAGGTGATCGTTGACAGTCTGGAAAGCGTCGTTGCGGCGGTCGATCCGGCTTCGCTGCGCGCCGAGATCACCGAATTGCGGCAATTGACGGAACAG
>JAHBSF010000142.1 GCA_019639255.1 Acidobacteriota bacterium | reverse complement strand
ATTCCGTCTTATTTCGTTTGTTCCGTTATCTATTCTTCCCCTACTTGGCCCACTCGTCGAGCAGTGCCTTTGGAATGGTGACCGACAGCCGTACATCGCCGGCTGCGGTTACTACCTTGATCTGGTCGATAAGCTGGCTGACAGGTTGCATTTTCGGATCGTCGGTAGAGCCGAGAAGGGATTTGGCGAAGAATACGAGGCTTTTGAGGCCGGTTTCCATCTCGGCGGCTTCCGCGGCGGAAGCGGTGCGCAACCGGGCCTCGATCGAGGCGTCGCCGGAAGCGGCGATATCGAGCGAACCGAAGATCACCTGTACGGCGGCGAGTTGTTTGAACAGATCGCCCTGATCCTCGAGCATGGCCTTGATCTCGGCGGGCAGTTGCGCAGAGAAGCGGGCGATAGCAGCATCGGGCGCTTCCTTTATGGCTGCGCGCAATACGGCGTTGACCTCGGATGAGGGGGCGCCGAGAGCTGCGCGTACGCTTTCCCCGTCTCCGGCAATCAGGCGACCGCCGCCGGGCAGCGCAAAGAAAATTTCATCGGTTTTGGGCGGTGCGGGAGGATCGGCCGATGCAGCGGCTCCATCCGGCGCCGGGCGGGTTCGCACGATGCGGTACAGGTTCTTGCCTTCGGCGTCGATGGTGTGGAATTGCCAGTTGGCGGCCGCAGCAGCGGCTTCGACGCGTTTGGCGTCGAGGTCGAGTCCGCTGAGAACGATTGCGCCGCCTCCAAGGCCGAGCCCCTTGAGCCGCAATCCGGCTACTGCCGGACCAAGTTTCTGCGGATCGACGCCCGCGATGCGGGAGAAGTTTTCGATGTCGGCCGCGATCTGATCGATGTCGTTGATGCCGAGCGCTTTAAGGCGCGGCAGCAACTCGCGAAGCGCGCGCCCCGCATCGGTTGCAATCATTACGTCCGACGCCGGCAGCAGCGCCGCAAGCTCGTCGGTTGTGTGCGTCTGGGCGCGCGCTGCAGCAAAACTCGTTGCAAGCAGCAGGCAGGACCCCAGGATTCCGGACAGATTTGGTGCTTTGCGCATTCTGATTCCTCACTTTTTCCACTTTCCCGGCCAACTATCTGACTGCAGGCGCCGTGAGCCTTGACAGCTACTGCCCGCGGCAGTAGGTTGGCGGTTACGACGGATTATACCAGCAAAGACGCAAGAGAACGTCCGGATGGGTGCAGACAAAGAGCAGGGCGGGCGGCCGGAGCATCTTTGGATGGTCGCGCTTTACGACGATGAGCAGCGCACGGCGGAACTGCTTATGCGGCTCGGCGCGCTCGGCGTAGAGACGAGCGAGGCGACGATAGTGCGCGTAGCTCTCGATGATGCGGCGGCGATTGAATATGCGGCGCAGGGCCGGGGTGTAACCGTATCGCCTCCGGCCCGCCATGCATTGACCGGAGCGATTGTCGGAAGCTCGGCTGCGCTTTTGATGGGATTGTTGCTTTACGGGATGAATCTGGCGCGTCTGGGTTTTGTCGAGGGGCTTTTCGCCCACGCGCTGGCTTCGGCGCTTGCCGGAGCGGCGCTCGGAGCGCTTTTGGGCGTTGTATACGGAGCGCTTGCGGGAGCCGGGCGCAGAGTAAAGCGCGCATCAGCGCCGCCGGCAACGAGTCCGGACGGTTACCTGGTTGCCGTCAAGATGTCGCCAGGCGTAGCGGAGCAGGCCGAAGAAATCGCACGCCATCTCGGGGCCAAAAAGATACTGTTGTGAATCCACCCGCCCGGAAAACGGTTATAGCTGAACAAGATGGAAACGGAATAACGGAACAAACGAAAGAAAGACGGAACAGACGAAAATATTCACCTTTTCCGTAATTTTCGTTTCCTTTCGTTTGTTCCGTTATCTCTCTTTGATGCGCCGAAGTCGTGTGATTTGATTTAGCCGGAGCATCGGTTGATTTAGCCCGTAAAGTAGATTAGCATCCTGACGCGCCGGCCGGCGCCGTGCGTCAAAACCCGCTTCTGCGCGCCAGCGACTCATTGCGCGTATTGATCAAGGGAAAATCCGACCACGGAAAACCAGGATCTGGCATGACCGGAGAATGCCCAAAATGCAAGGCCCCACTGCCGCGGCAGGCGAGCAGATACTGCAATCAGTGCGGCGCCGACACGCGACCGCCCGGGCAGGAATCGAGTCCCGCCCACGACATATCGACGCCCCAGGAGTTTCCGATTCCGCCGGGCGGTTCTCGCGACCTTTTGCCCCTTGATATGGTGACTACCGATTCGATCCCCGCCGCATCCGGCGCTGACGGCAAATCGATGCTCAGGATTCTGTTGCGCGACGGCAGCGTAATCGAGCGTGAACTGGGCGACGCCGAAACCAAGATCGGCAAGGGGCCGCAGAACGACATCATACTGGCCGATCCTGCCGTGTCGACCACCCACGCCGCAATCCGCCGCGACGCGCAGGGCTACATGCTTGCGGATCTCGGCAGCCGCAACGGAACGTTCCTGAACGAGGCGCGCATCAGCGATCCGCGCCCGCTCCAGCACGGCGACGTAATAAAAATGGGGCGATGCACGATCACACTGCGCATCGCCGGGGCCAACAAGACCGTGATGCTGGATCGCTCGTCCGCTGCCGCATCCCCGCACCATACGGCGCAGCCGGTTTCCGAACCTGACTTCGCCGCCGCGCTCGTTTCGAGCGGTCTGCTTGACGCCGCCCGGGTCGAACGCTTGCGCGGGCCGGAGGCAAAGGGACGCCGTCTGTTTCGCGCGCTGCTCGATGAAAAAATGGTCGGAGACGCCGAGTTGCGCGATCTTATCAGCAGCCGCTTCGGTATTCCTCTGGTCGATGTGACGACGGTCAAGCCCGACGCCGGGGTGGTCGCGGCGCTCTCGCCGCGGCTGCTGCGCGAACAGCTTGTTCTTCCGGCCTCGGCGCGCCCGGAACTGCTGCCGCTCGTAGTCGCGGATCCGACCGACGCCGAAACCATAGAGCGCGTGAAGAAGGCCGCGCGGCGTCCCGTGGAACTGAGGCTTGCGGCGGCCGGTGAACTTGCGGCGCAACTCGACCAGTTCTTTGCGCCGCGCCTGCTCGGTGTGTTGCCCACGGGCGAAAAGTTCGAGAAGCTCATTACCCAGCAGGAAGTCGAAATCGGCAAGGCTTCCCACAATCACATCGTCCTGAACTATCCGACCGTCAGCAGCACCCACGCCATCATTCTTGTGCGCGACGGCGGTTACAGCATCGTAGACCTGGGCAGCAGCAACGGCACCTTCGTCAACGGACAGCGGCTCGGCGATCAGCCGCATACGCTGCAGCACGGCGACAAGATACAGATCGCCGAGGTGCTGCTTACCTATCGCAATCCCGGCGAAACGACCGAGAACAAAACATCGAGGCTTTCACCCGAGATTCTCGAAGAAGTGCGCCGCCGCGCCGGACTCCCGTCGGCCTCGATGCCGGCCGCCGCGCCCGCCGCGGCCCAGAAGAAGGAAAAGAAGAAAGAAAAAGACAAGGAACCTAAAAAGGACGACGACCGCATGAAAGCGGCGCTCCTTAATTCTACCAGCCGCCTGCTTGCCACTGTTCTCAGTTCCATTCTGACCCTCGCCGGAACCCTCTACCTCATTAAGTGGACGCAGACCTCATCTACACCCCCTGCGCCCGGCCCCGGCAAGTCGGTGCAGGCAAGACTTTCCACGCCCGGTTCCTTTACCGCGATCCAGGGCAGCGGCCCATTTGAAGCCTCGGGCGCCGTCTGGGTGCCTGAAACAAATACGGTGCTCGTAGTGGACGACGGGCGGCCCGGCCAGATTCTGGTTCTGACCTTCGATGAAAACGGACGGCAGGTCGGCTCTGCGGCTCCGATAAGTCTGGGCGCGCAGGTGATTGATCCGGAGGCGATAACATACGACGGTGCTGCCTGGTTTTATATCATCGGATCGCAGGGTGATCCCGGAAAAGGGGCGCAAAACGGGCTGCTGCGCTTTGCATATGACCGCGAATCGCGCGCCGTGCGCGGTACTCCACAGGTGATTTCGGATCTGCGCACGTTCCTGCTTTCGCAGTTGCCGGAGCTGCAGGCCGAAGGAGAAAAGCCGGGCAGCAAGGGCGGGCTCAACATCGAGGGGTTGACCTGGGATGTAGACCGGAGCCGGCTGCTGCTCGGTCTGCGCTCGCCGCTAATAAACGGCCGCGCCGTGATCGTGCCGCTGAAGCTCAAAGACCCGCTCGGAGCGTTTACCCCGGAAAACCTGCAACTCTCAGCCGAGCGCACCATACAACTGGATCTCGGAGGGCAGGGCATCAGGGATCTGGACTACATACCGCAATTGCGGTCATATCTTATTCTCTCGGGCGCAACCGAACTGAGCGCGAAGACCGATTTCGGGTTGTGGGAGTGGAACGGCGATCCGGATCAGTCAAAGGCCGAGGCGCATCCGCGGCGCGAGGCAACACTCGACGAGAGGGCTAAACCCGAAGGCATCACGAATGTGACGATCAACGGCAGGAGCTTCGTGCTCATAGTGGGCGATGCCGGCGGTTACCTGAAACTCGATTCCGTCGGGACTCCCTGAGATCCGCCGTTTCAAGGATTGACGCCGCCTGCTGAGCGGTTTTTCAATCCTGCTGGAGGAAAAAACGATGATGAAATCATACAGTCGCATTGCTGTTGCAGTACTGGCGGTGCTCGTTGCCGGTGCGCTGACCTTCGGTGCGGCATCGCCCGCAGGCCCGCCCGTGCAGAAGAAGAAAGACTCCAAGAAAAAGGCCGGAAAAGGCAAGGCCTCGGCCGCACCCACGGCGCCCGGCGCTCCCGCAATGTGGGAGGATCGCGGCGATATATCCAAGCTCAACCTGATCTACGGCATCGGCAGCGAGGAAAGCATGCCCAAACCGCCCTTTGCCTTCGTCAAGGAAGATATTTCGGGTACAAATCCGAAGGTGCGCGTAACCGACGCCGACGGCGATACCTGGAACATCAAGTTCGATGAGGAGGTTCACGCCGAGGTGGCCGCAAGCCGCATCGTATGGGCGTGCGGGTATATGGTAGAGGAAAGTCACTTCGTTGCCTCGGGCAAGATCAGCGGCGTGGGCAAGCTGGGGCGCGCAAGGAAGTTCGTCGGCCCCGACGGATCGTTTCGCGACGGGATGTTCGAGAAGCGGCCGACCGACATTGCGCGGCGCGGAGTCAACTGGACGTGGGAATCCAATCCGTTTCGCGGGACGAAGGAACTGTCGGGTCTTATTATCCTCAATGCGCTGCTCAACAACTGGGACGCAAAGGCGACCAACAACAACGTTCTGGGGATGTACGACGAGGACGGTAAGACCGTGCGCGACTGGTACCTGGTCGCGGACTGGGGCGGATCGTTCGGCAAGATGGGCGGTGTTTTCTCGCACTCGAAATGGGATCTGGACGCTTTTATGAAACAGGCGTTCCTCGACGGCGTTTCGCGCGGACAGTTGAAACTGCATTACAGCGGCAAGATGGCGAGCGCAAACAAGTCCGTGCCCGTAGAGCACGCGCGCTGGTTTGCAGGCATTCTCGGACAACTGACCGATGAACAACTGCGCGATGCGTTTCGCGCCGCCGGAGCTACGCAGCCCGAAATCGACGGTTTCTCGCGGCGGCTGCGCCAGAAGATCAACGAACTGAAGTCGGCGGTTGGAAGCTGATTCGTGGCTCGATTGACGATAGATAACGGAACAAACGAAAAATAACGGAACAAACGGAACGGAAACATTGTATCCCGTTTGTTCCGTTATTTTTCGTTTGTTCCGTTATCCATCCAAGGAATGGTGAATGATCAGGGTCATCATTCAACCCAGGGACGGCATAGAACCGCTGCTGGAGGCTATTCGCGCGGCGCGGGAGTCCATAGAAACTACCATATACCGCGCAGACCGGCTCGAAATCGAACGCGAACTGGTTGAGGCCGCCGCGCGCGGCGTGCGCGTGCACGTTTTGACTACGACGACAAACCGCGACGACGCCCGGAACCTGCGCAAACTCGAATCGCGCCTTGCATCCACCGGCGTGCGCGTTTCGCAGACGGCCGAGGATCTCATCCGCTATCACAACAAGATGATGATCGTCGACCGGAGTACGCTCTACCTGCTGACGTTCAATTTCACATTTCTGGACATACACCACAGCCGCAGCTTCGGCGTGGCGCTCGACGATCCGGATACGGTCGAGGAAGCCGCGCGCATATTCGCCGCCGACGCCTCGCGCCGCCCGCTGCAAACGGATTTCGAGCGCCTGATAGTCAGCCCTTTGAATGCGCGCGCGCGACTCGCGGATTTCATTCGCGGCGCCCGCCGCCAGTTGCTCATCTACGATAACCGCCTCACCGACGCCCAGATCATACGGCTGCTTGTGGAGCGAGCGCGCTCGGGAGTCGACGTAAAAGTAATAGGCGCGATGGACAAACGCGTTCGCGAGATTTCAGTCAAACCGATGCCGATAATTTCGCTGCACGCTCAGACGATGATACGCGACGGGGAGGAAGTGTTTCTCGGCAGCCAGAGCCTGCGCAAGGCCGAACTCGACGACCGGCGCGAAGTCGGACTCGTTTTGTCCGACGCCGAACTGGTCAGGCACGTTTCGGTTATATTTGAACTCGACTGGGGCGACCTAGTAGCGCTCTGATCTGCGGATCACGATCGAAACCGGCAGGAGGCTAGCAGGATGATTTTCAGAAGACGTATCAGTAAGGCGACATTTGCTGTGCCGTGTCTTTTGTTGGTTCTGTTTGCCGGTTCATACGCGGGAATTTCACAGGACGACGCATCCAGGAAATTCACTTTCGCCGTCATAGGAGATACGGGAACCGGCCAGAAACCGCAATACCACATCGCCCGGCAGATGATGGCGGCGCGCGAGCGTTCGCCCTTCGATACCGTAATCATGCTCGGCGACAACATATACGGCGGCGGCAACCCGAAATACTTCAAACCCCGCTTTGAAGAACCGTACAAGGATCTGCTCGAAGCCGATGTAAAGTTCTACGCCTCGCTCGGAAATCACGACGCGGCGCGGGCGAAAGATCACGTCGTGTATCCGCACTTCAACATGGACGGCCGCCGATATTATTCATTCGTCAAAGGCGATGGGCTTATAGAGTTTTTTGCTCTCGATACAAACGATCTGACGGAGGATCAGTTGCAGTGGCTCGACGAGGCGCTGGGTCGTTCTGCGGCTCAGTGGAAAGTAGCCTTCTTCCACCATTCGATTTATTCATCGGCCAAAATGCATCCGCCGTACCTTAAGCTGCGCGCACAACTCGAACCGCTGTTTGTCAAACACGGAGTCAACGTAGTGTTCGCCGGACATTCGCACGCCTACGAGCGCATCAAACCCCAAAAGGGCGTTCATTACTACACGGCCGGCTCGGGCGGAAAACTAATGAAGGGCACGCTCGACCGCAAAAGCGAGCTCACCGTAGTCGGCAACGACCAGATACAGATTTTCCTTGTAGTGCGCACCGACGAAAAGCGGATGAATATCGAGGCCATCACCGCCGAGGGGGAGATCTTCGATACGTCGAGCGTAGAGAGGTGACGCACGCTGCACTGCCTCCTGAGCGGAGATTCCCGGGTCAAAGCACCTTGTAGTCGGGGTCGCCGTCGTGGCACCGAATGTAGTTCTCGTG
>JAHBSF010000141.1 GCA_019639255.1 Acidobacteriota bacterium | reverse complement strand
TGATCCCGTTTGCGCGCTTGTTGCCGGTACGATCCGCGTAATCTTTCAAACTTTTCAGGATCGCAGTGCGGAGACCGTTCTCGTGTGTACCGCCGTCCGGTGTTGGGATCGTATTACAATACGAGTTTACGAAGCCGTCTTCGTCGGCAATCCACGCGACCGCCCATTCGACGGTACCGTGACCGGATTTCTTTTCGCTCTTTCCGGCGAAGATGTCTTTGTGAACGCGCGTGCGCTTTTCGATCTGCGTTGCGAGATAGTCGCGCAAGCCCGCTTCGAAATGGAAAGAATCCTTCTCGGGCACATCGGTGCCCTTGATCAAAGACTTATCGCACGACCAGCGGATCTCGACGCCGCCAAACAGATAGGCTTTCGCCTTCGTCATGCGAAAAACGCGTTCAGGCTCGAACTTCGCGCCTTCGCCGAAAATCTGCTCGTCGGGCGTGAAGCGGATGGTTGTGCCGCGCTTCTTTACGCTCTTCTGAACGACCTTGAGCGGGCCCTGCGGTACGCCGCGTTTGTAAATCTGGCGATAGAGCACCCCACCGCGTGCTACTTCCGCTTCCAGCGTTTCAGATAGAGCGTTTGTCACCGATACGCCGACGCCGTGCAGACCGCCTGACGTTTCGTAGGACTCGCCTGAAAACTTACCGCCCGCGTGGAGCGTCGTAAGAATGACTTCGAGTGCGGACTTGTTCTTGAACTTCGGATGCGGATCGACCGGAATACCGCGGCCGTTATCGAATACGCTGATAAAGCCGTCCGCGGTCATCGAGACTTCGATGAATGTCGCGTGACCGGCGACGGCCTCGTCCATCGCGTTGTCGATGACCTCCGCGAAAACGTGATGCAGGGCTTTGGAATCGGTGCCGCCGATATACATGCCCGGGCGGCGCCGTACCGGCTCCAAGCCTTCGAGCACTTCGATCGAGTGGGCGTCATAGCTCTTGCCGCCGCCGCCACGAGACGCCTCGCGTCCGGCCTTGCCGCGTCCGCCGTTCTTGGACGCGCCGAACAAGTCGGCATCCTCACGCGCCTTGCCGCGGGATGCAGGTTTCGCTTTCGCCTTCTTGGCTGACTTTGCCATTGCGTCGTCCGTTCTCGAATCGATTTTGATCAATATGCCACGGCGGATTCCGCCGTGTCGTCGGGTAGGTGGGATCGGTTACCTAAGGGCCCGCATATTGGCGAGATAGTGGTGCTATCGGCCTTTGCCAACCGTGGGACAGTGTTCCCCGAAAGCAAAACGGGCGCCCGAAGGCGCCCGTCGATGCGTTTGAGAGGTTCTCTTAGGCGCGGCTGCCCGAGAAGGGGAAGCTTCCGAAGGTGCCGGTGTCGGCGTCGCCCGAGATTTTATCGCCGTCAACGGTGCCGCTGAACGTCAGCGTGAGGGGCATCGGGTTCGTGATGTCGACCTTCCAGGACACCTTGTTGCCGTCCACGGTGCCGTCTTGCAGTGGGCCAGACTGGCCATCCGCAGCCTGCGTACCGACGAGCTTGCCGCCTTCGGCCTTGAGCTCGAGCTCCGCCTGGCGGGTGCCCATCGGCGTGTCGATCGAAATATTCCACTTACCGTCTACGGCCATGGGATTCGTTTCCTTGTTTGGGGTGTGAGGCGTTGTTGCGATAAGACTAACCCGAAGAAGGCGTTCCGATCAACGAAACCGCGATGACAAAGCAGAAATCCAACACGCCGCGACGTCCGCGTCCTGTCGATAATGCCTTTAAGGGCGAACATCTACGGGGCGGTGTAAACGAACCGACATACGGCGGTGCGCTCTCGTTCATGCGCAGGCGCTACGCAAGCGATGCGAAAGGCGCCGATCTTGCGATCTGGGGCGTGCCATTCGACGCGTCCACTTCGAACCGCCCCGGCACGCGTTTCGGTCCGCGCGCTATCCGTGCCGCGTCCGCGATCCTGGAAGGCGATCCGCAATATCCTTTCGGGTTCGACCCTTTCGCGAAGCTGACGGCCATTGATGTCGGAGACTGCGCGCTTGATTACGGCAATCATGCCGAAGCGCCACGAGAGATCGAAAAGCAGGCAAAAGAAATTATCGATACCGGCGCAGTGTTGATCACCTTAGGCGGTGATCACTTCGTGACTTATCCGCTGTTGAAGGCGCATGTCGCAAAGCACGGGCCTCTCGCATTGGTGCAGTTCGATGCGCACCAGGACACTTGGCATCCTGAAGAAGGGCGGATCGATCACGGGTCTTTCGTCGCGCGCGCTGCAATCGAAGGTCTGATTGATGTGAAGCATTCGATTCAAATTGGCATCCGAACGCATGCACCTGCGACGCACGGCATCGAGATCGTGGATGGCAACCAGATCGAGACGCTTGGCGTCGCTGGTGTTGCAAAGAAAATTTTGAAGCGCGTAGGGAAGAAGAAGTCTTATCTCTCGTTCGATATCGACGCGCTCGACCCGGCCTTCGCACCCGGCACGGGTACGCCCGTTGCGGGGGGACTGAGCTCACGCGAAGCGTTGATGATCCTGCGTGCACTAAAGCCGGTTAATTTCGTCGGTTTCGACATCATGGAAGTGTCGCCGCCCTACGATCAATCCGAGATAACAGCCATCGCAGCGGCGCATATCGCCATGCATTTCGTTTGCCTTGTCGCTGAGCGGCGAGGAACCAAATAGCCGGCCTCGCGGTTTTCACGCTCGCCGTGCTTTGAGCCTTTCTTCGCCGGGACATTTCGGGTAAGCGTCACAGCCTTGTTTCACGGAGCAGATCAATGAGCGCCACCAAAACGCGGATCGCGATTCTGGGCGCGTCGGGTTACACCGGCGCCGAGCTCGTGCGCCTGCTGCTGCGTCATCCGAACGCTGAAATCGTTGCGCTCACTGCCGACCGCAAGGCCGGCAAGATCATGGCGAGCGTATTCCCGCACTTCTATGGCATCGACCTTCCGAAGCTGATCACGATCGAAGAACTCGATGTGAGCGCGATCGACTTTGTGTTCTGCGCGCTGCCTCACGCCACGACGCAGAAAGTGTTGAAGGATCTTTTGGAGAAGGCGCCCAAACTGAAGGTCGTCGATCTTTCAGCAGACTTCCGTATCCGCGACCCCCTGGCCTACGAGAAGTGGTATGGCCACGCCCATCAGGCGACCGAACTGCAGAAAGAAGCGGTTTACGGTCTCGTCGAACTTTACCGTGACGAGATCAAAGGCGCGCGGCTTGTTGCGAACCCAGGTTGCTACACATCGACGTCCATTCTCGCGATGGTGCCGCTTATCGAAGCTGGCGCCATCGAAACCGATGCAATCGTAATCGACTCGAAATCCGGCATGACCGGAGCGGGAAGAGCAGCGAAGGAAGAGATGCTGTTCTCGGAAGTGTCAGAGGGCATGCATGCTTATGGGGTTGGCGGGCACCGGCACATGGCCGAGCTCGATCAGGAATTCTCCGATGCTGCGAGCAGGCCTGTGGTGCCAAGCTTCACCGCGCATTTGATTCCGATGAACCGCGGTATCTACGCAACGCACTACGTGAAGATGTCGGGATCGACCAGCGCCGAGCAACTCCATCGCATTCTCGCGGATTTTTATTCCGGCCAGCCTTTCGTTCGCGTGCTCGATTTCGGCATGGTTCCGCAGTCGCGCCATGTACGCGGTTCGAACATGACCTATCTCGGCGTAGTGGCCGATCGCCGCCCGGGTACTGCGATCGTGATTGCGACGCTCGACAACCTCGTGAAGGGTGCCTCAGGCCAGGCCGTGCAGAACATGAACGTGATGCTCGGCCTGCCGGAGACGACAGGTCTCGATCAGATCGCGCTCTTTCCGTAATTATTTGCGGCGTATGTAGCTGCCGTCGTTACCGCGGCCGGTGTTGCTCGGCGGATTATCGTTGCGTTGATTGTTCGTATCGCGCCGGTCGTCGCGCCGTTCCAGTTCGCGGCGATCGGTGCGGCGCTGTTCTGAATCGCGCTCGCCCTGGGTATTGTCGTTGCGGCGCTGTTGTTGCTGCTGCTGCTGTTGGTTGTCGCCCAGCGCAGTCAGTCTCTCACGAGCGCGGTCACGGGCCCATTTATCCAGTGCGCTGTCGCCTTTGGTGGCGACAGCCTTCCGATATTCGTCGCGCGCCGCATTCGTATTGCCCTGTTTTTCGAAGGCGACACCGCGATTATATATCGCTCCGGTAAAATCGGCATTGATGCGAAGTGCCTCGTCGAAATCGGCGAAAGCACGGTCGAAGTTATTCTTCTGCAGCCATGCATCGCCACGGCTGTTAAAGGCGTAAGGATTTTTCGGGTTTATCAGCAGCGCGTCGGAAAGATCGATAATCGCTTTGTCGTATTCTTTGTTGCGCAGGTAACCGAGACCACGGTTCGAAACCGTGACCGAACGGTCGTAGTCGTTCATGCCGCCTTTCTCGAGCGCGCGCGTGCAAACGCGGATGACCTCGAGATCGTCGTTCTTGAGCGTGGCCTGGTAGCAGTCGTCGGCGGTTTGCGCGAAAGCGGAAGGCGAGGCGAGGAAGGTGGCGGCGAAAAGCGCAGCAAGCGAAAACCGGCGCATGACGAATTCCTGACGGTTCTTGGACTTTTGCAATCCTATGCTGCGACACGGCCCTTGAGAAGCGCAACGCCGATCAATCGACTGTGAGCGGATTTGCGCAAAGCTCAACGATTAAGCCAGGCGAGGATCGTACGGCTGACCGCTTCAGCGGCGTCTTGCTGTACGAAATGGCCGGCTCCCGGGATTGTGGCTAGCGTAAAATCCTGCTCAACAAAGTCCCAAACCCCATTCAGTCCCTCGGATAACAGGGCTTTGTCGTCCATTCCGTGAATCAGAAGCGTTGGCGCCTTGACCTTCGGCGGTGGCGCCGTCGGCGCCACATAGGGCGGTGCGGGGTAGTTCGCCTGATAGTAGTGCAGCATGGCCTGCGGGTCGGATCGCTGCATGGCTGCGAGGTGCAGCTTTCGCGCTTCGGGATCCGTTACCCAAGCACCCAGCCGCTCTAGGGAGACCTGCTTGTAAAATTCCGGGTCCTGAAAATTGCGCGCGTATTGCGAATTCTTTTGCTGCTCGGTGTTCTCCGCCAGTTGCTTCGCGAGCGTCCAAGGATGCGGCATGTTGAGAACAATGAGCCGTTCGGTGATATCGGGTCGGCGCATGCCGACGTTCCACGCGGTTGCGCCACCCCAATCGTGTCCGATGATGATTGCTCTCGTCGCTCCTTCTGCGGCGACGACGGCCGCACAATCGCTGACGAGCTTCCGCATCGAATAGCTTTCGACGCCCTTCGGCTTATCGGAGAGATTATAGCCGCGCATGTCTGGCGCGCAGACGCGAAACTGTTTCGAGAGCGCGTCCATCTGATGACGCCACGACATCCAGTAATCTGGAAAGCCGTGCATCATTACGACGAGCGGACCTTTGCCAAGCGCTGCATAGTGAATCTTTACGCCTTCGTTATCGGCGTATTTGTGCTCGACGCGCTCGCCGATGTTCAGGAGCGGGTCGGGGATGATCGCACCTTTGCCGGAAATCAGTTCGAGCAATGGGTCGCTCATGCGAGCACGGCCATACCGAGCGACTCTGCGATCAAAGCAGGACGCTCTTGTCCTTCGATCTCGACTGTCACTTCGTATTTAAAGAGCAGCTCTTTGTCCGAGCGCTGTGTGACATCGGCGAGTTTGTAGTGCCCGCGCACCCGCGAGCCCGCGCGAACGGGGTTCAGAAAGCGAACCTTATCGAGGCCGTAGTTAATGCCCATCGCGCGGTTCGCAAGACCGGGGAGAGCATCGTATCCCATCGGAGCCAGCAGCGAGAGTGTGAGAAAGCCGTGCGCAATCGTGCCGCCGAAAGGCGTTTCCGCTTTCGCGCGCTTCTCGTCGACATGGATGAACTGATGATCTTCGGTTGCTTCTGCAAACTCATCGATGCGCTTTTGATCGACCGTGAACCATTTTGAGGTTCCGATGTTTTGGCCGACGCGAGACTTGATCTGCTCTACCGTGAGGGTTTCCTTGGACATCGCTTTTCCTTCGTGCGTTTTGCGGCGAAGAGTATGGGCGAGCCGGGCGCGGCGCAATGCTCGCAAGCGCCCGCGTGCCGTAACGTCAGCAGCAAAAACAATACCGCAGTGCGCGACGACTTTGCGACTTAGGCCTTGATCTTCACGTAACTGCCCGGCGCATCTTCGAGGGCTTTCAGCGGGCCTTCACCCGGAATGCGCGCAGGTACTTCGCGCCGGTCAATGTCGCGCAGCCATGCAAGCCAATCGGTCCACCACGATCCCTTGTGTTCGATCGCATGCTCAACCCACTTGTCGAGTTCGCCGTCAGCAGGACCGCCGGTCCAGAAGCTGTATTTCTTTTTGTCAGGTGGGTTCACGACACCGGCGATGTGTCCCGAACCGCCGAGTACGAAACGAACCGGTCCACCGAAAAAGCTCGAGCCGAGGAAAACAGATTTCGGCGGCGCGATGTGATCTTCGCGCGTGGCGAGGTTGTAGACAGGAATTTTCACCTGACCGAGGTCAAGGCGCACGTTGTCGACGACCATACGGCCTGCCGAGAGTTTGTTCTCGAGGTAGCAATTGCGCAGATAAAATGAATGGTTCGCAGCCGGCAGCCGCGTGGAGTCCGAATTCCAAAAAAGGAGATCAAACGGGAAGGGTGCCTTGCCGCGCATATAGTTATTGACGATGTAAGGCCACACCAGATCGTTCGAGCGAAGCATGTTGAATGCCATCGCCATCTTGGTGGAGTCGAGAAAGCCGACCTGCTTCATGCGCCGCTCGAGCGCTTCAAGCTGATCCTCGTCGACGAATACCTTCAAGTCGCCCGCAAAAGTGAAATCGACCTGTGTTGCGAGGAAAGTCGCGCTTGCGATGCGCTCTTGCTGGCCCGTCGCGGCAAGATAGGCGAGTGAAACCGCAGTCATCGTGCCGCCGACGCAATAGCCGCAAATGTGCGCCTGTTTCTCGCCAGTAATTTTCTCCGCGGCGTCGAGCGCTGCGAAGACGCCTTCCTTCATATAATCTTCGAAGGACTTCATCGCGAGATCGGCGTCGGGGTTGACCCAAGAAATCACGAACACCGTGATGCCTTGCTCGACCGCCCATTTGATCATGGACTTTTCGGCGGTCAGATCGAGCACGTAGAACTTGTTGATCCACGGCGGCACGATCACGAGCGGGACCGCCAGTACATTTTCCGTGGCCGGCGTGTACTGGATCAACTGAATAAGATCGTTCTGGAAAACGACCTTGCCTGGCGTGGTCGCAAGGTTGCGTCCGACTTCGAACATCGACGAGTCGGATTGCCGGATGCGAAGATCGCCTTTGCCGGCTTCAATGTCCTCGACCAGCATCTGCATGCCGCGCACGAGGTTCTCGCCGGACGAACCGAGCGTTTCGCGGAAGAGTTCGGGATTGGTGAGCACGAAGTTCGAGGGCGAGACCGCGTTCGAAATCTGCTTCACGTAAAACTCGGCCTTGCGGCGCGTATGTTCGTCGATGCCTTGCGCGTCGCGCACCATGCGCTCGGCCCAGTCGGTCGTAACCAGATACGCCTGCTTAAGCGCGTCGAAAAACGGATTGTTGTTCCAGTCGGGGTCGGCGAAGCGGCGATCGCGCGGATCGACAGCCTTCACAGGCTCCGGATG
>JAHBSF010000140.1 GCA_019639255.1 Acidobacteriota bacterium | reverse complement strand
ACTGGTGCGTACGATCGGCGGCATCGGCTCGTTCGCGCTCGCGGTGCTGTTGGCGACCAGAGGCCAGATTTTTATCGCGGTGCCCGTAGCGTTCTTCGGCGCGGGCTTGCTCGGCTGGATCTCGCGTCCCGCAGGCTGGAGCGCGCGTACGCAACGCAAAACGGGGCAGGTCTCGCGGGTGCGCTCGCAGTTCGTGGAAATGGAGCTCGACCACGACAGCGGCGAAATGCGCGGCCGCGTGCTCAAAGGCAAATACGAAAACGTGCCGCTGGACGCGCTTGATCCAGAGACGTTGACTGCGCTGCGTTCCGGGTTCGACGAGGAGAGCCGGGCGCTACTCGAAGCTTATCTCGACCGCCGGGCGCCCGGCTGGCGTGAGAACGTCGAGGAAGACGCGGGTCCGGGGAGCGGACAGGCGACGCGCCATGGCCCGATGACCGAAGAAGAGGCGCATCAGATCCTGGGGCTTGAAGCGGGCGCTACCGACGCGGAAATCCGACGCGCCCACCGCTCGCTGATGAAGAAACTCCACCCCGACCAAGGGGGATCTACGTACCTGGCTGCTCGCGTCAACGAGGCCAAGGAAATACTTCTCCGCCGTCATCACTAAACTCCACGCAACGCTAACGCTTCGTTTGAATGACGCTTCCCGTTGCCGGATTTGTTCCGGCTAATTCTTATTTTCAGTTCTTCGCAACAATGCAGTCGAAGTGACTGCGTTGCAGCGTCCGGCACGCGCGACGCGCGAACCATTCGGATTTAAAGCCTGCGAACTTTGCCCGATAAAGATTAGTGGAACCTTTCGACACCTTCTCGGTGTAGGGCGTCATTTTCGCGAGCAGGACCGTGGCACGGCCCTTGGCGTCTTCCAGGCGGTCCTTGGCGGCTTTCACTTCGGGGTAGGCGCCGATCTGGATTGACCAGCCGGTCTTTGCGGCGGGCGGCAACGGTTCGTCGTCCTCGTCAGCCGGCGTCTGCACCGAAACCGGAATGGTATTCGTGACCGCGACCTGCGGGCTGCGCGGGTTGTTCTTCGCAGAAATCGGTGCGAGCGCGTTTTCCTTGTTCTCGGCGGCGATGGCCTGCGCTTCGATCTCCAGTTCCTCGGTCTCGCTCAATTCCTTCTGCGCATTCAGCACTTGCGGCTGCTGCTGTGCCTGCGCCTTGGGCTGCGGCAGGTTCTTGAGCGGATGGGGTTTCGCTTCCTCATTGGCAAAGGAGAGGGCGGCGGAAGCGGCGGCAATGACCGTTTTACGCGGCTGCGGCTGTTCCTGCGCCTGTGCTTGGGGCTGGACCTGGGGCTGCGACGGCGCGGCGTCGGCAATGATGACAGGGGCCTGCATCGGCGTCATCTGCACCGCTACCGCGTTCGCGGGGCTGAACACGGAGAAGGAGAATAAGCTCGCCTGTGCGGTCTTCTGCTCTTTCGTCTTGCCCTCGGCGTCGAGCGCCATGGTCTTTACCGGAATCGGGCGGATCGGTTCATTCGAACCGGCGACAACAACTGGCTGCTGTTTGGGTTGCGGCGCGCGGACGACCTGCGGCTTTTGCGGTTTGTCGTCCTTCTCTTCCTTCTGCGCCTTCTTGGTCTGCACCTGCGCGGTCTTCACCGGCGCCGGAGCGGGCGCTTCGACAACGAGCGGAGCAGTGCGTTTGCCGGCGGTGGCGTCATCGAGATTGTCGGCGATCAATTCGCGCATGTACTGGTCGCGCGATGCACCGGTACGGCCGCCCAGCACTACCGCTACGATATGACGGTTCTTGTGACGCACGCTGGTGACGAGATTGAAGCCGGAAGCGTTGGTGTAACCGGTCTTGATGCCATCGACGCCCGGTACGCGGCCGAGCAGGCGGTTGTGGTTCGCGATCACGCGGCCGCGCCACACGAAACGGGTGGTCGAGAAATAGCGGTAAAGCGAAGGGAAGCGGTCCTGTATCGCGCGGCCGAGAGTTGCCATGTCGCGCGCAGTCGTGACCTGTTCGCGGTCGGGAAGGCCGGAGGCGTTCTTAAAGACGGTATTGGTCATGCCAAGCGCGCGCGCCTTCCGCGTCATCAGCGCGGCGAAAGCGTCTTCGTTGTCGGCAAGATTTTCGGCGATCACCACCGCGACATCGTTCGCCGAGCGCGTGACCAGCGCCTTGATCGCGTCTTCGACGGCGATCGTGGTGCCCTCCTGAAGCCCGAGCTTCGAGGGCGGACGTTCGGACGCGAACTCGGATACGTCCAGGCGCGATTTGAGGTTGAGCTTGCCCTGCTCGATACGTTCGAACAGCAGGTAGAGCGTCATGATCTTGGTGAGGGAGGCCGGATGGCGAAGCGCATCTGGATTCTCGTCGTCAAGAATCTTACCGGTCTTGGCATCCACCACGATCGCCGCGAAGCCTGCCTGCCACGCGCCGTGACGGATGCGCTTGCGTTTGCCCGCTTCCGCATCCGCGGTGAGTGCCAGGAATGATCCTACGAGGATTACAGCGACTGCCAGGGCGGCCCGTTTTCCCCTCGGGGACCGCCAATACGCAATACACATACGCCCGTCCCGTGCCTTGCCGCCGGCCTTGGACGCGTGCCGGCACATCTGCCCAACTTCTTTGCGCCTCTTTCTTGAGGGCGCCCGAAGCCTCTGAAAGTACGGCTTGTGCCTTATGAAAGGGTAAAGCCCCGCTGCGTCGCACTATTAGCCAGCGAAATCCGGCCGATTGAAGGAAATCGTTGATTTTGCAGCTATTTTGCACTGCAATAATTCGGTTGACATTATTGTGCAGTGCACTATTTAGGCAGTGAGCGGCGCGCGAATGCATCGCCCGAAAGTCTAGGAAAATCATATGCGCCCGATGCGGCGCGATGGGGATTACCATGATCGAGAAATTTGAAGAGTTTCAGAAGCTGAGCAAAGACAACGCCGATCTGGCCGCGCAGAGCTTCGCGTCGTTCCAGAAGGGCGCGCAGGCCATCGCTGTCGAATTCGCGGACTACTCGAAGAAGTCGTTCGAGGAAGGCTCGGCTGCCTTCGAAAAGCTTCTCGGCGCCAAGTCGCTCGACAAGGCTATCGAAGTACAGACCACCTATTTCAAGAACGCCTACGAAGCCTTCGTCGCGCAGGCGACCAAGCTCGGCACGCTCTACAGCGATGTCGCGAAGGACGCCTACAAGCCGTACGAAGGCGTGATCGCCAAGGCGACGACCTTCAAGATCTAAGTAAGCGTTGCTTAATGCGTGAACGAAAAGCCCGGCATCGCTGCCGGGCTTTTTGTTTTTTTGCGGACTTCGCGGGTTACTGCGAGAGGTGAAGGCTGGCGAGCTGGCCGCCGATCGCATTGAAGACCGCATCGAGTTCGCTGGCGCTATCGACGTCGAAATACATCGACGGGTCGGTCGCGCAGTTGCGGAGCAGGGTTGCGTTCCCGTTGATCACGCGGATGGTGTAGATGCGAAAGCCGGCCGCTTTCGCGTTCGTGCAGGCAAGCGCGGTCCGCGTATCGATTGAGTTCTGGCTCGACGTCCAGCGGTTCTGCGTGTTGTCGCCGTCAGTGAGCAGAATAATGTACTTGCTCAGGTCCGGGGCGGGTGCGGCGGCCTGCGTTAGCGGATCGCCTTGCGTCAGCGAATGCCAGGCCCAGGCGAGACCAATGGTGACGTTGGTATTGCCGTTGGGCTGCATTGAGTCGATGCGCGTCTTCAGATCGTCCCACACATAATTGAGCGGCATGATCTCGGTGAGGCTGTAGCTGCACTGGATCGCCGGGAATTTCGTCGCAGTCGTGGTGGGCGCAGTATCCAGCGCGTCGTGATCCTGATCGCGGTCTTCCACGCAACCGGTCCAGGTGTTGTGGTTTGCCGGCGTCCAGGTCGCCGTCACCCAGCTGCCGGAATGATCCTGGCAGTCGGTGCGATTGTTGTATTGAGACTTGGTGCAGACTTTCTGGCTTGTGCAGGAACTCTGCGTATTGTAGCCGCCGGATTTGTTGCAGGAGCCGTTCTCAGACTCCCAGATATCCCACCGCAGCCAGGTCGCATTGACGTTCGACGTCCCGACCTTGGTCTGGATGTGGAACGGGATGATCGACACTTTCACGTCGCCCGGATTTTTCGCGGCTTTCTGCAAAGTGTCGATGAGATTTTTCGCGGCCTTCTTCAGTTCGGTCATCTTGTTGTTCGAGGCCATCGAGCCGGTGTTATCCAGCGCCAGCGCGACCTCGAGCTTCTTGATGCCCCAAGTCACTTCGGCATGGGCACCGACCGGAAAATTCTGGATGCCAATGACGCCGGAGATCGACGGTTGATATTGGCCGGAGACGTCGAGAATCAGCTTGCCGGTAGCAGGCGTCTGAATTTTCAGGTCGCTCTGCTTCAGCGTCACGCTTACGTTGCCGAGGCTTGCCTGGAAAATCTGCCAACCCTGCGTATCGAGCTGTGCCTGCGAAAGCGGCATCAGCTTGGCGAGCGCGAGCGCGGTGGCATCGAGCGCCTTCTGCATCGACGTCCGGTTTGAATTGGCCATCGAATAATCGACCGCCGCGCCGGTGGCGCCGACAAGCGGCACCAATGCCAGCGCGAACAGGATCGCGGCATTGCCGTTGCGGCCTTCGCCGCCGGACCAGAAGCGCCGGAAAATGCCCATGACGGACTCCGAGGTTTTCGCCGCGGACCGTGCGCCCGGAGTTTTAACCGAGTCTTGCGGGGAACTTGTAAAGTCGACTTGACCCGTAGCCGCCGCTGCAGGATGCGGGTCGGCGGTTAGCGAGAATAAAACGGGATCGCTAAAATTTTAGCGATCCCGCTTCGTCGTTTGCCGTTTGGACGCGACTATTGCGACAGATGCAGCTGCGCGAGCGTGGCTCCGATCGAGTTGAACACGCTCGTCAGTTGGCTCGCTGTCTGCACGTCGAAATACATCGACGGGTCGGACGCGCAGTTACGCAGGAGGTTGGCGTCCCCTTCGATCACGCGGATCGTATAAATCTTGATGCCAGCGGCTTTCACCGCAGCGCAAGTGGCGGCGGTGCGCAGATCGATACTATTGCTGTTCGTGGTCCAGCGGTTTTCGGTATTTTCGCCGTCGGTCATCAGAATGATGTACTTGCTCAGATCGTCCGCCGCTGCCGCCGCCTGCGTCAGCGGTTCGCCTGAAGTAAGCGAATGCCAAGCCCATTGCAGGCCGATTGAAACGTTCGTGTTCCCGTCCGGGTTCATCGAGTCAATCTTATTGTTCAATGCGGTCCAGTCGTAGGTAAGCGGCAGCAAGGTCGCAAGCGAATAGCTGCACTGCTGGGCCGGAAACTTGGTGGCGTTGCCAGTGGGCGCGTTGTCCGACGCATCGTTGGGCTGATCTCGGTCAGCGATGCAACCGTCCCAGCTGTTGTGATTTTTCGGCGAGCAACTGTAATTCCACCAGTTCCCGGTGCAGTTCTGATTGTCGTTGTCCCAGTCGTTCCACTTCAGCCAGGAGCCGCTGTAGTTATAGACAGAGGTGTCGACTCGCACCTGCTTGTGAAAGGGGATGATCGATACTTTTACGTCGCCCGGCTTCATTACGGAGGCCTGGAGGGTCGTGAGAAGATTCTTCGCCGCCTTCTTCAATTCCGTCATCTTGTTGCTCGAGGCCATGGAGCCCGTGTTATCGAGTGCGAGCGCAAGCTCGAGCTTCTTCATACCCCACTGCACCTCAGTTTCCGCCGCCACGGGGAACGTGCTGATGCCCATGATGCCCGAGATTTGCGGCGAATATTGACCGGTAGCTGTGAGATGAATCTTGCCGATAGTCGGGGTCGTGATGACGAGGCCCGACTTTGGCATGTCCACCTTCATGGTTCCGAGGCTGGCGCTGAAAAATTCCCAGCCCTTCTGGTCGAGTTGGGCCTGTGACAGCGGCATCAGTTTGGCGAGGGCGAGGGCGGTCGCGTCCAATGCCTTCTGCATCGAACTGCGGTTTGAATTCGCCATCGAATAGTCCACGGCGGCGCCGACGCTCCCGATGATCGGAACGATGGCGAGCGCAAAGATGATGGCTACGTTACCGGAACGGGATGGAACCCCAGACCAGAACCGGCGGAAAGAGTGAAGCAGCGAAGACATGGACGATCCCCAGAAAAGCAGGCCATGCTTGCAGGGAACTTCTCTAAATCGCCTTAAATCCCGTGGATTTAGGCGGCCTTGCTGGCTGGCAAATTCGCGGGTTTGGTTAGGAATTGCCTTCCATCCGGGCTTTTCGCTGGTTGGCGGGGGCGGCGGGCGCCCTATATGATGGGCGATAGCCAGAGTCTGGCTTTTCTCGCCCCGTAGAGCGTCCGGTGTGCCGAATGGCGCCGAGAAGCTTTGTTAGGATCGGAATCCGTTGAGCACCCGTAGACCAACCGTTTTCCGCGAAGACTTTCTTCTCCGCATGGCGAAGGGGAACGATGAGCGGCGCAATAATGGCCGGGACGACGGCACAGGTACGGCCGTCATTACCCGGACCAAGCCGCAGACCAAGCGGCCGAACCTTTACCGGGTGCTTTTGCTCAATGACGACTACACGCCGATGGAATTCGTAGTTCACGTGCTCGAGCGCTTCTTCAACAAACAGCGCGAGGACGCGACCCGGATCATGCTTCACGTTCACCAGAACGGGGTCGGCGAATGCGGGATTTTTACTTACGAGGTCGCCGAAACCAAAGTGACGCAGGTCATGGATTTCGCCCGCAAGCACCAGCATCCGCTTCAGTGCGTGATGGAAAAGAAATAAGCGCAAAGAAAGAGGCGCGCATTCGTTCATGTAGGGCCGCCGCAGCCGGCAGAAAACTGCCCCGATCCGCGGCTATTGTAACCCAGCTTGCGCGACCTAGATAGTGGACATCCCGCCCAAGCACCGGCAGACTTTCAGCAATCAGGAACCGGTGAATCACCCGGAACATTAAGGATCCGATGCCGACTTTCTCGCGCAGTCTTGAAAATTCTCTGCATCGCGCGCTGGCGCAGGCCAACGAGCGCCACCATGAATACGCGACGCTCGAGCACTTGTTGCTCGCGCTGCTCGACGATCAGGACGCGGCCGCCGTCATGCGCGCCTGCAACGTCGATATCGAAAAGCTCAAGCACAATCTGGTCGATTACATCGACGGCGAACTCGACAATCTCGTTGTCGAGGCGGGCGAGGATTCGAAGCCGACCGCCGGTTTCCAGCGCGTGATCCAGCGCGCGGTCATTCATGTGCAGTCGTCCGGCCGGGAAGAAGTCACGGGCGCGAATGTCCTGGTCGCGATCTTCGCCGAGCGCGAAAGCCATGCCGCTTATTTCCTGCAAGAGCAGGAGATGACGCGCTACGACGCGGTGAACTATATCAGCCACGGGATCGCGAAGCGGCCGGGGGTTTCTGAAAGCAAGCCCGTACGCGGTGCCGAAGACGAGACCGACGCGAAGCCTGGCGAGGAGCAGAAAAAGAAAACCGACGCGCTCGAAGCCTATTGCGTCAACCTCAACAAGAAGGCGAAGGAAGGCAAGATCGATCCGTTGATCGGCCGCGCCAGCGAAATCGCGCGCACGATCCAGGTACTTTGCCGCCGCCAGAAGAACAATCCGCTTTATGTCGGCGATCCCGGCGTCGGCAAGACCGCGATCGCGGAAGGTCTTGCGCTGCGCATCGTGAACGAGGAAGTGCCGGAGGTGCTCAAGGGCGCGACCGTGTTTTCGCTCGACATGGGTTCGC